>DATCTW010000041.1:0-197239 GCA_036567745.1 Ignavibacteria bacterium | reverse complement strand
CGGTGCTACGCACCTTTTTTAACATTATAAAAAATCATGAGAAACGATGTTTTGTAATTTAGGGGCAGAGCCCCGATATGTTTGTAGAAAAACAAAAAAAAACAAATCAAGCACCGTAGGTGCGACATGTTAAAAATACATGTCAGGGCTACGCCCCTAAACATTTATCTGACCATAATTCTACAAACGTTTCGGTGCTACGCACCTATTGTATTTATAATGTATTATTTATTTGATTACATTAGGGGCAGAGCCCTGTAATGTTTGTAGAAAAACACGAACAAACTATGTTAAAGCACCGTAGGTGCGACACGTAAATACATGTCGGGACTAAGCCACTAATACATTTATCTGACCAAAATTCTACAAACGTTTCGGTGCTACGCACCTTTTTATTTATTACGTATTAAAATTTGATTACATTAGGGGCAGAGCCCCGATATGTTTGTAGAACAATGTCTAAAAACATAACAAGCACCGTAGGTGCGACATGTAAAATATATGTTTCAGGGCTACGCCCCTAAAATATTTATTTACCAAAATTCTATAAACGTTTCGGTGCTACGCACCTTTTGTATTTATAACGTATTATTGATTTGATTACATTAGGGGCAGAGCCCCGTAATATTTGTAGAAAAATGTTTAAAAACATAACAAGCACCGTAGGTGCGATATGTCAAATATATGTTTCAGGGCTACGCCCCTAAAACATCTTTCTAATTATAATTCTACAAACGTTTCTGTGCTACGCACCTTTTTTTATGATTGTTAAATATTGCATACGAAAAAGGGATATTTTGTTTACATTAGGGGCAGAGCCCCGATATGTTTGTAGAACAATGTGTAAAAAAACATAATAAGCACCGTAGGTGCGACATGTTAAAAATACATGTCAGGGCTACGCCCCTAAAATATTTATTTACCAAAATTCTACAAACGTTTCGGTGCTACGCACCTTTTGTATTTATTACGAATTAACGATACGATTACATTAGGGGCAGAGCCCCGTAATGTTTGTAGAAAACACGAATAAAATATGTTAAAGCACCGTAGGTGCGATATGTTAAAAATTATCTTCGTTTCTATGCTACGCACTTTTTGAATTTTTGACGAATTAACGATTCGGTTACGATAGGGGCAGTGCCCCAATATGTTTGTAGAAAAATTAAAACATTTATTTACCAAAAATCTACAAACAATTCGGTGTTATGCACCTATTATATTTATTACATATCAACGTTTTGTTTACATTAGGGGCAGAGCCCTGATATGTTTGTAGTAAATACATGTCAGGGCTACGCCCCTAAACATTTTTCAAATTATAAATCTACAAACATTTCGGTGCTACGCACCTATTGTATTTATTACATATCAACGTTTTGTTTACAATAGGGGCAGAGCCCCGATATGTTTGTAGAAATGTAATCAAAAAACACAACAAGCACCATAGGTGTGACATGTTAAAAATTATATTCGTTTCGGTGCTACGCACCTTTTTTAACATTATAAAAAATCATGAGAAACGATGTTTTGTAATTTAGGGGCAGAGCCCCGATATGTTTGTAGAAAAACAAAAAAAAACAAATCAAGCACCGTAGGTGCGACACGTTAAAAATTGTATTCGTTTCGATGCTATGCACCTTTTACGATGTGGGGACGCTTTAGAAATGTAATCAAAAAACACAACAAGCACCATAGGTGTGACACGTTAAAAATTATATTCGTTTCGGTGCTACGCACCTTTTACGATGTGGGGACGCTTTAGCAACATAAAAAACGAAAATAAAGTGATTGAAAAAAAATAAAAAAAGGGTTATCTTTATAAAAAATTGGATTTAATTAATTTGAAATTATTATTTATAAGATTTAGTTCATTAGGAGATATTTTATTAACCTTTCCTGCAATTTCTTTTTTAAAATATACTTATCCGGATATCATAATACATTTTGTATCAAAATCTCAATTTCACGATATTTTAAAGCTTAATCAACTTATTGATGAGGTAATATTATTCGATGATAAAAATGACAGTATCTCGAAATTAAAAAAAATTATTAAACATAATAATTATGATTACATCATTGATTTACACAATAATATTCGCTCAAGAATTTTAACTTTATTTTTGCCATTCAGACTAGTTCGATTCAAAAAACATTCGATAAAAAAGTTTTTACTGGTAAAAACTAAAATCAATCTATTGAAAAATTATCCCAATATAATCAAAAGATATTTTCTTACTTTTAATAAAATTGTTGAATTAGATGAAAATAATTTTGATACATATCTTGAGACATATAAAATAATTGTTAGTGATTACGAAAAATTTGTAGATTTAGAGAAACTTATTCAGATTGATAATAATGAATTAATTGGGTTTGCACCTTCTGCAAAACATAAGACAAAAATACTTCCATTAAATAAATTCGCTAAAATTGGTAGAGAATTATTAACAAATCATAAAAGAATAATAATTTTATTTGGTAGTAAAGACGAATTCCAATATTGTGAAAATTTAAGATTTGCAATTGGTTCTGATAGGTGCATAAATTTGGCAGGTAAAACAAACTTAATTGAAACTTCTTTACTACTAAGCAAGTGTAAATTAATAATAGCAAACGATACCGGGCTAATGCATTTGGGTGATTTGTTAAAAGTTCCTTTAATTGCAATATTTGGTTCAACTGTAAAAGAGTTGGGGTTTTTTCCTTCTGGAAAAGCTTCTTTTGTTATAGAGAATAAAGGGTTGAATTGCAGACCCTGCTCTCATATTGGACTTAACGAATGCCCTAAAAAGCACTTTAAATGTATGAACGATATTGATGAATCAGTAATTATCAAAAAGGCTAATGAAATTTTAAATAATAACATTACACTTGAAGAATAAAAATATTTTTTTTATTTTGATAGTATATAGAAAATGGGGTTTTCTATGAAAAGATATTTTAAGTTTTTAATTATAATTTTACTTGTATGTATCTCTTATGCAAGAGCTCAAGAAATACTTGCGGATGTTACCTGTAATATTGAACAGGTGCCCCCTTCAAACAAGGATTACCTTCTTGATTTTGATAAGAGAATAAAGGAATATATAAATAACTATCGATGGATTGGTAAAAACTACGGAGATGATAAGATAAAGGTCTCCATATCAATTCTCTTTGTTTCAGGTAATAGTGATAATGTGTATAATGCGAAGGTTGTTATTGAAAGTCAACGCCCGCTTTTTGATGGAGAAAGCAGCAAAGGTAAAACAACAAAAATATTCAGAGCATTAGATGATAAGTGGGAGTTTGTTTACGAAAAAGGCAAACCTCTAGATCACGAAGAGAGAAGATTTGACCCTCTTACCAGCTTCATTGATTTTTATATGTTAACAATTCTTGGATTCGATGCAGATACTTATGAGAAAGAACTATCGGGCACACCACTATTTGAAAGAGCTAAAAATATTGTACAAATGGGTGCTTCGAGCAACAAAATGGGTTGGAAGAAAACAGCAGGTTCTACTTATAGCAGGTGGGATTTAAACGAGGAATTGTTAAGTGCAAAGATGGTGCCTCTTAGAGTTGGCTTTTTTAATTATCATTATAATGGGCTTGATATAAAATCATCTCAACCAGATCTAGCATATAAAAATGTTCTCAATGCTCTTGAACAAATTGCATCTGTGAAGAAAAATAATCCTAACAGCATTTTAGTAAGAAATTTTTTTGATTTGAAATATATTGAAATTGCTGAATTCTTTAAAGACTATCCAGATAAAAGCGTTTATAAAAAATTAATTGAATTTGACAAGGCACATTACAAAGAATACGAAAAATATTTGAAAGATTAATCTATCTTCTATTTAGTAAATAAGCATTACAAATGCTATAAAAACATTTGTAATGCTTTTTTTATTTTACTCTTCTAATTGAAATTATTTTATCACCTTCTTGAATTAAATCTACTACATCCATACCTTTTATTACTTTTCCAAAAACAGTGTATCTTCCGTCAAGGTGTGGTTGAGGTGAATGTGTAATAAAGAACTGAGAGCCCTCAGTATTTTTTCCAGCGTTTGCCATACCTAAGTAACCAGTTCCAAATTTTTGTGGGCTTATCTCTGTTTTAATGCTATAACCGGGTCCACCCCAACCTGTTCCAAGTGGATCTCCTCCTTGAATTACAAAATTAGGTACAACACGATGAAATACAAGCCCATCAAAAAATTTTCTGTCTGCTAAAGAACATATACTCATTACTGTATATGGAGCATCGTTAGGAAATAATTGTACTAATATTTTACCTTTTTCTGTATTAATTTCTATTTTAGGAGATTTTACAATTGCATCAAAATATTTCCAGTTAGGTATAAATTTGTTTTTTTCTCCTTTTATATTTTCCTGTCTAATGTATTCTTCATCTGTAAGCACATACAAAGCATCTATAGCAGTGTTTGATACTATATCACTTTCGGAGTTTACCGCATATTCCAATATTTTTTTAACCTCATCACCACCAATTTGTGCCAATAACCTGATAAATTGAAGTATTCCTTCTACATCATCTGGTAGTTTTAGGGAATTGTAAACCTTAATATAATCATTTAATGGTATTAAATTTCTGAACTGGTTATTATTCAAAGCCATTACTGCAGTGGTAATAATTCCGATATTTTTGCTATACAATGATTTTAAGAAAATATCTTTAATTCTCATTAAATCAGATGAATCAATTTTAACTTTATTCCTTATCTTTGATATATTTTCAAGCAATGATATTTTAGTAAAAGTATTAGAAGGATTAATTTTGTATAAAAGAGTTTGCAAGGCAAGTGGTGTACCAATATCACCTATAGCATTAATAATTTTAGCACAATACCTCTCATTTTTTGACTCTAACTCTTTTATTAAAATATTTACAATGCTATCTTTTTGATATACAGCTAATGCACTAAATAATTCTGCTTTTTCTCTCCATGATTTTTGTTTGTTATTTAGATATAATTTAATAATATTTGCAATATAAGATTTATCCAGACTATCTTTAAATAATACTTTTTGTAAAAATCTATAATATGTCAATTTAACATGTTCATCGTTAGAATTTTCTAGATATGATATCTTTTCAAGTTCATCTTTTGATAATGGATATTTTTCAAGGGCTTTTATAGTGCTTAATTGAACGTTTCTTGGTCCATCTAAAAATTTAAACAAAATGTTTTTCAAGGTATCATTTGGTGGAAAAGCACTAAGAGCATTTATTAAATAGTACTTGTTTTCATTTTTCGACTTTTCTAATATATCGAATATTTTTGGTAAATGTTCTTTTAGTAGATCATAGTTTGATGATCTCCATAATGCATAGGAGGCTGAAGTAAAAATATTTTCGTCATTTTGTTTTAGTTTATCAACAAGATATTTAATGCTATTGCTATTTTTAATTCCCCTTAAAGCATAACGAGCAATTCCCATTATTTTATGAGCTTCTTCGTTGTTGCTTAAGGTTGGTATTAATATTAAGCTATCCAATAGTTCTTTTTGACCTGATTTTCCCAAAGCTTCGAATAATACATTTCTAATTTCCTCGTTTTTATTTAGTTTTAATTCAGATAGTATAAAATATCCCGTTTCAAAGCATGGGCCAATCTGACCCAATGAAAAAGCAATATCTTTTTTTGCTTTATCATCTGAATTTTGATATACTTTGATTATTAGTGGAATTGTGATAGTATCCTGTAGATTAGCCAAAGCTATTGATGCCCTTGCGGCTACTCTTTTATCTTTATCAATTAATAGTTTACCTAATTCAAGAATATCTTTATCGTATTGGTAACCATATATTTTCTTCAGTTTATAATCAAAGGAGTCAATTACTGTTTTTTTATTTTTAGAAATACAAAGTGTTGAAATAATTATTAAAAGAAATATTATCTTTTTCATAGCTCCTCAAGAAGTTTATTAATGATTTTATACACTCTATCTGGCTCTTCAAGGAAATCCTTTTTCAAGATAGAATATACTTTTTCATTCGATATATAATTCAAATTATCAGTTGGTTCATAGTTTGGTGAATTTGTAATAATTATTATTGGGTAGTTATACTGTGGTTTTTTCTCAAGAAAGAACCTGTATAAATCCTCATCAAGAACGCCTGCTGATATTTGATTCATTATTAAAACAGCTTTCTGGTGATAGTTTTTTTCAAGATATGACAGGAAATCTTCACTATTATATAAAATTTTAAAATTATAATTTGGTGTTGAATATTTTGATTTAAATAAATTATATATCTTTGGATCACTTTCTAACATTATTATTATTCTTTTTTCGGACAAATCTTTTTGTAAGAGTGAGTTAATTCTATCCATTAACTTTTTATATGTTACTGGTTTTTCAAAGTAATTTTTTTCGTCTACATAAATATGATCTTCAAAAAGGTTCACAAACTTTATTGGATGACCTGTTAAAATTATAATTGGTATAGATGAATACTCAGGAAGGGAGTTTAATATTTTGAATAATGTTATCCCATTTACTAAATCGAATGCTTTTCTTCTTGGCAGGCACCAATCTAAAATGATTAATTTCGGATTGTGTTCCTTTACTATATTAAAACCATCATCGGCAGTAATACCTGTAACAGTAGCGTAACCTTCATTTAACAAATGTTCTTTTAATGAATCTCTTGTTATTGGATCATCAATTATAATTGCAACAAGTGGATTGTTTTTGTTTCCTTCAATTTTGAATTTATTAATACCTATGGTTTTGTTTAAGTTAAACTCAATATCTGATGTAGAAAGAGGTAATGTAAACATAAAATTAGATCCCTTGTTTAATCCTTGACTTTCTACATAAATCATGCCACCCATCAGCTCAATAAGATTTTTAGTAATATATAAACCCAAACCAGCGCCTTGATACTTTCTTGTTGTACCAGAATCCAACTGAGTAAATCTATCAAAAATAATTCTGAGATTTTCTTTTTCTATTCCAATACCGGTATCAATTACCTCACATAAGACATAATTTTTTTCAGATTGCAAGCTAAGCCTGATTGTTACCTTACCACCTCTTGGTGTAAACTTCAATGAATTTGTAATTAGATTGTTAAATATTTGTTTTATTCTATCAGAATCTCCTCTTACGATAATGTTTTCTTCTGGGAATTCCAAATCAAGTGAAATCTCCTTTTGTTGTGCTTGATTTAACGAAGAGGTGTATAAAGCTTCTACTAACATTTTAAGATTTACTTCGTCAAAATTAATCTTTAAAGTACCTGAATCTATTCTTGCAATATCAAGAATTTCATTTAATAGCTTCAAGAGATGATTGGAGCTTTCAATAGCACCGTTAACGTATTCCATCATTTCTTCTGGAGTATCATAAAGCCCGCTTTTAATTAGCTCCAAAAAACCCAAAATTGCATTAAGTGGAGTTCTTATCTCGTGTGATGTGTTGGATAAAAATTCACTTTTAACCCTATCTGTTTCAGAAATCCTGAAAGTTAATTCTTCTACTTTTTTTATCGCCGAATTAAATGCTTTTTCTCTTTCATATATTCTATTACGAAGTGCTTGCACTTCACGAATAAATTTATACACATTTTTGAAATCATTATGAAATTCTAATTTATTCTGTTGTATAACCTGAATTTCGCTTTCTAAATCCATTAATCTTTCATAATAGACTTTATCGCTTTCAGTAAAGAGAGCAAGAAGTATATCCCTTTCTTTCTCAACAATAGAAAGTTTCCTTTGCAATACCTGAATTTTTTGGTCGTTAGTTTCCATAATACTCTTGACTTAAATTATTAAATAGTTTGAAAGTGTTTTTGTATGTATTCTCATAAATAACATCTTCACTTACTTTTTTAATCTCTGCAATCCGTTTCACAATTACCGGAATCATTGTTGGGTCAGCTCTTCTACCTCTGTGAGGTACAGGTGCCATATAAGGCGAATCAGTTTCAAGTAATATTTTATCTATTGGTACCATCTCAACAATTTCTGCATATTTATTTTTAGAGAATGTGATTGATCCAGTAAAAGAAATATAGAAACCTAAATTTAAGACTCTTTGTGCCAACCTTACATCTCCTGAAAAACAATGAAATTGGCCAATTAAATCAGGTGAATATTCTGATTCAAGAATTTCCATAATATCTTCATCAGAATTTCTATTGTGAATTATGACAGGTTTCTTCATTTTTTTTGCGAGCTTTATAAAATCCCTGAAAACAGCTTTTTGTGCATCTTTAGGTGAAAAGTCGTAATAATAATCCAATCCAATCTCACCAACAGCCACTGCTTTTTTATCCTCTAAAAGCTCTTCTATTTTGTTTAAGTAATGGTCGTTGGCTTCTTTTGAGTCATGTGGATGAATCCCAAAAGCAGAGAAAACCATATCATATTTTTTAGAAAGTTGAAATACGCGTTCACAGCTACTAAAATTTACTGCGGGGTCAATTATATATTTCACTCCTGTTTCAGAACATTTTGTCAAAACCAGATCACGATCTTCGTCAAATCTTTTATCGTCTATATGTGCGTGTGTATCTATAAAGTAATTCATTTATTAATTCCTTAAAAAATCATGTTTTGATGGTGGCACCAGAGGCGAACAGGTAAAAGTGTTTCCGATATAATGTGCTCTTTTCTTAGAAGTATACTCATCATATTGTAAATTAGAAAAAACAAAAAGCTCTTTTTCTTGATGATATTTACAAAATATATAGCATGCCAAAGGTTCTAATTTTAAAGCATTATTACTTTCATCAATTAAGTAAATTGAATTACTTGTTAGTTCAGTAGAAAAATGAAAATAATAAACAGAGTGCTTGATGCTCATCAAATCCTTTACTAAATAGCTATCGTTTTTCTTTTTGATAACAAATATCAATTTATAATTATCAAACTTCTTTAAAAAGGCATTTATTAAATTAGTAAAAGTAGCTTTATAACTGTAAAAATTATCATTATAAGGTTCTATATCTTTTTCTTCTTCTATTCTGGAATATAATTCTCTCTTTAAGTTATTGTGAGTGTAAATCCTATAGTATTCATCTGATAGCTTTGATAATTCAGGAATATTTTCTTTTACTTCGTTAAGTATACTATATATAATTGAATTTATAGGCAAGTTTTTATTTTCGGATACAAATTTATATAGATCATCCCAACTTTTTATATTAAGGGTGTCAAATAAATTGTTATCAATTTTTCTCGATGTTTTTTGAATTACCTCAATTACAGAGAAAGCATTTAGTAGCCAGAGTACCCTTTGAATACCAAATATAGTAGTAAACATTCTTATCGATCTTTTCTCATGTATAAAAATGTTTAAATATTGTTGTAAAAAAGGATAGGGTATATTTCTATATTTAAAAATTGAATAGTACTTTTGCATTAATGGTAAAATCTTTTTGTGTGTATAACTGTTTAAAGGAATAGATATTATAATTATTATACTGGGTATTACTACCGATAACTTATAATTAAAGAAAACAAAAACAAATATTACCACTATATAAATAAAAACAATTTCTAATGGTATAAGAGTTACACCTGTAAACTTTTCCCATAATGATGTTTTTTTACTGGCAATTGAAAAAAGCATTATATTCAAAAGGCAAAATATTACTCCTACTATCATATCTACAATAAAAGGAGATTCTGGTACAAATTTATGAGTTAGAATATCACTTATTATGCCAGCATAGACAAAAATATGTTCG
Organism: Ignavibacteria bacterium; assembly: GCA_036567745.1. Taxonomy (GTDB): domain Bacteria; phylum Bacteroidota; class Ignavibacteria; order DATCTW01; family DATCTW01; genus DATCTW01. Next base: position 187,515 of record DATCTW010000041.1, on the reverse strand, counting down.
AGCTTTCCAATAGGTGTGCTATACATATTAAATTTTAATGGGTCAGATTCTGGATTGATATATCCAATAATAAAAAGCTTATCTTTTATTAAAGGTGCAAAAGCATTGTTGATTATTGGATTAGTAAGAAAACTTAAATTCCATACTTTGAATAGTTCTTTTTTATAAAAGTTAACATATTCTTTATCAAATTTATTGCTAAGTATCTTTGCTCTGCTGCTATCATAATGTTCAGCAACTGCAAGTGGAAATGATTTTAAGGGTTTACCTTTAAAAAATGCATTTGGGTAAAACTGCTGGACAATGCTACCTTCATTTTCTGGCGTCATTTCAAGATTTCCAAAGCCAACTGCCTTCATTTTATTAAATTTTTCTATTGGATTTAATGATAGCATTGTATCTATTTCATTTTTATCATTCACAAAATATTGAAAGCCATTAATTCCTAAAACATTTTGAGTTTTGTATTCAATGGCTTCGGCAAGATCACCATCCCATTGTGGATCAATATCATCTCTTGGTTCATCTAAAAAAACATTTAAAGCTATTGTTTTAGCTCCATTATCCTTCAAAAACTTTATGGCTTTTGCTATCTCTCCACGAGGTACAGGATTTGCAGTCTCCACATTAATTATTATTATATTTGTATCAATGGCTTCTTGGCTTGAAACAAATTTCGATTTTAAATCTACTGCAGATTGAAGTATGCTTCTATCTAAGTCATCTAATTCAATGAGGCTCATGTTTTTAAAGACTTCTGGTACTGGAATTATCTCTAATCCTTTTTGTGCCAAAAGGCTTAGATAAATAACTACGCTCACCTGAATAATAACATAAATTACTTTTTTAATAATATTCATTTATTTACCAATTTATAAAAAAATCGATTATCTTTAATTATAAAGTTAGTATCAAATTAAATGAGAAAGACATTCATTTATTGTACTAACAGGTATAATTTCGATATCACTTATGTTTTTTGATTCTTTTATGTTATTTTTAGGAATAATTACTTTCGAGAAACCAAGTTTTTTTGTCTCCTGAAGTCTTTTCTCCATAAAGTTAACAGCTCTCACTTCTCCAGATAACCCAACCTCACCTATTACGACCATTTTTGAATTTATGGGAACATCCTTATAACTTGAAATTACTGAGGAGATAATACCTAAGTCTACAGCAGGCTCTGTTACCTTTACACCTCCAGCTATGTTAGTAACAACATCATATTGACCGAGTTTTATTCCTAATCGTTTTTCAATTACAGCTAATAAAATTGCAAGCCTTCTATGATCAAAACCAGTTGATGATCTTTGAGGTATACCATAGCTTGTATGAGTAACCAATGCTTGAACCTCAATAAGTATTGGTCTAGAGCCTTCTATAGTAGATACTATTGTAGAGCCGGAAGAATTTATTTGTCTTTGTGATAAAAATATTTCAGATGGATTTTTAACTTCTGTTAAACCAGAAGATGTCATTTCAAAAATACCGATTTCATTTGTTGAACCAAATCTGTTTTTAACTGATCTTAAAATTCTATAGGAGTAATTATTATCTCCTTCAAATTGCAATACAGTATCAACTATATGTTCCAGAATTTTTGGTCCAGCAATAAGCCCATCTTTTGTTATATGGCCAACTATGAATACAGAAACATTTTTAGTTTTAGCAACCTGCATTAATCTATAGGTACATTCTTTTATTTGTGTGATACTGCCAGGTGCATTATCGAAAGAAGAGTGATAGACCGTTTGTATAGAATCGATAATTATTATTTCAGGTTTTATTTTTTCGATTACTTTATCGATAGCATCCAATTCTGTTTCAGCCAAAAAATAGGTTGTATTTGAATTTAACCCAAGTCTTGATGCTCTTAATTTTATTTGTTGTAAAGATTCTTCACCTGTTATGTAAAGAATAGATTTATTAAAATCCTTTTGTGCAATCTGTAGCATCAAAGTAGATTTACCAATACCAGGATCACCTGCTAAAAGAATTACTGAACCAGTAACTATACCACCACCCAATACTCTATCGAATTCTTCAATGTGTGTTTTTATTCTTATCTCGCTATCAGTTTCAATTTCGTTGAGTAAAAAAGGTGTATTTTCATTTTCATGAGCTTTTCTTACATTTTTATTTTTATTTTCAATAACCTTTTCTTCAATATATTGGTTCCATTCACCACAAACCGGGCATTTCCCAATCCATCTTGGCGATTCATTTCCACAATTTTTGCAAAAGTATATTAATTTTTGTTTTGCCATAATATAATTTTTTTGATTAACTCATAACAATATATTAAAGTATATTTTTAGTTTCAATTCTAATTTTTTTTTGAGGTCTATACGTGTCGCACCTACGGCGCTTGTTATGTTTTTGTTCGTGCTTTCTACAAACATTTCGGGGCTCTGCCCCTAACGTAACCGAATCTTTAATGCGTTAAAAATTCAAAAGGTGCGTAGCACCGAAACGTTTGTAGATTTATGATTTGATAAATGTTTTAGGGGCGTAGCCCTGACATGTCTATACGTGTCGCACCTACGGTGCTTGTTTTGTTTTTACATGTCTTTCTACAAACATTTCGGGGCTCTGCCCCTATGGTAAGCATATCATTTATTTGTCGTTAATAAAAAAGGTGCATAGAACAGAAACGAATATAATTTTTTATCGTGTCGCACCTACGGTGCTTGTTATGTTTTTGTTCGTATTTCTACAAACATTTAGGGGCTCTGTCCCTATCGTAAGCAAAACGTTTTTGTGTTATAAATAAAAAAGGTGCGTAGCACAGAAACGTTTGTAGATTTTTGGCAAATAAATGTTTTAGGGGCGTAGCCCTGACATGTCTACACATGTCGCACCTACGGTGCTTGTTATGTTTTCGATTACATTTCTACAAACATATCGGGGCGATGCCCCTATCAATACGTCAATGCGTAATAAATTCAAAAGGTGCGTAGCACCGATATGTCTGTAGGTTTATGATTTGATAAATGTTTTAGGGGCGTAGCCCTGACACATCTTTACGTGTCGCACCTACGGTGCTTATTATATTTTTTAATTTGTTTTTCTACAAACATATCGGGGCGATGCCCCTATCGTAACCAACACATTTTGCTTCGTAAATATAAAAGGTGCGTAGCACCGAAACGTTTGTAGAATTATGGTCAGATAAATGTTTTAGGGGCGTAGCCCTGACATGTCTATACGTGTCGCACCTACGGTGCTTGCTATGTTTTTTTATTCGTTTTTCTACAAACATATCGGGGCTCTGCCCCTATCGAAACGTCAATGCGTAATAAATACAAAAAATGTGTAGCCATGATATGTTTTAACATGTCGCACCAACGGTGCTTGTTATGTTTTTGTTCGTATTTCTACAAACATTTCGGGGCTCTGCCCCTAAATTACAAAACATCGTTTCTCATGATTTTTTATAATGTTAAAAAAGGTGCGTAGCACCGAAACGTTTGTAGATTTTTGGCAAATAAATGTTTTAGGGGCGTAGCCCTGACATGTATATACGTGTCGCACCTACGGCGCTTGTTATGTTTTTTATTCGTTTTTCTACAAACATTACGGGGCTATGCCCCTATGGTAATCAAAAAATTTCTGCGTTGTAAATACAAAAGGTGCGTAGCACAGAAACGTTTGTAGATTTATATTTTGATAAATATTTTAGGGGCGTAGCCCTGACATGTCTATACATGTCGCACCTACGGTGCTTGTTATGTTTTTACATGTCTTCCTACAAACATATCGGGGCTCTGCCCCTAATGTAAACAAAACGTTGATATGTAATAAATACAAAAGGAGCGTAACACCGAAATGTCTACACGTGTCGCATCTACGATGCTTGTTATGTTTTTGTTCGTGCTTTCTACAAACATAACGGGGCTCTGACACTATGGTAAGGGAAACATTTATTTGTCGTTAATACAAAAGGTGCGTAGCACCGATATGTTTGTAGAATTATGGTCAGATAATTGTTTTAGGGGCGTAGCCCTGACATGTCTATGCTTGTCGCACCTACGGTGCTTGTTATGTTTTTACATGTCTTCCTACAAACATATCGGGGCTCTGCCCCTAACGTAATAGAATTGTTAATGCGTTAAAAATTCAAAAGGTGCGTAACACCGAAATGTCTATACGTGTCGTATCTACGGTGCTTGTTATGTTTTCGATTACATTTCTACAAACATATCGGGGCTCTGATTCTAACGTAACCGAATCGTTAATGCGTTAAAAATTCAAAAGGTGCGTAGCCCTGACATATCTATACGTGTCGCACCTACGGTGCTTGTTTTGTTTTTACATGTCTTTCTACAAACATTTAGGGGCTCTACCCCTATGGTAATTGAAACATCTCGCTTCGTTTACTTTAATGGTATATGAGAAGATGTAGCAACATTGCTATAATCTTTTAAAGCATACTATATAATAACCTTGAAAAATAATGAAACAACTAATTATATTATTATTTAATTATTATGGAGAAAAAATGAAAAATAAAAACTTGAATATATGTTTATCATATTCATTAAACACCATTAATAATAAAAGTCTTAAAGCACAATTAAAAAATATAGATATCATTATAATGCCTGAAATGATTTTGGGAGGTTATTCGGTTTTTAAGGAAGAAAACGATTTTTTTATAACAAAGGATGAACCATTTATACAATCACTTCTAAATTTTACAAAAGAAAACAAAATTTTATTATTCCCAGGCACCTTCCCTATTGGTCACTCTCATAAAGATAGAAAGAATGTTTCATTAGCATTATATAATGGTAAAATTATAAATGAATACGAAAAAATTCACTTATTCAAACCATTAAATGAACATAAATTATTTAAGCCGGGTAAATACACAAAAAATTTTACAGTTAATTTACGCGGTAATAAAATAAAAGTTGGTAACATAATTTGCTTCGATCTAAGATTCCCTGAACTTGCAAGAAAAAGGGCAAAAGAAGGCATGGATTTATTAATAGTACAGGCATGGTGGCCCAAAGAAAGAGAAGAAATATGGAGAACCCTCTTGAAAGCAAGAGCAATTGAAAATCAGATATTTGTAATTGGTGTTAATTCAAAAAATGATATTCATTGTGGTAAATCTTATGTATTTGATCCTTTTGGAAATGAAGTCAAGTTTACAAAGGTTACAAAAGAATACGAGATATGTAGTATAGACCTTTCCCTGATAAATTCTGTAAAAAAAATATTTGACAACATTAAAAGTGCAAAACTAATAAATGACCTCTGCAAATAAAATAATTAAAACAAAATTATCGAGTATAATTATTACTTTTGTTTTATTATTAAATTTATTTATCAATGATTTATCCAATGCTCAAAATCAAGAACAAATAATCATAAGACCCAAATATGATACAATTATACATACAGAAAATTTTCCCAAAATACCTGAACTGAGAGTCAAAGAACCAAAAATTGCTTTAGTACTAAGTGGTGGTGGTGCAAGAGGTTTAGCTCATATTGGAGTGTTAGAAGTATTTAATGAACATAAGATTCCAATTCATGCTATTTATGGAACCAGCATTGGAGCAATAATCGGAGGTTTATATTCTATCGGATACTCAACTGAGGAATTAAAAACATTACTCAAATCAGTTGATGTAAATTCCTTTTTTTCTATTACAAAAGATGTAAAAAGAGAATACTTATATCAAGATCAAAAGCTTTCATTTTCAAAGAGCTTTTTTACTTTAAGATTCCAAAATTTAAAACCTGTAATTCCATCTGGTTTATCGAGTGGTCACGAAATTACTAATTTAATTAATGGCTTAGTACTACAGGGCATACATCATACAGAAAAGTTTAACGAATTACCCATAAAGTTTTATCCTGTTACTACAGATTTAACGCATGGCAAAAGCATAGCATTAGATTCAGGTAATTTAAGTGAAGCAATAAGAGCTAGCTTTACCTGGCCTTTACTTAATCCCCCAATAATAAGAGATTCATTAAAATTAATTGATGGAGGAATATTAGCAAATATTCCTGCACACTTCCCTATCAATGCAGGATATGATCTGGTGATTTCAGTGAATACAACAAGCGGTTTAAGAAAAAAAGAAGAAATAAATGCCCCCTGGGAAGTGCTTGACCAAATGCTTTCAGTTATGCAAGCAGAATTTGATAATAGAGAACTAAAAAGCTCTGACATTGTGATTTCACCAGATTTACATAAATACTCATCAACCAGTTTTAATGAGGCGGATTCGATAATTAGCGTAGGGGAAAAATACGCCATAAAAAAAATTTCTGAAATAAATAAAAAGAGAGATTCTTTAAGCAATCTATACAACAATAATAAAGAATATTTTATAACTTCTGTAAGTTTTTCTGGTTCACACATTCCTCTTGACATAGAGAACGAAGTAATAAACAGACAGCAAAATAGAATAATAACTGAAATTGATATTTTGAATACCACAAAAGAAATTAAATCTACTGGTTATTATAAAGATGTATATTGTGTATTAACAAAAAACGAAAAAGCATATACATTAAACTATAACCTTGAACCATACCCTTATATAAAATCAATATCAGTAGAAGGTGATTCTCTTTTATCAAGATATTATATCGATTCACTTTTTTCGATTTTTATTGATAAACCATTTAATCATAAATTATGGTCAAGAGTTACAGATAGCATTATAAAAAAATATAGGAACATTGGTCTATCTCTTGCGAAAATATATAAAGTTGATTTCGATAGTATCAAACAGAATCTGTCGATTTATATAACCGAGGGTAGAATAAATAAAGTAAATGTGATAGGTAATAACAATACAAAAGATTATGTGATTTTAAGGGAATTCCCTTTACAAAAAGGTGATCTATTTAACATTAATTTAGCAACAAGAGGGTTAAACAATCTTGTATCAACAGATCTTTTTGAAAATGTTATTATCGATGTAAACTATACAATGGAACAACCAGATGTCAACATAAAAGTAACAGAAAAACCTCCAGAGATTATGAGATTGGGAATTAGAGTTGATAATGAAAAACACTCACAGATATACCTTGATTTTAGAAATGAAAATTTATTTAGTGGGGGTGCAGAGTATGGCATTAACTTTCAAGGTGGTTTTAGAAATACGAGTTCTTCAATTGATTTTAAAACAAATAAAATATTCAATACCCCCTTTTTCCTAAAAACAAAATTTAAATACCAATTTGAAGATCAATATAGCTACAGAACCGTTCCAACAAATAAACTTAATCGATGGAAAAGAGAAGAATCCGGTGAGTTTAGAGAAATAAAATATGGTCCATCAATAACTTTTGGAGGCATGTATAAAAAGTTAGGTTTTCTATATGGTGAGTACAAATATGAACATCAAAAAATATTTGCTCACAATGGTGATGGATTTCCTGTCGGCAAACATAATATATCAAGTATAAAAGGAGGTTTAATTTTTGATTCACAGGACTTATATCCATTTCCTAAAAAGGGAATGTATCTTAATGTCTATCATGAAATTTCTACTGCTAAATTAGGTACAGGAATTTCTTTTACAAAAACATTTATAAGTTATGAATTTTTTGTTACCGCAAGAAACACAAATACATTTCATCCTAAAATAATTTTCGGTTATGGTGATAATACTTTGCCATATACAGAACAATATAAACTAGGGGGACAAAATTCTTTCTTTGGTTTAAGAGACAATGAATTCAGAGGAAGACAAATATTTGTAACAAGCCTTGAATATAGGTGGCTTCTTCCATTTAAACTATTTTTTGATACTTATATAAGTTTGCGTTATGATGTTGGTTCTGTATGGGAAAAAACAGAGGCTATAAAACTAGAAAATCTAAGACATGGTCTCGGGCTTAGTTTTGCATTAGATACACCAGTTGGGCCCTCAATATTTTCATTAGGCAATTCATTTATTTCTAGTAGGAACCTCCCAAATAATCCATTTATATTTGGTCCGGTATTTTTCTATTTCTCACTAGGTTATACTTTAGATTGATATGTTTTTGAAAATTTTTCATCAAAAGCTCAACCACAAATAAATATTATAATATAAACATTCAGCAGTATATTATTTTTTATTATACAAGCATAATAAAAAGATATACTTCTGTTAATGGATTGAAAAAAATAAATAAAAGATTTATATTAATAAACTATAATTTTAAAATGGGAAATATGAAAAATAAAATAATTATAATATTTGGCATTCTATTCATAACAAACACATTACTTCTATCCCAATCTGAAAATATTCTTAAAACAAAAATAAAATTAGACACAACATATTCCTTATCTTCTGATATTATTGTATTATTATCAGATAATGATAATCTGTATATCGGTGATGGTGATGGTAAAATTTATAATGTAAACTCAAAAAAAGTACTCTCAGAATTAAATATAAAGCATAGTGGTTGGATAAACGCATTAGATATAAATAGAACCAGAAATATTTTAGCTTCTGGAAGTTCATCTGGTGATATTTTGTTTTACGATATCAATACTAATGAAACAATTCAGAAAATATCTTTCACAAATAAATGTATAAATAATTTAAAATTTGTAAACGATTCACTGGTTTTAATAGTAGTTGATTCTGTATATTTACTTAATATTAACAATCAAAGAGTACTAAAGAAATTTTACAATACATCAAAAATCACCTCATTAAACAGAATTGAAAATACCAATACGATATTATTCGGCACTTTAGGTGGAGATGTTTTAATTTTTGATCCAAAAACTTTTAAAGTAACAAAAAAAATTAGTAGCCAGAAAAGTAAGGTTACAAGCATAACTATTTTTCAAAATAAACAAATTGCCATAGGATACGAAAACGGTACTATCAGTATAATATCACTTAAGGGATATAAACCAATTAAACTTTTAAAAGCACATTATGATATTGTAAGCGGATTAGCTTTTTCACCTGATGGGAAGTATCTTGTTTCATCAGGATGGGATAAAAACATATTTGTCTGGAATATGGGTAATTACAAACTTGAACTTAATATAAATGCACATAGAAATATAGTTTCTGCAATAACTTTTTGGAAAAATATACTTGTTACAGCAAGCTTTGATAACTTAATAAAATTATGGAATAATTTCTAGTTGGTAATTTATGAGAAATATTAATGAATTTAGAAAAATAATATGTGGAATTGATAAAAAAGTTCCCTTACTTGATGGCTCTTATAAGCAATATGTCTTTTTCGATAACGCAGCCAGCACTCCCTCATTAACAGAAGTAAATGAAACGATAATTAAATTTCTTGAATGGTATTCTGCAGTTCATAGGGCAGCAGGTTTTAAATCACTAGTTTCTACAAAAGCATATGATGATGCGCATGAAATAATAAGTAAATTTGTTGGTGCTGACCTAGAAAAACAAACTGTTATACTCACAAAAAACACAACAGAAGCAATAAATAAAATTTCATCGAGATTAAATTTAACAAAAGATGATGTAGTTATTTCTTCGTGGATGGAACATCATTCAAACGATTTACCATATCGACGCTTTGCAAAAGTTGAATACATTGACATAAACGAAGATGGCTCTCTTAATGAAAATGATTATATACAAAAGTTAGAGAAAAACAAAGGGAAAGTAAAATTAGTAGCCATAACTGGAGCTTCTAATATAACTGGTATATGCAATCCCATTCATAAATTCGCTAAAATAGCTCATCAATATGGAGTAAAATTTTTAGTTGATGCAGCACAACTAGCACCACATAAAAAAATTGATATGTATCCTTCTAACCACCCTGAACATATTGATTTTTTAGTTTTCTCTGCTCATAAAATGTACTCACCTTTTGGAATCGGAGTATTAATTGCACCTAAAGAATTATTAGAAAAAGGGGAACCATCAGAAGTTGGTGGTGGTACTGTTAAAATTGTAACTCATGACGAGGTGCATTGGGCTGACTTGCCTGAAAAAGAAGAAGCTGGTAGCCCAAATGTTGTAGGAGCCATTGCTCTGGCAAAAGCAATACAAGTATTAAATGATTTTACTATGGAAGCTCTAGATGAACACGAAAAATCTTTAACCAAATATTTATTAGAAAGGTTAAATGATAGAAAAGAAATTTCAATTCTAGGCCCACACAACCCAAATGATCTTGAAAATAGACTTGGTGTAGTTGCTTTTAATATTGGCACTTTACCAAATCAACTGGTTGCAGCAATTTTTAGTGCAGAAGCTGGTATAGGTGTACGAAGTGGTTGTTTTTGTGCACACCCATATCTTAAAAAGTTAATGAAGGTTGATAAAAAAGAGAGTGATGAGCTAATACAAAAAATTATTAGTGGAGATAAAAGCGAATTACCTGGTGCAGTAAGAGTTTCTTTCGGTGCTTATAATACCTTTGAAGAGATAGACAGGTTAATAGACATAATTGATATAATCATAAAAGGTAAACATAAAGGCAAATACAAATTAGTAAAAGAGTATGGCGTGTTTTATCCGGAAGACTTTACAATAAAATACTCTGATTACTTTTCATTATAACTTTTCATAAAAAAGCTTCCGCTTTTTATGGCGGAAGCTTTTCTAATCTAAATTAATTATTTATCACCAAAGTTAAAAAGTGAAGGAATTACCGTTAAAGAAATGTTATGTACGTGACCTAGATCACCATAAGCATTATAAGCATAATCAAGTTTTAACCCGGAGTATTGCAAACCAATACCTGCTGTGAGCCCAATTAAATCACCACTTATATCATCAAGACCCGTTCTATAACCAAGTCTTATAGAAACATATTCAATTGGAGTAAATTCACCACCAAATCTAATAACTGTATTACCATCTATAGAGCCACCAGATAATGAGACAAGAGCCTTATTCTCATAAAATCTAACAGCGGCACCACCATTAATTATAAGTGGTAAATCAACCTCTTCATTTTTATATTTCATTTTAGGACCTAGATTATTCACAGCAAGACCTACACTAAAACCAAAATCGTTAACACTAAATTTTGTTGATAGACCTACATCAACAGCCCCACCAAAAAAGGATTCCTCAGCTATATTTTGATATATTCCTTTTAGGCTTAAACCAAAACAGGTATTTTTATAAACATCAACTCCATAACTAACATACAATGCACCATCAATATTCCAGAAGGTACCATCTTGGGTATAAGGGGCATTTATTCCGGGTATAGCTTCAGTACGTTTCATTTCCCCACTTGTAAAAGCTAATAAACCGAAACCAAAAGTACCCATATTAGATGTAGAGGTAATACCGATAAAACTATTATGTGTTTCGGCTATCCATTTATTATATGAAAGCAATAATTCACCTGAATTTTGTAAGCCAAGCAAAGAAGGATTCCAATAAATAGCATCAGCACCATTAGCAATAGCTACACCAGAAGAACCCATAGCAGCCACTCTAGAACCAGCCCCCAGTTTCAAGAAATTAGCAGAAGTTGTCCCATTTTTCTCACTCTGCGAATAAGAGAAATTAAGAATAGAAACTAAAGCTATAATAGATATTATAAAATATTTTTTCATTGTTATTCTCCTTTTAAAAATTAATTTTACATAAATCTAAATTATCATTTACCTTAAAACAGATAGTTTTCCAATCTTTTTATTTTCTTTATTTGAACTATCTGTAAAATAGATAATATAGATGTATGTTCCACTGGAGACCGGTTTATTTTCTTTATTATAACCATTCCAATAAATCTCGTTATATCCTTTTCTTACCTGTGAGGTTTCAATTTCCTTTACCAATTCACCTGATACTGTATAAATCACAATTCTAAGCTTAGTACCATTATCAGATAGATTGAAAGCAAATTTTGTACCTCCATCTGGTAAAGATGAATGAGGAAATGGGTTTGGATAGGTAACTAAGTTAGTGATAGCACCTGTTTCATCGGAAACACCTGCCCCAGTCATAAAAGTCCAGTTATACTGCTTAAGCAATTTTGTGCCTTGCTCATCTGTAATATTACTTGAAATAGTAACAGTATAAGAGGTATTTGGTTGTAAAGGTGTTTTTGGTGTTAGGGTAGCAACCCTTGTAGCAGAATTATATGTTACTGTAGCTGGCACTTTAGCACCGGTAGCTGTTCTAATGTAGAAAGAGTTAGTATCGATTTTCGATGCATTCATATTACGAGTAAATGTGACTGTAATTGAGACATTTGTAGGCACTCCTGTAGAACCATCAGAAGGAGTAAAGTTAATTGCTACTGGTATATTACTTGTTTCGAAATCAGAGGCTTTGTAAGATTTTGTTGTATAAGCTTCAGAAATCCAGTCTGATTCTTCTGTATTTTGAGTGCTATAAATTTGTAAATCAGTAAGCTTATAAGGTCCATCAGTTGAATAGGCATTTATAATTTTACCATCAAATTTCAATCTAATTTTGTTCGCACCAGCAGTTAAGCTCTGATTATTTGTTGCAGCCCATAAAATCTCATTGTTATTCTTATCAGCAAGCCTTCCGTTGATTGAATATGTGCCAGCATTTTTCACATTTACATCAACATCAATGGCAAGCCAATCATATTTACCATTAGAATTATCATCAATACCCATATCTGAATAACTACCTAATAATTGAACGTTTGAAATAGTCCCAGAGCCTGTTGTAAACAAAAATTCATAGTTACTATCAAGAGGTTTATTTAAGGAAGATTTTATTTGAGAGCTTAAAGTAACCTTGTATTCAGTAGATTCTTTTAGTGAACTTGTTGGTGTAAATACTGCTGACTTTGTGTTTGAATTATAGGTAACTGTACCTGGAACAGTTGCACCAGTTGCGTTTTCTTTGACAGAAAATGTAGTTGTATTAATTGTAGATGAATTCACTGAATTAGAGAAGTAAACAGTAATTGAACTATTTACAGGTACAGATTGTTCAAATGCCTGTGGTGAATGTGAATCTACATACAAACTAGAATCATTTTGAACATAGAAACTAATCACATAATCATTAGCAAGTTGGTTATTAAGAGAATCTTTTAAACCAGCCTTTAATCTGGCAACGTAATTTAAACCGGGGGTTAAATCAGCTGAAGGAGTAAAGGTAATTGAGTTATCAATATTGTTATACTTTAAAGTTCCATTAATTGTTGTCATGTTTTGTGTTAAGGTAAAAATTGAAGATGTAACATCAGAAGATTTAATTTTAGAAGATAACCAGAAAGTAATAGCTGTTTTAGTAGATACATTTGTAGCATTATTTTGAGGTAGTGTACTAATAACAGTCAATCCATTAGCAACAGAAAAACTAGCTGTAGAAGTTGTACAATTAAAACCATCGGTTGCAGTTACACTAATTACAGCGTTGTTGCTATTTGTTAAAGTATTAGTATTAATATTGAGAGAATTACCCTGATAATTTCTGGCGAGTAGTATCCAATTGGTTCCGCCATCACTGCTATATTTTATATCATAATAAAGTGTATCTTTATCAGCATCCGAAGCCGTCCATGTTATTGTTCTACTACCAGACCATATAGCATTTGTTGTTGGTGAAGTAATGCTTACCACAGGTGCATTATTTGATTTAACAATTTCCTTTAAAACTGTTGATCCTTTTTTGATTCTAATTTTTGTAGCTTGTGCATTGTAAGGTATTACCTCACTAAAGTAACGATATTTCAAGCCATCTTTACCAGTAAACTCAGGTGAAGGGTTAAAATTGTTAGTGGCTAGCACACTATTAGAAGAATTAAGTTGTTCAATAGAGTAGCTTCCAGAATTTGAAAAGTTAACAACAGTGTAATTTTGTCTTTGTATAGGTTCTAAAATCACATTATCAGAAGAACTGAGATAACCACCTAATATCATTACTTCTGCCAGCATAGTTTTTTCTAAGTTTTTACCGTTACCAATCTTTGGTAATCTATTTAATAAGGTATTATAGTCTTCATTTGTAATCCATGCTAAATGATTTGGTGGTGGATCAGTATTCATAAAGCTTAAAGGTACACCAGCTGGGAATACACCATATTTTTTTGAATATTGTTCTCCACTACTGCCACCGGGATATATTTTAAAGCCTTCGATAGTCCATGTTTGAAGTGAGCCAATAGGCCCATCTGTATGACCTGTACCAAGATAATTTGAATTATGAGCAAACTCGTGTGTTGGTATTACATCCCAGAATACCTCATCAATAGCAATTACATCACCAAAAAGAAATGAAGAGTAACCTATGGCACCAAGCCATCCGCTTGGGGTATAACCTGCAATAAAATCAGAAGTTGATGAATTCCTTATTCTTGAATTATGTAATTCCCAAAACACATAAGTTTGCTGATCCATCGGGCTATACGCTGGCTGACTTATAGGCAAAGCAGGTAAAGTACTATGCGATACACTTGAAACAGGGAATATTTGATAAGTAAAAACATCAGAACCATTAAAGAAGCTTAAATTTGGGAAAGAAGCAGGTGGTGATGTTTTCCAAGAACCAACCAGTACGGGTTGAACAACATATTTAAGATCCTTAAACTTTGACAATGTCGTGTAAGTGTTTGTTACTTTATATTCTCTATAAGTATTAGAAGACGAAGTAACTCCAACAGTTGCTGTTAATGAACTACCCCCTGCAGGTGGGAACCAATCGAAAAAGTTAATGGTAAAAGTCCCTTGCGTTAACTCACGTTTAGTAAACTTATCTTTACGCTTTATTGTTACTTTTTTTGTACCAATTACATATCCAGGTTGTTCAAGTTTAACATCAACATTATCAATTTTATCAACCTGGCCATTTAAGGCAACATTTTGCTTTACATCTATATAAGCATAAACTCTTACAACACCATTTTTGAAAGCAATCATATTTGCGCCTTCAGCAGTTTGAACAGGTACAACTTTTTCAACAGTAATTTCAGGAACAGTTGTAAAATAGAAAACCTTAGCCTTTTTCATAGTAGCACCAGAAGTGCTTTTAACGCCATTAGTACCACCTTTAATCTCAACTTTATACTTTACACCATCCAACAATTTAGAAGAAGGAGTAAAAGTAACGGTATTAGTTTTTGAATCAACTGAATAAGAACCTGAAATTGGCACAGACATATTATTCTTATCCCAATAAGAAACGACAAAAGTATTGGAGTTAATTGTCTTTGAATCAGGTTCCAAATTAAAAACAGCCTTAATATCAGGTTTCTCGAAATCTACTCCTGTTTGTTTATTTAATGGAGTATGAGATACAACATTAAATTCATCGCCATCGGCTGATATTGCTCCCCAATCAACTGTTACACACCATCCGCTCACAGTTAAATCAACTACAATCTCATTAACACCCGGGTTTTGTGGAGTGCCCCCTACTAACATACTTGGGGTTAATGTATAGTTGTTAACACTCCAGGAATCATTTGCACCGTGCAGAATACCAACAGCATGTCCATTTATAGATACAACATCCACTTCGCCTTGAGCTTCATCTACATCCCAAACACTCAAAGTAAGTTTAATATTTTTTAAATCTTTTACATCACGATCAATTAATATTGTGAACTTGATTGGATCAGCGGCATCTCCATAACATATATAACTATCAAGGTATGTACCAGTCCCTGTTTTCCAGGTTATTCTGTTATTTTGAACCTTAGCAATTGTGTTTAGCTTGTTCTGATAATCACCATTATTTTCGGGTAAGTATCCATTTCTCAATTTTTGAATATCGTTCGTAACATTTTGAGAAAATAAAAAAGAAATACATAGTAAGAATAAGGATAATACTTTTATTAATACCCTCATCACAACCTCCTTAAATTAGAGTAAAAAATTTTTGGAAAATTGGAAACTGTCTCTTAATTATAATAAAGAAATTATTACTTAAAGTCAACTATATTTTTTTCTGACTCTTTTTATACTATTTTTCACGTATCATGGTTCCCAAAAAAGCAAAAAAAGAATAATAACTATTTAGTAGATATGTGTTAAGTACTAATCGAAAATTTTTATTTTAATTATATTTTCGATAAAGTAAGATATGGATAAATTTACAGAAATAAAATAAAAAGGTAAGGTATGGCTGCCAAAATAAGCTAATTCTGGCAGCTATTCAAAAAATCCTAGCGGTTTTTCTTTTTATGACGCATCTTTCTAAGTCTTTTTTTTCTCTTATGCGTAGCCATTTTATGTCTTTTCCTTTTCTTCCCGCAGGGCATCTTTCCTCCTATAAATCGATAGAATTAATTATTTATTTAATTTAATATTTTTATGTTGTTCTAAAATTTCTTTCGCCTGAATACCAGTAGGTGAAAGTGGATTAATATCAAAACATTTTTGAAAATAATTATTTGATTCCTTTACATTACCTTCATTAAGATAGATAACTCCTAAATTGAAATAAGCCTTTTGATGTTGAGGAGAAATCTTTATAGCTTCATTAATCTGTTTTTTTGCGGTTTCATTATCACCCAAATTAAAATAACAAATAGCCATATCTACCATTGCATCAGCATTTTTATTGTTTAATTCAAGATATTTCTTATAATAAATAATTGCTTCCGCAGGTAAATCAGAATCATGAAGTAAATTTGCTAAAGAAATAAGATTATCTAAATCCTTAGGATTTCTTTCAACAATAGCCTTTAATTCTGATATTTTCTGTTGGTTAATTAGTTGAGTAGAAGGCACCTGTTCAGTATTTACATCTGTTTTCAAGTTATTGGTATTATTTTTAAGATTCTTATTTATAATAAAAATCAAAGCAACTAATAATAACAACAAAAACGAAAAGATTAAAACCAATCTATTTGACAAATTCTTTTTAGAATCGATATATACAATAGAATCTTTGGGTTTCAATTCAAAACCACAATATCTGCAAAAGGAGTCATCAGATCTAACTACTTTTTTACAGTTCGGGCATATAATATTATTTACATTATCTTTTTGTGACATACAACTTTATTCTGTTTCACTTTTATTATCTTCAACTTTCAAGCTTTCACTTACAGCAAGTTTAAACTGTTTTGAAATTTTGGCAGTTGGAACGTATCGTTCTTTTAGTTCGATTGTTTCACCGGTTTTTGGGTTACGCGCTATCTTTGATTTTCTTTTTTTAACGGAAAAAGTTGCGAATCCTCTCAAATCAACACTTTCACCATTTTTTAAAGCATTAATAATTGTAATAATGAAGCCATCAATAACAGCTTCTGTTTCAGTTTTAGTAATACCAGTAGCTTCAGCAACTTTGTTTACAATATCAGCTTTTGTCATAGATAACCTATAAATTAATAGATTGAAAATTTATATTGTAAATTCGGTGAACCTAAAATACCTGTTGTTTCACCTATAGGTTTACCAAATATTTTCGATACCATTAAGTCAAGAAAAGTTTGTTTTTTCTTTTCTTTTAAGATTTTTGGTTCTCCTTCAATATTTCCAAGTTTTGCTGCATACAAGATGGCATCTTCAAATGTACCCAAAGTATCAACCAAATTATTTTCGTAAGCCTGTTTTCCAGTAAAGACTCTACCATCTGCAAGTTTAATTATTTCACTTCTACTTATTTTCCTTTCTAACATAACAGCTTCAATAAATTGTTCATAGCCATTATCAATCAATTGTTGGAAATACCTTTGATCCTCCTCATTAGCTTTTCTAAAAGGAGAACCTGCATCTTTCATTTTACCACTTTTAATTGTTGTCATATTTATACCAACTTTATCCATCAATTGGTTAAAATTGGGATATTCCAATATAACACCTATGGAACCTGTTAAAGTACCGGGATTAGCAAAAATCTTAGAAGCACCTAAAGAGATATAATAACCTCCACTAGCAGCAAGGCTACCCATAGAAACAATTACAGGTTTACCAGAATCTTTTATTTTCTTAATTTCTTCATATATTTCCTGACTTGGAGCTATACCACCACCGGGAGATTCAACTCTAACAACAATAGCTCTAACATTTTTATTTTTTTGGTATTTTTTCAGTTGCCTAATAATATCTTCCGAAGATGAAATTATATCTTTTACTTCTACAACAGCAACTCTTGGACCTGTAGCACCAGAAATATCTTCCTCACCCATATCCAGAGGTGAAGTGATAGCATCAGCAAGAACAAAAAGTCCTATACCTACAGAAAGAAATGCTAATCCAACAAATATACCAACAATAATTAAAATAACTCTTAGAACGTTATTCATAAAAAAATTCCAATAAAGTATACTATAATAATCAAAAATTGGGAAAAAGTCAAATTAAAAACTTGTAGCTATTGAAAAACCTAATAAAACAAGAATTTTCTTGATAATTTTGTTTAAATTTTTTACATTATTTATGTAAAAATCAATAATCATTTGGAGGCCTTATGTTAGTATGGAGTCAAAACCTTTCTACTGGAAATGATCAAATTGATGATCAGCACAAAGAACTATTTGATAGGATTAATAAGCTCATCGAAGCAATGAAAGCTGGGAAAGGAAGAGATGTAATCGAAGAGACATTTAAATTTGTGAACCAATATCTGGTTGTTCATTTTGGAACTGAAGAAAGATTAATGACTGCCCATAAATATCCAGAGTATGATTCACATAAAAAACAACACGAATCATTTACAAATCAATTTAAAGATTTAAAAACAAGACTTGATAAAGAGGGAGTTACCTCAACAATCGTCGTTGAAGCACAACCATTATTAGTTGATTGGTGGTATAATCACGTTAACAAGGTTGATAAACTACTTGGAGCATTTTTAAAAGACAAAAAATAAAACTTAAATAACATATAATGTTTCAATACTTTTTAGATATTAAAGAGTATTGAAACATTATTATATAAAATTATTGTTTTTCGTTTGATACCGGACCTTTCTTAATAATCTTATCTAAATATATCTTAATATATTGTGTTATTTTGTTGGATAAGATAATTGGGTTTATAGGTTTTACTATATAATCAGCCACTCCTTTATTAAATAACTCAATTACTCTACTTCTATCATTTACAGCGGAACAGATAATGATAGGAACGTCTTTTGTTTCTTCATTCGCTTTAAGTTTTTCAATTAACTCAATTCCATTTAGCTCAGGCATCATTATATCAAGCATTACTAAAAAAGGTTTTTCAATCTCAATTTTCTGTAACGCAGCCAAACCGTTTTCAGCTTCAAGTATTTCAAAATTAAATTTACTTTGCAATGTTACTTTGATCAACCTTCTAATTTGAGGATCATCATCAACAACTAAAATTTTAATTTTTTTGGGTTGAGTATTAACTTCTGTTTTTGATTCATCCATAAGTTTATTAAGTTTTTTGAATGTTATTATAAGTTATAAATATTTTTTTTTAATATCAAGGAAATTTGAAAAAAAAATCAATTAATCTAATTAGAATTGACAAAATAATTGGTTATAATTATTTTAACTTTATGAAAAAAATTATAACAATATATATAATTATAGTATCAATTTGTTTTTCAGAAAACAACTTGAAAAGAAGTATTTTACCAATTGTTAAAATTACGAACTATACCGATGAAAATGGCTTAAAATATAAAATTCCTACAGGTACCGCAATTTTAATAAAAGATAGTATTAAATATCCTAACAGATTATTTTTAATTACAGCAAAACATGTTATTGAAAAAGACTCTGCGACAGATTGCATGTTTAACTTTTCTAAAAAATACGATAAAAGAAAAGAAATTGTTTGCTCAGTAAAAAAATATACAATTTACAAAAACGAATGGAAATTCCATCCAGATGATAAAGTAAATCTTACATATTACGATACAACTTTTTATACTTATGATATTGCTATCGCCGAAATATTTTTAACAAGAATTCAAATAGATGACGAAGTTCTTTGGAATGAAGCATTAGACATCAACAATTTTTCAACGCAAAAGCTCAATGAAATCGATTCATTAAAAATACTTGCTTTTCCATTTGTTAATAAATTTAATTGGGAAAGAGGTTTAACTTTAGGAGATATTGAACAAGATATTGGCATTAAAAGAATAAATAACCAAAACATCATCAAATTCGAAAAAAATAAAAATGTAATAAATTTAAATGAAATATATATCGAAAATCCCAAATTCAGACCGGGTTATAGTGGGGGTCTTGTTTATTATGAACAAAATAATAAGATAACTATAGCAGGCGTTTCTATGGGAATGACAAACATTATAAAAAGACGAAATAACTCATTTTGTTTGAGTTTTTATATAAAAGCAGAAAATATTAAATATTGTTTATATAATAATTTTAAATAATGTGATTATAAGCATATATTTATTATTTTTAATATATTCATCGAAAAACAAGACAATTAGCATTGACTTTAAATAAAAAAAATGGTAAATTTGGAGTCTAAAAAAATCAAAATTAAGGAGTCGATTTAGATGTACGCAATTGTAGAAATTAGCGGTAAACAATTTAAGGTCAAAGAGAAGGATAAAATATTTGTTCCTCATTTAAAGAATGAAGAAGGAACGGATGTAAAATTTGAGAAAGTTCTTTTTCTTGAAAAAGAGAACGATATTAAAATTGGCACCCCTTTTGTAGATAGCGCTACAGTAGAAGCCAAAGTATTAAAACACATAAAAGATGATAAAGTTCTTGTTTTTAAGAAAAAAAGAAGAAAAAGCTATCGTCTTTTAAAAGGACACAGACAACAGTATACTCAAATTGAAATTAGTAAAATTAGTTAAGATTTTAAAATAATAATTCCGGAGATTATTATGGCACATAAAAAAGGTGTAGGTTCATCAAGGAACGGAAGAGATAGTAATTCACAAAGATTGGGTGTAAAGAAATTTGGCGGCGAGAAGGTTCGTGCTGGCAATATTATCGTTAGACAAAGAGGAACAAAATATCACCCGGGTAAAAACGTAGGTATAGGGAGTGATGATACCTTATTTGCACTAAAAGATGGTGTAGTACTTTTTAACAGCACAGGTGGAAGAAATTACGTTAACGTAATACAAAACTAATTAATTTATTTTATAGGAGCATGGGGGTAAATGAAAATTACTGTTATTGGTGCTGGAAACGTCGGTGCAACCACCGCAAAGCTTATTGCAGACAAAAAGCTCTGCAATGAATTGATATTAATCGACATATTAGAAGGTATTCCTCAAGGTAAAGCTCTTGATATACTCGAATCCTGTCCAGTTGAACTTTCAGATGTAAAAGTTAAAGGTACAAACAACTATGATGATACTGCAAATTCAGACATTATAGTTATGACGGCAGGTATAGCAAGAAAACCTGGAATGAGTAGAGATGACTTACAATCAACAAATGCAAATGTTGTAAAAAGTTGTATTGAAAACGCAGCGAAACAATCCCCAAATGCTATTATTATTGTAGTATCGAACCCACTCGATGTAATGACCTATGTTGCTTACAAAGTAAGTGGCTTCCCTAAAAACAGAGTCATTGGTATGGCAGGAGCATTAGATTCAGCAAGATTCAGAACATTTATTGCTGAAGAGTTGAATGTTTCTGTAGAAGATGTAACATGTTTTGTTTTGGGAGGACACGGTGATTCAATGGTTCCACTAACAAGATATTCAACCGTTGCTGGAATTCCACTTACTGAACTTTTACCAAAAGATAAGTTAGATAAAATTATTGAAAGAACAAAGAATGGTGGAATTGAGATAGTAAATTATTTAAAAACTGGTAGTGCATACTATGCACCAGCATCAAGTACAGTATCAATGGTTGAAGCAATTGTAAAAGACAAAAAAAGAATAATCCCCTGTGCAGCTTACCTTGATGGTGAGTATGAATTAAGTGATGTTTATTGCGGAGTACCTGTAAAACTTGGCAAGAACGGAATAGAGGAAATTATTCAAATAAAATTATCAGACGAAGAACATGCAGCACTAAAGCGTTCTGCTCAAGATGTAAAGAACAATATTGCTAAATTAAACATCTAAATCTAAATGTATAAAAAAAAGATCCTATTTCTCATTTTATTGATTTTATCAATTTATGGCTGTAGCAAAGATGATAGTTATAACCCAATAATTGGTAATAATTTATTTCCTTTAACTCAAGGTAATAGACTTGAGTATAATATGTATGATCTCGATTCAAGTTTTACAAAAATAGAAGGTACAGATAGAAAATTTATCAGAGAAATAGGATCTTCAAAATATGTAATTGATAGAATCGGGTACCCAATGTTAGAAACCTACTATAACATATCTGGTTCTATTGAAAAAACTGATACAACCTATGTTTACAAATCAGCTTCAGATGATACTATTAGTTATTATATGAAGTTTATCTTTCCATTATCAAATAACAATAAATTAATATTTTATAAATGGGCACCTGTTTTCATAAGAGGAGCTGGCACACTTTCTTATTATACAATTATTGATACTACTATTACTGTTTCAACATCTTTATCAAACACAGAATACCCTGTTCCCCTAAATATTAAAATACAGGATTATATATTCGATCAGGATAAAATAAGCGTACCTGAGAATACCGCTGGATATAAATGTAATAAAATTGAAATGTACTACTCATTAAGTATAGCAGGGGTTACTTTAAGATCTGGCACATATTATCAAATCTGGTTTGCAGAAGGGGTTGGCCCTATAAAGGAACGCAAAACATATACTGAAAAAGAAAACGGCACTAATATTGAATTAAGTGCTAAATCGATAAAATAAAGTTTTATAATTTTTTTTAAAAGAGCTATAATAAATCACCTTTTTTTATTTTACATTAAAAAATAATATTATCAAAAAATCGCATATTTTTGTAAATTAGTTACCTATCATAAATAAAATTAATAATGAAATTTAACTCCAATAGTAGGTATCAATCCAAGACTAATTTTTTCAAAACGTGCTTCGCTAATATCAAAATATAGAAATGAAGGATTTTTTCTCATTAACAAATTAAAAATTGAACCAAACAATTCCCAACTTCCATTCCACATATTAAAACAATACACAATATTCAGATCAAGCCTACTATAATATGGCAAACGAAAACTATTAATATTACCATAATAAACATAAGGTTTATCATCTATATAATATTTATGCGATGGCAAAGTAAGTGGCTGACCAGAAGAAATTATATAAATGGCTCCTAATTTAAATTTTTCAGATATATTATAATTTAAAACAAAGTTTAGTTGATGAGTTTTATGAAATTTTGGATCATAAGGTTCATTATTATTTATACCGTCGAATAACCTCTTAGCTCTATTCCAACAATAACTTATCCAACCATTTACCTTTCCTTCTTTTTTAGCTAATTGAAACTCTAAGCCATATCCCCACCCTTTTCCAATAGTAAGTTGATCTGGTAATAGATACGGATCTGTATTATCAAAATGATTTTTTATGTTAGGAACATTTTTCATGTCATTATAATATAAATCCATTGAAACATCATATTCAGAATTTAACACATTAAATACTTTCGATGATCCAATTGTAAATTGATTACCTTTCATGTATGGTAATTTTTCAGATGTTGGATAAAAAATATCATTTGGCAGATAATAATTATAAGGTGCTATAGAATGAATAAACTGATGCATTTGAGTATAGGCAACCTTTATAGAAAAATTATCGCTTAAATAATAACATAAATTTAATCTTGGTTCGAAAATCGATGATTTTTCCTTAGTTTTATTTTCTGAAAAATAAGAATAAACTGCTCCCATTTCGAAAATAAATTTTTCACTAAAATTATGTTTCCAATTTATAAAAAAATTACCCTCATAAGAATTAATAAAATGACTAATATCATTTGTTCTTGAAAACATCTCAGATGTTATTTTAAAATCATAAAAATGAATATCTCCACCTGTTTTTATACTATTTTTATTAGATATTATGATATCATTCAAATTTTTAAATGAATAATCGATAACATAAGGGCTTTTATGGTAAATATCCCAATTGAAATTTGTAAAAAATTTAGAATAAGAAAAAGAAAAATCACTAAAAATATTATTATTCCAAATATAATTATAACGCAGATGAATTACATGATTTCCCCATTTATTATAATTTAATTCATTACCAAAATCCGTTGCGTAATCTAAACCCCAATAACCACTTAGAAATAATTTACTTTTTTTAGATATTTGATATGTAACTTTACCATATAAGTCATTAAAGGAATAGCCAGCATCTGAATTTGACAATCTTAAAATTAAATCAAGGTAAGTTCTTCTTAAAGAAAACATATAAGAAATATTCTGATTAATAGGACCTTCAATATATAATTGTGATGAAAGAATACTAATTCCCCCACCCCATCTTAATTTATATTTATTGCCTTCTTTTAAGTTAATCTTTAATACAGAAGATAATTTTCCATAATACTCAGATGATATTGAACCCTTAAAAAGTTCTACATTACTAATAGCATCTGTATTAAACGAACTTACAAAATCATACAAATGCATTGGATTATAAGCTTGAACTCCATCAATAAGAATTAAATTCTGATTACTTTCACCTCCTCTTATATTTAATTTTGTAGAATTTTCATTAGCTGATGTTACACCAGGAATCATTTGAATAGTTTTCATAATATCTGATTCACCTCCAAAAGAAGGTGTATATTTTATTTGATTAGCAGTCAATTGTTCATATCCCAATAATCTAAGATTTTTCTCGCGTCTATTTTCAGTTTCAGCGACTACTTCTTTTGATAAAACAGGGCTTTCTGACAAAACCACAACATATGGCATTTCTGATTTAATTATATCAATACCTTTAACCCTCTTAGTATTATATCCAACTAACGAAATTAATAAATTATCATATGCATTAATTTCAATAGCAAACCAACCTGATTGATTTGTAATAGTACCGATCTTTTTCCCTTCAATTATAACAGTAGCACTTACAAGTGCTTCCTTACTTACAGAATCTACAACTATACCATTTATTTTATACAATCCTTGAGCATTAACTATACAAGTTAATAAGGTCAAAAAAAATATTATTTTATATTTATGCATATTGTATCTCTCGCAATACAGGTAAAAATTCCCAGACCATTTGTTATATTTGTAGGTATTTGTATTCCTTCAGAACCAAAAGGGTTGTCAACATCCTCTTCTTGATTTTTTTTAGCTTTCATAAAATTATAATGATTTTCAGTAATATGATCTAAATAAACCCTTGTCCTCTTTAGATAATACTCTAAATTCTCATACTTTAATTTTAAATCAATAATTTCATAATTCTCATTTGATAAGTGAATAAAATAATCTGTTTCAATATTTTCAAATTCATAATCTAAAGACCCATAATTACTTACAAGACAAATTCTATAAAAACTCTTTTGATTCTTAGGAAAATTTGCAAAGATTTTTATCTTTAAATAATTAATTGGATTAGACCAGTTACTTAGTTTTTTTTGATATAAGGTTGTTTGTATACTATCAATTTGTACTATATCAGGAAAATATTCTATACAATTAACATGATTATTTTTGTAATCAATATTTAATTCACATTTATTTACATTTAAAAGATTTACATTATTAATATAATACTCTCCTGTTTTTCTGAATATTTTGTAAATATAACCATTATAATAGACTGAACTAATTGTATCTTCAATCATATTATATTCATTATTATCTAATTTCACTTTAACTTGAGCATTATGCACTAATAATGTAGTATCATACCAAGATAATTTTTTATACGGTGAAACGGTTTTGCTTAGCTTAAGAAATATTCTATTAGAAGTATTTACAAGAAAAGATTCTACTACTAACTTTTCTGAAAAGTCAGGTATATCAATTTCCAGTGTTTCATTGCAAGAGATAACTATTAACAAAAATAATAAACAATAAAATAATAATAAAATTTTATTTTTCTTATTAATCATAAATATAAAAGTATATTAACAAATTTAATGACCTCTTATTAATTAATATTTAATCCAATTTATTTTAATATTTACATAACCATTTATCCCGTCATACCATCCATTTGGTATATTAAATGGAAACACTGAAGATATTGTACTAGAAGTGCGTTCTTTAAAAACTGTTTCCATCTCATCATCACTTCCAAAAACACCACCATCTTCTTCTGCAATTCTAAGTTGAACATTGTACTGACCAAAATTATTTGTTACGGGTCGAAGCTCTAAACTAGTATAATAACAGTGAGGGTCATCATCTATTTGAACATATGATCTTCCTTTATATTCAATTGATGTTCCTACTTTCCATATATCAAAATAAAACTCGGGATCTCCTTCCAGCCAACCATTACCATCTTGAAAATGATTTAACCCAGATCCTGTTAAATCAAATTCCCATAACATTAATTTATATGTATAAGTAACATCAGGAGAATCATCTCCACCAGTGCCAACAGAATCAGATAAAATTTTTATTGGTTTATCATTATTAAACATTTTCTTTAAAACAAGATTATTGCTTTCATTATTTAATAAAATATCTTTTTTGTTTAGGTAACATTCCCTTACCTTACCATTCTCATCAAGCCTTTCATTTATACTAATTACTATTACCGGATAGTCGGGAGTTTTTTTCTTATCAAGCATTATTATATTGCCTTTATTATCAAAAGCTTTTATATATTTTACAGATTCTTTTTTTAACTCAGAATTCAAACAAGTTAGAAAATTTCAAAAAAGTAATATTGTTTTCTCTTAAGATTGTGTTCTCTAAAGGTAAGCTTTCATTTGTAGCTTCATTACATCCAATAATAATTGTACAAATACAAAATACTATAAAATAAAAGAATAGAGTACTATTAAGTAAGTATGATAGAAATAGTGTTTTTCGTGTGTTGTTTTTCGTGTATTGTCATATTCTTACCCCTTTGTTTATTTTTATTATGTGTGTTAGGTTATTCAAATATATAATTATATTTTAATTATGTCAATATAATTTTATATGAATAAATAAATTATTTATATTGTTATTATTTATGATAAATAATTATTAATAAATTTCAAGAAATATTAAATATTTTTAACTTGAAAAAGGCATTATATTTAATTAAATTTTTTTTCTTAAAGAAAAATATGAGTGTAGAAGATTTTATAATTTTTTGCTGTTGTTTTTATTTTTTTCAATTACTAACATATTCGATTGGTGTTTACAGGTCTTATAGGGAAAAATCATATCATTTTACACCTTCTGTTAGTGTTATAATTGCTGCTCGAAATGAAGAAAAAAATATAGGTGATTGCTTACTATCACTATCCAACGTAGACTATCCAAAGGATAAACTTGAAATAATTATAGTCAATGATCATTCTGAAGATAATACTCAAAGTATAATAGATAGCTATAAAAGTTTATTTTACAATTTTAAAACAATTATTCCAGAAGAGCGAAATTGGAAATTATTAGGTAAAACCAACGCATTAGCACAAGGTATAGAGCACGCTAAAGGTGAAATTATTATTACATCGGATGCAGATTGCACCTTCAAAAAAACATGGATAAAAGACATAGTTAAATATTATGATGATACTACAGGCATAGTATGCGGTTTTACCTACGTAGAACATAAAAACATTTTTGAAGGCATGCAATCATTAGATTGGGTTTATTTGTTAACAGTGGCATCTGGTAGTTTTGGACTTGGTATACCATTGGCTTGTGTAGGTAATAATATGTCATTCAGAAAAAAGGCTTATGATGAAGTTGGTGGTTACCAGAATTTAAAATTTAGTATAACAGAAGATTTTGCTCTTTTACAAGCAGTAGTAAAAACTAAAAAATGGAAATGCAAGTATCCATTCGAAACAGGGAATCTTGCATTATCAAAAGCTTGCTCATCATTTAAAGAAATTATAAAACAGAAAAAAAGATGGGGTATGGGAGGCAAAAAAGCTCCATTCATTGGTTTTGTATTAATGACTGCAGGTTTTCTTATAAGTGGACTCACAATTTTTATTCCTTTTATTTGCACTACATTATATTATAAGCTGTTAGTAATTACTACAAAACTTGTTTTAGATTTTCTCTTTTTAATATTTTCATTAAAAAAATTCAATTTACTTCACCTATATAAATACTTTTTGGTGTTTGAAATTTATTATACCACCTATGTATTTCTTTTACCTTTCTTAGTTTTTATTAATCCAAGAGTAGAGTGGAAAGGGAGAGTATATAAGAGTTGATCAGGAAAATATTAAACCTGCACCACGACAGGGTTTGCAAATAAATATATAATTATCAATTATATTCTTATTAACTGAAATTTCAGGATGTGTTTCAGGGATGTATTTAAAGAAATATAAATCTTTCATTTTTTCAAGAAAAGAATAAGCATCTTTCTTATAAATTAAATTTATCACACAACCGCCAAATCCCGCACCAGTAAGCCTTGAGCCTATTGCCCCACACTTTAGAGCTTCTCTTACAAGAAAATCTATTTCTGGAGTGCTTATTTCATACAAATCTCTTGCACCGAAATATGAGTCAACCATCAGTTTCCCAAAAAGGGTAATATTATTATTTTCTAATGTATCAACTGCCCTACTTACTCTTAAACCTTCCTCGATTACATATTGAAATCGTTGACGAAGTTTAAAACCATCAGTAGGTTCATCAAAATAAGATCCATCTTTCAATAATAAATATTTATCTTTGAATTGTTCTTCATCAATTCCCAAGATATTAACTATTTGAGCTGTAGAATATGATTCTTTATTTAAGACATTATCTAAAATATCGTTAATAAAATTTTGATTAAAAGATGGAAAATTTTTTACAAGATTGCCAATAAAAGAATAATTAAATGCTGAATTAAATCTATTAACAATATATTTATTAACTACGTCAAGAGCAATTTTACATTCAATTGGTCTTCTATTGTATTTTAATCTAGCGTTTTTAGTTTTTGGAGCTTTAACCAAACTATTGATAACAACAAAACATATTTCATTCGGAATTACAACTTCCTTTACACTTAAGGGGTGAAAATTAATTTGTAAAGCTTTATTTTCCTTACCCAATAATGATATGGTTTGATCCATACCTCCACCCATAGTGCCAACATATTGTTCAGCTTTTGCTAATTCATCAGCTAAAAGTAATAAATCAGGGTTAATATTATTTGATTGTAAAAACGTTAATGCAGAAGCTACTACAAGAGCAGACGAAGAGGATAGCCCAGCAGCAGAAGGTATATCACCATAAATCAGTGCATTAAATCCCTTTTTCCCTTTTTCTTTATTCCACAAAACACCAGCTTTTACATAATTACCCCAATCCCCCGTTTCATAAGGTTTAGTATTCTCAGAAATTTCAAATTCACGATATTCGAAACCTGGATCATGATTATAAATTCTGATAGTCGAATCATTTACAGGTGAAAAAATTATTATAATATTTTTATCAATAGCAATCGGTAAAACTGGAAGAGCATTATAATCAGTATGTTCACCAATTAAATTTACGCGGCCTGGTGCTCGAATGATTCCAATTTCTTTACTTTCAGGGAAAAGTGTTTTGAACTCAATTAGAAGATTATTATAAAGATTTAAATATTCTAAGGCAGAATTATCATCACATTGATAAATATTTTTAATTTCATCTATATATTTCGAAGGATTCTTTTTTAATTCTTGAATAAAATAATCAATATTCATTATTTCATAGAGTAAAAACTTTATATTTTTCCTTTAGATATTCTAAGACAGGTTTAAGATCATCCTTGCTTGTTAAATCAGGCACGTGTTCTTTATGTGGAATTGCTAAAACAGTATCTGGGTAATCTTTAATCATATTTAACACAGCAGTTGGCAATTCTTTTTCCTTCCTAATTGGATTTTCAGGACAGTTTTCAAGATAAGGGAATAATTGGTCGTAATTGAATCTCCAGCAATTCATACTAACGCGGACTTTACCTTCTGAGTCAACACAAGATTTTATTTGTTCTGGAGTTGGTTTTTCAATAATATCAATTAAAAAACCTTTTTCATTCTTTTTAGTAATTGCAAATTTACTTACTCTATCAGATTCAAAGTTAAAACCATCTCTATCATAATCAATTAAAGCATGGTGGCTATCACATTCAATCAACTTTCGGAGGCTTTCAGTTGAATAAAGATTATCACTATTAACAACTAAAAAGTCATTTCCTTTCCAATGAGGCACCTGTAACAATCCCTGATATAAAGCATCAGCAGTGCCCCAGGGTTTAGAACGATGTGAAGGGATTTTTTGGATAGCGTAAGAAATTAATAAATCGTGAAATTTATTATTAGAGCCATTTTTACCATAGTATTCTGGTATAGAATTATCTTTTTCTCCTATCACAATTAATACATTAGTAACACCGGCTTCCATTATATTAAAAAGAAGATAATCAAGAAAAGGCCTATGACCCTCACCAAGTGAAATCATGCTTTTTGCTTTTGAGTCAGCTTCATTATAAAGATTAAATAAAGATTCATCAATCTCTTTGGGTCTTTCCTTCATTCTAGAAGAAATACCACCAGCCAAAATTACAATTTTATCTACCATTTAGTACCTTTAGAGTTAATATCTTTATAATTTAAGAAAAAAATTACTTTTTTACAATATATATATTTATATATATTAAATTTTTTTTGAATAGTATAAAACTAATAATTTATTATATATTGAAATAGTTTCAGGGAAGTAAAACAAACAAATGATTTTGAAAAGATTTATCAAACAAAACGATCTTTATAATCTAAAAGGATAATTAAATAAGTCTATATGTATAGAGATAGAGCAAAAACAGATGAATTTTAATTTTTTTACTCAAAAATAATATTTAAAAATCATTGTTAATTATAGAAATCACAACAAGAATAATTCCTATTGATAAGCCAAGAATGGCTCCAATTAAAGATAATTTTACAATTTTTTCTGTGCTGGCAATTATTTCTTCTTCTGAGCGAAGAGAAATTAAAAAAGTCTCTTTTTTATCTTTAGGTTTTTGAACCATTAGCTCACCACTAGAATCAGAAGCTTCTCCTAATACATAAACACGTCTGTTGATAGGGATTATTTCTTCAACATATCTATAACCCAAAGTTCTAGAACCAGATGAGATTGATATTGGCAAAGAAAAATTACCAAATCTTAAAGTTCCAGTGTTACTAGTGTGTGGTTCAAATCGATCTACGGATTTAATTCCATCAATACTTGCATCATTGGGGTTTACAAGTATTTTACCTGTATCATCTTCAACATAAAAATGGACTGATTGAGTATTTGAAGAAATAATTTCACTACCTCTTCTAGTACGAGTAACAGGTCTATTGTTTTCATAGGCAGTATATTTCTCTTCATACTCACGTGTAACTTTCATTGAATAGTAAACACACTCCTGACCAGAAAGTTCAGCAATTAAAGGATTATCACTTCGAATAAACCCTTTTACCTCCAAAACTTTATTGAAAGAACCGGGTCCAATTTCTTCTTTTACAGACTCACACAAATCATTAATATCTTTTGCTTTGAAAGTCTGTGTAGCTTTAATATTGAACAACTTTCGTTTATTGAAAACATTAATAAAAATTGATACAATTCCTAAAACCACTAAAAAAATACCAACATAAATCATAAAAGAATCCTTTAATTAAAAAAAGTACAAAATAAAAAGAGAGTTTAATTATATTTAACTAAACTCTCTTGAATTAATTTTATTCGGCGTTTGAAACCAACCTTTTAACATCAATTCCCCTTCTACCACCTGCGATAGAAACAATTTGGTCATCATAATAATCTGATATTGTAGCAACAGTTTGTAATGCAGCCTTTAATTCATTCAAATCTAAATTTGAACCAGCAAGCGAGTAACTAAAAATAACAGTATTATCAAAAGTTAAACCGAAAGCCCCAAAGTGTAAAGTTGCATTTTTTCTAAGCAAGAAATTAGTAAGCTCTGGAGTAATATTTGCACCTTCAACTACGAATGAGAAGATATCTACAACGCTATCTCCATCGTACCATGGTCTTACAATGATTTGAACAACTGCAGAGCCCTCTACAATGAGGAATCTATCATCAATTTCTTGAACATTTTTACCAAATAGTTTCTTTAAATAAGTTCTCACATTCTTTTTAGTATATGCGACTATATCTTTTACTTTTTTAGGTGTAGAAACCTTTTTTGTTACCTTAGCAACAGATTTATTTTTTGATGATTTTTTAGTAATTTTAACAGCAGCTTTAGTTTTTTTTGCTGTAGTTTTTTTAACCGATTTTTTTATTGCTTTAGCCATTTTTAATGCTCCTAATTAAAGTTCAAAACTATTTGTTTAATGATGCTTTAAGTTGTGCTAATTCATCATCAACGGCTGTACCAGAATCTAATTTAGCAAATTCATCTTCTAGCCTGGTATCCTGGCCAGCAAGTTCAGAAAGAGCATCTGCTTCGGATTCTTGTTTGATAATTTTTTGTTCATATTTGTCGAAGTTTGCAAAGGCATCATCACCAATACCAGATACACTGGCAGCAATTTGTTTTTTAGCTTTAGCAGCTTGACTTCTTGCAATTAATGTGTTTTGTCTTAATCGAGCTTCTTCAAGTTTAGCTCTCAACTTATCTAATTGAGCTCTTAAATTAGCGGAAGTATTTCTAGCCTCAATCAAAAGTGGTTCAAGATCATTAGCTGCCTTTGAAAAACTATTTTTCTTCTCGAGAGCTTGTTTGGCTAAATCATCACGACCTGCATTAACAGCCTGGATAGCCTTTTTTTGCCAATCTTCAGCTGCTTTCTTTTTATCATCAACCTGTTTTTGTAACATCTTTTCATTAGCAATAGCCTGACCTACAGCAGTTGCGGCTTTGCTAACAGCTTCTTCCATCTCAATAACCATCTGTTTTATCATCTTTTCAGGATCTTCAGCTTTATCAAGCAAATCATTAATATTTGCTTTAAAGATATCACTCATTCTTGCAAAAATACCCATACGAAACCTCCTTCGGTAATTTGTTTATTTTTTTCTTTGATAAGAATTTATTTTAAAATAACAAATGTAATGTTATTTAGCAAGAAAAAAAAGATTAATTGATAAAAATAAATAATATAAAGTTACTTTATTGTTTTCTTCTATCCTTTATAAATTTTGCGGGTATTCCACCAACGATACTATATTCCTCAACATCATTTAAAACTACTGAACCAGCAGCAATAATAGAATGGCTTTTAATTCGAACACCTCCTTTTATAAAAACATTAGCACCTATCCATACGTCATTTTCGATTATAACAGGACTAAATAAATGATCTAAATAAGTCATTGGCTTATCAATATTATTATATTGATGGGATGAAGATACGATTACTGTGTTAGGACCTATCATCACATTATCACCAATTACAATTCCACCACGCCCATCTATCACACAACCAGAATTTATTGAAAAGTTTTTACCTATTGAAATTCCATATGAGTGAGTAAAATATGTGCCTGGGTAAATTAGTGGCAAAAATTTAAGCCTTTTAAATATTGGTTTATAAAAAATAAATCTTAATAAAAAACCTAAATAACCTGGAAGATATCTTACAAAAAAACCTATATACTCTTCAGCAATTATAAATAAGATTTTTTTATTATATTTTTTGATGAAACGAAAAAACCTACTCATATCTATTTATTTTATGGTTAATTATTTCAATATAAGCGAACATTGCCATTTTTTTATTGACCACATTTGAAAAATTTTCAAATTTTCTAATTAATTTATAAAAAAAATGAGGTATTAATGATGGATAAGAAAATCCACCAGATAATAGATAACTGATAGGCATTAATAGTTTTACTGTTTTAAGTTCTAATTGAGGATAAAGTTTTGAGAAGATTAAATAATCTCGTTTAAAAATTATCCAAGGTAATGCTCCATTAGCATCAGATAGAGGACCCCTACTTTCAAATTCCCATTCTTTCACTTCAGTATCAAAGGTTTCATGATGAAAATTTGAATAAATAAATTTTGACCAAAAGGTACACCATGGTTCTATCATAATTATTTTACCATTATCTATTAATACTCTAATAGATTCTTCAAAAAATGTTTTTACGTTAGGTAAGTGATGTAATACATCGGTCATTACTATTGCAGACAAGGAATTGTTTTTAAAAGGAAATAATTTAGCAGCGTCAAATATCAAATCAACTTTATTATTATACATTATTTCTGAAGTAATAATTTTTTTATTTTTGCAAAATTGTTTTAAAAAACCAGGCCCCGAACCTATCTCTAATACAGGTTGATCATTACTTGATAAATTATTTCGAATAATTGTATACCATTCTTCATAAATTTTATATAAAAATTTCTTTTTCTTTATAATAGTTGATCTAAAATTTACTATTGAAGGATCATCAAGATGATTATATGAATCCATAATTTTTTTTAAATAAATTTTATCTTTTTTGCTGCAAATATTACCATTTTTAGTAATAAAAAACCATGTTTCCATCGTTGAATATTTGTTGTGCCATAAACACGTTGCCCATACCTGATTGGTAAATCAACAATCTTTAAATTTAATTTTGCAGCTCCAAAAAGTAAGTCAAAATCACCAAAAGGATCGAAATCACCAAAATATGATCGATTAGCAGCGATTTTTTCATAATCTTTTTTTCTAAGAACTTTTGTACCGCAAAGAGTATCCTTTATTTTTTGACTCAACAACCAGGAAAAAGCTAAACTAAAAAATTTATTTCCTAAGAGATTAAAAAATCTCATAGCTTTTTCTTCCATTGGATATACCAACCTTACACCATTTATAAACTCACCATAGTTGTTTTCAATTGCATCATAAAACCTTGGCAAGTATTCCGGTGGAACAGTAATATCGGCATCTAAAATCATCAAAATATCACCACTAGCTTTTTCAAAACCAAGACGTACTGCATCTCCTTTACCTTTTCCTGTTTGTTTATATAAGAAGCATTTCTTATCTTGATGTTTTCTTATACACTCTTCTATTTTCTGATAAGTATTATCTGTAGAGTTACCTTCAACAAAGATTAACTCTGTGAATGAACCCATTTCAGGAACACGTTTAAATATTTCTTCAATATGTCCCTCCTCGTTTCTTGCCGGAATAATTACAGATACTGATGATTTATTCTCACGCATTTTAACATTTAACCTGACAACTAAAAAGTTTGAGAGAGATAATAAATTAAAAGGCCAAAGTTTTACAAGAAATTTATTTAAAAATTGAGATAATAAAGGAATATTAAAAGGGAATAGAATTTCTGATCTTCTGTTAACAATCTCATAATTCTCTAACTTTAAAATATTCTCTAAATCATCTACTGTTAACCAATTTTGTTGTTTATATTCTTTTCTCAGTTTTAATTTTGAAGAAATATTTAAAGGCAATTCCCAAAGATGAGAATAAAAATTGAATACAATCCTTGTTGATTCAGTACAAAATTTTCTTAAATTTCTGAAAAGTAATTGAACATCAAAAACATCATTTATCAAATCTGAAAGAATTATATAGTCAAATTTATCTTCTAAGGGTATATCATGTACATCATATTCAAAAAATTGTAAATTTGGATGTTTTGCTTTTGCCTTTTCAATCATTTTATCAGAAAAATCAATACCCACACCACAAGAAGGTTTTAAATCATTAAGCAAATCCCCCTCACCGCAACCTAATTCAAGAATTCTGTAACCTTCAGGAATTAATATTTTATAAATTTTTGAAATTAACTTCCTATAAAACCTTTTAGTACTTTTGTCTAAATCATTTTTCTCAGCTATATTATTCCAGAAATTTATTTTAGTTTTATTGTAATTTTCTAATAAAGATATAATATAATTTTCGTGCATAATAAATATGAGAAATTTTCTGTTTTGGTTGAAATTTAATTAAAAAATTTCTAAATTACAATAAAATAATAAGATATAAGAATTTGGAATTATATTTATGAGTAAAAGGAAAAAAAATAAAATTTACTATAAATCAAAGACAAGTTCCAATTATAACAATAAATTACTTGATCTATTAACAAATAAAGAACAAGTAAATTCACAAAATCTTATCTTAATTATTCTAATTATATTTATTCTAATAGGTCTTTTACTTAGAATAATAAATATAAGCCAATTATGGATAAATGAAGACGAAGCATATACAATGACTGCTGCAAAAAAATTAATTACTGGAACCGGCAGCGAATATCAAACATCGTTTTTATTTACACTGTTACAATATATTTTTTTTCTTTCTTTAGGCATAAATGAACTTTCAGCCAGATTACCATCCGCATTATTTGGTGTAATTTGTATAATATTTAATTATTTCTTTTTAAAAAAAAACACTAATAAAACAATTGCATTATTCACAAGCATTTTATTATCCGTATCTTTTTTTGAAGTATTCTTTTCACGAACAGCAAGACCTTATACAGCTTTACAATTTTCATATCTAATTTTATCATTATTTTTGCTCAAAAGTATTAACACAAATTATGTTATTGATAAATCTTTATATAAAGACTTTCTTAATTTTCTTTCATTAAAACATTTCATAATTTTTATATTATTGTTTATAATTTCTATTTTAATTCACCCGTGGGTTGTATTGTTCTGGATTACAGCAATATTTTACTTTTTCATAATGTTCTTTTATCATTTTACTTATGATAAGAAAAACAAAAATTTAAAATATTATTTTCTATTTTTA
Source organism: Ignavibacteria bacterium (assembly GCA_036567745.1). Lineage (GTDB taxonomy): Bacteria > Bacteroidota > Ignavibacteria > DATCTW01 > DATCTW01 > DATCTW01. Next base: position 150,840 of record DATCTW010000041.1, on the reverse strand, counting down.
GGTTTTATATTTATTTTTGTTGTCCTTTTTGGTTGGTTATTAATCGAAAGCAATTTGTTTGTTGAATTTTTTCAACAAAAAGGAACTATAGATGTTGTTTCTCCAAATATAAAAAGAACAATTGATTTTTTGAAAGATGATCCTTTTAAAGGAGTGAAACATTACTTTAAATTATTTAATTATGATTTCAATTATTTATGGATATTTGCATTATTGGGTTTCATCTTAAGCTTTTTTATTATTGAAAACAAAAAATTTCTATTTTTCTTACATTCAATGTTTTTTTCTAATCTAATTATTTTAGGTTTTTTCATACATGTTTTACAACAAAGATATTTTTTCCCAATATATCCTTTTTATTTAACTTATATTGCGATTGGTTTATTTTTTCTTTTTTTACTGATAAAAAAATTTTTCTCTTTTCTGAATAAAAATGCTTTAGATATAATAAGTTTTACTACTATTTTAATAATAATATCATTAACTATTCCTTATAAAGATTATAAAAACTTATTTGAAATAAAAATGAAAAAAAACATATATTTAGATGCAAATATTGGAGAATATACTTTTTATCCCTATAGACATGCTTGCCAATACGTAAACGATAACATAAAAGAAGGAGAAGATGTTATTTGTTTAATGCCAAGAATAGCAGAATTTTATATTGATAGAAATATTTATGGTTTAAGACAAGTTATTGTAAATTTAAATAAATTTAATGTTGCAGATGAATTGGTTAAAGATACAACTCTTTATCCAAATTCAATGATTAATCATAGAAGTTTTCTCAATTTTCTTAAAGAACATAAGTCGGGTTGGATTATAGCTGATGCTAGAATAAACACAACACTTACACCTGAAACAAGAAGCTTTATCTTAAGTCATTTTGATTTTCACTTTTTAGGATCACAACCATTATCAGTTATGTTAGTTGGTCATTGGGATAGCACTACGCTTTACAAACATCCTAAATATTTTTGGTCATTCCATGAATATTCTCCTGAAGCAAATTTACCATATCCAATAAATGTACCTTCTGACCAGATTATTAAATTAAGCCTGATTTATTCTGGTGTGGAAAAAGAGAATGAAGCATTGACAATAATTGGGAAATTATCATCCTATTTACCACCAAATAGAAACCTTGTAGTACCAGATACTGCTGATTGGGTAATGAAAGCAGATGAGTTAGTTAAAACACAATCAATTGATTTTATTTATAATCCATTATGTGGAGATTCCTTAAAAGGATTTATGATTCATAATATAATAACATTACTAGGAAAATGAAAAAGAAAATTCGAGTAGCTCAATTATTAGAAGGCTTTCCCTTTAAATTAAGAAAAAATGTAGATATTATAATAGAAAATAATATAATAACTCATATAAAAAGCGCAGATAATGCAAATAATAATTTTTATGAATTTTATAACTTCGATAGTTTGTTATGTACACCTGGATTTATTCAACCACATATACATCTTTGCCAAACATTATTTAGGGGTTTAGCAGATGATGTAGAACTATTAGATTGGCTTAACAAATACATATTCCCTTTAGAATTTGCACATAACGAAAAATCTATTGCTATTTCCGCTAAAATTGGAATCTCAGAATTATTTAGATGTGGTACTACAACAATAATGGATATGGGGGCTCTAAACCATGAAGAAATAATAATTGATGAAGTTGAAAAAAGTGGCTTAAGAGCTTTTTTAGGTAAAGCAATGATGGATATTAACGATTCTTACCCTAAATATAAAGAAACTACAAAAGAATCAATTGAAAAATCGATTTCTTTGGCAAATTATATTTCAAAAAAAAATAACACTAGACTAAAATATGCTTTTGCACCACGGTTCATTCTATCTTGTTCAGATGAATTATTAATTGAGACTTATAAATTACATAATGATATAAAGGGCACACTATTTCATTCACACGCTTCAGAAAACAAGAATGAATTACAAGCTGTGATAAATCGTACAGGCAAAAGAAATATTGAAATATTCTATGATATGGGATTATTAGGTAATACAACTTGCCTTGCACATTGCATTTGGCTTAACGAAAATGAAATAGATTTATTAAAAGATACGGACACAAAAGTATTACACTGCCCATCATCTAACCTTAAACTTGGTTCAGGTATTGCCAATATTCCGGAATATATATCAAGAGGCATCACGCTATCAATAGCAGCAGATGGTGCCCCATGTAATAATAACTTGAATATATTAACGGAGATGAGATTAGCTGCTTTGATACAAAAAATAAAATCACCAACTATCATTTCAGCAAAACAAATTTTTGAAATTGCAACAATTGGTGGTGCAAAAACTTTACATAAAGAAAACGAAATAGGAAGCATCGAAATTGGGAAAAAAGCAGATCTTGTTTTCTGGGATTTAAATAAAATTCAGAATCCCTTAATAAACGATGATTTAAATTCAATATTATCTACGATAGTCTATTCATCTTCTAACGATAATATTGATTCTGTAATGATTGACGGAGAGTTTGTAATCAAAAATAAAGTGAACTTAAGATACGACGAAGAGGAAATAATTAAAGAGGGGAAGGAAGAATTAAGAAACGTCATAAGAAGATCCGGGATCTGAAATAATTGTATTAATTTTGTTACTTAAGTCAATAAACTCATGTATACTAAGCTCTTCTGGTCTTTTAGATAAATACATATCAAAAGCATTTAAATCCAATTTCTCATCAATATCTTTTAAGCTATTTTTTAGTATTTTTCTTCTCTTTGCAAAAGTAGTTCTAACTAATTTTCTAAATAAATTATGATTCACTATCTTATTATTTAAATTATTTGTAAAATCAAAATGAAGCATTCCAGAATAAACTTTTGGTTTAGGAAAGAAACATTGTGGAGGCACTTTAAATAATAGTTTTGGGGTTGAATAAGCTTGAGAAATTACAGAAAGTATACCATACTCTTTACTTTTTGGTTTGGCTATTATTCTTTCTGCAACTTCTAATTGCACCATAATTGTCAAATCCTTAATTTTCTCTCTCTGGTCAATAATATGAAATATTATTTGTGAAGTTATATTATAAGGGATGTTACCAACAACTCTTAATCTATCAATACCTTCAGCTAAAGAATTAAAATTTATTTTTAAAACATCTTCATTAATTATTTTTATGTCAGAATATTTCTCTGAAATATTTTTAAAAATCTCTTTATCTATTTCAACGCATATTAAATTTTTTGTTTGTTCAATTAAATATTTGGTAAGGGAGCCATAACCTGGACCTATTTCCAAAAAATAATCTTCTGGTTTTATATCAAGCAGTTTTACGGTTTTTCTTGAAATATTTTCATCAATTAAAAAGTTCTGACCTAAAGACTTTTTGGGTTTATTTAACAAAATATTTTTCTTCATATATTTTAGAATAACAATTTTACTAAATCTTTACTACCCTCTTCAAAAATATCAAAAACTGGAACAGTTACTCCTTCAACAACACTTTTCTTAAGTAAATACTTATCTATGTATCCAGCAGTAAAATGGAAGTTTTCATATTTAGGATAAAATGAATTAACTGTTATTGCAATCAAACTGGGTTTATAGATAAAAGAAATATTTATACTATTTGTAAACATTCTTCTGAACCCTGAAATAGTGATATCATTCATTGATAATAGTAATCTAAATGGTTCAAGAAATACCATTTCATAAGTATCTTTTTTCTTAAGTATTTCCTGAACAAACTCTTTTACAACAGCTGAGGAAAAAATATTTTTTATTACAACTTTCTCATAATTTTCTGGTCGATATGAAAATAATTTCAATAAATCATCTTTTGTCAAAAGTGATTTAATTTCTGTTTCCTGTAACTCTCCGTTCTTAACAAAGAAACAATTGTTATTTATATCATATTGGGGCATTATATTTTTATTAAATATTAAACTTATTAAAGAAATTTCCTCTACAATATTTTTTATCTCTGTACTTCTGGAAGCACCTGTTGAAAAAATAACCTTATCTGCTAAGTACATAGGAGCCATTCTATTCATTGCACCATCAACAAAAAGAAAATCTGTATTGAGGGTTTTGAATAGAGCGATTATTTTTTTTAAATCTTTAATATTATTTGGACCTGCAATCACTATTTTACCAGGCTCTAATACTTTAGCAATTATCACCTTGCCAAGAGGAGTATATATATCTGTTTCGTATAAAATTTCGTATTTAATCTTTGAGGTTTCAAATGTAAGTGAAGAGCTTGCAATTATTACGCCTTCCTTTAAAAATATTCGAGGTTTAGGTAAAAAAGTTAAATTATCAATATCCTCACCATCATAACCAATACTTGTAACACCTAAAGAGAATTCATTTTTTGATAGACTATCAAGTATAGAAGTTAAAGCTGTAGTTTTTCCGGTATTCTTAGCGGTTCCAACAATACCAATTATTTGCATCTTACAGTACCTTTACCAAAAGTGCCGGGGTATGCACCATCTTCTTCTTTATTACCCAATATACCCTTATAAATTGCTTGAGGTAAATTATCTTCTCTTGCAACAGATGATAAAACAGAGTAAATATTTTCTATCATCTCATTTTTGTAAACCTCACACATTTTCGTAGGTTCAATTTTTGTATCGCCAATAAACTTAAAAGCATCTTGAACAGCTCTTAGACTATCAATTCTTGAAGCTACACAAATAGGTCCCCTTGAATAAGCTTCATCTGTAGAAGCAATAGTAATAGCATCAACACCCAAGAAGGCTGCTAACGCAGAATGATACGAAGTAGCATTCGCAGATTGAACCCTTTCTTCGCTCTGAGTCATAAAAGCAATTGGTTCACCGGGCCAAATGGGTAAATCAGCGATTTCTCTTAGAGCCTGTATTTTTGCATAATTATAATCTATGTAATTCTTATCCATTTGACCATTAATCATAATATGGGGACCATAACAGAATAATGGTTTAGGTATTGGTTTGGCACCAATTTTCAAACCAATCATTACATTTATTAATAATCCAGCCAAAGTTTTATAAGCTGGCACTCCACTAAGCTCATCATTGCCTGGAATATCAAAAGGCATGTTGTATTCAGCTGCATACTTTATGGCTTGTAAACCATCAACACCTAACCTTTCTGGATCAGTACCAGCACCCAAAGAACCATAAACCAAATTAATTTTTGTCATATCTGCACCAGCTTCACCAGCAAGCATAGTAGTTTCAGGTGTATTTAATCCTCTATGAGCTCTAACAGTAAGATAGGTGCCATCTAAAAGATATTTTTTTACAAGTAAAATATTTTCTAAAGAAGTAATAGTACCATCGTTCTGGTGAGTAAGGTAGTTATGTAATAAACCCTCGTATCTTGCTTCCCATGAAGGATTGATTAATAAGAATCCATCAACTCCCCATCTTTCGCAAATTTTACCGTGAACAATATCCATAATAGGGCATCCACTACCAAGAAACTTAAATATTAATGGATGAGTATTCGAGTGTTGAATTTTTACTGGTTGATATGCCATTCTATTTTGAAGGAAGTTATCAAGCTTAAGAAGTTCATCTTCTTCAATTACTCTAACACCTTTTATATATCTTTCACCAGTATTACAGACTTTTATTTCTTCATCACAGAGTTTTAGATATTCTTCATAAGCTTTTGAATCCTTTTTACCTGAAGTAATATAATTTCGCATTAACTCTGCTCTTAGAATTCCATCTGAAGTTTTATCTTTAGCCCAATTAAGGAATTTATCTGCTATTATATTTAGAGCTTGCTCAATTTCTTTATTAAAAAACTGATAAGAGTGTTCTGAGATGAAATCTTTTTTAACTTTTTTATATTTATTCATATCAGAGGTTATTTCTTTACCTTCGATATATGAAACAATTTCCTCAATAGACGATGAAGATGAAAAACCTTTATCAAAACCTAGTTCTGCAGCAAGTTGAGGTGTGATAGGTTTACCACCTATTACAAGTTTAGCGGTATCCCTAATACCAGCAGCATCACATAAATCGATAAACTTTGCGAGTAACTCATATACACCATATCCAAGTGTTCTACTTACTAAAATATAATCGTACTTTTTCTTAAGAGCGAAGTTAATAATTTCTTCATTTGGTAAATCAGGCATCAACAAATCTACATTATGCCCTTTGTTTAAAAGAGCATTTCTAATTATTTTTAAACCAACATCATGAACCGGATCAAGTGGAACACATAGAATATTCTTAGCCATCTTATAACCTCTTTATGTTCACTTATTTTTAATTATATCCAATTATATTTATCACCAGGTTTTACTATATATTTTCTCAAACGCACTCTTACACCAAAACCATCAAATTCACAGTACATAACATCAACCTCACCAAGATTTAATTCTTCACCTAATTTTCTGGCAAGGAATTTCCCTTCTTCTTCATTTTGACATGTAAGATAAGTTTCTATATCTATTCCATCCATAATATGATTCAATGCAGTTTCTTCCATAAGATACCTCATAGAAAAAAGTTAATAAAAAAATTTTTGAGAATAATTTCAGGGATCATGTTCCCCAATCTCTTGAGTAACGAAAGTCAAGGTTTACCGTTCTATAAGTAAGCTTTGCGATAAGCGGTGTTCTTCTTTTATATTGTGTTTTTTGAATAATACTTTTTACTTTTTCTATAAAATTTTTACTATATCCTGATTCGATTAGTTCCTCGTTAGATTTTCTTTCATCAACCATCTGATATAACAATTGATCAACTTCCTTATAAGTAAAACCTAATTCAGCTTCATCTGTTTGACCACTCCACAAATCTGCTGAAGGTGGTTTTTTTATAATATCCTCAGGAACACCAAGGAATTCTGCTAATTGCCATATTTGAGTTTTATACAAATCCCCAATAGGATTGATAGCACAAGCATTATCACCATAAATGGTAGAATAACCAAGCAAAGTTTCTGTTTTATTACTTGTTCCAATTACTAATCCATTGTATTTAGAAGAAAAATCATAAAGAATAATCATTCTTTCCCTGGCCATGATGTTACCTTTTCTTACATTATTCATTTGAGGGTCTAAATTAAAAAGAGGTTCCACCATTGGAGATATGTCTACAACTTCGCTCTTGCATTTTAATTTTTCGACCACCAATTTAGCGTGATTCAAACTATCGGGATTACTTGTCTTGTAAGGCATCATTATACAGTATGTATTCTCAGGACCTAAAGCTTCAGCTGTTAGGAAAGCAGATACTGCTGAGTCAACTCCACCAGATAAACCAATAATTCCATTACTTATACCTACCCTTTTTAACTCGTAACGAATAAAATCAACAAGTATTTTTCTTACTACATCATAATTTAAAGATAGATCCATTTTTGTATTATGTATTTTGTATTTTTAATGATTACAATAATAGTAATAATATTCTTTTAAAATTTCAAATCATTTATTTAAGACATAAAAAAAGGGGGTAAATTTACCCCCTTTTACTTAAATAAATATTATTTTTTATTTTACAGGGTTTCCATCAGGATCAATGATATGAACATTACCAAGGTTTAGCTCTTTTATACCTGCTTCAATTTTCTTTACATCTCCCACAATTACCCATACCATATTATCTGGGAAAACAGTAATTGAAGCAGCTTTTGATAGCTTTTCTATAGTAGAATTTTTTATTTCAGTCACATAATTATCATAATAATTATCTGGTAAATTATTCGTTACTATATTAACTAATGAAGACATCACTGCGTTATTAGTTTCCCAAGAGCCAGGCATACTCAAAAGTCTATTCTGCTTTACTTTGTTCAATTCATCTTCAGTAATTGGTTTATCGCTAAGAATACCTTTTAATTCCTTATATATTTCGAGAACTGATTCTTTGGTTTTATCACCCTGAATAGGTGCGCCAACTAAAAATGGACGTTGAGCTTTTGCACCAACTACACTACTTCTTGCACCATAAGACCAATGTTTATCTTCTCTAAGGTTCATATTAATTCTTGAAGTAAATGCACCACCTAAAATATAATTCATCAATCCAATTGAAATATCATTTGGGTCATTTGAAGGTGGAGCAAGATTTACTGCGTAAATTTCAGATTGTTGAGCACCTGGTTTATCAATCAAATAAAATTCCGATTTAGGTTTATTACTAACAGTTGAAATATTTTTCTTTGGTACCTCACCAGCTTTCCAATTCTTAAGTAATTTTTCAAGTTTCGGTACCAATTCATCCATTGTAATATCACCCACTACCACCAGAGTAGCATTATTTGGTTTATACCATGTATTATAAAACTTAATCAAGTCTTCACGAGTCATTTTTTCAACAGATTCTTCATAGCCACTACCGGTAAATGGGTTAGCATAGGCATGACCCTCTCCAAACAAAATTTTAGGGAAAACACGTAAAGCTATCATTCTTGGAGTAGTTTTTTCCTGTTTAATTTGGGCTAATTGAGTTTTCTTCAATCTATCAAAATCAGATTGTGGGAAGGAAGGATTTAATAATACATCAGTAAAAATTTCTAAAGATTTATCAAGATTCATCTTTAAGGCTGAGAGGGTTAAGGTAGAAAAATCGAGACCTGCGGAAGAGCCTAAAGATGCACCAAGATTCTGTAATTCTTCACTAATTTGCAAAGAGGTTCGGGTTTTTGTACCTTCGTCAATAACTCCACTTGTTAGACTGGCGGTACCTGGAGCTGCAAATTGATCTGCAGAAAAACCTGCGTCAAAAATTAAATTAAAATTCACAACTGGTATATTATGTCTTTCAGCTAAAACAACCTTCAAACCATTAGATAAAGTTTTTCTTGTAAATGAAACAAATTTTGGTTCAGGAGGATTCGCTGTTTCGGGTAATTTACTTCTATCAACATCACTTTTTACAGCTTCTAATTTTGGATAAGGATAAATCTCAAGATTATAATCGCCATCAGTTAACCATTTTTTAGCTGCTTCTGTAACTTTTTTTGGAGTAGCGTTTAACATCCATGACATAGTAGTTTTATAATAATCTGGAGTGCCAGCATAGGTTTCATTCATAGCTAAAATATCGGATTTCCCACCAAAGCCACCAATACGTTCAACACCCCTTACAAAATTCGCATATCTGTTTGTTTGGACTGCAGAGAGTTCTTTTTCGGTTACACCTTCTTTGAGTAATTTTTCTAACTCTTCATTAACACCTTTTTTAATCTTTTCAAGATCCATACCGGGTTTTGCCATAACCTGAATATAAAATTGTCCAGCTATTTCACCAAGGCTTGCACTACAATTTACATTAGTTGCAATCTGTTCATTATAAACCAATCTTTTATATAATCTTGAAGTTTTCCCATTTCCAAGAATATCAGCAAATAATTGGAGATATACCCCTTCTTCTGTACCCCATTGTGGAATATTCCATACTCTAATTAACATAGCTTGAGGAACGCGATCTTGTGCAACCTGTGTTTGAGAGCCAGTTCTTTTTGCAATCCATGCTTTAAATTTACTTACTGGAGGACCAGGAGGAATATCACCAAAATATTTTTCAACCTTTGCTTTAACTTCTTCTGGATTTACATCACCAGCGATACATAACACTGCATTATTAGGACCATAATAAGTTTTAAACCATTCGTGAACATCGCTCAATTTTGCTGCATCTAAATCTTCCATCGATCCGATAACAGTCCATGAATAAGGATGGCCTTTTGGGTATATAGCTTTTGTTATTAATTCATCAGCTATAGCGTAAGGTTGGTTTTCTCCCTGTCTTTTTTCATTCTGAACAACTCCACGTTGCTCATCAAGTTTTGCTTGAGTTATTGCACCTATTAAGTGCCCCATTCTATCTGATTCCATAAATAAAGCTAAATCTAAAGCCGATGTAGGTACATTTTGAAAATAGTTAGTCCGGTCCTCACTGGTAGTTCCGTTTAAATCTGTTGCACCAACTTTTTCTAAAGGTTTGAAATAATCATCATCATAATGTTCACTTCCATTAAACATTAAATGTTCGAACAAATGAGCAAAACCTGTTTTCCCTTCTTTTTCATTTTTAGAACCAACATGATACCAGACATTTACTGCTACAATTGGTGCTTTGTGATCTTCGTGAATAATAAGAGTTAAGCCATTTTTCAAAACATACTTTTTATATGGTATGTCTATTACGTTTTTTAAATTTTTGTTTTGAGCAATAGAAACTACTGCCACAAAAAAGGTTAGTGCTAATAGTAAAACAGAATGAACTTTCATTGATACCTCCTAAAATTGTGATAGGTAAAATTTATGGAAAATATTTTACAGATAAAAGAAAAAAAATATTTCAAATACATTTTATTCAATATATAATTATTTATTTATATACGAAAAAAATTATAAAAAGTTACAATAATACAACATAAACAACAAAAAAATTACATTGATTTTTTGACAATACATTATTATTATTTTACATCTTATTTATGGAGACCTATGGCAATTGAGAATTTAAAGAACCAGGTGCAAAATATTATCAATCTTCCACCTTTACCTAATATAACAATGGAAATAATTGGAATGATTGATAATCCAAATATTAATGTACAAACATTAAGTAAAGCAATTGCAAAAGATCAAGTAATCACATCAAAAGTATTAAAGGTTGCTAATTCACCATTTTTTAGTTATCCAAGAATAATTTCTACGATAGATTTTGCAATTACTATTTTAGGTTATGAGGCTGTTAAAGAAATTGTACTAAGCGCTTCTTATATTGGTCATTTCAAAAATTATAAAAACGATCAATTTAATACAGAGAGCTTTTGGTTACATCTTACAAGCTCAAGCGTTATAAGTCGCGAAATTGCTAAATCGATAAAATACCCATTGGTTGGTGAAGCATTTATTGCTGGGTTGATTCACGATATGGGTATCTTTATAATGAGTCAATTTTTTCAAAAAGAATTTAATCAACTTTTAGAACTAACCTCAAAAGAAGATAAAAATCTACTAGATATTGAAAACGAAATATTTGGTGCAACACACACAGAAATTGGTTCCTGGTTACTTGAAAAATGGAATTTTCCACCCCAATTAGTCGAAGCAGTAAAATACCATCATACACCAGAAAAGGCATCTATAAATCCAAAATTAACTACAATAATACACTATACAGAATATCTTTCACAAAATTTAAAAATTGGTAACTTTCAATTAGAAGATAAAATTGTTACCAATTTTGATAACTTAAAAATTATTGGTATTGATAATGAACAGGAATTAATCGGTATTTACGAGAATAATAAAGAAAATTTTGATAAGGAATTAGACAAAACAAAGTTATTATTATAGTACAATAAATGTTCTTGAATTATATGAAAAATATAATTATTTTTGTTTAACAATGCGCCCGTAGCTCAACTGGATAGAGCATCAGTCTACGGAACTGAGGGTTAGGGGTTCGAATCCCTTCGGGCGCACAAAATCTTAAAATTAATTCTTATCTATTTAAACCAATCGATACTTCCAGCACCTTCACGAATGATTTCAGGAGAATCGTTAGTTAAATCGATTACTGTAGATTGCTGTGGTTCAATAATTCCACCATTAACAACTAAATCGACTTTATTTTCGAGCTCTTTATCTATCAAATCTGGGTTGAATATTCCTTCATCTTTTTTATCAAGTAAAGTAGTATTAACAATTGGATGGCCCAATTCTTTAGCAATTGCTGTAGAAATTTTATTATCAGGAATTCTTATTCCAACTGTTTTCCGTTTACTCCACAATTTTTTTGGTATAACTCTAGAAGCGGGCAATATAAAAGTATACGGTCCCGGCAGATGATATTTTAATGCTTTGAAAGCATAATCAGAAACCATGGCATACTCACTAATATTCTTTAAATCCGGAAGAATAAAACTATAAAACTTGTTTTTCTCCTGTTTTTTTAACTTATATAACTTATCAATAGCATCTGAACTCATCAAACTTGCACCAAAGCCATAATAAGTATCTGTTGGATAAATTATAACACCACCATTCTTCAATACTTCAACAATCTTATCGAGATGTCTTTTTTGTGGATTCCGGGGATTAATTGAGATAACCATGTCAGACTCCTTATAAAATTTAAAAAGCTTATAAAATATTATTTAAATTGATAAATTTTATTACATCATTAGGGGTAATCAACTTCATGCAAGGGTATTTATCACACCCATATTCAAAACCGAGATTCAAACAAGGAGAGCAATGAATTTGAGATTTTATCACATAACTATTCTTACCTAAAGGACCAAACCTTAAGGGATTAGTTGGACCGTGTAAAGCAATTAAAGGGATATCGAAAGCAGAAGCAATATGCATGGTGCCAGTATTGCCACTTATAAACAAGTTAGCTCTTTTTATGAGTTCAATAGTTTCATATAAATTTGTTTCTCCTGTAAAATCATACACTTCATTAGCAAGATGTTTCATTATCACATTGGATACTTCTTTTTCAGATTTACTACCAATTAAAATAATATTACATTCTACTCTTGTTTTTAAATATTTTATTAATTCTATGAAGTATTCTTCAGGCCATTGCCTTGGATGATTTACACCCCCTGTAGAAGGATGAATTACAATTAGTTTTTCTTTATTATTTAAAGAATTAAGTTTATCTATAACTTTTCTTTCACTTTCAGAAGTTGTCCAGAGTTCAAGGTGTTTATCAAAATTATTACAATTTATCAATGATATTAATGAGAAAAAATTATCAATTTCGTGTTTATCGTTAGAATGGTTTACATAAGAATCAAAAATTAAGTGTTTATACTGATTTTCAGTATTATAACCAATTGTAAAATTACCTTTCAGAAAATAGGAAATAAGGGCGGTCAATCTAACAAAAGGTTCAAAATCAATAATAAGGTCATATTTATTTTTGCGAAGCATTTTTATGAGGTAAAAGTTCTTAATTAATTTATCTATTTTTTTTGAAAATTCAAATCTATATTTATAGTCTATATAGGGGCATAAATTAATAACATCATAATTAATATTTGAAGCAAAAAAATCAATTTCAGCTTCAGGATTTCTTTTTCTGATAGACCTTATTGCAGGAATTAAGAGAACTGTATCCCCCATTGCAGCAAACCTGATTAAGAGAATTTTTTTGAATTCACTAGCCAAATTTTCTTTCTTCCTCTTAAAAATAGAAAAAAAGAATAGTAGAGTGACACCTAAAATACGGTCTAGTTTTCTAACTAAAGGATTGCTTTTTAATTTTAATCTCATTATTTTTTAATATAAAAAAAATTTACAAATTATCAATGTTTTATTGTTATCCTAAATTTTAAAATGGATTACCAATTATTTTACGATCAATTTGCATCTCAATATGATGAGATGACCTTATTTGAATCACGAATTGAGAAAGAAAAAAATTTTTTTGAAAACTTAAAAAACAAGTACAATTTTAAAAGTGCACTTGATGTTGGATGTGGTACAGGTGCACATTCTATTATACTTTCTTCACTTGGTATAGATACTATTGGTATAGATCCATCATTAGGAATGATTGAGAAAGCAAAATTGAATGCAAAAAATTATAATAATATAAAATTTTATCAGGAGACATTAGAACAACATTCTGAAAGAAACCAAAATAAATATGACGCAATTTTTTTTATGGGTAATGGTCTTGCCCATATTACTGAAAAAACAAAATTGAATAACTTTATTAACTCATTAAAAAATATGCTTTCAGAAAATTCAATTTTTGTCTTCCAAATTTTAAACTACGATAAGATATTTATCGAAAAAGAAAGAATTATCAATATAAGAGATGTGAAAGATAAACTATATATAAGATTCTACGACTTTTTAGATAACAATAAAATAAACTTTAATATACTAATTATCCAAAAAGAAAATTCAAATATTCTAAAGCACAAACTAATTTCAACGTCATTATACGGTTATACATATTCAGAAATATTAAAATTATTTACTGAATTTGGTTTTGAAATATTAAATGAATATGGCGATCTGAATATGAATGATTATTCTATTAAAAATTCACAAAATTTAATATTAGTTTTAAGAACAATAAACTGAAGGGATGTAAAGATGAAGAAAATTTGTTACACTTTTTTTGTATTAATAATTTTTATTTTTGGTTGTTCTGTTGGTGATAAGTTTCTTGGTACAGATAACTGTACTGATGAAGTTGATATTATTGCTTCAACTTTTGAAACATATAAACATAAAGTACAGGATATTAGCCCACTAATCCAAAAAAGTGGAGTGCTAAAGGCTGCAGATAAATCTTTAAGTAATAATTACTCAAAAGTAACATCATGGATAGGTAATATACCTCGATTTGATATGGTTCACAAAGAAGCAACAAGATATTTAGTATCTTCTAACACAAATTTTCTTAATGCGGTTGGTGAAAAAGATTTGTTAGATAAAATCGAGATTGAAATAGCTCATCTTTCTAAAACCGCTACTGAAGATGAGAAACAAGCTAAATATTTGGAATTATTAAATGACCCTCAATTACAAGCTAAAATGAAAGAACTTACAGAAATGAATCAGAAAATATCATCTGAGAAAAAAAGTTTTTTGGATAAAGCATATATACATCTTACATACGCATTAATTTATGATGCCGCAACTGTAAGTTTATCAAGTTTAATAGTTACTCAAGGGAAATCACAAATAGACAATGTAAAATCATCAATAAATGATCCACTGAGTGCAGCAAAAAAAACCCGTTGTTTACAAAAATCAATAACCAGAGCAACCGATATTTCATCCGAAGCAAGCAAACAAATAACACCTGCTATTAATATCTATAACTCTATAGTAAAATTATATTCAGATAATGGGTATAAATTACCTGAAGTAGCTTCGGCAAATGGTCAACCAATTACATCAGATTTACCTTAAAATTTATGAAAAAATATTTTTATATCTGGCTAATTATTTTTTTATTTTTTTCTTGTAGTGAAACCAAAAAAAATAGAATTATAGGCATAACTTTATTAGCGTCAGATCCACCTACGGAGCTTTGCAAAGATGGCATATTAAAAGCTCTTGAAGATAGGGGCTTCAAAAAAGGTAAAAATATTACTTTGTTAGAAAAAAACGCAGAAGGAGATTTTGCAGCTGTAAACAAAATAACAAAAAAATTTGTTGAAGAAAAAGTTGATTTAGCAATCGCTCTTTCAACTATTAGCTTAAAATCATTAATAGATGAAAAAGTAACATTCCCTGTTATTTTTTCTTCCGTTGCTAATCCATTTATAATTGGTGCTGGAATTACTGACTCTATGCATCATCCACTGGTAACAGGTGTGCCCAGCACAGCTCCTATAAAAGAGACCATACAGATAATAAAGGAATTATTTCCTGAAGTAAACAGAATTGGAACACTTTACACACCATCAGAACCAAACTCAGTCTATTATGCGAGTGTACAAAAAAACGAAGCATTAAAAAATAAAATTTATGTAAAACAAGTTCCTATAAATGACGTCTCTGATATCTCACAAGCAATGGACTCACTTATTAATAGCGGAATAAAAGTAATATATCAAATTTCTGATGTACTTACTGCAAGCTCTTTTGACTCAATTGTTATAAAAGCTAATAGCTATAAAATCCCTATAATATGTAATCAAATCGTTCAGGTAAATTCGGGTGCAATATTGGGGCTATGTTTAGATTTTTACAAATTAGGTTATGAAACAGGATTGATAACTGCAGATGTATTGGAAGGGAAAAACCCTTCATCAATACCATTTAAAAGACTAAATAGAATGATACTTTCAGTTAATACCAAAGCTGCTAATAAGCTTAACGTTAAATTATCAGATGAATTTTTAAGAAAGGCAAATAAGATCATTCATTAAAAATAATTGGGGTTATTCAAAAAAGTTTTTATTTTTAAATAACCCCAAACCTGAAAACTACTCAACGATCTGAGAAGGAATAAGCTCCTGTTTAAGCTTATTAAGTGTTTTTTGAATGCCTTGCATATCAACCTGCAAGTCCGAAGACTTAGAGGCAAGCATGGTTGATTTTTCATTTTTTTCAATATTAACTACTTCTTCAAGATTGATCTTTGTATCCCGATTTCCTTCTCTCAACAGACAAAAACCAATTACTTTGCCGTACCGCATTGACCAGTTAACTCTGATTAATGCCCCCTCTTTGAAAAATCCCCCCTTTAAAAATACCTTAAAGTTCTGCCCCCAGAACTTCGGATTTCCAATTTGAAGCAGCTTTTCAGTCAATGAATTTTCGTTTTTTTTCATATGGAAATCTCTCTTTAAATGAATTGTAAACAAACTGATTTAAAGTTAGTCAATATAATTTTAAAAGCAAGTATTTTTTATAAAATTTAAAAAATTTTTTTTATACTGATTTTATTAGCTTTTTTCAAAGTCAAAAAACAAAAAAATTAAAAATAAAGAGAAAAATTTATGACCTTTTTATCTAATAAATTACGATTGATCTAAATATAGAAAAAATAATTATATATATTAATATTTTGAAAAAACTAATCAATATTTTATGATTTATTTTATTAATTTTTTATCATTATTAATAAATATCATTGATTTAAATAATTATTTTTCATAATTTAAGTCGAATTATAAAACAATGAGGGATAAATGAAAAAATTATCACTAACTATTTTACTAATTCTTTCTTTTACTTTTACCTCGTTTACTCAGATAAAGGTAATTGATATTGAGAGAATTAACTTATCAAATACCACACCTGCTTTTCAAGCTAAATTTTCCCCAGATGGTTCTTCATTATTTTTTACTAACATCAATTATGATGGTATATGGAAATTATCTCTAAAAGACAAAACTCCTATTTTAATCACAAACGATAAATTTTCGGGTTTCGATTATGCAATAGGTGATTCAACTATTACTTATAGAAGAAGTATATATAACGGGGTAAATCGCTACCAGGAAATAATAGAAGTAAATTTAAACAACAACAAGTCATCAATAATTGAAACCGCAGAAGAGCTTTCCACCCCTTTTTTACTTTCAGGTAAAATACTGTATACAAAGAATAGGGGTAAGTTAAATATTGAGCCTCCGAAAACCAAAGATGTAAAATTACTTGGTATTGAAAATACAAAAATTATAATATTAAAAGATGGTAAAAAAGAAATTTTTGACCCTATAATAAATGGTAGCTATATCTGGCCATCAATTTCTCCAGACGGTAAGTTACTATTAGCTTATGAAATGTCAAAAGGAACCTTTATTTGTACTTTAGAAGGAGAAATCATTTCTTTTCTTGGAAGAAAAAACTCACCCTGTTTCACAAAAGATGGTAAATGGGTAGTATATATGAACGATAAAGACGATGGTTATAATATTATTTCTTCTGATATTTACTGCACATCAATAGATGGCAAACAAAATATACAACTTACAAATGATAAAAATGTAATCGAACTAAATCCAATATGCTCACCAACTGAGAACAAAATTGTTTTCTCCTCACTGGAAGGGGATCTTTATATATTAACTTATGAGGAGATGAAATAATGAAAAAGATATTTTTTCTATATATAATTTTTACAATAACACTTCTTGCTCAGAGAACGGATCTCTCTGGTTTAAAATTTTGTATTGATCCGGGACACGGAGGTAATAACCCTGCAAACGATAGACACGTAGTTCCAGATCCTGGTACAGATTTTTGGGAATCAGAAAGTAATTTCCAAAAAGCCCTGTTACTTGAACCAATGTTAAAAGAGCTTGGAGCCTGGGTTATTCTTACAAGATATACTAATTACTACCCAAACGATGAAGAACCATCTTTAACAGCGAGGTGGCAATTAGCTAATGCAAACAATGTAACATGGTTTCACTCTATTCATAGTAATGCTTCTTCTAAATCCCCAAATAATAGTATTAATTCAACAATGATGTTGGTAAAAGAGGATATTCCAACGAGAAAAGCAGCTTTCCCTGAAGCTGTAACTATGAGCAATATTTTAGGTAAACATTTTGTAAGAAATCTACGCACATCTGGTTCAACAACTTATCTTGATTATACTTTCTACGGTGGCCCACAAGATGGTTATAATCTAGGTGTACTAAAAGGTCTTGTAATGCCAGGTGAGCTTTCAGAAGGTTCATTTCACGATTATTTTCCTGAAACAAGAAGATTAATGAATAATCATTATAGAAAAATGGAAGCTTATGCCATTCGAAATGGTATAATGGAATATTTTGGTGTTCCGCCCGATACATTATGCATAATAGCTGGCATTATTAAAGATATGACTTCGAATAATCCAATAAATTATTTGAATGTAAAAATATTACCAATTGACTCTACTTATACAGGTGATAGGTATAACAATGGTTTTTACATGTTTGATAAATTAGTTGCTGGTAACTATAAAATAATATATGAAGCTCCAAATTATTTACCTGATTCAGCCTTTGTAACAATAAATAAAGGTGAAATCAAATTCATAGATAAAACTTTAATTAACTTTATTCCTCCGGTTGCTACATCAAACTTTAAAACTGGTGATACTACTGTTTCGGTTACTTCATATTTCGATTTTACATTTACAAAACCAATGGATACCGCATCTGTAAGACAAGCATTTAAAATTACACCAAATGTTGAGGGTTCTTTCAGCTGGTCAAACTCTAATATGAGTTTACGTTTTACACCACTTGCCCCGTTAAACTCAAAGACTACTTATACTATTCTTATTGATACAACAGCAAAAGATATTGCAGGTTTTTCTATTGATGGAAATGGGGATGGAGTATCAGGAGATCCATTTATACTTACATTTAAAACTTTGATATCTGATGATGAGAGACCATTTGTTCTATCCTCATACCCTGCCAAAAACTCAACATTAAAAGATTTTAGTACATTGGGTACAATTACATTTACTTTTAACAAACTAATGGATACAACTTCACTAAGATCTTCAATTGCATTAAGGAAGAATTCTATAGACCAACCAATAGATATGATGTTTTATAACCTTGATAATAAAACCAACGTTTGTGTTAAGATGAAGAATCAAATGGATACTAGCTCTGTTTATGTGCTTCTGATATATAATACCGCAAAAGATATTTTCCAAAACACAATGAAATCTATTTATTATTTTTATGTTAACACAAACAACAGAAAATATAAATCGGTAACAACACTTGAGGATTTCTCACAGGGTATAGATAATTGGTGGCAACCAACAATGAGTGGTAGCACTATTGGGGTTTACCCGGAAAAGACTAAATTATCATTAGATAGTAATATATACTATCCATTTTCACAGGATAAATATTCTGCAAAATTAGATTATTCATTTGTGAAAGATGGAACTCAAAATTTAATTCGTGTTTATCTTTCAAAAGGGACAGCTTATAATAAAATGATAGACACATCACTTGTTTTACAATCTTTAGTATTTGGTGATAGCAGTAAAAATCAAATTAGATTCTGCGTTGATGATAGCTCTACATTAACAAAACATAGAGTAAGCAATTGGGTTACTATTGATTGGTACGGATGGAAACTAATAGAATGGAAATTTACAAATTATAATGAAATGGGCTCATGGCTTAATCCTGGACCCGTTGTAGGACCATATTTAAGATTTGACAGTTATCAACTAACTTATGACCCTTCAAAAGGTAAGCCTGAAGGTTCAATTTATCTCGATGAGCTATCGTTAGCTGAAAT
Organism: Ignavibacteria bacterium; assembly: GCA_036567745.1. Taxonomy (GTDB): domain Bacteria; phylum Bacteroidota; class Ignavibacteria; order DATCTW01; family DATCTW01; genus DATCTW01. The sequence continues at coordinate 131,109 of DATCTW010000041.1, read as the reverse complement.
TGATAAACCTCTTACTTCAGTACAAAATACAAATTACGTGCTACCAGACGAGGTTTATCTGGCACAAAATTACCCGAATCCATTTAATCCATCAACGACATTAAAATTCAACTTACCAAAATCCAGTAATGTGAAACTAATAATATACGATTTACTTGGAAGAGAAGTAACAGTACTAATAAAAGATTATTTACCTCAGGGTATTCATATTATAAACTGGGATGCTTCTAATTATCCTTCAGGAATCTATTTTGCAAAATTGTACACGGATTCAAAAATCACTTCCATAAAAATGGTTTTAACAAAATAGATTTTTTATTCTGGTTTTAAAAGGCTGTCTTTAATAAGGCAGCCTTTTTTGTTTTATTGCATTTAATTATTTTCATATTTATATTATTACATAATCTATTTTAATCCACAGGTGTTACAATGATTAAAACAAGCATTAAAAAAGTTATATTTTTAATACTAGCTTTTTTATCATTTTTTATTCTCTCTGCCTTCACCAATAGAAATTCTGATAATAATAAAAACAAAATTTCTTCTGAAACCGAAATGTGTATTGAATGTCATAAAATATATACTCCGGGTATAGTAACATCATGGGAACAAAGCAGACATTCAAAAACAACTCCATCAGAGGGATTACAAAAGCAAAAACTTGAAAGAAGAATATCTAATGATAACATCGAAGAAAATCTTTTAAATAACATTGTTGGTTGTTATGAATGTCACTCATTGAATAAAAACAACCATAAAGATAATTTTGAACATAATGGTTTTGATATAAATGTAATAGTTTCACCTGAAGACTGTAAAACCTGCCATTTAAATGAGGTAAACGAGTATAACATAAGCAAAAAATCATACGCTTATCACAATTTAGAATCCAATCCTGTTTATTCTCTTTTAGTTAATACAATAATAAGTAATAAAACTTTTAAAAATGATATAATAGAAAACACTAAACCTTCAGATGAAACAAGAAGTGTAACTTGTTTTGGTTGTCATGGATTAGAAATAGTTGTTAATGGAAGCAAAAAAATTGAAACAAAACTTGGCGAGATGGAAATACCAAACTTAAAAAATTGGCCAAATCAAGGTGTTGGTAGAATCAATCCAGATGGAAGTAGGGGTTCTTGTACAGCTTGCCATCCCCGTCATTCTTTTTCAATCGAAATAGCAAGGAAACCATATACCTGTGCTCAATGTCATCTAGAGCCAGACGTGCCAGCATGGGAGGTTTACAAAGAAAGCAAGCATGGAAATATTTTTAGTTCAAATGAATCGAAATATAACTGGGATAGTGTACCTATTAAAGCAGGGGTTGACTTCCCTACTCCAACCTGTGCTTACTGTCATAATAGTTTAATAGTTAATAATGAAAATGAGATAATTGCAAATCGATCGCATGATTTTGGAGCAAGACTTTGGGTTAGAATTTTTGGGCTCATTTATACTCATCCACAACCAAAAACAGGAAAAACTTTTGAAATAATTAATAAAGATAAATTACCTTTACCTGCAACTTTTAACAATGAAATAGCCAAAGAGTTTTTAATAGATTCACTTGAAATAAATAAACGTAAAGAGCTTATGGTATCTATTTGTAATAACTGCCATAGTTCATCTTGGACGAAAAATCATTTTGCTAAGTTTGATATAACTAATTATGAAACAGATAATTTAATTAAAACATCTACAAAATTAATGCAAAAGATTTGGGATAAGAAAATACAAAACAACAAAAATCCTTTTGATGAAACTATTGAACAAGAGTGGATAAAAGGTTGGCTTTTCTATGCAAACTCCATTAGATATTCAGTAGCTATGACCGGTTCATACGATTATGCAAGTTTTAAAAATGGATGGTGGAACCTAACTAATAATATAGGATTACTAAAAGAAAAATTAGAATTAAAAAAATAATCTATACAATTATTGAGTAATAATTTAGTAATATTACAACATTTTGTTATAATTTTATAATATAAAAAAAGAATAAAATAATTATTGTATCCTTTTTTCATATAAATTTTTTAAAATAAAAAAAGAGGGAATTAATATAATATCAAACATTTCTAATATTACTACATAGCTCTTAAGCTAAAAGCAAAATAATAATTCGGATTAATTAAAAATATATTTATAAAAAATTAAACAAACGATTAATTTTATACTTCTTGCAAATATCAAAAAAATCAATTAAGTTATTATGTAAATATTATCAAAGGAGTAAATTATATGAAAAAGTTTTTTACTTTTCTATTTATTCTTTCCCTTTCATATTCATTTGCACAAGATAAGCTTCCTGATAAAATTCCTTGCAGAATAAATGACGAAAATAAAAATATTATGTTTATGACTTTAGGAAATCCAACAGTTGAAATTAACCAGGGATATTTTTTCCCTTATGAAGACAAGGTCATTTTAAAAACAGGCCAAGAAATAAAAAACTACTATAAAGAAAATCTAAAAATTACTTTCTATAAACCCATTGATAAATCAATTTTCTCTTTACCTCCATCAGGTTGGTGCTCATGGTATTATTATTATCAGGAAATATCTTCTAAAGAAGTAATGTTAAATGCAGACTGGTTATCAAGCAACTTAAAAGATTATGGTGCTGTTTATTGTCAGATAGATGATGGTTGGCAAGGCATAGGACACGGCACAAATTCCAACAGAGATTGGACTACAATTGATAAGAGATTCCCCGAAGGAATGAAATATCTAACAAATTATATTAAGAATAAAGGTTTAATAGCTGGTCTTTGGTTAGCACCTCATGGACAAAGTAATAAGAAGGTGGTTGATGAATGGAATAATTTTTTACTGGATAAATCTGGTAATACTGCTTCTGACACATGGGAAGGTACATATCTTGTTGATCCTTCTCACCCAAAAACTAAAGAATATTTTTCAAATTTATTTAAAACACTATCTGATTGGGGGTTTGATTATTTCAAAATTGATGGTCAACCTATTGTTGTAAGTGAATATAAAAACAAAAAGGGGGTTATGCATGACTCAACTGGAGATCCTATTGAACTCTATAGAAATACACTAAAAACAATGAAAGAGACAATAGGTCCAAAAAGATATTTGCTTGGATGTTGGGGTATTCCTCTTGAAGGTATTGGGATAATGGACGGTTCAAGAACTTATGGAGATGTTATTTTAGATTGGGAAACAGGTTTTGGTGTTTCCTTTAATGCAACAATGAAATACTATTTCTTACATAATATAGTGTGGTATTGTGATCCAGATGTTATGCTATTGCGACATCCTCTTACTATAGATATGGCTAGGGCTTGGGCAACCCTACAAGGTTTAACCGGTCAAGCACTATTAGCAAGTGATAGATTACCGGATTTAAATAATGAAAGGGTTGAAATTCTAAAAAGAGTATTCCCTGCTGTTGATATTAGACCTATAGACTTATTTAATCATAAAATTCCAAAAAATATTTGGGATTTAAAAATAAAACATCTGAATAAAGAATATGATGTTATAGGTGTATTTAATCTTTCAAAAAATAAATCGGATATTTTCTATTTAAATTGGCAGGATCTTGGATTAAAAGGAAAATATCATATTTATGATTTCTGGAACAAAGATTATCTTGGTGCATGGGATGACGGATATTTCGTTGATGTTAGTAATGCTGCTTGTAGAGTTCTTACTTTATTACCTGTTAAAAATGAACCTCAACTAATTTCAACAAATAGACATATAACACAAGGCTGGATAGATCTACTTGAAGAAAAGTACGATCCAAAAACTATGGTATTCAACGGGAAAAGCAAAGTAATAAAAGGAGATGTATACGAGTTAACTTTTGTTTATCCACCGAGCAAAGAAGGTTATGAAATTGTGGAGTGTAAAACAGACAAATTAAAAAATGAAATTATAAATCATGATAATTTTAGTGTTGTGAAAATATATCCTGAAAAAAATAGTATAATATCCTGGAAAGTAAAATTTAAAACAAAAGAGAACTATTATTATCCGCCTTTTAACCCAGATCCAATTACCTATTCAATCAGCAATATGAATACAATAAATATAAAATGGAAAGCAAATTATTTCTTATATGCTGGTAATAGAATTTATTTCAATGGTAAAGCATTAGGAATTACACAAACAAATGAAGCCAAAATTGAGAATTATGATTTGCAAGATGAAAATACTATTGAAATAGCTACTGTATGGTATGATGGTTCTGAAAGTAAAAATAGAGATACTTTAAAATTAAAAAAGGAAGATTGTTTTTCAAATGAAGTGTATTTATCTGATATAATTCCAATTTATTCAAATATAGAATACATAAATTACCCTTATTCTGATAAATCAATAGTAGGATCAAAAATAAATATTGATGGTAAATACTATGATAAAGGATTGGGAACTCATTCAAACGCAGAGATTGTATATGATATAAAAGGTTTTTACAGCAATTTCTACTCTATTGTTGGTTTAGATAGTTATGTTACAAAACAGAAAAAAGGTAGTGTTATTTTTGAAGTATATGGCGATGATAAACTTCTATGGAAATCAGGTTTAATCAAATATGATTCAAAACCAGAAATTTGTGATATAAATATTAATGGTATTAAGAAGCTAAAACTAGTCGTGTTAGATGGAGGAGATAATATTGATTATGACCATGCTGATTGGGGAATAGCAAAAATTAAAAAATAAACTAAATAATAATGATATGAAAAAATTTCTAATAGTATCAGTTATATTGTTTTTCTCTTTTTTTCATCTTATAAGAGCACAGGTTAATGACTCAATAAAAATCATTACCTGTGATGATCTAAAAAAAGAGCTGTTTAAAATTTCAGAAATAAAAAAAGAAGAAGACAGAGAATCACAGTTAAATCAATTGTGGAACTATTTAAAAGACAATAAAAATATTCCTTTTACTCAAAACAATCAAGTAATATTTTTATACAAGGGTAATGCAAAAAAAGTATCATTCGAAGGTGATTTTAGTGGATGGGGTCGGCATAATCAAGATAACTCAAATGCTGTTAAGATAAAAAATATTGACGTATGGTATCTAGAAAAAGAGTTTCCTTCTGATGCAAGATTAGATTATAAGATTGTAGTCGATGGTAATTGGATTCTAGATCCTGATAATGAAAATATTCAGATGAGTGGTTTTGGTCCAAACTCTGAACTAAGAATGCCTGATTGGGAACCATCTCCTTATGTGATTAGAGATTCAAGTATTCAGAGAGGAAAATTAATTGAAAACATTCGCATTCACAGTAAAAATCTTGGATACAGCCTACTTTATCACGTTTATCTTCCATACAATTATGATAAGCTAAATGATATACCTGTTATTTATGTTACTGATGGACATGAATATATGGATGATCAAAAAGGCAGTATGGTTATTGTTTTAGATAATTTAATTGCCAAAAATCTCATTAGGCCAATTATAGCAATATTTATAGATCCTCGAGATCCGGACTCTTTGCAAATTAATAAAAGAGAAACTCAATTTTTGCTAAACGAAAAATATTTAAAATTTGTTTCAGAGGAATTAATTCCAATTATAGACTTAAAATATAAAACCAGCAATTCGCCCAATAATAGAGCAATATTAGGGACATCTTATGGAGGTGTATGTGCAACTTACTTTGCATTAATGAGACCTGATATATTTAAATTAATAGCCATACAATCACCAGCGTATAGCGGAGCTCCGAGGTTGGAAGAAATCTATAAAAACTCTGAAAAGCACAATCAAAAAGTATTTCTCACTTCTGGCACAATCAATGATGGAGTTGATTTAACAAGAAAAGTCAGGGATATTTTAAAAGCTGATGGTTATGAACTAATGTATAAAGAAGTAAACGAAGGACACTCCTGGGGCAATTGGAGAGCTTTAATAGATGATATACTAATTTATTTTTGGGGTAAATAATATTTATATGGAATACTATCGTAGATGGATATTGCTTTTTTGTATAATTACAGGAGTGTGGTTTTTCTTTTTCACTTATATTACTTCATATTATCAAGTTTCGTTGTTCAATGCAGAAAATGAACAAAAAAAATCAAAGGAAAAATTATTTTTCAAAACAGAAAGCTCATACATTTATGATTTACCAATTAATGATTATATAAAAGAAATAACAAGAAATAAAATTTATAAAAAGGATAGCCCTGAATGGATAAACTTTTTTGGTGAATTAAAAGACGATAAGTTCAAAGAGAATAGAGGTGAATTCGGCAATTCATATTATTTCAGCGATAGCGATCCTCTTTTAAATCAAATTAAAGATAAATTTAATACAAACACAAAAGAAATTTATATCCAGATACCTAAAGATACCACATTACTAATAAAAGTTAAATATGAGATAGCATCATATAATGATTTTCAGTTTTATACTTTCCCAAAAATAAAAATATTTTATCCATTAAGAAAGTATTCTTATTTTGTTTTGTTATTAGGGTTATTATTATTCATATTTTTACCATACAAAAAGCATGGTCAAAATGAATTTTATTACGATAGATGGAGAATATTATTAGGTGATTTTATCGCTTACCTTTTATTTTTTATGTTTTTTGTAATTCCATTTATTGTCTTGAATAGCTCTCAATTGATATTTCTGAATCCATTATCATACTTATTTTTCTTACCTTTAATACCAGCCATATATTTAATTTTCATGCAAATGAAAATGGCAAGTTTTTCAATTTACATATTAGATGATAAATTTGTTGTTTCTACATATAAAGGAGATCTTTCTTATGACTATTCAGATATCGAATCTTATAATGAACTTGAAATAAACCCTCCTAAATGGTTAAAAACCCTATCTGCTATTTCATATAGATCAAGATTACTAATTACAGAATATTCTTCTCTAAAAATTAACTTCAAAAATAATAGATTTATTATATTTTCAGGGTTTGGATATTCTAATCAAAAAGTAGCAAAAGGTTTTGAAAGTGTTTTATCAATACTAGAGAAATTTAACATTAAAAAAGCTAACCCTGAAATAATATCAAAATTCGGTTTTATTATTGGTAGTTATGATTCCGAAATTAAGAATTTAATCAAAAATAAAATTATCAAGAAAAAAGTTTTTGGAAAGATTTTATTATTAACAATGTTATTATTATTTATTATTGGTATTGTAGAATTTTATATTCATCTTGTTCCAGAAAAATTACCAAAAGAGAAAACCGAAATAAATTATGGAACATCGAAATTAGATATTTTACTTGAAAGAACTTTTAATGGAAGTGATCACATAAAAGAAGGCATAAAAATATTTACCGATAAATTTGAAAATAGCTTTATAATAGCCGAAGAAAGGTATTTTGATTTCAGTGAAATTAGAACTAATATTATATTATTAAAAATTGATAAGTCAGGGAACAAAATAAAAGAACTTAATTTAGCAAAAGAAAACCTTTCTGAAAAACTTAACTATACTACATTTGAACAAAACTCAATCCTTTTCTTAGGATTGCTTGGAGATGAAATATTTTTCTTCAAAATCGATACTTCATTAAACATAAAACTAGAGAAAAGTTATAAAGTTCAAGATTTGAAGTGTACTGGTTTTGATATCAAATTACTTACAAATGGTTATGAATTGTTATTAATTGGAGAGAATACTAACAATTCCAAATATCTTGTAAGAATTACAACCGATAAAGATGGAAATAAAATTAATCAGCAAATAAAAAAAATAAAATATTATAATTCTGTTATAATCAAAACTATTAAGAAAGTATCTGGTGGTTTTATAATAGGAGGTATTTTACGCGATAAAAACAGATTTGACGATATTTACATAGTACGATATAATGATAACGGTGATATTGTGCATTCAAATGTAATTGGTAGCAATAGACCCGAAAAAATAAACGACTTTTACGAAACGAAAGATGGAAACATTATTATTGCTGGTTCAACAAAATCTTTTTCAGAAACAGAAGATTTTTATGTGGTTTGTATGAATAAAACCGGTAATATTCTATGGGAAAAGAATTACGGCAATATAAATAATGAAGAGTGTATAAAAGTAAATATCTTAAAGGAAAATAGAATATTATTAACCGGCATATCACAGGCTCCAAATTCTTCTTACCATAATTCGTATATAGTTGTGATAGATAATCAAGGTAATAAATTACTTGATACTTATGTAGGAGATTTTTACAATTCCGAAGAAAATAAAAATTTAACAAGTTATACTATTTATGATGTTAATATTCTTTCTAATGAAAGATTATCATTTACAGGTTCTAAAGACAAATATTATTTTTCAGGAATAGAAAAAGAAATATTATTCTTAAAGGCAAAATTTTAAAAAGGAGATTAAATGGATACAAGAAGAAGTTTCTTATTAAAATCTGCATTATTAGGCTCTTTATTATTTGCACCTCATAATATATTTCCTTTCAATTTAAGAAACAATAATAAAACAATAAAACCAAAAGCATTAAAAAAAGGCGATAAAGTAGGACTAATTGCTCCAGCTTCGTATATTGAAGAGCCAGAAGATTTAAACATTGCTATCGATATAATGCGCTGGTTGGGTTTTGAGCCAGTTGTTGGTAAAAACGTAATGAAGCAATACGGGTATTTAGCAGGTAAAGATTCCGAAAGAGCAGATGAGATAAATGAAATGTTTAGTAGAAAAGATGTATCAGGTATTTTCTGTATGCGAGGAGGATATGGAACAATGCGAATTTTACCTTATATTGATTATGAAAATATTATCAAAAATCCAAAAGTTATAATAGGATATAGCGATATAACAGCATTATTACAGGCTATTTATGTAAAGACTGGTTTAGTATGCTTTCATGGTCCAGTTGCTTTATCGACATATAGTGAATATACCTTAGAATATTTAAGAAAAGCAATATTTATAAACAAAAAAATTGGAGAAATAAAGAATCCCACTACCCCACCTAATAAAGTTGAAACCAAAAACAGAATTATTAAAATCAATGGAGGAAAAGCAGAAGGAATTTTAATTGGTGGTAATCTTAGTCTACTCGTTTCACTTATCGGCACACCATATGATATTGACTACAAAAACAAAATACTTTTTATAGAAGAGATAGGAGAAGAAGCGTATCGTGTAGATAGAATGCTAACTCAATTGTGGTTATCAGGAAAATTAGAGCAATTAAGTGGTATTATAATTGGCAAAATAACTGATTACAAATCCCCAAATTCTAAACCAGCATTTAGTAATACTTTAAGTTTGGAAGAGGTAATAAGAACACGTTTAGAGACTTTAAAAATTCCAGCGGTTTATGGTTATATGATTGGACATATTGAAGACAAAATTACAGTGCCTATAGGTGTAAAAGCAATTCTTGATGTAGATAATAATATTTTTATTATTAACGAAAACGCAGTAGAATAAAAGTACCAATAATTAACTTTTAATTTGTTCTTTGAAAAAACTTAAAATAAAATCGTTTGCAGAAAAATTTTTATTTGGATAACCTGTAATTTCATAGGTAAGTTTACTTTTACCACCAGGCCAAATATGACCATGATTAAAAATTTTAAAAATTACAAGCTTTGTTTCCTTGTTAATATATTCTGTCTTTTCATAATCTTTAGTTGTTTCGTGTGTAATCTCTCGAGGTGGTTTAATTAATTCAATGTAAGGCTCTACATATTCTTCAAATGATGGTACTATAATTCTATTTCCCCAGAATAATGTTACCTCTCCACCATTGATTGGAAAAATTGGGTCGCTATCTCCTATAATAAGAAGTATAGGAATAAAAGGATAAAAATTATTAGGTGGTTTTACTAGCTTTCCACATACTGGAGCAATAGCTTTAATAAGATCAGGAATTTTTATAGATAAATATGAACTCATAATAGCACCATTAGAAAACCCTGTAACAAAAACATTTTGTATGCTAAACTCATTCTTAATACTATTAATTATTTCTTTAATGAATACTAAATCAGGCGAATCAAAGCCATTAATATCTTTTGCCTGCCATATTTGAGGATTGTATTTAAAATCTGGTTCTCTATTAATATCTCCAGGTAAAGCATCAGGGAAAGCGATATAAAAACCATCTTTAGTTGCATTCTCTATTAAGTTCGTTTCAAACATTGATATTTTTGCATTGCCACCAGCACCATGTAAAGCAATAATTAAAAAGTTGTTTTTAACTATTCCAGGTACAAACAAAAAATATCTTCTTTTTACACCATTTATTATTAATTCTCTATTTAGCAACATTTAACTTTTTAAAAATTATATCATTTACTAAAGGTTCAAAAGGAATAAGTAATGTGGTTATTTCTCCAGTTTTATCCATTTCAAATTTTATTTTCTTTCTATCTTGCCAATCTGGTTTATTCGCAATGAAAACATCATAATGATAGTGCTCTAGTGTATAAAAATAATTGTTATAATATAATCTTAGTCTGCCATTTTCAAGTTTTACAGATACTTTGCCGTACGCTGGATTTTGATACTCGCCAACATAAGAAGATAAATTATGAGAAGGTTTTGTGTTTTTAACTTTTAATGAATCATACTTTTTTAAGCTGTTCTCTTCGGATATTTTATTTTTTTGATCTCTTTCTCTTGCTCTTTCGTTCCAATTAATTGGCTCCAAGCCAAGATATTTATCATATATATAGTATGCTATTGTTCTATGAATTGTATTTCCTTCTAAATTCGTTAGGATAACTATACCTAATTTTTCTTTTGGCATAAAAGTAACTAAAGAAGCATAACCATCAATTGAACCTGAATGAGAGTACAACAAATTATTACGATATTTATTTATACCCCATCCCATTCCATAAAGAGAATAATATAATTCATCATAATCAATAGTTTTAGAAGATAGAATCTGTGGAGAATGAATTTCCTTTAATGTATTTTCATTTATAATAGCTAAATTTTTAAATTTCCCTGAATTCATATTCATTACTAACCATTTAGCCATATCCTCAGCACATGAGTTTATTGAGCCACAGGGACCTGCTGCATCTAAATTACAATATGGCAAAGTATCTACTTTCCCAAATATTTCTCCATAAGGTAATGCGTGGTTCTCATTTTTTATCAAGTCGTTTATTGATAAATAAGTGTTTTTCATTTCTAAAGGTATTAAGATATTCTTTCTGACAAAATCTTCCCATGTTGTGTTTTCAATTTTTTCTATTACAATACCAGCCACAACGTACATTAAATTGTTATATTGATATATTTGATGAAGATCCTTATTCATTTCTAAATATTGCATTCTTTGCATCAACTCATATCTATTTAAAGGAGACATATACCACAATCTATCATGTCTGGGTAATCCAGATTGATGGGTTACTAAATCTCTTACAGTAATATGATTGGTAGCATAATCATCAGATAATTTAAATTCAGGAATTATTTCCTTTACCAGCTTATTAAAATTTAATTTATTCCTATCAACTAAAATGCCAAGAGCAGTACATGTAAAGGCTTTTGTGCAGGAAGCTATTCCAAAAAGAGTTTGGCCATTAACTGGCAATTTTTTATTTATATCACGATATCCATAACCTTTGATTAATACAACGCTATCATTTTTCACAATTGCAATTGATAGTCCTGGCACTTTCCATTCATGCATAATTTTAGTAATAGTTGAGTCAATATCTTTTTCGTCAATATTTTTTACATTAGATTGTGAAAATAACTCAAGGAATGAAAACAGTATGATAAAAATATATAAAAATAAATTTTTAATCATTTTGTTATCCTCCAAATTTTTAATAAGATATTACTTTTATTTTCAAATATCAAGATCTCTCATTAAAATGTATGAATAATAGAAAAAAGTAAAATTTCACATAATAAACAGATTATATAAATTAAAAAGTATTCTATATTAATTAGTTTCGATAATATTGATTTTTTTAAAAAAAGTTTATAAATTAAAAAAATAATATTGCGGGCTTTAATGATAAAACTATACAGAAAGATTTATGACAAATCTTAAAAATAAAACAAAAGATGAGTTAATTTCTTTAGTTAATGAACTACAAAATAAACTTGACCAATCAATTAATGAATCGAATGAGGAATTTAAAGAAGGTATTCCGCATACTTCAATTAAATCAAAACTAAACACATTAATAGATTTTATTAATAATGTATTTGAGTTAAATAATTTTTCCGATGTAGCCAATTTACTTTTTAAATGTATAAAAAAGTTTAAGAGAGCTGGGAATTGGGGCGTTAAACTTGCTATTTATGATAAATCAATTGATGAATATTGCATTGCTTTTCCTGATAAAAAGTCAGGTGCAAACGCACCCGTCATTATGCGTTGTAAACTAAAAGATGTAGGATATTATAGCAAGATTGCTATCGATACAAAAAAAGTATTATTTATTGAGGATAATCATTCAGAAGAATCCTTAAAGATAGATATAAGACAGGGAGCACTACCAAGAGGATCATTAATTTTTATACCATTATTATACAAAGAAAATTTGGTAGGATTATTTAGCTATTCTAGTTCTCCTGAAAAATCAATAGATAACAATTTTAAATTATTTTTAGAGACCATTTCTAAAATTTTATCAGTTGTTTTAGCAATTCTATTAGGTTTTGATAGTAATAAATCAAAATTAGATTTATCAGAAACTTCAAATGAAAAAAATTACAAAAGAATACTTGACTCAATCACAGATTACCATTATAAAGTAATCATATCTGGTAATAAAGCAATTAAAACAATACATAACACTTCAAGTATTGATGTTACAGGGTATTCACCTGAAGAGTTTTCTAGAGATGAGTTTTTGTGGTTTAAAATGATTTATGATGAAGACAGAGAAAAAGTTCAAAAATTTATTGACAAAATTTTTATTGAGAAAGTATCTGAATCAATTGAACATAGAATAATAACCAAGCAAGGTGAATTAAGATGGGTAAGAAACATAATAGTACCTGAAAAATCTGAAAGCGGTGAATTGATTTCTTATGATGGTTTACTCAAAGATATAACAAGAACAAAATTAATTGAGGAACAAATAAGAAAATCAGAAGAAAAATTAAGTAAAATTTTTGACCAAAGTCTGGATTTGCTTTTTATCGTTTCAAAGAAAGAAGGTATCATAATAGATATTAATCGCACTGCTTGCAATTTTTTTGGGGTACAAAAAAATGATGTTCTAGGTAAAAGTATAATAGATGTTGGGCTTTTTGATATTGGTGTTTTTAGAAAATTAGAACTTGAAGTTGAGATGGCTGTTAGATACAAAATAATTTCACACAAAGTAAAAATTAATGAAGAGACATACGATTTTGATATAAATGCTGAAATAATCGAATTACATGGAGAAAATCATATTTTTATTACTGCAGAAGATAGAACCAAACAAAGAAAAATGCAATACGAACTCGAAAGGATTCATAATTTAGAATCAATTGGAATTTTAGCAGGAGGAATAGCACATGATTTCAACAACATTCTTACTGCAATACTCGGAAATATATCATTTGTAAAAATGAATATACCACAAACTGATAGAATGTATAAATTCCTTTCGAGAGCTGAAGATTCGTGTTTTAAAGCCAAAGAACTTTCAAACAAATTACTTACATTTTCAAAAGGCGGTAAACCACAGGTAGAAATAACATCGGTAGAAAATATTATAAGGGAATATGCTTTTCTTACTTTAAGTGGTACTAATGTATTCCTAAATTTCCAGGTGTTAAATTCAATATACAAGGTAGCAATTGATCCTGATCAAATAAGGCAAGTAGTTATTTCGATTGTAGAAAATGCAAAGGAGGCAATGCCTTTAGGAGGTGAATTAATTATTCGTATTGAAAATTGTACTGTTTTTGAAAAATCTGATTTGCATATTCCAGAAGGCAAATATGTTAAAATATCATTTATAGATCACGGAGTAGGTATTCCACCAGAAAATCTCCAAAAAATATTTGACCCGTATTTTTCTACAAAAGTTAGAGGCAACGAAAAAGGAATGGGATTAGGATTATCTATTAGCTATTCAATTATTTCCAAACATAATGGATATATTACTGTATCATCAAAAGTTGGTCAAGGTTCAATCTTTACTATCTATTTACCAGCTGCCTCTGATTAAATCCTGAAAATATTTCCAATTTTATGAATAATTATTAATTAAAATAAAAGAATTATTAATATGAAAAAAATTATTATTGATGGTAATAGTTTAACATTAGATGACATATTTAATGTAGTTTATAATGGATACATTGTAGAACTTTCATCTTCAGCCAGGGAAAAAATATTAAAATCTCGTGCATTGATTGATTCATGGATTGATAAGGATTCTGTTATTTATGGTGTTACTACAGGCTTTGGGGAATTTGCCAATGTTAAAATTAATATTAATGAAATCGAACAATTACAAAAAAATCTGATCTATAGTCATGCTGCTGGTACGGGTGTATTTTTACCAATTGAAATTGTAAAGGCGATGTTTTTACTGAGAATAAATACACTTTCTAAGGGATATTCAGGGATAAGGTTAGAGACAATAGAATTTATGATAAGAATGCTCAACAATAACATTATTCCTCTTATTCCTTCACAGGGGTCAGTAGGTGCTAGTGGTGATTTAGTTCAACTGGCTCATCTTGTTTTATCAATGATGGGAATCGGTTTTGTAGTAATTCCTGAAAAAATTTCAAGATCAGGCTCTCAGGCTGTATTTAACAAAGGATTTAATTACAAACTTCATACTGTAGATAAAATAGAAATTGAGAAATTAGATATTCTCAAAGCTGATTTAGCTTTGAGAAAAATTGGCTTGCAACCTATTACCTTAAAAGCTAAAGAAGGTTTAGCTTTAATAAATGGCACGCAAATGATGAGTGCCTATCTATCATTATGTGCTGGTTATGCTATCGATCTATCAAAAATCATTGATATTTCAGCTTCTATGAGCATTGAAGCTCTTAAAGGATCGGATACTCCTTTTGATGAAAGAATTCATAATCTAAGACCACATAATGGTCAAAAAGAGTGCGCAGCAAATATAAGAAAGCTTATTGAGAATAGTGAAATAAGAGAATCACATAGATATAATCACGAAAAGGTTCAAGATGCATATTCTCTTCGCTGCATACCTCAGGTACATGGTGCTTCAAGAGATACAATTAGATATGTAAAAAATATTATAGAAACAGAAATAAACTCTGTTACAGATAATCCGATAATTTACCCTGAAGACGAAAAACATTTTGAAGGTGGTAACTTTCATGGACAACCTATTGCGCTTGCATCAGATTTTCTAGGAATAGCACTTTCTGAATTTGCTAACATCTCTGAAAGAAGAATCGAAAGACTTGTAAACGGTAACCTGAGTGGTTTACCAAGATTTTTAACTACACAAGGAGGTTTAAATTCTGGGCTAATGATAGCTCAATATACAGCTGCATCATTAGTATCAGAAAATAAAGTATTGGCTCATCCTGCTTCAGTTGATTCTATACCAACATCTGCAAATCAAGAAGACCATAATTCAATGGGTAGTATTGCATCTACAAAGTGTTATCAAATATTAAGGAATACACAAGCTGTGGTAGCAATAGAATTTATCTGTGCAGCACAAGGTATTGATTTTCATTCTCCATTAAAATGTGGTAAGGGTTCAGGGAAAGCTTACGAAATAATCAGAGAACACATACCTCATTTAACTGGAGATAGAATACTCTACGATGATATTCAAACATCACTTGATTTGTTAAGGGAAAATATTATTTTAGAAGGTGTTGAAAATATTGTTGGGAAATTACTATAAGGATTAAATGTGATCGAGAAAGATAAAATATATACACTAACAATTGAAGACTATGCTAATGAAGGAAAATCAATAGCAAGAATTGAAAACTTTGTCGTTTTTATTGATAATGCAATACCTGGAGATGTTGCCGAAGTAAAAATTTACAAATCAAAAAAAAATTATACGCTTGGCAAAGCA
Source organism: Ignavibacteria bacterium (assembly GCA_036567745.1). Classification (GTDB taxonomy): domain Bacteria; phylum Bacteroidota; class Ignavibacteria; order DATCTW01; family DATCTW01; genus DATCTW01. The sequence goes on along the minus strand of DATCTW010000041.1, from coordinate 115,106 downwards.
GTAAAAATTATAAAAGAATCTGAAAAAAGAATTAAACCAAGATGCAAATATTTTGGCCTATGTGGTGGATGCAAATGGCAAAATATGATTTATAGTGAACAATTAAAATATAAAAGAGATGCAATTTATGATTCAATAGAAAGAATTGGTAAAATAGATTCACCAAATGTAGATGATCCAGTGCCTTCAGATGATATCTATTATTTTAGAAATAAAATGGAATATTCATTTTCAGATAAACGTTGGTTAACACAAGAAGAAATTGGAATAGAAAATAAAACTAATAACTTTGCATTAGGACTTCATATACCTGAAAGATACGATAAAGTACTTGATATAGATGAATGTTATTTGCAATCTGAAAAAAGTGTAAAGGTACTCAATTTTACAAGAAGTTTTGCTATAAGAAATAATCTTTCTCCTTATTCAACGAAAACTCAAAAAGGATACCTAAGAAATTTAGTTATTAGAGAAAGTAAAAACACAAATGATTTTATGGTTAACCTTGTTACCTTTGATAACAACGAAGAAATTTTAAAAAAATATTGCGAGGAATTACTTAATGAATTCGACTTTATTACTACGATAGTTAATAATATTACTTCAAAAAAATCTCAGGTGGCTGTAGGTGAACATGAAAAGGTGTATTATGGTTCAGGAAAAATTATTGAAAAATTAGGTGATTATACTTTTTCTATATCAGCAAATTCCTTTTTCCAAACAAATACTAAAGGAACAGAAAAATTATATAATGTAGTAAAAAGTTTTCTCACAAATAAAAAAATTGATTTATTATGGGATCTTTACTGTGGAGCTGGTACAATCTCAATCTATGTTTCAAAATATTGTAACAATATTTTAGGATTTGAACTCGTTCCTTCAGCAATTTATGATGCAGAAATAAATGTAAAACTAAATAATATAAATAATTGCAAGTTTATATCTGGAGATTTAAAAAATTCAATACTTGAGTATGCAAAATATAAACCTGATGTTGTTATAATGGATCCTCCAAGGAGTGGAGTGCACAAAGATGTAATAGAGGTCTTACTATCAATCAACCCTGAACAAATTATTTATGTTAGCTGTAACCCACAGACCCAGGCAAGAGATATTGAACTTTTATCAAAAAATTATAATATTATGAATATACAACCTGTAGATATGTTCCCTCATACTATGCATATAGAGAACATAATAAACCTGATAAGAAAATAACAATAGAATTTGGAGGATAAATTGAAATATTTATATCTTTTGTTTATTTTTTCACTTTTCCTTGGATGTTCTTCAAGTAAGGAGAGTATAGAAGGGGTAATTTGTATGATTGGTAACGATCCCTTTTCCGAGATAGCCCTACAAACAGATTCAATAACAGTGTATAGGTTAGAAGCCTCTATGGAAATAAAAGAAGTATTAATTAAAAATCAAGGAAGACAAGCAAAAATAATTTATAATAAAAAGGATTCTTCAGAATTACCACCAAAAATTTTTGTAAAGGAATATCAATTATTAAAATAGCAACACAAAGAAAGGGTAAAATCTATGAAAAAATTCTTAATTTTAATTCTAATTCTTAATTTTTGTATTTTTACAAAGGGTTATTCTCAAATTATTGAAAAAATTGAAAAAGAAAATAGTGGTATTTATCCAATAGATGGTACTCATCTACTCTGGAAAGAAGATGAAGAGGTTTCAAAGTTTTTAAGAGAAAATCCTGATTATTTTGATAAGATAAAATTAAATAAAAAAACTGCCTGGAATTTTACTGTTGGTTCAACAAAGAGCTGGTATGCAGTAGATTTCACTAACAGTAATAAACAATATCAGACTAATTCTACCTGTAGAGCTGTGGGAACAAACTGTTATATATTTGTAGAAGATGCAATGTGGAATTCAAGAGTAAATCAAGCTGCTGTAGATTCTATAAAGGCAGCTTTTGATAGTAGAACACCTGCTAATGCAACAAAAGGAATATACCAGACAAATACAGAAACATTCGGATATCCCCCTGATGTTGATAATGACCCCAAAATAATAATTTTTATTCTAGATATTAAAGATGGTTATGATGGTGATGGCGGTTATATTGAGGGTTACTTCAGCTCTTCTAATGAGGTAGGATATAACAACGCTGAGATTTTCTTCATAGATGCTAATCCATTAGATTTAAGAACTTCCTCTGGTCTTCAAGGAGGAATGTCAACTCTCGCGCACGAATTTCAACACATGATACATTGGAACTATCATCGCACTTCATCACAACAACCTTTCGTTAACGAAAGTTGTTCTTTGGTAGCTGAGGTTATATGTGGCTATCCTATTTATAACCAAGGAAGATATGCTGGAGAAACTAATCACTATTTATTTGATTGGAGAAGCACCTTAAGTGATGAAGTATTGAACGATTATTCTCGTGCTGCAAGATTTAGTGTATATCTACTTGACCAATTTGGAAACTCAATATTCAGAAAGATTGTTGAAACACAACAATATGGAATAAATGCATATATTGATGCTCTTTCAAAAATTGGTGCAAATATTACTTTTAAAGACTTATTAATTAATTGGTTTATTGCAAATAACCTTGATGATAAAACCATTAATACAAATTGGGGTTATAATTATAAAAACTTAACTAAACCTTATGGTAAACTATGTTATAATCCAAATATTATTATAGAAAATACTGTAGAGCCTTATGCTGTAGAATATATTACAATAAAAGCTGGTGAAAACATTAAAGCAACTTTTAGTACAAAATCTACTTCACTTGTAATAAAAGCTATAGAAATTGGCTCAACAGGAAAAAGGGTTTTAGACATTTCAAGTAATGGTACTTTTTCAGAACCAGAATTTGGAACAAAATATAACATAATTACTTTTGCTATTATGAATCCTGAAAGCTTTTATGATCAAGCTTATAGCTGTACGTTAACTGGTGCAAGTAAAGCTGTTGAATTAAAATGGGATGATACTGAACCAGTAGGATATTTAAAAAGGCCTCCTCTTGATACTATTTGCGTTACATTTGATGCAGTTGAAGGAGGAAGATTAGACTCAATAAAAGTAGCTGCGAGGAGAATTGGAACTCTTACTGGTGCAGTATATAAATTAACAGGTGTTATTAATCCCTCTCCTCTAGGAATAAGACTTTCTGAATTTTTTACTCTTAACAGCACTGAAACACCGAGCTATCCTTATCCTGTTCCATACCCAAATTGGCTAACTGCTAATCTAAAATCACAAAATATTAAAACTGATTACTCTTTTGCAGTAGCATTTGGTGTACCTCAGGATGATTCTAAGTTTGCATATATTATGGTTTCTCAATATCCAAGTAGTTCACCTTATCATAGTTATACTTACCAAAATAGCCCTTCAGACAACAAACCACCAGGATGGTATTATATAACAGATGGTTCAGGCAACGTATTTATTTATTTAATTAGAGCTTATGTTGGATTTGAAAACACAAATGAAGTAATTGAACTTAAACCTCGCATATTCAATCTCAGCCAAAACTATCCAAATCCATTTAATCCTGAAACAAAAATAAAGTTTAGTCTCGAAAGCAATGGACCCACAAAATTAGTAATATATGACATTATGGGCAAAGAAGTACAAACTTTAATAGATGAATATAAACATGCTGGAGAATATGAAATTACCTTCAGGCCTAATAAAATCTCTTCTGGTGTTTATTATTACAAATTACAACAGAGCAATTATTTAAATATTAAAAAAATGGTTTTCCTCAAATAATACAATTTTAAATGGGGTTGAAATTATCAACCCCATTTAAACCATACTGTTATTTTTATTCAATTCAGAAAATACAATTCTTTGAACATCAATTAGTGGGATATTTTTTTCTAAGGATATTTTTTTACAATCTTCAAACTCGGGGTAAATTTTATTCGAATCATTTAGATATACTATTTTACACTTAATTTTTCCTAATGATGTTTCAAATTCTTTTTCTTCTCTTTTCAGTATCTCTCTTTTAACAGGAAGCATTCTTATACCAATAGTTGTAGTGTTTAAATAAATGAACTCCAAAATTTTAGTCGAAAGCTCTTTTGGAGCAAGTATTGATAGTAAAATTCCCGGTCTTCCTTTTTTCATAATTACAGGTGTAATATAAGCATCATTTGCGCCTAATTGAATTACTCTTTCAATAACAAAAGGATATATCTGGGGATTCATATCATCGATATTTGTTTCAATTAAAATCACATCATCATTTACAAATTCAGAATACGAATGACCAATGAAAATTCTTAGCAGGTTTGGTGTATTTGGGATCTCTATACCTCCAGCACCATAACCAATTCTTTCTATATTAAATTCATTACCAGTCATCATACCACTTGATAATGTCGTAACAATAGCGGCTCCTGTTGGAGTAGTTAACTCATAAGGAATATTCTCAATTGTTGATGGATAACCAATCAATATTTCAGAAGTAGCAGGTGCTGGAATAGGAATCTGGCCATGTTGAGTTTTTACAAAACCGCCACTACCAACTTTGATAGGAGTTGAGAAGATCTTTTCAATTTTTAACAAATCTATACAAATAGCCGCTCCAATAATATCAACTATAGAATCTATAGCTCCAACTTCATGGAAGTGTACTTTTTCAATCTCTGTATTATGAACTTTTGCTTCAGCAACTGCAATTTTATAAAATATTTTTTTTGAATTATTTTTTATATTTTCATTTAAATCACTTTCATCAATAATTTTGTTTATATCCTGTATATTTCTATGAACATGTTCATGTTTAAGAATATTAACATCTACTTTTGTAGCGGATATAGAATTTCTTTTTAATTCTTTTGTAACAATTTCATAATTACGTATTGGCAATTTTTTTAGCTCTTCTTTTAATGTATCAACACTCAGACCTGCATTAATGAAAGCGCCCAAAATCATATCTCCTGAAATTCCAGAAAAAGTATCAAAATAAAGTATTTTCATAAAATCAACTCTTTAAATGTTTAACCAATAACTAATTTTTAAAATAACAGCATTATCTGGTATTGAATCAAAAATATTATCAAAATTTTCGCTAAGTTTAGTGTCATATATTCTATCAAAATAACCACGGTAGTGCGTCCAAACAAGATAAATTGTACTACCGGGTAAATATTCCCATCTTAAAACAGAGTTAAATCTAAAAGTATTCCAATTAAAATCATAATTCGTTGAAAAATCAGTTGGCACAAATTTATCAGGAGCAATTAATTGTTTATAATTTTTAAATTGACCGCTTGCAAAAAACAATTGAGAAAACAATTCAAGTGAAAGATTATTTAAAAAAGTAATTGAACTATAAAGACTAAAATTATATTCTTTTGTGTCTCTATTTGCAAAGATAGTTTTAATCTTGTTATCTTCTGTATATATATTTGTTACAAAACCCTCATAGTTGTTATATTTTTGAAAACTAAATCCTAGATTAAAGTATACATTTGTAGATGGTTTAATAACAAATTGAGGACTAAAAGAATAATTATCTGATTCTCTATCATATTTATTATATGAAGCTGAGAGACTTAAATAGACATCTTTTGAATTATTTGTTCTTAAAGAAGAAGAGTAATTAATTGATTTTGGCTTTTTATATAACCCATTGCCTCTTGTTTCTCTATCATCATATAAACCAAAATTATAATTTACTCTTGAACCAAAAATCCAAAAATTAAGAAAACATATTTGAAACTCAAAAGAAGTATTTCTATATAAATTTACTCGATCAAAATTATCTCTTATACCATAATTCCACTCAAAATATATATATCTATAGTAATCATTAACTTTTTCATCTTTATAAGCCAGTTCAAGAGTCGTTCCATAATCATTAGGTCTTCTGAAATAACCAATATCATTTATGTTATATTTTTTACTCGTAAAATCCTGAGAAATTTCATATAGCCAATGCTCACCACTTAATTTCCCAAAAGCAATTTTTCCTGCGCTTCCAGTGAGTTTTTCTTTTGTAATATTAGAATATGTTGATGAACCAGCAAGAAAACCATCTATAATAAAGAGATTATCATTCAGCCTAATTTTCCAATTGATACCACCAGTAAAAGCAGGATAATTATTTTTTCTAACAACTGAGGTAAGTATTCCACCCACAGTTGAATTTTTTAGTAAATCCTGATTAAATCTTACCACAGAATAATTAGCAAGAGGTTCAACTAATTCTTCCCTTTCTTTTAGATTACTTGTGTTAATAATTTTAGCATACTCATCGCTTGTCACAGCATTTAAAGCACCAAAAGAAAACCCTGATGAACCTTTCCCGGTAATTTTAGCTGCAGTTAGAATAGTAGTATTTTCAGGGTAGAATCTTACTACATCAGAATCACCCAAAGAAACAGATTTTGTAGGTTGCTTCCCTATTCTTCGAGAATAAAACAATCCATCATCACCACCAAAAGTTGAAAATTTTAATATTTGAGTACCCTCAATAAAAAAAGGTCTTTTTTCTGGATAAAATGTTTCAAATGTTGTTAAGTTTAACACATTTGGATCAGCTTCCACCTGACCAAAATCAGGATTTACTGTAATATCTAATGTATAATTACTTGATAACCCATATTTTAAATCGAATCCTGTATTGAAATCATATTTTTTGTATTTTTCATATTCATTTATCAGAGGTTTTTTCCTGAAAGCATTTGAAATATATGGTAATATTTCTAATCTAAAAGGAACATTAATTGAGTCTAAATTAGTTAAATGTCCAAAATTCGAGATAAAGCCACCTTGATTTTTGGGTATAAACCTCCACATACTTTTTTCATTTTTACGACTAATATACCTAACGAAATTTATTCCCCATATTTTTGAGATTTCTTTACTATCGAAACGTAATTCTTTGAATGGTATTTTTATTTCTGCAACCCAACCAAAATCAGTAATTAATGTTTTTGAATCCCATACAGCATTCCATGAAATATCTTCTCTATTTCCATCATCATACTGAAGTATATCTACTTGAGTTCCGGAAGCAAGTAAAGTAAACTCATAACATGTCAAATGATCGTGATAAGAATCTATTCTAATAGAGATCATATCAGCATCAATTTCATTATCTCTTTTTGCTAACCTTCTAGTAATTTTATCTGGTTCTTTATCATACATTGTACAACCAAAATAAATATATTCGTCATCATATAGTATTCTTATTTCAGTTTTTTCAGTTTCTAATTTACCTTCTTCTGGATCTCTTTGTATAAAATCAGTAGCAATATCTGACTTTAACCAATCATTTTCTGAAAGAACACCATCTATTTTTATTTCGGAATGTGTTCTGGTTGCCTTTATTGTCTTTTCTTGTGCAAATACAAAGAAATGTGAGAAAATTAGAAAAGCTATAAAAAAAATAAAACTACATAAACTTAAATGTTTGTTTATTATAGTTAATATAATTCGAAATTTCTTAAAATAATTGTTAGTCATAACAACCATAGTAAGAGTTAAAGTTAAAAAAATTGATTTATTAATACCCCTAGTTAAATATGCAAAAAATGTATAATAAAAACAAGATAATAATTTATTATACTTTATTTAATTAATTTTTCTTAAGATAAAAATTACTCTTTTTTTGGCTTTTTGAAATAGTTTTGTATTCTTTTGAATATAATTCCATTCTAATAATAGACTCAAATTCTTTTCTAGTTTCATCTACATCATTAAAACCAAGAACACCAGAAGTAATCTTAACTTCATCAAAATCAATATCTGAAAAGCAAATACCCTCCCTTCTACCAGTATCTGCAATTATATCACCATAAAAATCAATTATATTAGCTCTTCCGGGTTGATACCTTCCAGCATAAGGGGCATATGGAGGTTTGCATGAGATGTTAGATTGGACAAGATAGATTGAATTATCTATAGCACGACTTCTATATTGTGCTTCAAGGCCTGATTGGGTTGGACCGTGTGTTAAAGTTGGCCAAAATATTATTTCAGCACCCTTCATCGCATAAATTCTACAAATTTCAGGGAAATAAATATCAAGACAAGTCATTGTTGCAATCTTAATATCACTTAACTGAAAAACAGGAAAATCGTTTCCCGCATAAATATATTTAATTTCTCCAAATGTTGGTTGAATTTTTCTATAATATCCTACTATATCCCCATTATAATTTATTATTGTAGTTTGGTTATATATCTTTCTTTGAAAATAAACATAATTGGGAAAAAGAAGATTAATTTTATTTTCCTTAGCCTTTTCACAAAAATACTTTGTAATTTTTCCAGGGAAAACCTCTATAGGATATATTCCTCCTTTTGATCTTGCAGCCTCTTCGGTATTTTGAGTAAGCACAGCTTCAGGCAAAAGCAAAATGTCTATGTTATAACTAGCAGCTTTTTCGATATAATTCACAGCTCTTTCAATATTTTTTTTAATTGTAGTTAGTTCATCATCTACAAGAAAAGAAACTGCTCCAATCCTTTTATTTCTCATTATAGCACCTTATAAAAATTATAAATTAAAATCGATAGGTTTTTTTGATTTTATAGATTCAAATGACTTTAATATCATTGCTGTAGTTCTTAAACCATCAATCCAAGTAACATTTGGCTTAATTTTATTTTTTAAACAATACACAAAATGTTTATTCTCTTCTATAAAAGCAAATTCTTCAGGATCTTCATATTTTGTTTCTTTTTTATTTTCTACAAATAAACCGCTTTTCATTCTATTAAAAAGGTGGATAGAATTAATTCCATCAAATATTTGTAAAGAAAATTTTGATACTAATGGATTAATACCAGAATCCCCAATAGTGACGCTTGCAATGGCTCCAGAATCGAATTCAATATTTGTTATGATGTTATCAATAATATCTAACTTTGGATGATTAAAATTGCCTCCGGTAGCAAAAATTGTTTTCGGTTCAGATTCATTCATATAGTATACTAAATCCATAATATGACAACCCTGAGACATAACATTACCACCACCCATAGTTGGATGATTAGCCCAGAAAGTATCATCCCATTTTTCATCCAATAATTGACCTATAGTTAAAATTGGTTTTTTTACAAACTCCTTTGCTCTTTTAACTAGAGGATAAAATCTTGCTTTTAATCCAACCATAAAGTAAATATTAGTTTTATCAACTTCGTTACCAATTTTATAAATCTCTTCAAGATTTAAAGCTAATGGTTTCTCAATAAAAACATTTTTCTTATATTCACAACATTTTAAAGCCAGAAAAGTATGAGTATCATGGTAAGTGCATATATAAATTGCATCAAGTGAATCGTCTTTTAATAATCGTAAATAATCATCGGTAAAATACTCTCCGTCATATTTTTTGCATAAGTTTTCTGCGTTTTTAATATTTGTATCGCAGAAAGCTTTCATTTTCATTCCATCAATATTTTTTAAACATTCTGAGTGAATATCACCCATCAACCCACATCCAATAACTCCTGCTTTTAACTCCATAAGTTTCACCCTAAATTTATTTTATATTGTTATTCTCCACTTCTTTTTAATACTTCTTCAATGTTTTTATTACCACGTTTTGCAGCTTCTTCGATTGTATATTTACCACTTATAGCTCTTTCAATTGCAGATTGGAACCCATAATCTTTTAATTCGGCAAAAGAAGTTCTTGTGTAATTAATTGAATAATTTTCTTGTAGATCAGGTAATATTTTTCTGTTACAAATTGGTTCTCCTTCTAAGAAATATTTTGATGTAGCAAGTTTTTTGTTATTTGGCATTATTCCCTCTGCCATAGTTGAGTATTGTGGTGGTAAAGATTCAATTAACCATTTAAGGAAAATCCATGCTGCTTCCTTATTCTTTGATGTTTTTGGAATACCAAAACCGATTGAATTACGTATTGAAACCCTACTCGCTTTTCCCTTAGGGGGGTAGGTGTAATCCCATCGAAAATTCACACTTTTAAATTTTGTAACATAATTTGAAATTATTGCCATGGCAAATTTCCCACTTAAAAAAGCTACTGTATTAGACATAGCAGCAGGATTAGGGACAGGAGCAACTTTATGCACTTTATAAAGATCTACAAAAAATTTAATTGCCTCAATTGATTCTGGTTTGTCAATCATTGGTCTCTTTCTATCTGGAGATAGAACTCCCCCTCCAAACGCGTAAAGCAGAACATCAAGAAAAGGACTATAATTAAGTTGAACACCCCACTCATCAATTATTCCATCACCATCTTTATCTCTTGTTAATTTTTTTGCAGCCTGCAAAAAATCATCATAAGTCCATGTTGAATCAGGATAGCTTAATTTTGCATTATCAAAAATATCTTTGTTATAAAATAGAACAGAAGAAATCAAAAAATTAGGAAAAGCGATTATTTCACCTTTACTATTTTTATAATCTTCAATTGGCTTTAAAAAAATAAGCGAAGTATCAAGATCGTTGAAGATTTTATCTTTTAGATCTATAAAATAATCTCTTTCGAGCATTTCTGTTGCAAACCAATCTTCTAAAATAATTAAATCAGCAATGGGCACCTTAGCTGCAGATGAAGTTAATAACTTTTGAACATGCATTGAGTATACAACATTTTCGATCTCAACTTCTATTTGTGGATGGGTTCTTTCAAATTCTTTAATAGCACCTTCCCATTCCTTCATGTTATAAATAAACCAAGTAGTCAATTTAATTTTAATTTTACCATCATTTTTATAATCAGTAGATTTATTACAAGAGAGTAAAAAAGTTAATAAAAGAAATAACACAAACAATATTTTTATTTTTACTTTTAATTTCATTCTTTTAGACCTGTACTAACTATACTTTTAATAAAGAATTTCTGAGCAAAAACAAACAATATCAAAATTGGAATCATACTCAAAAAAGATCCTGCCATCATTAAATCAAACCTATCATAATTAATACCTTGAATTGAAGCCAAGCCTACAGTAAGAGTCATTTTATCTAAACTTGAAAGAAAAATTACAGGACTTAATAAGTCATTCCAGTAAAACATAAAAGCAAAAATAAACAAAGTTGCTAATACTGGTTTTGATTGTATTAAAAAGATATGATAAAATATTCTCAGACTACCACATCCATCTATTTTCCCGCATCTTCAAGATCCTTTGGAATAGAGGAGAAAAACTGCCTTAACAAAAATGTGCCAAAAGCTCCACCTAAGCAAGCAGGTAATATTAAAGCAAGATGTGTATCAACCAGCCCTAATTTATTCATAATAATAAAAGTAGGAATAATTGTAACTTGAGATGGTATCATCATTGTAGATAATAGAATATAATACAAAACTTTTGAACCCTTAAATTTCATTCTTGCAAAAGCGTAAGCAGCTAAAGAACAACTAACAACCTGACCGATACTGGCTGAAATAGTAATAATTATACTATTTTTTGTAAAATTAAGGAAAGGTATTCTTTCGAAAATCTCTTTATAATTATTTAGTGATATATTTGATGGTATAATCTCAGGAGGTAAAGTAAAAATTGCTCCGGTTTCTTTTAAAGAAGTAGATATCATCCATATAAACGGAGCTATCATAATAATTGCTAATATGATCAAAAAAGAATATAACAGAAAATTTTTAATATACGTTGATATTTTATATTTTATTTTATGCATATATTAAGTATAATGAACCCATTTTTTTTGATATTTAAATTGGAGTAAAGTTATAATAAATATTATACCAAAGAGAATATATGACAAAGCTGAAGAATATCCCATTCTTAAATATAAAAAAGCATTTTGATAAATATAATAACTTAAGGTTAATGTCGAATTTGCAGGTCCACCTTTTGTTAAAATATAAGTCTGCTCAAAAACCTGAAACGAACTTATAATAGTTATTATAAAAACGAAAAAAGTTGTTGGTGAAATTAGTGGTAAAGTAATATTAAAAAATTTTTTTATTCCTGAAGCTCCATCAATTTCAGATACTTCATACAAAGAGTCTGGTATATTTTGCAAACTGGCAAGAAAGAGGACCATATTATATCCCATACTTTTCCATACATTCATAATAACCATTGCTGGCATTGCCCAATTTTCATCCTCAAGCCATCTAGGACCATCGATATTAAAAAATTTTTTTAAAACATAGTTAATCAGTCCAAATTCTGGGTTATATAACCAGCTCCATACCAAAGCTATTGCAACTATTGAAGAAATAACAGGAAGAAAATAAATACTCCTAAATATATTTATACCCTTTAATTTTTGATTCAACAAAACAGCAATAATTAAAGGTATAACAATAGAAGGTGGCACATTAAGAATAACATAATAAAAAGTATTACCGAATATTTTCCAAAACAATTCTGATTGGAATATTATTAAATAATTCTGAAATCCAATAAATTTTGGCGGATTAATAACATCCCATTTAGTAAAACTAATCAAAAAGGACATTATTACTGCACCAGCACTAAAGAGGAGTAAACCAATAATAGTAGGTGCTAAATAAAAATATGGTTCAAGTTTATAAAGCCACTTTTTAATCATTTTACCCAGCAAATTTTTGAATCACCAGTTAATACAATTATTTCAGATTTATTATCATTATCAATATCAGCAATTATTGGACTTCCTACGCTTGAATCAAATTTTAATTCAAATTTTATTTTAGCATTATTACCTAAAGCTAATAGCCTTCCATCAGAGGTACCAAAAATAAACTCATAATATCCATCACCATCTATATCAGAACAAACAATATCAGAAGTTACGGAATCAAGATTAAAACTCCATTTTTCTTTTCCGGTTTTAGCTGAATAACATACAAATTTACCATTAATATGCCCTACACCAATCTCCAGCTCCCCATCATTATCGATATCACAAATACCAGGATATCTCATACATAAATCAGAAAGAGGTGCATTATCCCACCATATAACATTATGATTCATATCAAGAGCACCTATTGCATTGAAACAACCAATAAATAACAACTCTTTTTCATTATCATTATTTATATCTTCAATTGCGATAGATCCATAAGCACTAAAAGGATCAGTCCAGGTTGCAAGATCCTCATCTGAAATGCTATATATTCCTTTTTCCTTTAAAACCTTTTCAGTAATAAATGTAATTACCTGAGGCGGTTTAATAAACTCGCCTGAATGAGCATCAAAATGGCAAAAAGTATCCTTAGCTAAAAAGAAAGTATGCAACCTTCCTTCACTATCCTTATAATAACTGGTAAATCCATAAGCCCCAAATCCTCTTCCATAATCTCCTTCACCAACTTCTTTGATATGCCACAATTGTTTACCTGTCTCAAAATCAAATGCAAATGTTTCCTCAGAGTTCATTGAATAAGATTTGTATAACGACGCTAAAAGAATCTTTTCGTCTATCAAAAGCCATTCATATAAACCAATTCTATTATTATATTTTGGAGGAGGAAAGTCATCAAAATGAAATTCTTTAAAAAGATTACCATTTAAATCAAGAACCTGAAGTACTGAATGATCAGCTTTAGCAGATGCTAAAAACAGATATTTTTTTGATTTATACTGTGCAACATAACCTAATCCCTGATTACAATTCCAACCTCTTTTGCCAATATTATCAATTTCTTTAAACTTTATTGGTTGCTTAAGATTATGTTCAAACTTATAAATCGAGATATTATTGTATAAATTTGGTATCAAAAAATATGAATTCTTTTGTTCTTCATCATAATATGTTATTGGTGTGAAAGCGGGTTTATTTTGTCCAAACATCCCAGTTGGAAGTGAAGTAGAAGCTTCAAATTTTGCAATTATATTACCATCTAGTTTAAGAATATACGAATACCCCAGAGCATCACTAAAAACTATTTCATCAAAACCATCATTATCCAAATCGTCAATCAATGAAATATGGATATCTTTTTCAAATTCCTTATTCAATATAATCGATTTTACTCCATTAAGAAAATTGAGAGTTATTAAAGTTTTTTTATCTTGAAATTCAATTAATGGGAAAGCTAAACCATTTGAAGTCTTTATTGTGAAGATATCATCGGGTAAAAACTCAAGCCTAAATATTGACAAGTCGTTTTTGGAATTTATAAATCTTGTTGCAAATTTAGTGTTATTATTGATACATTTTTTATTAAACACCCCATTTTCATATTTCAAAATAAAAGTAGTTGAATATTTATCGGTTGTTCTCTTGGTTTCAGTACTTGCAAATATTTCATAAATTCCATCATTATCAATATCATGTAAACCCCAAATATAAACATTTTCAAAAGAATATTTTATCTCACCACTTACAGGGTTTATTATTTCTGTATACCATTTATTATCCTTTTTAGAATTAAAAATACTTAAAACTAGTTCTTCAAAACCATCACCATCAACATCTTTTAGTGAGCTAAAACAATGTCTTACTTCAGTAGTATCAGTTGGATAAATATGTTCAATAAATCTATCCCATTTGATATTCATATTACCTTCATTATCAACTTCAATCATTGAAATATGTCTTGTAACAAGAGATGATGCAACAACGCATTCTGGTTTACCATCTTTATTTACATCAGCAATCTGGAAAAAGCCATAGTTTCGTCTTCTTTCCCCTCCTGAAATCCAATCAATAGATTTTTTAACTTCTCCCGTTTCAGAATCAATAAAATAAATAGCTCCACGTTTAGTAACGATAATTTCATCTTTTCCGCAATTATCTATATCTGTTGCTAGAACCGTCGGATGGAAACCATCTTTAACATCAATCTTATGTTGCAGGTAACCATTTCTAGAACCATTTTTAAAATCGAAGACCAAAACATATCTTGAACTCCACAAACCAACTAAAACCTTAAAGAAATTATTCTTCTTATCAAAATTATGAGCAATAATCATTGAGTAAAGAGCGCCCGAACTCAAAGGAGGCCCAAAATAATGAGAGAATAGCAACTCTCCTGTTAATGAGGAATATATAAAAAGTTCTCTTCCATTGGTTGCTCCAATTTCCTCGATACCATCATTATCAATATCAATTATAAAAGATATTCCCTCAACTCCTTTTGGTGAAGATTGCCATAAACTCTGACCCAGATAATTTTTTCTGATTATTCTTCCACCAGCTGCAAAAATAATATCTTTGGTGCCATCACTATTTTTTATAGTAAATAAATCTCTAACATATCCACCAATATTATCACTCCATACAACCTCTGGATTTTTAAAACCTCCCAATAATTCGCTCTTTGCAGATAAAAAGTTATCTTTTCTAAAATTAGTCCAATCTTTTTTCATAGTATTCTTTTTAATAATTCAACAATGTTGTAATTTATCAAAAACAATAATTATTAGCAACAATATTCAAAAAAATATATAATATACATTAAAAAATCAGTAATAAAAAACTCAATACTTTAAATGTAAATTGATATTTTGAATTAGTTTATATAAATTTTGATATGAATAATGATAATAAAGTCGTAACAATTGAACGACATATAGTGAATGAAGAAAGAATTCACCCAACAGCTACTGGTGAGTTCTCTAATCTTTTACGAGATATAACTCTTGCTGTAAAAATTGTACAGAAAGAAGTTAGTCTTGCTGGTTTAGTTGATATTCTTGGATTTACGGGATCTAAGAATATTCACGGAGAAGCAGTAAAAAAATTAGATGTATATGCAAATGAAAAAATAATTCAATCGATGACTCAGGGTGGTCATTTTGCAGCTTTAGCATCTGAAGAAAATGAAGATATTGTTTTAATTCCAGAAAGATCAAAATGGGCAAAATATATAATGCTTTTTGACCCACTTGATGGTTCTTCTAATATTGATGTAAATATTAATATTGGAACAATATTTTCAATTTATAAAAGACAAACATCTTTGGGTAAAGAGCCTGATATAACCGATTTTCTTCAACCCGGAACAAAACTTCTTGCTGCTGGTTATGTAATCTATGGACCAAGCACTGTGATGGTATACTCAAGTGGTCATGGAGTTTATGCATTCACACTTGATCCAGGAATAGGAGAATTCCTTTTATCACATAAAAAATTACAAATGCCTGCTAATAGTAAAATTTATAGCGTAAATGAAGGTAATTATTATCTTTGGAATGATAAGATAAAAGCTTACATTGACCATATAAAAAAGTCTAATTATTCTTTAAGGTATATAGGTTCTCTTGTTGCCGATTTTCATAGGACCCTAATGTATGGTGGTATATTTTTGTATCCAGCAGACAAAAAAAATCCAAAAGGGAAATTAAGATTGCAATATGAGTTAAATCCTCTATCTTTTTTGGCAGAACAAGCTGGTGGATATGCTATAGATGGAATAGAAAATATAAAAGAAATACAACCAAAAGAATTACACCAAAAATCACCAGTTTTTATTGGAAGTAGAGAAAACATTAATGAATTAAAATCATTTTTAAATAAATAAATTATGATAATTAAAACTATTATTGCCGGACCATTTGAAACAAACTGCTATCTTGTTTATGATGAAGCAAACAAAAATTCAATATTAATTGATGCACCACCACAATCATTTGAAGAAGTTAATGAATTTTTATCCAAGAAAAATCTTAGTCTAGAATATCTAATACTAACACATGGGCATATAG
This sequence comes from Ignavibacteria bacterium, assembly GCA_036567745.1. GTDB lineage: Bacteria > Bacteroidota > Ignavibacteria > DATCTW01 > DATCTW01 > DATCTW01. Next base: position 98,504 of record DATCTW010000041.1, on the reverse strand, counting down.
ATCATATTGCTGATGCAAATAAATTTAAAATGAATACTAACACAAAAATATTAATGCATCGCAATGACCTTTTCTGGCTTCATCCTCCTGATTTTATGCTGAACCTTGTAAATAATGATTACACCCATTTTGATGTTGATATTATCCTAAATGGCAACGAAATTTTAAATTCAACTTTAGGAAAATTTAAAATTATTCATACTCCAGGGCATACTCAAGGAGGCATTTGTATTTATTTTGAAAAAGATAATGTATTATTCACGGGTGATACTCTTTTTCAAGAATCCGTTGGTAGAGTTGATCTTCCTCAAGGTTCGATGGATTCATTAATAAAATCAATAACCGAAAAACTATTTATTCTACCTGACGAAACAATTGTATATCCGGGTCACGGAGATTCAACAAAAATTATAAATGAAAAAAAATTTAACCCTTATTTAAAAATCAATGGAGAAATAAAATGAGACTCGCAATAAATATCGATCATATAGCTACATTAAGAGAAGCTAGAGATGATATTGAACCAGATCCAATTACTGCCGCACACATTTGTGAACTAGCAGGCGCTGATGGCATTGTTTGCCATTTACGTGAAGATCGAAGACATATTAATGATAGAGATTTAAGGCTATTAAGAGAAACAATAAAAACTAAATTAGACCTTGAAATGGCTGCAACTGAAGAACTATTAAAAATTGCATCAGATACCTTACCTGATCTATCAACACTTGTTCCAGAAAAAAGAGAGGAACTTACAACAGAGGGCGGTCTTGATGTTAAAAGCAAAAAACATTATTTAAGTGAATATGTAAACGAACTACATAAACACGAAATAAATGTCAGTATGTTCATTGATCCTATAGAAGAACAAATTGAGGCATCTGCAGAAGTTGGTGCAGATTTCATTGAAATTCATACAGGAGATTATGCTAATTCAAGAACGGAAGAAGAATTTTTAGAAAACTTGAGAAAAATTGAACACGCAGCAAAATTTGCAAAATCTCTTGGCTTAAGAGTAAATGCCGGGCATGGTATTAATTATTATAATATCAAACCGATATTAAAAATAAAAGAGATTGAAGAATGTAGTATTGGTTTTGCTATTATCGCAAGATCTGTTTTTGTGGGCCTTGATAGAGCAGTGCGTGATATGATTGATATTATCAGACAATCAAGATAAATTAATACGTGCTATCCGGAGTCTTGTGCTCCGGATAGTATTTTAAATTAAACCAATCATCGTAAAAGTATTTCTATTCTTTTCTAAACTTCAAAAAATAAAAAACCATAACCAAAATAAATTTTAAAGGGTACCAATAAATTGATACCCTAAAAAAAATAATTTTATGGCCAAATAAGTCCAGCTCTTCTCATCATATAATCTGGATCAATGTAAGGTTCATCGTTTATATGTTTTTTCATTAGTTCAATTTTCTTTTTCAGTTGTTCTCCAAATTCTTCACCATGAATAAGTGGTGTTTCTCCAACACCAGAAATTGCCATAAATTCTACTTTAGTGGTTTCCCATAAAGATATTAGTTCCTTAGTATTATCAATCTCAGAATTTATCATTTCTTTCACTAAAGATTTATATCTTTTTCTATCTTCATCACTTTTTGAATTAATATAACCATGAACACCAGCAATCCATGCTGCAACATTGCGATAAGTTCTAAACCAATACTTCAAAGCTTTTAGTCTTTCTTTTTGATCATATAACACTATACAATCTGGATTGTTTTTAAATGTTTCTTCTAAAATATTAATAGATTTATTAATATTTACCCATAAATATTCATCCATTCTATTAACAGTTTTTTCAGCTCGCTCTTGCGTAGTAAGTTCAAATAAAACATCTTTTGCTAAATCAACATTATTAGGGTTATGAGGGGTAGTACACATATACTCTTCATAATACCTTCTTTCATTTTCAGAGATAGCTTCAATATTCGGTACAAGAGGTCTAATCCAAAGTCTATACCAAGTAAAACCATATATGCAATAAAGCAGGGTCATAATAGGAAAACTTTTTATAGCTTCTTCTGCATATTTCCAGGATTCAACTAGTTCTTTATAGCATTTTTCTCCTGCCCATTTTTTTGCAATTTTATTAATTGACTCATCAATATTCATATCAGGGTTAAATTGAAATTCTTTAAATACCTCATGGTTTATGCTAAATGGAGCTAAATCGGGAGGGTTTATTCCTCCTAAATGACTCAAATATTTTACTCCAAGCTCCTTCATAGATTTTATCTTGCTAAATGTTAACCAAGGATAAGGAATTCCAATCAGTGGTTCAAACATCTGTAAACAACCACCGTGAGAAATATTTATGTGAATAGCACTTCCCTTAGAATCTAATTCATCTATAAACTTCTTTTCATTTTTATCTAAATAGTATTGATAAGGAGTGCCAGCAATTTCTTTAATATCTTCATATTTTGGATGTTTATAGGGAATTTCTACCCAACCACGAGCCAAAAGGGTATTGGCTTCAACATCTATTCTATCTGATAGACCTGCCCATACGGTATCATGCTCACCGTAAAAAGATTCTAATCTAGTAATTACTCTGAATTCGGGATTTATTTCAGATGCTGCATCTCGAATAGTTCTCAGGAATCGTAAAATGTTTTCTCCAGCAACTTTAGCAATCTCCTCATCACTTTTCCACTCCCTAATTAAATAAGGGCCACCATTTCTTCCAACATATAATGATTTAGTGTATTCATAACCACTGCCACTATCATTTGTCCAGATAGTTATATATCCAAGATCAGGAACTTCCTTCAATAATTTTTGAATCATTTCTTTATAATGGTCTCTTACTTTTGGATGCGCAATTGTAAGTGTATATCTTGGTTCAAAACTTCGAAATGGGTGATCAACTCTACCGCCTCGAAGCATAGGATATCTTCTAAAAAGTTTTTCAGGGACGTTCCTTGGTTCACAACAGAATAAACCTGGTGTTAAACCATATTTTCTTGCAAGCTGAACATTTTTCTTTAGCATAGTTAAGTTTGCTTTAAGATAATAATACGGATAAATACCTCGATTCAGCTCACTGTAAACAAATTGATCAAGAGCAGCCATATAAGTATAAAACATTGGATATACTTCACCAACTGGACCCCACTCCATTGCCATTGGGTAAGCTAATGAATTTACTTCTATCTGATTAAAGCCAAAGCGAGCCAAACCCTGAACATATTTTTCTCTATCCATTTTTCTTTGGGTTCTACCACCTTGAGCAAAGAAATGGTCCCATAATACTTTTTGGTTCAGAAAAGATGCTTCAAAATCTTTTCCAATTTTAAAATCATTAATATCTCTATCATTTAAAAATTCTACAACATATCTAAATGCAGAATAACACAAACCTTCTTTGGATACTATAAGTTTCCCACCACCTTTTTCGTCAATACAAAAATGAAAAAAACCATTTGGATGTTTCTTTATTGCTTTTTCATAATAGTTTTTTTCAAAAAAATAATCATTACTTAAACCGATATAAAACACTGATTCTAATTCAGGATTTTTTCCATCATCAGCTGTTATTATTTGAGCTCCTTTAGTATAACCCTTTAACTCATTAGCAACAGTTTTAACTACCTCCTTACAACCTTTTTGAATAACAATTTTACAGGTATTATTGAATGCTTCTATTAATTTCATATCTCCCTCCAAAAATTTTTTCAATAAAAAAAATATCCCCGTTCTTTATTGAAGCGGGGATAGTATTTCAAAAAACATAAAACAATCTCAATATACTGGCATTGCAGCGCGTTTCATCATATAATCTGGATCGATATATGGGTCATCATTTATATGTTTTTCCATTAGCTCGATTTTTTTCTTAACAAGTTCAGGTAGATTTTTTCCATAAATAAGAGGAGTTTCTCCTTCTCTTGATATCGCCATAAACTCGATTTTTGAAGCTGTAAATAATTCTATAAAATCTTTCGCATTTTCAATTTCTTCTTTCATCATATCCTGAACTACTTTCTTATAATAGGCTTTTTTAGCAGTATCATCAGTTTTCAAAAATCCATGTACACCCATGACCCATTGGGCAACACTTTGCATTGTCTTTAACCAACATTTCAATGCTTTAGCTCTTATTAATTGATCATAAAATACTTCTTTAGCAACATCATTTTCAGGAATATTGTTATATGTACTATTTAAAAGTTCAATAGCTTCAAAAAGAGGTTTCCATAGATACTTATTATATCTTTCATTAGCCAACTCACACCTTTCTTGAGTTGTTAGCTCAAAAAGAACATCCTTTGCAAGATCAACATTTTGAGGATTATGTGGTGTAGTACACATAAAGTTTTCATAATAAGCTCTTTCGCTTTCTGGTATGGCTTCAATATTTGGAACAAGAGGTCTACACCACAAACGGTACCATGTAAACCCAAAGGTAGAATAAAGTTGATTTGGGATAGGGTAAGCAAGAATTGCTTCTTCTATCTTTTTCCATGCTTCAACTAACTTTGTGTAGTATTTTTCACCCACCCATTTTCTAGCAATGTCATTTATAGTCTCATTAATATCTAAATCGGGATTATAGAAAAACTTTCTAAAAACCTCATGGTTTATTGCATAAGGTACTAAATCAGGAGGATTGATTCCACCTTGAGTAAGATTTAACCTTACACCAACTTCTTTCATTGATTTAAGCTTTTTATAGGTTTGCCATGGAAACGGAACACCGATTAAAGATTCGAACATATTCATCAAACCATGAGAGAAAAAGTAATGAACTTCACCACCCTTAGATTCCAATTCCCTCATAACTACTTTTTCTTTTGGATCAATATAATCATGATATAAGGAACCTGCTACTTCTTTTAATTCAGGATATTTTGGATGAGAGTAAGGCATATCCCAACCTCTGGCTAATAATGTGTTCGTTTCTACATCTATCCTATTCCCTAACCCAGCCCATACAGTTTCGTGCTCTCCGTAAAAAGATTCCAATCTTGTAACTACTCTAAAATCGGGATTTATCTTTGAGGCAGCGTCTCTCAAAGTTCTTAAAAATCTCAATATATTTTCTCCTGCTAGACGAGCAATTTCCTCATCATTTTTCCACTCTCTTATAAGATATGCACCACCATTTCTGCCAACATATAAAGATTTTGTATGTTCATAACCAGCCCCACTATCATTAGTCCATACTGACATAAAACCTAATTGTGGAACCTCGTACAATAATTTAGAAATCATTTCTGCGTAATGTTCTAATACTCTTGGATGAGTAATAGTTAAATTATATCTTGGTTTAAAACTCCTAAAAGGATGATCAACTCTACAGCCCCTTAGCATAGGGTACTTTTCTAATAATTGTTCGGGTACATTTCTTGGTTCAAAACACAACAAACCTGGGGTTAAACCATATTTTACTGCAAGTGTTGCATTATCTTTTAAATAAGCAAGGTTAGCAGAAAGATAATAATATGGATAAATGCCTTTATTTAATTCACTATAAACAAATTGATCAAGAGCAGGACAATATGTATAAAACATTTGATATGTTTCACCTTTTACACCCTCCTCTATTCCCATAGGATATGATAAACCATTCACTTCTACATGAGTTACTCCAATCCGAGCACAATATTTAATATACTTTTCTCTATCAAAACATCTTTGAGTTCTACCAGATTGAGTTAAAAAGTAATCATAAGAAATTCTCTGCCAAATAAAAGATGGTTGTATAATTTTGCCGTTTTTTAGAATGGAAATATCCTCCTTTGCAAGTTCTTCATTAAGATAGCAAAATGCAGAATATAAAAGATATGTTTTAGAAGAGACGATATAACCTTTTCCTGATTCATCTAATTTTACATACACAAAACCTTCTGGATACTTTGAAGAAATTTCATCAAAATTGAAATCATCAAAAAAAAGTTGTTTTCCTATAGAAATGTAAAAGTTACCATCATTCAATTGTGTTTTTTCATTTTCCAGCTTTACTATTTTTGCTTGTTTGTTAAAAGAAAGAAGTTCTTCAGCTATTGTTTCAATTACTTTTTCAGTATTTTGTTTAAATGCAATTGTAGAAATTTTTTTTAAAGCTTCATTTACAATCATTTTTTCTCTCTCCCATAAAAAAATTTACTTATGAAAATATTTATTTAGAATGTAAAATGCAATACAGTTCAGATAGGATTAAATGTATAATTAAATTTAAAAAAAATCCCCGGAAACTACTCCGGGGATTAATAAAGGGAGATATTTTATGAAGGACCAAATATCTCAATAAATTACTTCATCGATTATTTCATTAACAAGGTTTTCCTCATTTTCAACATGAGTGATTAGTTTTTCACCCATTAATACACGTAAAGTGTTTTTCAATTTCATTAATTGAATAAATACATCATTTTCTGGTATTACATTTTTTTCGTGCATTGGGCTCTTAAAGAAGAAAGATAACCAGGACTGAACCCCTGACCAACCAACTCTTTGGGCAAGATCCATAAATAACACCAGATCTAAAACCAATGGAGCAGCAAGAATAGAATCTCTACATAAGAAATTTACTTTTAATTGCATTGGATATCCCAACCATCCAAATATATCAATATTATCCCAACCTTCTTTATTATCACCTCTTGGTGGATAGTAATGAATTCTTACTTTATGATAAAAATTGCTATATAGCTTTGGATATAATTCTGGCTGCAAAATTGTTTCAAGAACACTTAATTTACTTTCTTCCTTTGTTTTAAAATTCTCCGGGTCATCAAGCACCTCGCCATCTCTATTTCCTAAAATATTACTTGAAAACCATCCAGATAAACCTAACATCTTTGCCTTAAGCATTGGAGCAAGAACAGTTTTCATTAAAGTTTGTCCTGTTTTGAAATCTTTACCAGCAATTGGAACGTTTCTTTCTCTAGCGTATTCCATTAAGGCCGGTGTATCTACTGCTAAGTTTGGTGCACCCATAATAAAAGGAACATTTTCTGATATAGCAGCATAAGCGTATATCATACTTGGAGATACATCTACATGATTCTCCTTCATTGCTTTTTCGAAACTTTCTTTAGTTGAATGTACACCATTCATTGAAATAAATATTTCAGTACTTGCACACCAAATCATCACGAGACGATCACATTTATTTTCTTCCTTAAATTTTCTAATATCTTCTCGTAACATTTCCATTAAATGATATTTTGTTGGGGCTTGCTTGACCCAATCTCCTACTAATCTGGAAGCATATCTTTTTTCAAAAACGGCTTTCATTGGTCTCAAACTTTCCAACTCGTTTTTTACCTTTAGCAAATCTTTTTCTTCAAGTACTTTTGCAGTTTGTGCGGATTCATAACAGTTTTCATTTCTTATATCCCAACCACCAAATACCAAATCATTTAAATCAGCAAGTGGAACAAAATCTTTAATTAATGGGAATCTATTCTCATTCCGTTTTCCAAGTCTTATTGTACCCATTTGAGTTATAGATCCTATTGGATCAGCCAAACCCTTACGAATAGCGAGTGTGCCAGCTAAAAATGTTGTTGAAACTGCACCCCCAATACCTACAATAAGCACACCTAATTTCCCCTTTGCCTTCTCTGGTTTTTTATTTATACTCATAATAACAACTCCATATTATAATTTTTTTAATTAAGTAAATCTATATTTTTTAATTGCGCTAATGAATTAATTATATAATCTGCATCTGAATAATCTCCAGAATATTCTTTCCAGGATCTGCCTTTTAACCAGATAGTTTTCATACCTACGGATTTTGCAGGGCTGATATCTCTATCATAAGAGTCTCCAATCATAACCAGATCTTCTGGATTTGAATGCAACGAATTTACAGCTAATTTATAAATTGCCGGGTCTGGTTTCTTTAGACCAACAATTTTTGAGTCTATAAAGAGCGTAATATAACTATCAATACCAAACTCTTTACAAACCTGTTTTAAATTTCCATAAAAATTAGAAATTATACCTAAAGTATACTTGCTAGATAATAATTCGAGTATATGTTTTGAAGAATTCATTGTCTTTCTTACATCTTCATAACAAGATTTTACCATTTTGTCAAGTAGATCTTTATCAATATTTTGAAAGACACCCTGTTCTTTCAAAACATCAAATTGACAAGAAATTTGCAAGTATAATACATCAAAAAAACTTTTTATTTTGTAATTATCACCTCCTATTCTTTTTTCAGATTCTACATAAGCATATTCATAATCTTTTTTAATAATATTCAGGCCAAATTCTTGATAAATATCCCAGAACCTTTCACTCCAATGAATACCATCAGTATCCAGAGTACCACCAAAATCAAAAAAAACTGCATTAATCATTATTCACATCCATAATTTCATTAATTGTATATTTCCTTTTTCCTGTAATCTGAATCAATAATAACCCGATAAAAATCCAGAAAAATTCTCTTATTCTATTAATCACAGAAACATAAATTCCCAACATTGGAGTTAAACCTAAACTTTCCATAATTAGGTATAATGACCCTTCTCTTGCACCTAATCCCATTGGCATAAAAAAAAGGATGTTTTGTATTAAAGACGATACAGCATTAATTGCTATAGCATCAAGGACACTAATATTTATATCTATTGAATTCAAAATAAAATAAAACTCGAATGACATTATAACTCTTGAAACAAATTCTATAAACAAGGCTAACCAAAATACAGATTGTTTCTCATTAAAAAGAAAAATTATTTCTTTATCAATAATTTCTAATTTTTCTTTATTTTTTAATAATAATTTATGTAATCCTGTTAATAGCTTTTTATCCGATATGGTTATAAGCCATTTAAAAACTCCTTTTTTGTGGGCAATAAAGAAAATTAACATAATTAAGAGAATAACAATAAATGAAATGAGCAGCAAAATAAAACTTGCAGAATCTAAATTGTAAAAATATAAAATAAGTACTATACTTATTATCCATAAAAACAAATGTGAAAGTATATGCAACATATTATATAAAAGAGTAGAAGATACTGCTTTGTTTAAGCCAATATCTTCTTTTACTGCAAGAACTCTATATGGTTCACCACCTAAATTTACAAAAGGAGTAATATAATTTATTGCAAAACTACTTATACTTACAGCAATTAGTTTAGTGAAACTACAACTATTATTATCAATAATTAGTTGCCATGCATATGCATTTAAAATATAAACAACTAACCAAACCCCACAAATAGGAATAAAATAATAACCTGTTTTATCTATGTAAAATAATATTTTATCAAAACCAAAAGAATATACCAGAACTAAAAAAATTATTATTCCTGTTGTAAAGAAAAATATTTTTGTTCCCTTTTTCATTTAGATATAGTTTGTCCGATTTTTGCTGATTTATAGCTATTTTCTAAAATGCTTATTGAATTAACTGCTTCTTTTAACCAATAATCTTTATTTTTTTTATCATCAATTTCTGATAAAAACTCTTTGAATAAATCAACATAATAGTTTATATAATGTGTTTTATCTGAAGCATCAGGCACAGGAATTATTTTCTCATTTCCATTAAAATTTTTAACCATTTTTTCGCCATCGTAATATAAACCTGCATTTTTTGAAATCATTGCTGCAGAATTATATCTTTTATCTCCACCCCATGATAAATTAATTTGTGCTACACCTTTTTTTGTTTCAATTATTATTATTGCTGTATCTTCGACTTCATAATTATGTGAAATATTATAAATGTTAGAAGTTATTTTTAAAGGTTCACCAATCATCCAATAAACAAGATAAATATAATGTACCCCGGTATCTGCTATTATACCACCACCAGAATAAGAAGAATTTGTTCTCCATCCGGTATTGCTAATACTATACCCCTCATCAGCTTTCATTCTAATAACATTAAATTGTGCAAATATTTTTTGTTCTTTAGTTTCTTCAGACATTTTTTTAAATTCTTTCCAAATTGGAGAGTACCTATACTGATGACAGGGAATAAAAGCAATATTATTTTTCTTTATTATTTCTGCAGCAGAAATACTTTCATTTAGTGATATTGAAAAAGGTTTCTCACAAATAATATTTATTCCTTTATTCGCCACTTTACTTAATATATCATAGTGTGTTTTTGGGGTCGAACAAATATCAACAAAATCAATATTTTCGTTTTCAAACATGGTATCAAGGTTATCATACAACCTTATTTCTGGATATTGATTACTTACTTGTTGTAAGGTTTCTCTATGAATATCAACACCAGCAACTATTTTTATTTTATCTGAAATCTTTTCATATGCAGGTAAATGAGCAGTTAGGGCTATTTTACCTAAACCAATTATTGCGCCTCTTTTCATTTTATTTAACCAAACTTAAACTTAAATTTTTACATAATTTGTTTTGCATTAAAATAACATAAATCAATAAAATGTTTAAAACAATAATTTCAAAAATAAAGAATAAAGATATATTATTTATTAAAATTGAAATTATAAGAAAAATCATGCGAGTATTGGTAGTTAAAATATTATGATATTTTAAAAATGGCTTCATTTTTTTTCTATATTCATCTATAAATGATTGTGGCAAAGAAGAGGAATATTTGTTTTCAATAATTTTTATCAATTCAAGTGCATGTTTTGTTAAAGCATTTTGTTCTTTAGTATAATTTATGTATAATCTGATGAATAATTTTTCAAAAAAATTAGTTTTCCATGTAAGCTTTTTATAATTTTCAATTATATTTTCAATACTTTCTAACTCACCTTTTTTATGCACAATCATTAGATATAAATTTCTATAAAAATCAGCTATAGCACTTTGTAAAGAATGAGATATTCCACTTAAAATTGCCACTATAAAAATTAGTTCTGTTGTACCAGTATTAATGATTCTTAAACTAATGTGAACATATATGCTAATAAATATAAAATTTGTTGCAACACCATCAAGTATTCGTCCAACTTTTGAATATTTACCTGTCATCCTTGCGAGTTGACCATCGGCGCTATCCAAAGCTTCGCTTAAAATTAAAAGAATTATACCAATTATATCTAAATTAAAACTATTATAATAGAAAAGATGTCCGGCAATAATACCGAACATCATTCCTAAAAAAGTAACAATGTTAGGAGTTAACCCAATTACTTTTGCAAATAAAGCAATAAGATAACCAAAGGGTCTATAAAAATAAATATCAAGAGTTTCTTCTACATCACGAGCTTTATAAGTTGAGTTTATCGGCGACACTTGTAAATGCCTCCTCCATTATCATAATACCTTCTTCTGCCTGTTCTTTTGTTATAACTAATGGTGGATTTATCCTTATACATGGGCTATATGCCATTGTTATTAAACCACGTTTTAATAATTCAAAGAAAATTAATTCACAATTTTTCTTATCAAGTTTTTCTTTTGTTTTCTTATCTTTAGTTAACTCAACTCCAATCATTAACCCTTTACCTCTTACATCTCCAACAAAGGGAAATTTATCAACAAAAGGTTTTAATTTTTCCAACATAAATTCACCTACCTTTGCTGAATTCTCAATTAGCCCATCTTCTTTTATGATTCTTATTGCAGCCAAAGAAGCTGTTGAAGCAAAAGGATTGCCACCATAACTTGAGGAACTACCACTTGGTAATGCAAACGGTTTAGAAAAAATTATTTCATCACGTGACATCAAACCTGACATAGGGAAACCTCCACCAAAGCCTTTACCAATTGTAATAATATCAGGAATAACATCATCATGTTGTGAACCCCACATTTTACCGGTTCTTCCAAAGCCAGTAATCATTTCATCGCAAATAAGCAAAGCGCCAATTTCATTTGCTAATTCTCTCAATTTAATTAAAAATCCTTTAGGAGGGACTACGTTACCTGCTGTTCCCTGAATAGGTTCAACAACAATTGCAGCAATATTATTTGTTGTTTCATATCGAATTTTTTTTCTTAAAAAGTCAACACAAAGCCAATCACATTTATCAAATGTGGTTTTGAAAGGGCAATGTCTACAATTAGCATAAGGGGATGAAAAAGTACCAACTGGCAAAGGACCTAATCCATTTTTAAAAGTATCACCCAATAAACCAACAACACCAAGAGTTTTACCGTGAAATCCTTCCCAGAAACCAATAAATTCAGTTTTCTTTGTATAAGACTTTGCAAGCCTTAATGCAGCTTCAACGGCTTCTGCACCACTACTATAAAATTGCGTTCTCTTCAAATCACCCAGAGAAGAATCTGCAAGCTCTTTAACTAATTCCGCCCTATTTCTTGAAGTAAATGAACCCACATGAATTTTTGAAACCTGTTCTTGCATCATTTTAACATATTTAGGATGTGCATAACCAATACCAGCTACACCAACGCCAGCAATAAAATCAATATATCTATTACCATCAACATCTTCAATTATGCAACCCTCTCCTCTTTCTGGAACGATCTTTGTTATTGTGGCAATAGTTTGAATTCCAGGAGAAATATAATTTTGTTCAAAATTAAATAATTCTAGAGATTTTGGACCAGGGATTTCGGTCTTTATAGATACAAATTTCTTTTTGCTACTCATAGTTTTTTACCTTCCTATAAATTAGTTGAGCAATTAATTTACAAGCCTGCTCTCTTACTGGAGCAAAACTTGGCCAATCATTTATATCAATAATTGTTATATCACCTTTAGGAGAAATTACAGCATCACCACCAAAAACGTACAAACCTAAAACCTCTGCACTTTGTAAAGCATAATTTTTAAGCTTGTTTTCATCAAAAGGAGTATGGTATTCACCATTTAAGTGGTACCAATAAAAGAAATTCATTTCTCGAATTGCATAAAATTTTACAGTATCTCCAATTAGATGTTCTTGCAACACTGCTTGTTTAATATCTCTTCTATTAAATTCTTTGATAATTCCATTAGCTTCTTCTTTATTATATGCTAAAGTTACATCTTCGATATGAACTGCGTGAGCATCACCTCTTTTAATCCAGAATTTTTTCCCATTAAAATAATCAATCTCACCATCAATGTAAGATTCTGTATTCACGATAAAACTTTTTGGGAAAGGTATACCACTATTAGTAAGAAGCTTTGTCATATTGAATCTATAGCAATTATAAACAGCATGTGCAGAATTAATTACCAATTGAGATTTTTCTTCAATTTTCTTCAATTTTTCTACACCTTTAGGCCCTTGAACCATAGAAAAAATAAATGGTTCTTTCACTACATCTATAGAAATTATATCTTCATCATACATTACAACTTCTGCACCTAACTTTGCAAGCTCTTCTGCAGTTCGATTAATAATTAAAAAATCATTTAATACATGATTAGGAGAAAATTCAGTTTTTCTCCTTATACCTGCTAATTTCATATTATATTCCTTTTTTCTCCTTATACCTGCCAATTTCATTTTGTTTTTTTAAAAAATTGAAAAATTAAAAAATTTCCCTGGATTTTCTTTGATCTCTTTTATCAGTTCATTCAACTCTTTAATTGTTTTAGCAACATCATCATATAAAGCTTCGTCATTAACTAATCCACCTACAACATTATCTTTAGATTCGGTTTTCTTCAGTAATAAATTAACTTTATTTACTGTATTATTTAATTCTATATAAAGAGAATCATTTTTTAATAATTTACCAAAAGAACCTTCACCTTTATTTAAATTTTTTGTGATTAAAGAAATTTCTGATATGGTAACTTTCAAATCATTATAAAGATCATTATCGTTAATAAGTCTTCCTAATGACCCTTTTTTGTTATTCAAAGCATCTGAAAGCTTATTCAAGTTCTTAATAAATAATGATGCATCATTATATATTTCTGAAGATTTGATTAATTTACCTATAGTACCTTTACCACTATTTATTGAATCGATAATCACTTGAATAGATTTTGTTGTTTTTTTGAATTCGTTTATACCTTCTTTCAAATCCACTGCGATATCAGTTAGCTCAAAAGATTTCTTAACATTTAAATATTCATATTCCTGAAGTATTTTTTCTGTTTTTTGACCTATTGTAATATCAACATACTTATCCCCAAGCAAACCTATAGTCTTAATTTCAGCTATTGAGTTTTGTGTTATACGGTCTGCATATTTAGATTTTAATTTTAAAACTATATCAATTCCACTTATTCCATCTTTTACTGAAAATTCCATATCATCAACATAACCAATTTTTAATCCACCAAGAGTAACCATAGATCCTTTTGCAAGTCCATTTACATCACTAACAAACATTCTTAATTTATAAGTTGGTGTAAAGTAATTCTCTTCACTACCAACAATAAACATAAAGAATATAAATATAATTAAACCTATAAATACCGTTATCCCGACTTTTAAATTAGACATTGAATATTTTGATTTATTCATTTGTACCACACCAATTGTTTTCAATTTTTAGTTTTAATTTGATTAAGTAAAGCAGCTTCGTCATGAATTTCATAAAAAAATTCATTTATAAACTTATTATCAGATGTCAGTAGTTGATCAACTGTGCCAGAAGCAACCAGTTTGCCATCTTCAATTAAAGTTAAAGAGTCACCAACAGCAAGAGCATCTCTAATTATATGAGTTACAACAATAGAGGTAGCCCCATTTTTTTGCAATTTTTTTATCAAATCAATAATTACTTTGCTATTTATTGGATCAAGACCTGTTGTTGGCTCATCATACAAAATTATTTCTGGATTACTTGCAATTGCTCGAGCAATTGCAACTCTTTTCTTCATACCACCACTTAATTCTTCAGGATATAAATTTTCTGTATCATCTAAATTAACGAAAGAAAGACATTCTCTAACTTTTTCTCTTATTACTTTCTCACTAAGGTTTTTATTTTCTCTTAAAAAATAGGCTACATTCTGCTCGACTGTTAAAGAGTCAAATAAAGCATTACCTTGAAAAACCATCGCCATTCTCTGACGAATTGGAAATAACTCTCTTTCACTTAAATTAGTAATATCTATACCATCAATAATCACATTGCCAGTATCTACTTTCCACAAACCCAAAATCACTTTCAATAAAGAGCTTTTACCAGCACCGCTAGGTCCTAATATAACGGCAGTCTCACCTTTATTTACCTTAAAATCTATATTATCTAAAATAATTTGATCACCGAAAGAAATCGTTACATTTTTCAAATATATCATATTATAATATTTCCCAAACTACTTTCGTTAAAACAAAATCCATAAATAAAATGACTATCGAAGAAACAACAACTGCATTTATTGTAGATCTACCAAGACCTGTTGTACCGTGAGTTGTTGAAAGACCATAAGTACAGCTTATACTTGAAACAAAATAACCAAAAATAAATGGTTTTATGAATCCTACAAATAAATCCTTACCTTGAAGACCATAAACAGCTGACTTCCAATAAAAAGATGGATCAAGATTTAACGATGTTGCTGAAACAAGCATTCCTCCTAAAATACCCACAATATCAGTTATCAGGGTTAAAGGGAAAAACATTATAACAGCAGCTGCCGTTCTTGGCACAACAAGTTTTTGAACCGGATTAGTACCAAAAGCTCTTAGAGCATCAATCTGCTCACTTATTTGCATTGCTCCTAATTCAGAAGCATTTTTAGCACCAACTCTAGCAGCCAATAATAAACCTGCTATAACTGGACCTAACTCTCTTACCATTCCTAAAGCTACAGTACGCCCAATTATTGTTTTCGCACCAAATGTTGAGAAACGATGACCGACTTCTAATGCAAGTATAATACCCATAAATAAACCACTTAAAAAAACAATTGGGAATGACTGAGCACCAGTTAAATACATTTCTAGTAGAGTATCATATTTATATTTAAATGCTGCTTTCCAACCTTTAAATATTTCGATTGACATCAAAGTATATTCTTGAAAACGATATAATAATCTACGAAATGAACTTGCAACCTCTTGATTTATTTTTTCAATAGTTGTCATATTCCATCTTCATTTTTTAAAAATTCTTCAGCTACTAAAATATCTTTTATATGATCTACATCTATTATTTTTGAAAACTCAAAAGCATTTAATACATATCCATTTTCTAATAACAAGCGTAAAAAGTTTCTTAATCTTTCAATTTTTTTATTTAAAGCGATCTCCATCAAATCAAATATTTTTGGTGAAAAATAGTATAAACCACCTGTAGCATATTTCATACCATTTTTATTATCTTTGAATTCAACAATTCTTTCTCCCTCAAGTTTAACACATAATGGCTTCTCATCATCAATAAATTTAGTTACAGCAAGTACACCATCGCAACCATTTAATGATTTTGTGTAATCAATAAAAGATTTATATTCATCTTCTAAAAAAACAGTATCTACAGTTGCTAAACAAAAATTATCATTTTTTAAGAATTTTGAGAGCTCAAAAAGACTATGCATTGAACTTGGTGTAGATTTTACTATCAATTCAATGGGTACACCAAAATCGTTGTTATTAAGATAACTTTTTAATTCAGGAAATTTATCGTTAATAATACATTTGATACTTTTCACCCCATTATTTACAGCAATGTCTATTATTCTACGTATCATAGGTTTACCATTAATATTCACTAACGGTTTAGGGATAGACATGCCTTCAGAAAACATTCTTGAACTTTCACCAGCAGAAATTATTGCTAAATCCATAATTTAATTTTTCAATCCTTCAAGTATTAAATCCATTATATTTTTAATATCATTTTTTAGTTTCGGATAATCTATATCAGATAAAAACTTTAACTCACCTTTTCTAAACTCTTTAAACTTTAAGGCATCATTTATATCAAGAATTAACGTGGCTATTTTTTCAGTGTCACAATTTTTAAAAATTTTTTGCTTAACACCTTCATCTAATAAACTTTTCAAATAATTAATTTCTTTCTGTATAAAATCTTTATGTAATTTTTTAATATATGGCTCAGCTTCTTTTATAATATGAATTGAAAGATTGTGCAAGTTTATAAACTGTTGAAAATAGTCTAATCTAAAAAAACAAAAACTTAATATTTTTTCAATTGGATCATTTATTACATTTATCTTTTGTTTAGCTTCTATGATAAAATTATTAATTTCTTTCATTATTACATCTCTGAAAATTGCATCTTTACTATTGTAATAATAATAAAGTGATGCTTTCTTCAAGCCAGCAATTTCTGCAATATCATCCATTGTGGTTTTTAAATAACCATATCTGGTGAATAACTTTTCTGCCCCTATTAAAATTTGCTCTCTCTTCTCATCATGAGAATCAACTTTTAAATTTGCTTCTTTCTGGTCATTTGTCATTTTAAATAATCTCTCAATTTATATTCGAATAACAAATCAATCGACTATTATAATAGAATAGTCGAATATATAAATATTTTTTTTAATTGTCAACATATATCATTTTCAACTATATTAAATTTTATTGCATTAATACAATAATTAGTTTATTTTAATAGAGTAAAAACTAACAATTTAATACAGGAGATAAAAAATGAACAAAAAAATTCTTATTTTCATAATTTTATCACTTAATATTTTATTAGCTCAACAGAAAGAAAAAATACAAAATGAAGATAGGTTGCAATGGTTTAAGGATGCAAAATTTGGTATTTTCATTCATTATGGTATTTACGCTGTTAATGGAATAGATGAATCATGGTCATTTTACCATAATAAAATTTCATATGAAGATTATATGAAGCAATTAGAAGGGTTCACAGCAAAAAATTATGATCCTAATAAATGGGCAAATTTCTTTAAAGAAGTAGGTGCTAAATATGCTGTAATGACTTCAAAACATCATGATGGCGTTGCTCTCTGGGATACTAAATTATCTGATTTAAGTGTAGTTAAAAAATCACCCGCCAAAAGAGATTTATTAAAACCCTATGCTGATGCATTAAGAAAAGTGGGGTTAAAAGTTGGCGTATACTTTTCCCATCTTGATTGGTCACATCCTGATTATGCAACTGTATATAATGGAAATGACACATTACCAAAAAATCCTAACTATTATGACGTTCCTATGCCAGGTAAGCAATCAAAAGAAAGGTGGGAAAATTTTATTAAATTCAGGAATGGACAATTAGAAGAAGTTTTTAAGTTAGTAAACCCAGACTTATGGTGGTTTGATGGTGATTGGACTAGAACTAAAGAACAATGGAAAATGAAAGAATTAAGAGATTTACTTTTATCATGGAATCCAAATGTAATATTAAATTCAAGAATGCAAGGCTATGGAGATTATGCTACTCCAGAACAAGGGATACCAATTTATGGTCCTAATGGTCCATGGGAATTATGTTTAACAATTAATAACTCATGGGGCTATCAACATAAAGATACAAACCATAAATCAGTAAGTTATTTAATAAGAATATTTGCTGATTGTATTAGTTTGGGTGGAAATTTACTTTTAGATATTGGACCAATGGAAGATGGCTCTATTTCTCCTGAGCAAACAGAAAGACTAAAAGGATTAGGAAGATGGATAAATAAACATGCAGAGGCAATATATGGGACAGAAAGAGGTATTCCATTTGAATATTTTTTAGGTCCAACAACTCTTTCAAAAGATAAAAAAACTCTTTACTGCTTTGTTATTAATCAACCTAAACATGAAATAATTGTAAAAGGTATAAAAAACAAAATTAAAAATATCAGATTAATTGGTACAAATGAAAATTTGAATTATAAAATAGTTGGTAAATTATACTGGTCTGAGGTTCCAGGAGTATTACAAGTTTTCATTCCTCAAGAAAAAGCAGATGAAAATATTACTGTTTTTGCAATTGATCTTGATTCACCTCTTGAATTATATAGTGATAAAAAATAAACTATAAATAAGAAACCCCGGTAAAACCGGGGTTTCTTGATTTTATTAATACATATCTCCACCCATTCCGCCACCTGGAGGCATCATAGGAGCTTTTTCTTTTTCAGGTTTCTCAGCAATAATTGCTTCAGTTGTAATAAATAGACCAGCAACACTTGCAGCATTTTCTAGAGCTACTCTAGCTACTTTGGTTGGGTCAACAACACCTTCCTCTAATAAGTTACCATATTGTTCAGTTTGTGCATTGAAACCAAAATCAGCTTTACCTTCTTTTACCTTGTTTAATACTACTGATGAATCAAGACCAGTATTTGCAACAATTTTTCTAATTGGCTCTTCAATAGCTTTTCTTATTATATCAACGCCAATCTTCTGATCTTCATTATCAATTTTAAGGTTTTCAAGTTTTGAAGAGGCTCTAATATAAGCAACACCACCACCAGCAACAATACCTTCTTCAACTGCGGCTCTTGTTGCATGTAATGCATCTTCAACTCTTGCTTTCTTTTCTTTCATTTCAACTTCAGTTGAAGCACCAATCTTTAATACAGCAACACCACCAGAAAGTTTTGCTAATCTTTCCTGTAATTTTTCTTTGTCATAATCTGAAGTTGTTTTCTCAATTTGAATCTTTATTTCATTTATTCTCTTCTTAATATCTTCTTTAGAACCAGCACCTTCAACTATAGTTGTATTATCTTTATCAATAACAACTTTCTTGGCTGTACCGAGATATGAAAGTGTTGCATTCTCTAATTTGAATCCTTTTTCTTCAGAAATAACTGTTCCGTTAGTTAAAATAGCAATATCTTCTAACATTGCTTTTCTTCTATCACCAAATCCAGGAGCTTTTACAGCAGCTGCTCTTATTGTTCCTCTTAATTTGTTGAGTACAAGAGTAGCAAGAGCTTCACCTTCAACATCTTCTGCAATGATAAGTAATGCTCTTCCAGCCTGAGCTACTTTCTCAAGAATTGGAAGAAGATCTTTCATTGAGCTGATTTTCTTTTCATTTATTAAAATGTATGGATTCTCTAATACAGCTTCCATTGTATCTGCATCGGTAACAAAGTATGGTGAAAGATATCCACGATCAAACTGCATACCTTCAACAACATCCATTGTTGTTTCAGTACCTTTTGCTTCCTCAACAGTGATAACACCATCTTTACCAACCTTATCCATTGCTTCTGATATCAATGAACCGATTGTTGAATCATTATTTGCTGAAATTGTACCAACCTGTGCTATTTCTTTTGGACTGCTAATAGGTTTGCTAATCTCTTTTAACCCTTCTACAATCTTAGAAACAGCGAGGTCAATTCCTCTTTTCAAATCCATTGGGTTAGCACCAGCTGTAACGTTCTTCAAACCTTCTCTTATTATTGCTCTAGCTAATACAGTAGCTGTTGTGGTACCATCACCAGCAACATCAGAAGTTTTTGATGCAACTTCACGAACAAGTTGAGCACCCATATTTTCGAATGGATCTTCAAGTTCAATTTCTTTAGCTACTGTAACACCATCCTTTGTAATTGTTGGTGCACCAAATTTTTTATCTATTACAACATTACGACCTTTTGGACCAAGAGTAACTTCTACTGCATCGGCAAGTTTATCTGCTCCTCTTTTAAGAGCATTTCTTGCTTCTATATCAAATTGAATTAATTTTGCTCCCATATTTAAACTCCTTGTATATTTTATTTACTATTTAATAATTGCAAAAATATCACTTTCTCTCATAATTAAATACTCTGTGTCATCAATTGTTACTTCTGTGCCAGAGTACTTACCATATAAAACTTTATCCCCAACTTTTACTTCTAATGGAATGGTCTTCCCATCATCTGTAACTTTTCCAGGGCCAACAGCTATTATTTCACCCTGCATTGGTTTTTCTTTTGCTGTATCAGGAAGAATAATTCCTCCTTTAGTTTTTTCTTCAGCCGGTGCTGGTTTAATTATTACCCGGTCTGCTAAAGGTTTTAAATTCATAATGCCTCCATTTTTTAATTATTTATTAAACTTATAATATACAATATATTAGATATATTAGCACTCTCTATAATCGAGTGCTAATATAATAATTTTTAATTCCAAAGTCAATAGTAAATTTAAGTTATTATTGGGAAATAATTGATTAGATAATAAAGGAGTAGTATTAAAAAATCTTTCAAATATAATAAAAATGAAAACAAAATTCGATAGTTATAAAATTACAAAAGGATAGCCTAAAAGAATCAAAGTATTTTAAAAAACATTTTGATATTAAAATTAAACAAAAAAATACTATTATAAATTGGAAAATTGATTTTTCTCAATTTATTAAATTTTAATAAAGAAAAAATAAATAAAATAATGAAAAATTGATTTACTAATAATTATTTTAAAGATTTTAACCACTTAAGCGCTTCATCACTATTTTCGAAAAGCTTTACTTCTACTCCTAGTGATGCATATCTATCAATAAGAGGTTTCATACTCATTTTTCCAACAACTTTATCAGGTACAATTAATGCCCAATATTTCCAATTATTTATGATTCGTCCTTCCCAATTTTTTTGTCCCCACTCCACATCTTCTTGTCTTAAAACACTATTACTCTTGTCATCAGATAACCATTTTGTACATTTGTATTGAATAAAAGCATCAGCACCTTTAGTTAAAAGAGTTCTAAATGTTTCTCCAAAACAAAATTTATAAATTACATGGTGAACAATACCATCATTTGGGTAACAATATAATGCCACATTTTCATTTTCAAGTAATACAATTTTATCCATAAAATTTCCTCTTTTAATAATGAAAAAAGTCTCATTCCAAGTATTAATTATAAAAATTTTTTTAAAAAAAGCAATATTTATTTTTGACGATGTACTATTTACTGAAAAAGTTTATTATTCTCAACTCCTAAATAATAAACTTACCAATATATAAACCAAACTCTACATATTAAAAAGTATTAAAATATTTTTTTTATGAATTGTAAAAAATATTTTATATTTTCAATACTTACTTTTTATAGAAAATACTATAAAACTTGAGATAATAATTTAATAGCTTTAGTATTATAAGCAATAAGTTTACTTTCCCCAAAAAGTATAAACTATAAAACTAAAAAACTAATTTTTAAAAATAAATTATTTTACTTATCTTGATAAAACCATCTTTTTGATTTCAACCCTATTACCTGCTACTAATTTATAATAATATATACCGGAAGACATATTATCTGCATCCCAATTTATCTCATATAAACCTTTATTTAAGTGCTCGTTTACTAAAATTTTGATCTCTCTCCCTAATATATCATAAATAGTAAGTTTTATAAATTCATCCTTATCAATACTAAATTTTATTTTTGTTGAAGGGTTAAATGGGTTGGGGTAGTTTTGGTATAACCTGAATTCCAAAGGTAATTCTATAGTTCTAATATCTGTGGTTATTATACTTACTACATTTGTATACCCTGATATACCTTTCGTATTAAAAGCTGCTACTCGATACTCATAATGTTTACCTTCTTCTATAGTTTTATCAATATATTCTACCTCATTTTCTTTTGTGTTACCTATTTCACTCCACTCATTTACATTGTATAATTTTCTTTCTACCTTAAAACCATCTTCATTACTCGAGTCATCATCCCATTTTAATTCAACTGTTTTCTTGTTTTCTTTAATCCTCAGATTTGTTGGTGCATTTGGTTTTGTAAAATGTTTAGAAGTATTAATTTCTGTAGTATTTGAAAACTCAGAATTGCCATCATCATTATAAGCTTGTATTTTATATCTATATGTACTATTTTCTTTTACAGTACTATCAACAAAACTAGTATGATTTTCAGGTAAATTTTTTATTTCTTCCCAAACTGTAACATTTACTTTTTCTCGTAATATCTTAAAACCCTTTTCATTATTTGAATTATCTTTCCAATTAAGTTCAATTTGATGTTTCTCATTTTCTCTTGCGGTTAAATTACTCGGAGAATGAGGTCTATATATTATTCTATTAGAAAGCTCACTCCATTTATTTGTAACTATATCAAAAACAAAAAAGTTATTTGTTTTTTTATAACTACTATCAACACCCCCAAATACATATATTTTATTATTCATTACTGTACAGGCAGATGCGGCAAGTTTTTTAGGTAAGTCAGATAGCCTTTTCCATATCCAAATGTCAGTATCAAGTTCATAAAAATCTTTAGAAAGCCCTTCAGCTGTATAGCCCATACCAACATAAATCTTATTGCCAGCTGATATACACATTCCAAAATATCTATCTTTTGGAATTTCTCCAGTAGTAGTTTGTAAACTCCAAACCCCCGTTATCTCATTATAAATGTTAAATGAAATATTAGTAGTATAATTATCATATTTGTTTAATTGTTGAGCCCTTTTATTATTTAAAAAAGATCCTTCGCTTACACCTTTGTTATAAATAAATATTTTATTTTTCGATTTAATTCTTGCAGCTCCATTTATCTCTTTAATAGTATTCGGTATATTATTTTTTTGAGTCCATATTTTAGAATTCATATTATAATACCACATATCATACAATATCTCTTCGTTACCAGAACTATAATCTACACCACCTACTACAACCATATCAGTATCTAAAGCAATAATTCCACACTTAACTCTTCCCTTTGGTTTATTAGTTTGTTCTATATATGTCCACACTTTATTAATTATATCGTATTCCCATATATCATTGAAAAAAACATTTGTAGAATTATCACCCCCATATAATGTGAGTACAGCTTTATCTGTATCAGCAGCCATTATATGTCGCACTCTCGGTAAAGGTTTTTCGGATAATATCTCTTCTTCTTCCCAACTGTTTTCTTCAGGTGAATATTTCATTAAGTCGTTCACTAGTATACTAAGTACATTTTGTGGTTGTAATCGTTTAAATGCAAACACTGTATCATCTGTCATACCTCCAAAAAGATAAATGTTTTTCCCATCGTTTGCCATAGCAGGGGAGTATAACCCCGGCAAATTTTTTCTCTGCCCAATACAAACAGATGTAATTATGACCAAAAGTAAAATAATCTTTCTCATTATTGAACTCCTTATTATTATATTTTGATATAATTCAACTTTTGGGGATAAAACGAAATGAGAGGAATTGATTGCTTCAATCAATTTAGAAATATCTCAGATATTAGAATATAATAAAAAAAATTATTTTGTCAAATATAAAATTCATTATTAAAATTAAAAATGTTACCAATTTATATGAGTTATTATTAGCCAATATTTATTGACATTTAAAAATTCTTTATTTATATTTACATATCAAGTAAAAATTATTAGCAAAAGGAGAACAATTTATGACACTCGATGCACTTGGTATGATAGAAACAAAAGGTTTAGTCGGAGCAATTGAAGCTGCTGATGCTATGGTTAAAGCCGCTAAAGTAGAATTAATTGGCAAAGAACATGTAGGCGGTGGATTAGTAACTGTTATGGTAAGAGGAGATGTAGGTGCTGTTAAAGCTGCAACTGATGCCGGAGCTGCAGCCGCACAAAGAGTAGGTGAATTAATTTCTGTACATGTAATTCCAAGACCACATTCAGATGTGGAGCTTATACTACCAAAAAGACCAGAAAAATAATTTTTAAACTCTTACAATAATATGTCCAACAATAATGAACCAAGAAAAGCTCTTGGGATGATAGAAACATTGGGTCTTGTTCCAGCTATAGAAGCTGCTGATGCAGCTTGCAAGGCTGCTAAAGTAAAATTAGTTGGGAAAGAAAAAGTAAAAGGCGGTATAGTTACAGTTAAAATTATCGGAGATGTAGCCGCTGTCCGTTCTGCTATAGATGCTGGCGCATCAGCTGCTCATAAGATTGGTCAAGTGCTTTCCACTCATGTTATACCAAATCCAATCGAAGATTTAAATCCATACATTTATGATTTTGAAACTCAAATTGATAACAAAATAGTTCGACAAAAATATACCAAACAGAATACTAATAACAACCAAAATGAGAATCCCAACGATGAAAATATAAAGCAACTATCAATAAATGATTCTTTTCTACAAATTTCAAAGGAAGAATTATTCAAAAAACTTGATTCTATGACCGTTCATGAATTACGAAGAATGGCACGTGGTCTAAAAGGTCTATCAATCTATGGAAGAGAAATTTCAAAAGCAAACAAAGAAACTCTTATAAAAGAGATAATGAATTCTTACCTAAAAAAAGATTAATTTAAGATTAAATTATTATGAAAATAAGCCATAAATGGCACATTTTTATCTTCTCTTTTCTTTTTTCTTTTCTTTTATGGGTATCAGTAAATTTAGGTGGTAAATACCAAACATATATTAAAGTAAAAATCGAAGCTGTAAATCTACCAGAAGGTAAAACTTTACTTGAGCCTTTACCTGAAAAAATTGATGTATTATTTAATGGAACAGGTTGGCAATTAGCATCTATGTTTTTTAATCCCAATCTTAAATGTGAAATAGATTTATCAAAATTAACAAAAAGTAATTTCATCGTATTGAAAGATGAAATTAACCATATAATTAAATTACCTAACAATGTTCAGCCTCTACTTGTTTCTCCAGAATCACTTTTTGTAAAATTAGATGATAATATTGAAAAGAAAGTACCCATAATACCAAATGTTCTTGTCGAATGCGAAAATGGGTATGGTATAATGGGCAAAATAGCATTTAATCCAAAAACAATAAAAATTATTGGTCCAAAATCAATAGTAAACAATATACAATTTTGGAAAACTGCTTATGCGGAATATAAAAATGTTAAGGAAAATATAACAACAATTATTCCTCTTTTTGACACTTTAAATGGAATAGTCAAATTATCAAATGAAATGGTAGGAATAAATATTGAAATACAGATGCTTGCAGAACAATTATTCGAAAATATACCTATAACATTAATTGATTTTCCAGAAAAAGAAAATATCTCAATTTTACCAAATAAGGTAGATGTTTTAGTTCGTAGTGGAATAGAAAAACTTGCAAATTTTGATAGGAGTAAAATAAAGGTGTATATTCAGTACGAACAAATACAAAAGGATACACTTGGTTATCTAATCCCTCAGATTAAGCTACCAGAAGAATATAATGTGATAAGAATTAAACCAAATAAAATAGAATATATTATTCGCAAATAATATTATTTACCTTCCAATAGATATTTCTCATAATGCTTTTTATAGGCCATAATTGCTTTAAATAACGTTTCAGCTATTTTTTGTTGACCTGAACTACTTTTTAGATATGTTTCATCGTGTTTATTTGTTAAATAACCCGTTTCAAGCAAAACACTTGGCATTGATGCACCTACAAGAACATAAAACCCCGCTTGTAAAACACCTTTATTTTTTAAAGATAAATCTTTTTCTATATGTTCACCAATAATACCAGCAAAAGTTTCACTAAACTTTACATAGGCATTTTGTGCCATTGCAGTAAGAATAAAACTTTCATCGCTTAAATGCTTATACCTTTCTTTATATCCCTCTTCATATTTAATCACAGAGTTTTCTAATTCTGCTACAGCTATAGCTTCTTCAGTTCTTCCTGGTCTAAGAATATAAACTTCAAATCCATTTATATTGGGATTTCTAGTCGGATTTGAGTTACAATGTATGCTTATAAAAAGATTCCCCTTCTTTTCATTTGCGAATTGACCTCTTTTATACAAAGGAATAAAAGTGTCATTTTTTCTAGTGTAATAAACTTTTAGATTAGTTTTTTTCTCTATTATTTTACCTAGTTTTAATGCAATATTTAATACAATATCTTTTTCTTTTATCTTAGAGATGCCAATACACCCGGGATCTTTACCACCATGACCAGGATCAATTATTATTGTATTAAGCTCCCATTTCTTTCGTTTTTTTTCTATATTATTTTCAATTGATTTTCTTTTTCTTTCTGAATTAAACATACTATCTACATTAAATTTTTTAAATAGCAAAATGTAAAGCTCTTTATTTCTTTCAGAATAAAAAACATCTAAGCTTTCAATCTCTTCATTTAAATATAATTTTAATTCAGAAGTCGAAGGATAATTTTTAAAAATCACTTTATCAATTATATCATTCTGACTGGGTTGCTCGGTATACTTTAAATTTAAATTTCCATTTAAAAATCTTAAAATAACAAGGTTTTCTTGCTTGATATATTTATGAGTAACTGCAATTTTTGTTTTCAAAGGAATTTTAATTGTATAACCATTTACCTTTTTTGAAACATATATTTTGTTTGGTTCATTCAAATGCTTAATAGGTGGATTTATATTTTCTGATATAACAAAGGTATTTGTTTTTGTGTTATAATCTATTTCAATATTAGAATATTTATTAATAATTTGATTAAAGATATCTAAAGGGACATAAAACTCGTTTTCATCTAATAGACATCTTGCGTTGCACTGGGTAACAGAAATCTTATTATTTTTAGTATTTTTTACAAAAAGGAAAGGAGAATTCCTTTCAAATCTTATTAAACTATTTAACAGTAAAAAACTAATTCTCTTGTTATCTGAAGAAATATTATAACGAATTGATAATAAACTTAAAAAATCATTAAGTGATATGTAAATTTCTTTGCTCTTAGCAAAAGACTTAACTGTAGAAAAAACTTTTGGATTCTTTTTAAATAATACTTTTATATCTTCTGAAAAAGAAGAAGATTTAACTAGTAATAAAAATATGAAAATAATTAGATAATATTTTCTTAAATTCATCATAACTATTCAAATATAAAAAAGTTATATTGAAATTTCAATGTATTAAAGTTATTAAAATATGATAGAATAAAAAAGCATCAGTATTATAAACTATTAGCTTCTGTTTTACAATTCATACTGCTATTTATAAATATTCTAAATGTAAATATTACTATCTTGAATAGTGTTTTCATATTAATTAACTTTATAAAAAATTTTAAAAATGGAAAAAATTAATTTAAAAGGTTTGACTTTAAGTGAAATAACATCATATTTGAAAAAATATGATTTACCCCAATTTCGTGCAAAACAAATATTTCAATGGATCTATCAAAAAAATGTAGATAATTTTCATTTAATGACCAACATATCTAAAGAACAAAGGGATTTTTTAGATAAATACTTTACCATAAAGAACATTTCCATTGAAAAAAAGCTTATTTCGAAAGATGGCACAGTAAAATATATGTTTTCATTAGATGATGAAGGAAAAATTGAAAGCGTTTTACTCCCTCCATTATCAGTTAATAGAAAAGAAGGATGGATTGAAGAAGATACACCTAACAGATTAACCATTTGTGTTTCTACACAGATTGGTTGTCCTTTGGGTTGTGTTTTTTGTGCCACAGGATACATGAATTATAAACGTAATTTATCAGCTTTCGAAATAATTGACCAAATACTTCAAGTAGAAAAAGATAGCGGTAAAAAAATTACAAATATAGTTTATATGGGAATGGGCGAACCCCTCTTAAATTACGATAATGTGATTAAATCAATTGAAATAATTAACGATGGAATGGCTTTAGGCATTGCAAATAAACATATTACAGTATCAACTTCTGGAATTACAAATGTTATAAAAAGAATAGCTGATGAGAATAGGAAATTTAAATTAGCTGTATCATTACATTCTTTAGATGATGAAATCAGAACTCAACTAATGCCAATAAACAAAAAGTATAATTTAAAATCCTTACTTAATAGCGTTAAATATTATTATTCCAAAACAAAAAGAAGACCAACATTTGAATATATTTTATTTGAAAACATCAATGATACTGAAGAAGACAAGAAAAAAATTATAAAATTAGCTAAAGAGATTCCTTGCAAATTTAATATGATCAATTTTCATGAATCAGATGTTTTTGACTCATATCTAAAAAGAAGTTCAAAATTTAAATCTTTTATTGACGACTTAAGAGAAAATAATATTACGGTAATGGTAAGAAACAGTAGCGGTGAAGATATATCCGCAGCTTGTGGGCAACTAGTAATAAAACAAAAAACTAATTAACTCTTTTTACAACCACAATAGTTTTATCATCAGAATAAGCAGGATTTTTACTAAATTCTAACACATCTTGCAATAAATTTAAACAAATTTCTTTAGAAGATAAATCTTTGAATTTTTTTATATTCTCTGCTAATCTTTTTTCGGTATATTGTTCAAAATCAGAATTCATAGCTTCAGATATTCCATCGGTGTACATTACCAAAATATCACCTTTTAACATATTAATATTTTCTACCTGATATGATTGGTTAGGTGATAAACCTATCGCAGGACCAGTTACAGGTAAAAAATCATATTTATCTTCCCGTGAGTTATAAAAAATTGGGTTGTTATGACCTGCATTAGCAAAAACACATAACCCATTACTATTATTAAGAAAATCCGCAAAGAATAGAGTAACAAATCTATCATAAGGGAAAGTTCTATTAACAAGGTTGTTAATTTTTCTTAACAAGCTTGATATTTTAATCTGAAAACTCATACCCATTCTAATTGCACCAGATACATATAAAGCCTGGATTGCGGCAGAAATACCCTTACTGGCAGCATCTCCAATAACTACACTTATCCTATCATTTTCTTCATTAGATTCAATATAGTCAAAAAAATCGCCACCAACAATCTGTTCTGGTAAGCTTACACCATACATCTCATAGTTTCCAAACTTAAATTCATGTTCTGGAAGAATTGATTCTTGAATTTCGCGTGCTTTATCTAAATCTTTTTCTAATCGTTTTGTTTTTTCTTCTGCTTTCTTTCTTCTCAGAACTGAAGTAACTGCACTCCCTATAATACTTAATTGATAAAAAGCATACTTTCCATTTTTCTCATCGGTATTGAAAGCAAGAAGATACTCATACAAATAATAATCTTTATATTTTATCTTTGAGCCTACCCCAGTTAATGAGTATTTTAATATCCCCTTTTTCCTTAGATATTTATTAGTTTCCTCTGCGGTTAATGTTTTGTATTTTGCCACCTGAGCAAAAACAGGATAATCTTCAATTTTTATAGTATAACTGTCGGTAATCCTATCTATATTACCTGTTTGATAAATAAGCTTATAAGATTTATTATTTGCTGAAAGTTTCCAGATTCTTCCTCCAGTAAAATGAAAATCCTTACTCAAAACAATTTGATCTACTACGTGAATAAGAAGATCTTCAATTGTATCAAAATGTTTTGAAGCAATATTTTCAATGGTCTTGTATAATTGTCTCTGGTTCATACTTAATTATTTTTTACAGATAATATTCTTCTGATACATTCTTCTTTACCAAAAACGTCAACTATGAGAGGAAGCTCAGGACCATGCGTCTTACCTGTTAAAGCAACTCTAACAGGCATAAATAAATCTTTTCCTTTCAAACCAGTATTAGTTTGAACTTTTTTCATTATATTTTTAAAATTATCTTTGTTAACAGACTCTTCCAACTTTAAAATATTTAACAATTCGTTTAATACAACCTTTGCAGAATCAGTTTTTATAACCGATGAAGCTTCTTCATTTTCAAAAACAACTTCTTTATTAAAAAATATATCTACATAATTTACAACTTCAGCTAAATAATTAAGGTGAGTTCTGACAGCTATTACTATCTTAATAGTTTTTTCATGATCAGATACATCATAACCTTTTTGCTTTAAATAAGGAATGCACAAATTAGTTATCTCTTCATCTGATAAACTTCTCAAATAATGTGCATTCATCCAGTTCAATTTGTTTATATCAAAAATGGCACCAGCTTTCTGCACTCTATCTATAGAAAATTTCTCTATAAGTTCATCTAACGAAAATATTTCTTTTTCTGAGCCTGGGTTCCAACCTAATAAAGCAACAAAGTTTATAATTGCCTCTGGTAAATATCCTTTTGCAAGATAATCTTCAACAGCCACATCACCCTGTCTTTTACTTAATTTTGTTCTATCAGGATTAAGTAGTAAAGGCAAATGTGCAAACATCGGAGAATTCCATCCAAAGGCTTTATAAAGCAATACATGCTTTGGTGTACTTGGTAACCATTCTTCCCCTCTGATAATATGAGATATTTTCATAAGATGATCATCTACAACATTTGCTAAATGATATGTTGGGAACCCATCTGACTTAACAAGAATTTGATCATCAAGAATCTTACATGAAAAAGATACTTCCCCTCTTATTAAATCTGTAAAAGTTACATCTCCTAATAGAGGTATTTTCATCCTTATCACATGAGGAATGCCACTATTAAGCTTTTCTTTAACCTCTTCATCTGATAGTTCCCGGCAATGTCTATCATACATTGGTGGTTTTTTTTCAGCTATCTGTCTTTGCCTTACTTCTTCTAATCTTTCAGGTGAACAAAAACAATAATATGCTTGCTTTTTCTCAATTAACTCATCTGCATATTTTTTATATATCTCTTTTCTTTCAGATTGAACATAAGGACCAAAATCACCTCCTACATCAACGCCTTCATCGTAACTTAGTCCCATAATTTTCAATGTTTTTATCAGATTTTCAAGAGCACCTTCAACAAAACGATTTTGATCGGTATCCTCTATTCTTAATATAAATTTACCATTGTTATGCTTTGCAAACAAATAATTAAAAAGAGCTGTTCTTAACCCACCTACATGAAGATAACCCGTAGGACTGGGCGCAAACCTTACTCTAACAGTTTCATTATTCATTCAGATCACACTCCTTATAATAGAACCAATAATATACTTAATTTTTATCATAAAAACTATATAAAAATAAGAATATTATTTTGTTTGAAGAAAGGTCTAATGAATGAGACCAATATACCATTTACAAATGAAAAAGTGTGATATGTTAACAGTAGTGAAATAATAATATTTTATATAAGATTTGAACTATTATTATAATCTTCCTAAACTAAAAAATTATCTCACTAATTAATTGTTTTTGTTTGCCCCTATAAACATTTATTAGACTAATAATAATATATTTTATTACTTGCAATATATTCTTATAATTTCGTATGCTTCTTCTAATCCCATCTCACCCGCTTTTGATAAATCTAAACAACCACCTCCCTTATACCCTAAAATTATTTTCATAACACCTCGAGAGAAAAATGCTTCTGCGTAATTTGGATTTAGTTCTATAGCTTTATTAAAGTCTCTTATTGCGCCATAATAATCTTCAAGTTTAGATTTAGCATTACCTCTGTTGTTATATGCTTCTGCATAATTTGGATTTAATTCAATAGCTTTATTATAATCTTTTATTGCTCCATAATAATCCTTAAGTTCATATTGTGCAATACCTCGATTGTTATATGCTTCTGTGTAACTTGGATTTAGTTCAATGGCTTTATTATAGTCTTCCATTGCTCCATAATAATCTCCAAGTTTAGATTTAGCCAAACCTCGATTGAAATATTTAAATTTGTCATTTGGATCCAGTTCAATAGCTTTACTATAGTCATTTATTGCCTCATCATAATCTCCAAGTTCACTTTTAACCTTACCTCGATTGTAATATGCTTCTACATAATTTGGATCCAGTTCAATAGCTTTATTGTAGCCTTTCATTGCTCCATTATAATCTCCAAGTATTCTTTTAGCCAAACCTCGTTTGTAATATACTTTTGCTAAATTTGGATTTAGTTCAATAGCTTTACTATAGTCCTTTATTTTTCCATTATAATCTCCAAGTTCACTTTTAACCTTACCTCGATTATAATATGCTTCTGCATAATTTGGATCCAATTCAATAGTTTTACTATAGTCCTTTATTGCTCCATTATAGTCTCCAAGTTTTTCTTTAACAAGTCCACGATTATTGTATGCTTCTGCCAAACTTGGATTTAGTTCTATAGATTTATTATAGTCCTTTATTGCACCATAATAATCTCCAAGATCCTTTTTAGCATTACCTCGATTGTAATATGCTTTTTCGTCATTTGGATCCAGTTCAATGGCTTTATTATAATCTTTTATTGCTTCATCATGATCTCTAAGATAATATTTAGCCAAACCTCGATTGAAATATGCTTCTGCGTAATTTGGATTTAGTTCTATAGCTTTATTATAGTATTGAATTGCCTCATAATATTTTTTTCTTTTGATTTTTCATTTCCGATAGAAAAATAATCTTTAGCTGTTTGTGATATACATAAACTGTTAAAAATAAAAAATAAAAGTAATAATGATTTTTTCATAAAACACCTAATTATAGTTTATATAAATTGGTTATTTATTAAAATATTTCTTTGCTCACTTATTACTTTTATAAAATTGAAATTATATGGAGAAATCTGTGTATCTTTACTTAAAAATATTTTTTTATTTTAAAATAATAATTTTAATTGATTATTTCAAGTAACCATATATAATTATTATTTCCGATATAGAGGTTATGAAAAATAGAACTATTATTCCATATTACAACTGAAAAAGTGTGATATGTTAATAGTAGTGAAATAATTCCATTTTATACACAAAACTTAAATTATTTTACTTCTCTTAAAAAATAACAATATTATCTCTCTTATCTATCGTAATTTTTTTACTATTATCACACCATATCGGATTTTATAATTATTTTATTACTTGCAATATTCCTTTATAGCTTCGTATGCTTTTTCTAATCCCATCTCACCTGCTTTTGATAAATCTAAACAACCACCTTTCTTATCCCCTAAACTTATTTTTGCAAGACCTCGATTGTAATATGCTAATGCGTAATTTGGATTTAGTTTAATAGCTTTACTATAATCATTTATTGCTTCATAATAATCTCCAAGGTGCTTTTTAGCATTACCTCGATAGTTATATGCTAATGCGCAATTTGGATCAAGTTCAATGGCTTTATTATAATCTTTTATCGCTTCATAATAATCTTTAAGTTCAGATTTGGCATTACCTCGATTGTAATATGCTGCTGCGTAATTTGGATCCAGTTCAATGGCTTTATTATAATCTTTTATCGCTTCATAATAATCTTTAAGGTCAGATTTGGCATTACCTCGATTTTTATATGCTGCTGCGTAATTTGGATCCAGTTCAATAGCTTTATTATAATATTGAATTGCCTCATTATATTTTCCTTCTTTATATTTTTCATTTCCGAGAGAAAAATAATCTTCGGATGTTTTTGTACAAAAAATATTCAAAATAGAAACTAAAAGTAATAATAATTTTTTCATTAAACACCTAATTATAGTTTATATAAATTGGTTATTTATTAAAATATATCTTTGCTCACTTATTACTTTTATAAAATTGAAATTATATGGAGAAATCTGTGTATCTTTACTTAAAAATATTTTTTTGTTTTAAAATAATAATTTTAACTGATTATTTCAAGTAACCACACATAATTATTTCCGATATAGAGGTTATGAAAAATGAAACTATTATGCCATTTACAACTGAAAAAGTGTGATATGTTAATAGTAGTGAAATAATTCCATTTTATACACAAAACTTAAATTATTTTACTACTCTTAAAAAAATGTAATTATTATCTCACTAATTAATTGTGTTTTTTTTGCCCCTATAAATATTATTTTAAACTTTAAAATAATAATATATTTTATTACTTACAATATATTCTTATAACTTCGTATGCTTTTTCTTTTCCCAACTCACCTGCTTTTGATAAATCTAAACAACCACCTTTCTTATCCCCTAACATTATTTTCGTAATACCTCGATTTAAATATGCTTCTGCATTATTTGGATTTAATTCAATAGCTTTATTATAATCTTTTATTGCTCCATTATATTCTCCAAGTATACCTTTAGCATTACCTCGGTTGTTATATGCTCCTGCGTCATTTGGATTTAATTCAATAGCTTTATTATAGTCCCTTATTGCTCCATCATAATCTTTAAGTTCAGCTTTAGCATTACCTCGATTCAAATATGCTCCTGCGTTATTTGGATTTAGTTCAATAGTTTTACTATAATCCATTATTGCGCCATAACGATCCCCAAGTTCATTTTTAGTATAACCTCGATTGTAGTATGCAATTTCGTAGTTTGGATCCAGTTCTATAGCTTTATTATAATCTTTTATTGCATCATTATAATCTTTAAGTTCACCTTTGGCCATACCTCGATTAAAATATGCTCCTGCGTTATTTGGATCTAGTTCAATAGCTTTATTATAATCTTCAGTTGCACCATAATAATCTCCAAGCATATATTTTACAATACCTCGATTGTAATATGCATTTGCATAATTTGGATTTAGTTCAATAGCTTTATTATAGTCCTTTATTGCTCCAGTATAATCTTCAAGTATACCTTTAGAATTACCTCGATAGTAAAATGCTTCTGCATAATTTGGATCTAATTCAATGGCTTTATTATAGTATTGAATTGCCTCATTATATTTTTCTTCTTTAAATTTTTCATTTCCAATAGAAAAATATTCTTCGGCAGTTTGTGATATACATAAACTATTAAAAATAAAAACTAAAAGTAATAATACTTTTTTCATAAAACACCTAATTATAGTTTATATAAATTGGTTATTTATTTAAATATTTTTCTTTGCTCACTTATTACTTTTATAAAATTGAAATTATATAGAGAAATCTTTTTATCTTTACTTAAAAATATTTTTTTATTTTAAAATAATAATTTTAACTGATTATTTCAAGTAATCACATATAATTATTATTTCAGATATAGAGGTTATGAATTGTTTATTTAGTATTTAAGATAGGTAAACCCCCAATGAAAGTGCCATTGGGGGTAATAAAATATTTATTTTGCTTTGATCCATTTGTATAATTCGATAAGACTTGGTTTTTTACCATAAATAAGTATACCTGTCCTGAATATTTTTCCGGCAACCCAAGTCATAAAAATAATGGATATTATTAATATTAACATTGTAACTATTATTTCCCATATTGGTGGTAATAATATTGGTATTCTTAATATCATAAAAGTTGGAGTTAAAAACGGGATATATGATAATACTCTGATTAATGTTGAATTTGGATCTTGCACTGCAGAAAAAGCCAATACTATTGGCAAAACCAAAATCATTGAAACATAACCTGTAAGTTGCTGTGCTTCCTGCTCGCTGTTAGACATTGAACCAATAGCAACAAATACAGATGCATATAACAAATAACCAAAAAGGAAATAAATTATTATTAAGAGTAAATTATCGAGGCTTACAATATTTAAACTAAAAGAAATACTAGCTCCAACCCCGATGATTATCCATAAAAGAATTTGAGTTAATCCTAGAAGACTAAGACCAAAAATCTTTCCAGCCATTAATTCTGTTGGGGAACAAGATGAGATAAGAATTTCAATTATTCTATTGGATTTTTCTTCCACAAGACTTCTTATAAGCATTTGACCAGTAAGCATTATTAACATCATAAGTAAAATTATAAAAATATAAGAAGTGAAAAATGTTTGTAAGAACCCACTCTCTTTGGCTTCACCTTCCTCAGTTATCTTTATTGATTTAATATCTACTGGCCGATTTATTTCCTTCAATATCTCTGGTTTTATTCCCTTTTGAATTAAAATGACTTCAGAAATTGCATTTTTAATACTTCGAGTAAATCTTTCAATATCTCGTATACTACTAACATTAGAGCCACGATATTCACATTTACCATCTCTAAAAACATTCTTTCCAATAATAATATAGGTTTCGAACTTTCCCTCAAAAGACATTTTATCTACGCGTTTTCTTAAAATATCTTCTGATTCATTATTATGTAGAATTGGTATAATATTGTAATTTGGTTTACCATTTTCTAAAACATATTGACTTTCTATTGAATTAATAACTTTAGCACTTAACGAATCAGTTAAGTCAACAAGGCCAACTCTTTTTGTATCATTATCAGATTTTTCTGCAAGTAAACCTGGTAAAACAATCATAGCGATAATAAAAATAGGAGTAATAATCATTGATATTATAAAAGCTTTAGTTTTAACTTTTTCAATATACTCCCATTTAGTAACCGATAATACTTTTGATAATCTCATGATATAACCTCCTTAACTTTAGAGGCATTCCCTACTTTTTCTATAAAGATAGAATGAAGAGATGGCTCGGTAATTTCAAATTTTCTAATATCAATTTTTTTATTTGCTTCATCTAAAAAAGATTTTACAGAAAAATCATTATTAACAATTATCTCTGCATAATTTTCAAAAATATTACAGTGTTTTATCCCTTTAAAATCCTTTATAAAACTACCATCACCAGAAAATTCGATTATTATGGAGTTATTACCATAATTCTTTTTAATTTCTGTAAGTTTCCCAGAAAGAATAATCTCACCATTATTTATTAAGCAAATATTATCGCATAATTTTTCTACTTGCTCCATCTGATGAGTTGAAAAGATTATGGTTTTACCATTATTTTTAAGTTCAATCAAAATCTCTTTAAGTAAATCTTGATTTACTGGATCAAAGCCAGAAAATGGTTCATCAAGAATTATCATATCTGGATTATGTAAGACAGAAATTATAAATTGAACCTTTTGTTGATTTCCTTTAGATAGCTCCTCAATTTTTCTTCCTTCGTTTCCAGCAAGTTCAAACTTTTTTAACCAATAATTTGCACTATTCTTTATTTCACTAATTTTAAGATTCTTTAAACTTCCAAAGTATGTTATGGTATCAAAAAGTTTGTTTTTTTGGTATAAACCTCTTTCTTCAGGTAAATATCCAACTAAATTTTTAGTTTCCTCAGTAAAAGGTTTACCATCAAAAAGAACTACACCACTATCAGGTAATATAATATTCAAAATCATTCGGATAGTTGTAGTTTTACCTGCTCCGTTGGGACCTAATAAACCAAAAATTTCTCCTTTATTCACTGTAAACGATATATCATTTACAGCAATCTTATTAACAAATTCTTTGTGTAAATTTTTGACTTCGAGCATGCACTCCTCAATTAATCAATTAATATATTACATATAAATACGATATAATTTTAATAAAGTTTCACTTGAGTGAACTCTTAAATTTTTGGTATCTTGATGTAAATAGATTGTTTTCTCCCGGAGGAGGGTAATTGCCTTTTCTGATTAATTCATCCATCTTTGCTAATCTATCCGGTGGTAAAGGGTGAGTAGAAAATAAACGTTCAACAGTTTTAGAAAATGAATCGTCATTTGATTTCTTATCACTTACCTTCTCAAAAAATCCTTTTATGGCTGCAGGGTAATATTCTGTAGATTTTAAATATTTAAATGACATTTCATCTGCTTCGTATTCATCTTCTCTACTATTATAAAGTACCAACCCAGTAACTAACATATTTGCTAACAATGGCACAACAATTTTTTGCCACGTAGCAGCATCATCACCCAATAATAACTCAACCGCCAAACTTGCTCCAAGTTGTAAACCAAGTTGTGCAGTAACTCTTCTAGTAGAATGTCTTTTTTCAGCATGGGCAATTTCATGAGCTATAATACCAGCAAGTGTAGCCTCATCATCAATAAATTTCATTAAACCTGTATATACATAAACATAACCTCCTGGAACGCAAAAAGCATTGATGGTTTTATCATCATCTATTACTTCAAACTTCCATGCATAAGTATCTCTTTTTTTAATTTCCGGAGATGCTAGAATTTTATTACCGATATTTGTTACATATTGTTTAACATCATCTCTGCCTTTAAGTAATGGATACTCTTTCTGATTACTTTGAATCTCGCTATTAAACTGAGCACCTAATTTTAAATCATAACTATCAGGGAAAATATTTACATCAAGGGAGCGACAATTAAACATAAAAAATGAAAAAATAATTAAATTAAATATCAAATATCTTTTTTTCATATAAACCTCGCTTTTAATTAATATTGAACATTTTCTAATATTAACCCTTTTGCAGGTGCAGTTCTTGTTGCAAATCGTCTATCTCTTTTATTAAAGATTGATTTAAAATCTTCAAAACTTAATTTACCTCTTGCAACATCAATCATAGTACCCACTAAAGCCCTTACCATTCCATATAAAAATCTATTTGCAGTAATATTATAAATAAGATTATCTCCCAATTCAATCCATTCAGAAACAAAAATATTACATAAATGATGTTTCTGTTCTGCTTTATTATAGCAAAAAGATTTAAAATCCTTTTGAGTTAAAATAAACTCAGCACATCTTTTAAGAACATCAATATTTAAATTATAATAGCAATACCATTTAATATTTCTTTCAATAGCTATCGGCTTTAGAGAAATATAATACTTATAGGTCCTTGAAATTGCATCATAACGAGAATTAAAATTTAATGGCACTTCACATACTTCGTGAATCCGAATATCTTCAGGCAATAGCCCATTTAATGCTCTATGTATTACCTTAATTTCTCTATCAGAATTAGTTAGGAAATTAGCTACCTGTCCACGAGCATGAACACCTGAATCTGTTCTTCCGGCTCCAATAATATTTACATCTTCCAGAAGTAATATTTTTAAAGTATCCCTTAATACAGCTTGAACGGTACGACCTTCTTTCTGAATTTGCCAACCCAAAAAGTTTGTACCGTCATACTCAAGTAAAAGTTTTATATTTCTCATCAATTTATAATACGCAATTAGTAATTTTTTTTCAAGGAAAAATATTTAGAAAGATTTGATTAAAGAAAAGAGTGTTTGCAAAAATATATAAAAGATACTTCTGCAAACACTAATTAATATCATTTTAATTTTATTTAACCACGCCTAATGGTATATCAGTAGGACCTGAAACAGTTGGAGATTGTTTACCTTGCGTTTCAGTTCTAACATTTCTTAATGTATAAAAATGCACTTCATCTACAGTAATAATATGATCACTGTTTTCATCAGCCTCACCTTTTAAACCCTTTATTAAATAATAAGTAAAAGCACCATGATTCTCCCATCTTGGTCCTTCCTGAGCCTGCTGATTAGCACTTGCTGCTGTAATAACAGATAAACCAGTTGAAGAGCCAATAATATTTTTTATTAAACTAACTCTACCATCTACACTTCTTGTATCTGATGAACCAGAAGATGAAGCATAAGTCATATATGCAAGAGAAAGCGCTCCACTATGGCACGCATCAGCAATAAAAATTTGCCTTCTTGCAGGTGCTGTTTCCAATACTTTTTGTAAATCTTTTTGTGATATTGCAGTTGTGGATATACTATTTTTCTTTGTGTCATAACTCAAAAAGTACATCTCTTTTTCTTCAGCCCAGCCGTGACCTGCAAAATATAGAATAATTAAATCGTTTTCATTTGTTTTGCTAAATTTAACTTTAATACTTTTCAGTATTTCAGATTTAGTTGCTTCTTTATTCAAAATAAGTTTTACATTTTCAGGTTTAACATTTAAACCTTCTTTTGAAACAATATAATCTTGTATCAGTTTTGCATCATTTGCTGCTGCATTCAAATTCATACTCTTATCAGAATATTCTGACACACCAATTATTACTGCATAAATATTTGGTTTCTGAAAGCCAGTAATTGGTGGTGGGGTGCTTTCGCCAACTTCTCTGGTTTTAACGGGTTTATCAATATAATATCCAATTTTGTTACCAGTTGTTATTTCTTCGTGAATACCTGAAAGCGAATTTACTGATAGACAATTTTTAAAAATCTCATCTTTTAGTAATGATGGTTTTCCTTTAAATTTAAGATTAACTGTAAGATCTTTTTTGTTGCTATTCCATGCTTGCTCTCTAATACTTACAACACCTTTAATATTATTTAATGTTTTAATTAAATCATTTTTTACTTTATCGTTTAAGTATTGACCCCTAAAGTTTATCTCATAATCAACACCATCATTTAATATACTTAACCATTTTGTCTGTAATTCTGCAGCTAATTTTTGAGATAATACACTTCCTAATCTTCTGGAGGCAGCAGCATAAGCTTCATTTTTCGTTTTAGCAATTCCTGTTTCATTAGATACAGCTGCAGCTAAAATTCTACCAGAAGACACTTCAATTATTCTTATATTAGCTGAAGCGGTGGCAATATCAAAACCATCTTTATCTTTTCCGCCATAATTAATTTTAGTAGTTCCAAAGATTATTGCATCTATGTTAAAATCACCGGAAATCATTTTTGCAGCTAACTGAGATTTTTCATCATCATTCTTACCTGTTAAAAAGGAAGATAAATTACCACCGGGACCAGCAATTTTTTCCCTTATTTGCTCAATAATATCTTCAGATTTTAATTGTATTCCTTTAGATAGTAGCTCAGAAGAAATTTTTGTACCAATTAAAGATTTCGAACCTGTCCGCACCTCTACAATATTATTATTTTCCATTATAATTTCGTCTACTGCTACAGCCATATTCATATCAGATAATGAACCTATATCAGTATTGATTGATAAGCTTTTCAAAGATTCAGATATTTTTTTATCATCAATTACAACATCTAACGAAACCACATATTTATTATCTTTAATATCTTCATCGATTATTTCTTCCTCTTTAATAAAAGATTTTGCAAAATTAAATATTTGATCTTTAATTGCTTTTTCATTATTCTTAAAAACAGTTTCGGGAATTATTTTCAAAATGGCTTTTGAAATGGCTGATTGGTATGCTTTTAAAATCGCATTATTCCTCGCGTTAAAATTAGCCTCAGAGCCCTCACCTTTAATATCTGCTGAACCATTTACTGAAAATTTTGATTGAGAAAATAAAGCTGAAATATTGAGTAATAAAAAAAATACTAATATTATATGTTTCATCTTAAACTCCTTTAAAGGATTATCTAAATATTTTTTGAGCTTCTTCAAACAATAAATTTGATAAATTTAATCCCATATTATAACACATACTTAAATAATATTTTGAGTGATCTTTTTCTTCGAGCCCAACTGTAACTTCATCTTTATTTTTTTTACCTTTAATAGGTAAAGTTTGTTTTTGTCCTTTTCTAAAAAATTCCTTTTTTGTTTTTACATCATAAGCAATAAACCTTAACCCAACATTTACATTTACCTCATTGTCAGATTTTATTTCGGAAGGGAATGCAATTATCTCAGTATTTACTTTTACTTGTGGTTCAAGCATACTAATCATTTTTTCTTCAGATTTAAAGTGCCCAGCTGGTTCTAAAAAATCTTTTTCTTTCATCATATTTGAAAGATCGGAATTAGGTAATAAAACAACAAACTTTCCGGACTCATTCAAAGAAAGCAATGTAT
Source organism: Ignavibacteria bacterium (assembly GCA_036567745.1). Lineage (GTDB taxonomy): Bacteria > Bacteroidota > Ignavibacteria > DATCTW01 > DATCTW01 > DATCTW01. The sequence goes on along the minus strand of DATCTW010000041.1, from coordinate 56,487 downwards.
TTAATATCCCTGCTCTTTGCGAAATTTTTTCATAAACATTACCTTTATCATTAACTATTTTTACCTCATCAGGTTGGATAATAATGCTACTTCTAAAAATATTATCAGAATTTGCTTTTAATATATCTCCCTGAGATAAATCCTGATTTACAAAAAGAATTGATGCTTTAGCATTTAATCCGGATACTGATTTTACTTTAACATTCCCTGCATAGGTTAACAAATATCCTAAATTGTTTTTAGTTACTGGATCAATCAGCATTTCACCTTTTTTGTATGCACGAAATATTAAGCCTTCACTCAGCTTACCAGATTCAATTTTAAGATCAATTTCATTATTCGAAAATGAATTAACCATACCTGAAATTTGTGATATTTTAAACTCAGATTTTGCTTTTTTTGTGATTTCGTAAATTGCGTTCTTAGTCAATATTTCAAATTGTTCAGTAATGTTAGCTTCTCTATCACCAACCTTAATAACCTGCAGGCTAGACTCCTCATAAGAAGTAGTATACAATACGTTACCTAGGTTTGCATCATAGAAAATTAATACTGGTTTTACAACTAATTTAAGATATTCTCCCCCTTCATAAGATGTAGAATAGACATGTGCACTAGAAATAACACATTTAACATAAATATCTGGTTTCTGTCTATTACCTATTACCTCTTCTTCCTTTTCTCCTACCTTTGTTGATTGTAATTGCTGCTCGGCTATGCTACCATAAGGCAACATCTGAAATTGGCTGTTATCACTAAAATTATCATGAATTATTTGAGTTATAAAACCAGGGTCAACATTATATCGATTATCAATTTGGGTATTATCTAATATTTCAGTATTTGAAACCATCATTCTAACAGAATACTTAGAAGAAACTTCTACACCACCTGATCTAAATATCTCCGTTCCAACATCAATGTTAAACTCTTTTGAACTAGTAATAGATACTATCGAATAGTTATCCTGAATTTCTAAAACTCGTATTCTTGTATCAGGTGGAACACCCTTTAAATTTGAAAATCTATACTGCTGCCTTTCAACTACACCTTGATATCTCCCTTTATTAATTGCAAACTTTGCTTCAAGGATACCGGTTTTATTTTTACTAAAATCCAAAACTTTCTTTACAATATTTGCTTTAACAATTCCGGGCTTATATTCTATCTTTGCTTTAGAAAACAAATAATCAAAAAGCTCACGAATATTATTTTTGAATAAATCATAAAACTCTTTCTTGTGATTATCACTTAAAGGATCGTTCTTTTTCTTAATTATTTGTTTTGGTTGAATTATTGTATAAATTTTTGAAAAGTACACTTCACCTGTTTTAATATTTAAAAATTCTATGCCACCAGTGGTTCTAAGTGCATAAAGAAAATTTTCTTTTCCAATAAGCTCATAACTTAGTTGCATTCGTGAAATGTTTATACGTACGTATATATTGTTTTTGAGTTCCTCTTCTTTTTTTATATCAGAAGAAACTGTAAGTATTTCTTCTACATTGTTTCCATAATATTTTTTTAAAGCATTAAAGGCTTCATTAAAACAATATTTTCTAAATCCTTCTTCGGTACCATTCCAATAAAATGAAGAGTAGTTTTTAATCCCATAAAGTTCGGCTGGAGAAAGCAAAACATACTTATATTCTTCGCCAAAAGATCTTAATGCAAATGTTAAATAATAAATAAATAAAAATGAGATAATTTTCTTTTTCATATTGATTTAAATAATAATTTTGTGAAAAACTTATTATTGATATTTTAACTAATGATTAAAATAAAAGTTCCTTAAAAAATAGTATATTTTAAAATATAAATAAAAAATTAAAATATCAAGATTTAATCGATATTAGAAAAGATTATAAAAAAGATGACATTATAAAAAAATTAAAATGTCTATTTGTACTTGAATAAATCTTTTACAAAATCATAAACACAAAACTCGCGGTTATAAATATTTTCAATTTTATTGGATAAATAATTTTCTTTTTCTTCATTCCAGAAATTAATTTTCAATTCTTGAGAAACTATTTCGTGAATCATATTTATTAAATTATTCTTTCTTTTTTTCTTAAGCAAATTACTATTAATGAGATAGTCTTTATGTAAAAATATCGAATTTACAACCTCGTCTATTCCTTGATTAGTACTTGCTATAGTTTTATGGACAGGAATATCCCAGCCAACTTTTTCTACCCTTAGCTCAAGCATATTTTTGATAGCCAGAACAGCTTCATCTGCACCATCGCGGTCAGACTTATTCACAACAAAAATATCTGCAATTTCCATCAATCCTGCTTTCATTGCCTGAATAGAATCACCTGATTCGGGCACTAAAACTACAATAGTTGTATCTGAAGCTTTCGCTATATCCAACTCTGACTGCCCCACCCCAACTGTTTCCATTATTATAATATCCTTACCAGAAGCATCTAATACATCAGCAGCATCACGTGTTTTTTTGCTTAAACCTCCTAGACTACCTCTTGTGGCCATACTCCGAACAAAAACATTTTTTTCCAATGCCAATTCCTGCATTCTAACACGATCACCTAAGAGAGCACCTCCAGTAAAGGGGCTTGTCGGATCAACTGCGAGAATCCCAACTTTGAAACCAGATTTGATTAAATTTTGAGTTATTCGTAATGTAATAGTACTTTTGCCTGCTCCTGGTGGCCCTGTTATCCCAATTCTATAAGCCTTCCCTGTTCTTGGGAATATTCTTTTACATAAATCCTTAGAACTATCTTCCTCATTTTCAATAATAGAAATAGCTTTAGATATTACTCTTTTATTACCTTCGAATAATTTTTCTAATTCAATCATAACTATAAAAAAACTAATTAAACGAAATTTTGATATGATAACTATTTTATTATTCACTTTCAAGAAAATTATAAGGTATAATATTTTACCATTTTATATCATAAATCGATGAAATATTGGTAGAATGTCCGAATTTTTTGCTTTTCATAAATTTTAAATAAAATAATAGTTTTTGTAATTTCTTACCTTTATATAACAAAAAAAATAATTTCTTAAGGAATCGCAAAAAACATATAGAATTGTTTATATTGTTCTTATTCCATAAAATAATATTATTCAGAATAATTTAATTAAACATTTGCTTTTTTAAAATATTTTTTTATATTATACATATTCAAAATAATTTTATGTTTTCTTATGAGTATATTAAACTCGGGCGCATTTTACTATATCATTTTTTATACTTCATTTAACAATAAACTAAATGATGATACTACCAGATTATTTTTGTATGATTATATATGTTTTAGAAGTAAATCTTTAGGATGCGATCTAATAAAAATTGGAGGGGATGAAGAATCTGTCCATTTTGCAATTTCCATACCACCAACAATTTCATTATATGATGTTGTATGTATTTTAAAAAGCAGCTCACAGAATTATATTCATAAAAACTTTAAGAATTATAATTTTTTCTGGAAAAGCGAATTTTTTTATAAAACCATTTCAGAAGAAAACCTACCTGATATAATTAAAGTTATTGATTTCAATACCATTCCAAATAATTTAACACTTTCATTAAAAAAAGCATAATTCAAAACTTCTTGTAACTTTTTTATACTTTTTTTCATCTAAACTATATGGATGAAAAAGGAAAATATTCAAACGCAGAATATCAGATAAATTTAATATCAGAATTCAAAAGCAAATTTGAATCTGAACTGGAAAAATGTTCTAACATCGAAAATGCAAGGATTTTAAAAAATAAAATAATTGAAGAGTTTAATACTTCTTGTGAAAGCAATATTTTGAAAAATTTTTTCTCTAAAATTAGTGAAGAGTTAATAAATGAAAAATTCAAATTATAAAATTACAAAAGATACACCAATAGAAGAACTAATTGAAGTCTTTCCTCCAGCAATTACTTTATTAAGCAAGTATGGAATTAGGTGTTTAATATGTGGCGAACCAAGCTGGGGAACAGTAGGATCAGCTGCTAAAGAAAAATTTATTACTGAACCCGATTTAGATAATATTATCAAAGAGCTAAACTCAAAATATAATGATTATATTAAGGAAAAAACAAAAAATGATTAACATAATAAAAACTTACTATCCCATAATATTAGGGGGAATAATTGGCTATTTATACTATCATTATATTGGGTGTTGGAGTGGTCACTGTCCAATAACAAGCAATCCATACATAAGCATAATCTACGGATCATTTATTGGCCTGGTTTTTTCTTTTGAAAAAATTAAGAAAGGTAAAAATAAAAATGATAAAGAATCTAGCTAAAACAATTGATTTACAATTTGAAAATGTAGTTGAAAGAGTAAAAGAAACATTAAAAACCGAAGGATTTGGAGTTTTAACATCAATTGATGTACAAGAGACTTTACAGAAAAAATTAGGTGTTAAATTTAAAAAGTATATTATTTTAGGTGCCTGCAATCCCAATTTAGCATATGAGGTACTGAACAAAAATCCTGAAATTGGATTACTAATGCCTTGTAATATTATTATTTATGAAACCGATGATAATAAAACCAAAGTGTCAATTTTTGATCCGCTTAACATATCAGATTTAATATTTGGTGAAAGTTTTAAAAACCTTGCTGATGAAGGAAGAAAAAAACTAGAAAATATATTAAACCAAATTTAGTTTTTGGAGAGTTTCACTTAAAGTAAAACTCCCCAAAATTAAAAATCACTTCGCTTTAAACATATCTTCTAATGAAACTTTTTTATAATCTTTTGGTGGTGTAAATAGTAGTGCCGATGGTTTTGATTTATCAATTTTTGTTATTTCCATTTCAAAAACTAAATCTCCATTTTTATTTTTTTCAATTTCCTTAAAAGGAAATCCTCCTTCACCCAATAGACTAAAATACCAATCATTTATATCTTTCTTATTATTCATTTCAAATGATTTAGCAATATCAGTAAAAATCTTCCAGAAGTTTGAGAAATTTTGGCATATATAAACTGTTGAATTAGTGTTTTCTTCTTCTAAAATATATTCATCACACTTATAACCCAGAATGACCTGACTTTTACCTGTTTTTTTAATATTAGATTTGGGTTTTTCTATCTTTTCTTCCTCATTTTTGGCATTTGGATTCATTTTAGATATCGCATCTGTCATTTGTTTTATGGTATTAAAATCCAGTTCCATATATTGCTTTTCTTCATCCATTATTACAATAATCTTCTTTTCTTTTGCTTTTATTATTGCGGATTCTTTTTTGAAATTTCCAGAAATAGTTTCAGTTCTAACATTATCATCTAAAAAATACAGTTTCGTAAATTGAACTTCAGGATTATCATTAGATTTTGACGAAACACCAAGCTGTTCCTTCATCATTTTAATTTCATCAGCTAATTCCTGGTAATCTTCATCAGACTTAGATTTATTTTTGAGTTCATTTTCACGTTCTTCGATTTGTTTCATTATTTCTTTTCTTGCTTCTGGTGGGATCATGTCATTCATCTTATTTTCTGACATATTTTGTTGATAAGTAGTTTCTTTGATCTCAATCATTCCTACAAACTGTCCAAATGACTTATTAACAATAAAAAACAAAAAAGCCATAATAATTGGCAAAAAATAATTTTTTTTCATATAGTTTCCTTAGATTAAAATATAAAATTTATTAATTAAATATTAATTTAGTGGTAAACAGAAAGAAAAAGTAGCTCCTTTACCCTCTTCTGATTCACAATAAATTTTCCCGTTATGTGCTTCAATTATTAATTTTGAAATTGATAGACCTAAGCCTGTACCTTTTATTCCTTTTTGAACCTGTTTATATAAATCAAATACATTATTAATATCTTCTTTTTTTATTCCCGGACCTTCATCAGCACAATAAAAGCAAACATAATTATCCTTTTTACTCGTAGAAATAGTAATAGTTCCATTTTCCGGAGAAAATTTTATAGCATTTGAAATAATATTAGTTAAAACCTGCATAATTTTCAAAATATCTAAGTTTACCCAACACTCTTTTTGATGATATGATTTTACAAGAGAAAGGTTTTTAGATTTTAGCAAGGGGAGGAAAGAATCAATAGTTTCATCTATAAGCGATATTATATCCATATTTACTTTTTCTATTTCCATTTTTCCTGCTTCGAATTTCGAAAGGTCAAGCATTTGATTAACAATGTTCAACATCCTTTCATCAAGTTTCAGAATCAAATCTATAGCATTTTTTTGATCCGCATTCAATTCACCAATTTCTTTAATTAGTTTAGCGTAACCATTTATTGATGATAAAGGACTTCTCAACTCATGTATAAGCATTGCAGTGAAATCGCGTTTTAACTTCATTTCAGTCTCTAGCTTATCTTTTTCCATTCTTTCACGTTCATGTTCTAATGTCATTTCAGCAAGTTTTCTTTTTTGGTCAGAGAACAACTTTTCTCTTTCAAGCATTTCAAGTTTTTTTCTAGTCTTACGTTTCTGGTAATTTATTGTCAAATGAATAACTAAAGCAAAACCCATTAATGCAACCAAAGATTTAAAAATTAGAGTTTGGTAAAAACGAGCTTTCACTTTAAATTTAATTATAACTTCATTAGTACTCTCAATACCATTTTTAGATATTGCCTTTAAATGAAAAACATAATCTCCAGGAGGAATATTATGATATTGGGCAAAAGCTAAATATGTTGGATTGCTATAATCATTCTCATAGCCTTCAAGAAAATATTTGTATCTGATTGAAGATTCGTCAACGAATGAGTTACCGGCAAAATAAAAAGTAATAAGATCAATACCAGAAGAAAAAACAGGAATGGAATCAACATTTAATTCATTATTATCAATTTCAATTTTTGATAAAGTTACTTTAGGAGGGATTAATAGAGATCTATCAAACTGCTCCAAATACAAATTAATTTTATCAACTGTACTAATCCAAACTCTTCCTTTACTATCAACAAGAAATCCATTTTGGTTGCAATCAAGGTTTCCTAAACCATCTATAGTAGTATAATTTTTAATATATTTGCTAAGATCATTCGAAGAAGTTTTTATAGCTGCTAAAAATCTTTCTTTATCAATAATTTTATTGACACCTTGCGGCGTTCCAACCCAAATGGAGTTTCTTTTATCTTCAAAAACCCAATAAATGAAATTATTTAATAAACCGTTTGAAGCATTTATTATATACCATCTTTTTGAATTATTATCATATACACTTAACCCATTTTCCGTTGCACACCAAAGGTTTTTATACTTATCAATATATATACTTTGAACAGAGTTTGATGAGAGTCCTTCATTAGTAGTAATGTGATTTATAATCCTATTGTTTTTAACTACATATATTCCATTTATAGTACAGATATAAATTTCATCATTAAAGAAATAAATAGAATTCAATTCAATCTTTTTTTCTTTTTCTAAGTAAATAGTATCAACCTTTAATGAAGAATAGATAAGAACCGCACCAATATCTTTTTTGTAAGTAAAGATATTTGACCTATCATCAGTATAAATTAAAGTACCATTATACTTTGTGTATGGAATTAATTTATCATTTTTTAACAAATAACTTGTAGAAGAGATTTTATCATTAGTATAAACGTTTCCTTTGTTATTAACTAAACTTAAAAACTTAAACTCAATAAAATCTATACCCTTGAATGATGAAGGTAAAATTAATTTGCTTTGTGCCTTTTCATAAAAAGAATTTTTGATTTCAAATTTTAATAACCCTTTTAAGGTTCCAACTAAAAATTCATTTGGTGCAACTTCAAGAATCTGAAAACAATTATTATCTTTCTCATTAAAATCATTACCAAAGGAAATAAAAGTTTTTTTGGCTAATTTCCATAAACCATTATTAGTACCTACCCAAAGTGTATTTTCATAATCTAATAATAATGAAGAAATATATTTTTTATTTAATTCATTTTTCAAAACGGGGTGGATATTATTATTATAGATAAAGTACAAACCTCTATCTGTTGCTACCCATAAAAACCCATCAATATCTTTACAAATATCATTTACTTTGTTAATAATATTTGAAGGTTGAGAAACAACATATTCAGTAATTTTATTATTGTAAATTTCAAATACTCTATTAAAAGAAGTTCCAATCCAAATATGATTATCACCTTCACGATATATTGAGTTTATATAAAAATTACCATAAACATCATTTGTTGGAAGAATTGATTTTAAATCTACAGGATACTTTATTATCTTATTATTAATATTATTATATAAAAATAGACCTGATTTATCAGCAAAAATATATTCGTTATCGTTTAACTGTTTTATTGAAGTTACCCAAAGATCTTTTAATTTTATAACTTTTTTCTCAATAAAATCAAATTTATATAATCCCGTTAAAGTTCCAACTAATAAATTTCTATTATCTATTAAACATAAAGCTACAATATTTTGATTTTCAATAATTGTACCACGAGAAATATTAATTGGTTTATTTTTTATTTGAATTAAACCTGCGATGGTTCCCACAAAATAAATATTCGACTTTTTATCTTGAGTAATACAAGTAATCCAATTAGAAGGGATCTCGTCAGAAGATTTATAATACTTCCAACCGCTACTTGAATATCTACCCAAACCTCCAACATAAGTTCCAACCCAAATATAACCATCATAGCTTTGATAAATTGTAGAAATCTGGTCGTGTGGTAAGCCTTCTTTTTCAGAATATAATTTCCACCCAAACTCCTGAGATAAGGAATAAGCATGAAAAACAAAACAAAGAATAAAAAAATAAGATATATTACGCTTAAAAATCATCAGAGTATTGCTTTATATCCTTATAATTAAATGAATTAAATATTAATAATCAAGGTTATTCAAAAAAAATAACATCAAAAATTATCGGTTAGTAAAAGTTAATTCTTGATACTTTTTTAATAAAAAATAAAATAAAAAAGCCAGAGGCACCTTACCTCTGGCTTATAAAATTGAGAATTTTTGTTAAAATTTTGCACTTAGAGATATAAAATGAACTGCATCTAATCTACCAAAATCAAGGTATGCGTAATCCAGTATTACTGAAACACCAGAAGTGAGACGATAGTTTATTCCAGCACCAGCAGTTAAACCCTGTTCAGAATTTTTCTCAAATATAGATTTATAACCAGCTCTTAAGAAGAAAATATCATTCCACCCAATTTCTAAACCACTATTTAAGTATTCTGTATTATCATTTGGATGAATAGCATCTAAATTAGCTGTAATCTTCCAGTCATCAGATTTGTATAAATCCGAAGATAAACCGACTCTAAATAACAAAGGTAAATCAAATTCATTTAGTTGATATTCAGCATTTACTACATTTTTACCAGCTGAACCTGTTCTATAAATTACATAAGAATCTCTCCCATCAAGCTTCATTTTAGGGCCAAAATTAGATATGTTTGCACCTAATCTAATACCATTTAAAAATGGAGCGGTAAAAAGAGTGCCAATATCAAAAGCAAAGCTAGAAGAGCTCATATGCCATAAATACTCATGAATATACTTAACAGCAAAACCTATTGAAAAAGCATCTGTAAGATTTCGTGAATAAGATAAACCTATAGCTAAGTCACCAGAGCTATATTTTTCTCCTGTTCCTTCAGGTTTTTCTGTTGTCGTAACAGGAATATCATCCATTCCGAGTGAAGTAACATACGCACCAATAGTACCAAATCCATAAAGTTCATAAGATACAGCAGCATACTCTATACCAATATCAGCAATCCAGGAGATATGCCCAAAGGTAGCTTCTCCGCCATTAACCCTGGCTAAACCTGCGGGATTCCAATACTGTGCTGTTACATCATTAGCATAAGCAGTAAAAGCACCACCCATACTAATAGCTTTTGCTCCTAAACCAATCTTTAAGAACTGAGCTGCTGTTGTTCCTGTTTTTGTCATATTAGAACCAGTTTGAGCAAATACTGAAAAAGAAAATAATGTATAGCAAATTATTAATAATATTTTTTTCATCTTCATCTCCACACTCATTTTATTAATCCAAATTTTAGTACTTTGGAACCTAATTCATAGCAATCAATATGAGCAATATACATACCGAATGCCACACCTAAATTATCGTCGTTCAGCAAGTTCCAGTATTCCCTTCCGTTTTCTAGGTTGCTATTATGTTCAATTTTTTTAACCAGCTCACCCGCAAGTGTAAATATTCTTATTGTAGCTTTTGGAGGTAAATTATCAAAATATATTCTTCGCTCACCTCTTAATTGACCTGGCAATAAATCAGATGGTTCAATTTCATTATAGGCTACATAAGGATTTGGAACAACCCTAATATTATCAAGTTTTGATTTTGCGATTTCACTATTGAACTGAGCTGATTTAGTTACAAAAGAATACTTATCGGCGTTTGTAAGTGGACGTTTTGTTGCAAATAAGAATACATCTCCATCTGTTGGAGCAATAGGTGTTACTGTAGAATCAGTTGGTTTAGATAAAGTAAGCCCCCATGTTGTTTGTGCTACCGTTCCACCAGGTTTAATAAATACTATTTCCTCACCTGGAGACCACATTGAATCTCTTGTTGATGGGTTTTCAACAAGATATGTAGTAATAGGAATGTTTTCAGTTATATTTTTAACACTATAATTAACAGGCCATTTCTGTATCCTTCCTCCAATACTACAATACGCAGAGTCAATTTTATTTTTTGAAAATCTTATTTCGTAATCTGCTGGATATTTTATCTTTTGACCCACACTAGCCAATGCAAGCTTAGCAGTATAATTAGAATTTCCTTGCACCCATTTTGACTTATTATAATCTATTGCCAACTCATCATCTTTAACAGTTAACAAAATACCATCAAAAACAGGATTGTAGTCTTCATTATTGAAATAAGTACTTTGATAGATAGGATAGTATTTCGAGGTTACATATAAAACAGAATTAGATGGTATTGAACTGTTGAGAGTTCTTCTAATAAGACCTTTCTTAAAATCAATAATGTAATCAGTACCTTTTGTAAAAGTTTTACCTGAGGCATCTTTTACTGAAAAAGAATTATCATTAATGAGATTCCCAATTTTTAGTTTTGAATAATTAGTATCTACTATCAATACAGTTTGAGTAATTGGAGTATTACATAGGAGACTGTAATTTTTAGTTAAGGTTTTTGTATTACCAGATTCTAAAGTATCACTTACAGTTATAATAAATTCTTTATTATTTTCTACCGCCAAATCACCAAGAATCTTAAAATTTATACTTGCAGTAGATATACCTGCAATATGATTTACACCTTTTCCAGATGTTGGATCGGGTGCAGTATACCCTGCAGCTCTTGGGCCAGGGATAGCTCTTCCTGTATTAGGATCATAAGTAATCTTACCTGTAACAGGATCAGTTATAATTCTTTTTGTAGTTTCAGTAGGTGGCACTCCTATTTCATCACCGTGATCATAAGCTACTACAGCATAGTAATAAACCTGGCCATTTATTACCTGATTTGAATCTACATAAGAATGAACCAACCCTGTATTATCACCCAGATAATATTTTACGCCTCTACCAGGATAATCTAAGGGGTGATAACCTTTCCAATTATTTATTAAATCCCATTTTGCTTCTTTTCCATTTGGATCTTTTAAAGGTTCAGATAAAAATGAATTACCTTTACCATCAGTAATTGTAGCTATATCTCCAAAAAGAGGATCTGTACTTCTATAAATTACATAACCCTCAAAATCTTTTCCAAGTAAGGGATCAACACTTTCTTCAGCAACGTTATCCCAATAAATTGTAACCTTTTTATCACCAGGAACAATTGTAATATTTGGTTTTGCTGGTGGTTTGTAAAATCTATAATTTGCATTATAAATTTTTTGAACTGTCTCCGCATTTAATAGAATATCGTTTAAATCCTCACCAAAAAGCAACGCAATTGAAAATCTTTTAACATCACCAGACTTTAAAGAAAAATTGCCCGAACCGTAAACAAAAGTAATATCCGCATCTTGTGTTATTTCTTCAAAATTACCTGGAGTTGTTCTTCGCCACATATTTTCATCATTTCTAATTCCATCGGTTGACCATGTCCAGGTATTAAAACTAGTTAACCCAATTTGATCTGACTCGTCGAGGTCAGTTAATTCAAAATTAGGTTCTCCTGGATGAAGTGGATCGCGGTCACCACTTGGTAAAATTTTACCTGCAGTTGGCACTCCATCACCTTCACCTTCATCAAGAGTATTAGCAATACCATCAATACCAACGTCATCCGTTGCAGGATTCCAATCATGATCATTATCAATACCATCAGTTTGACTTTCATCAATTATTCCATCACCATCATTATCAATACCATCATATTGATTACCTGGGCTCTCTAAAAATTTACAACCAGTATAGTGAGTCTTAAGTCCTAAATGGCCTCTACCATTACCATCCCAACAATAAATCATATTTCTTGCATATAAAGGTACAGTAGAATCGAATGGTGAAATAAAATAACCATAATCATCTTGAGCTTCTTCAGTTGGATCTGCTGCATAACCACCACCAACATCAATATCACCATACATACCAAATCTTACAGTATCCAAATCAAGTGGTGAAACATTCATAATAGTATATACAAAGAAAATGCAATCTTCTGCTAGTGGATTGCTCCATTGCAAAGCTCTACCTTCTACTTTTACACCTAAACCCATCCGGAGAGTATCTGGCCAGAAGGGATAGTAAGGGAATTCTCTATTATCACGATCATCCATACCCCAAAATACCTCTAGATCCGCACTTGTAGCATCTTGAGAAAGATATCCTGGCCAAACATATTTACCTAGCGTTGGATTATACCATGATCTAGGCCAAGAATCGGGTTTACCATCACCATCAGTATCAGCAGCACCACTTGAAGCCATAAAGGGTTGATCAGGATCAGCGTATTCAGGTAATGGCTCCCATCCCCATATAAGAGTGCCATCAGGAGAAACATCTCTACCATAAGTATCATTCAATGCGTCGGATGATATGTGATATCTTTTACCATCTTTTCCTACAACAGAAGCAAGAACCATTGGCATAAACTGATAAATATCCCCTATACCATGCCAAACCATGTTATTTACGTGTCTTAGTAACCCAGCACCAGGTGCAATACCACCATAATTATAAATATTACCTGATACAAGGTTACCATTCATAAAGAAATACTTTCTATCATTATAACCAGAAGTTTTTGATAGTTTATTCATCCACGATATATCTTCTTCTCCTTTTTTCAATTGAGCTTTTTCCTGAGAAGTCATTTTACTTACAAGGGAATTTTGAACCCCGAGATCTATTCTAGCTTTAATTTGATCAAAATTTTTTGCTGTTTTTGTTTGTTGTGAAAATGAAATTGTAATAAAAAACGAACAAATAAAAATAATATTTAACAATTTTTTCATTCTTAAATCCCTTTCATTAAATTAAAATGAAAATGAAAAACCAACTCTTACCTCACGAGGAGGTGCATAGTAATTTGGTCTATTGAAATAATCAGATGAAGGATGTAATCCTTTAACCTCTCCTTTGTCACGTATATAATTATCAACCACTTTACCCTCACCTCTAATCTGAGCTAATGTATAAGTAGCTGTTCCTGTGTCAGAATAAACATATCTTTCATTTAAGTTATCAAACAAATTGAACACTTTAATAAATACTGTCATTTTATAATTCCAAACAAGAAATTCTTTTTCCATTAATAAATCAGCTGATAGCTGGGCAGGTTTTCTATCTGAATTGGTTTTCATACCTATCATATTTTCAGTAACAAAAGGGGTATAAGGCAAGCCACTGGAAATCCTTCCAATTAAACTTGCGTTCCAATCATCAGGCACACCTAATTGAATCGTACCATTTAAAGTATGAGTTTGATCCCATGATAAATATACAACCTGTCTTTCACTTTCTCTACCAGACATTAAATCAAGGAAGAATGCGTCTGAATTATTATCGTTTCCTTCAGCAGTCTGAAAAGTATAATCAAGAGTAAAGCCCAACATGCTAGTTTTTGTTCTTCTTTTAGTCAAAGAAAATGTGATACCTTTAATATTGCCATAATCTTTATTCACATATCTTTGATACACTTTCTCACCGGAAATTCTGGTTACTTCAAGAGCTAAAAGATTTCTAACATCTTTATAAAAACCTGTAACATTAAAAGCTATATCATCTGATACCTGTTGTTGTAATCCAATTTCATAAGATATATTTTTTTCAGGGTTTAAGTTTGCGTTTCCAAATACTGGTTGACCTGAGTATAGATTAGTTTCAAATTCTGGATTTGTATAAAGGTTAGCAAAAGTTGGCATCTGGAAAAAATGCCCATAAGAAAAATGAATTATACCTCTATCAGTAATAGGGAATGATACACCTAACCTTGGACTAACCTGATGTTTCGGTTTTGCTTTTTCTCTTGGACCATCTGGTCTAAATACATCTATGGCATATTCAAATTTTGAATCAAAACAGTCATATCTTACACCAAAATTCATAACAACATTTTCATATTCAATTTTATCCTGTATATAAGCTGCAAATTGAATTGGTTTTCTTATATAAGCATCATGATAAGGACTTGTTATGTCCGGGATTGTTGGGTGCAAATACCTTATATCAGCTGTATCCCTCAAAACCGAAAAAGCATCATAATCTAATTTATGTGTTCTGACTTCGATACCACTTTTAATTTCATGCTGATTAGAAATTTGACTGGTAATATCAAATTTCCCTGTTATAGTAGTAGCTTTTGTTACTGAATATCCATTTGAAGTCCCACCAAAATAAAACGTACTTGAAGTAGGTCTATTTAAATGCTGAGATGCTTGATATCTTTCATCAGTTGGATTTTCATATAAATATGATTTATTAGTTTCAGTGCCATATGAACCTCTTATTGTGTAAAAAGTTGTACTCGATAGTGAATGAGTAATTTCCAAAGTATTGACAGCTCCGTTAGAGTAATAAAACGGATTAGCATCAGGATTATATTTAAAAGAATGACTATAGCTTTGACTTTTTCCATTTGATAAAATAATATCATAATTGATTTTAAAATTACCTGTTGGTTTAATAGTTATCTTTGCAGTGGTACTCATACTTCTACTTCTATTCATAGGAACTATTGCACCATCTCCGGTTGCATTAATTATCCATTGGTTTGGATTGTCGAAATATGAAATATCTGTCGGATTAAATTCACGTATTCCGTAAAGATAACCTTTTGTATAATTGTATCTCCCCGAAAGGAAAAAACGCACATAGTTACCTAATCCTGGGACTGGACCACCTAAAGTAAGCTCAGTAACAGAATTGTTTAATGGATCAATAGCATCAATATTGAAAAACTTATCTTTTCTTGTGCTAAGGTAATCACCTGTATAGAAAGAAATCATACCTTTATATTTATCGCCACCTTCTTTTGTTACAGTATTTACAATTCCACTAAGTGAGTTTCCATATTCAGCATTAAAAGTACCACTGACAACTGACAACTCCTGAATAGCATTAGTTGCGATAGAAACCATTTGTGAGTTATCAAATGGATTAGCAATGGAAACACCATTAATAGTATAGGCAATTTCTGAACTTCTTCCACCACGAATATGCAATTCACCACCAGAACCCATCGTAATACCAGCTTGAGTTGACAAAATTTGACTTATGCTTTCGACAGGTAATGCTTCAATTACAGAAGCGTCAACAGTTGTATGGGAAGATGTTAAATCTTGTCTTACAAGAGGTGCTTCTGCTTCAACAACTACAGCATCTACGCTAACAGCCTCAGACCTTAACTCAACATTTTGTTTTGTTGTAAAATCTACTGATACCTTTACATTAGCTACTCTTTTTTTCTGATACCCTACTGCTGAAAAACTTAAAGTATATGTACCTGGTGGGACATTATTAATAATGTAATAACCATTTACATCTGTTGCTGCACCTAATGAAGTACCTTCAATTAAAACAGTAACACCAATTACCGCCTCTTTTGTTTCTTGATCAATTACACGTCCTGCTATTTTTCCTGTATTACCTCCAAAAAGATATGAATATGACATCATTAAAATTAGTACAAGAGAACATAGCCGTTTTGTTTGTTTCATACCATCTCCTTTTATTATTATTTTATTTTCCCAGAATTGAATATATAAAAAATGTTGTTTGATAGCAAGAAAAATGTGGACTGTATACCAAACCCAGAGACTTATGTATAATAAAAATACTTTATTCTTTTCATAAAAAAAGATAATATTTAGTTTTTCTAACTTCAGAAAATAAAACAATATCAATTAAAAATCAAGAAAAATATTCAACAATATATCTATATATATCAATAACTTATATTTTGGGATTTAGTATTTTATAGATAAAACAAGTACTAATTCTTTCAGTTTTAAAAAAAATGACACTAATAGAATAATGCATTTTTACTATAAATATTAAGAGGAGGGTTATGAAAAAAGATTATGTCAATTTTTATATATTAAAAGGTAATATTGGACTATTTTATAATTCTAACTTTTCTAAATATATTAACTCAATACAAAACTGATATTCTTAGGAAATATTAAAAATCTTTTTAATAAAAGCAAGTTGGGTATAAAATTTCTTATACTTTAACTTTTTCTTCTATTCATAATTTTCATAGAAATAATAAATTTTATTTTCTAAAAAATTGAAATAATGCAAATAATTTATTTCATATATTAAATAAAATGGCTCATCTTTTAAACCATCCTTTAGTTTTAATATTTAATATTTAATTTCAATTATTCAACCTGATAAATATTTCTTTACAATTTTAAAAAAATATTGAAAGAAACAAAATTATTCTAAAACTCCAAGTCGCTATTCGGATTTTTAAAATTTTCTTTGAAAGAATTTATAACTTTTAAAGGATTATCTTTAATAACTCCTAATATTCCAGTGAGAGCTACATCAATCATTTTATCATTTTGAAATTTAACCCCAGAAGATAAAATATCAAAGAACTTATTAAGAGTTATTCCTCTTTCAGCAAACACGTTATCAAAATATCTTAAAATTAAATCTTTTTGTGACTCCAGAGTTTTGATAGCAACATCCCTTTTTACCCATAATTCTTCTCGATAGTTTTGACTCTCTTGTTCATATTTTTTATAGTCAAAGTATGCTTGCAAGATCTCCAGTGGGTCAACATAGATAGGCCCTTTTCCATTCATCATCTTACCTTTTTGAGATATTTTTTTTACTGATAATAATTTAGAAAAATTCATAATATTATCCTCCATTTTTTTTAATTAAAATTACTTTTTAATCAACTATTGGCTGATCTAATAACTCACCTAAACATTTAGCAGTTTTTATTATTGAACCAACAATTTCCTCAGATAAATCACGACCTTTAAAAATCTTAAACAATATTCTTCTTAAACGATAAAAAATACCAGATTCAAATTTATTAGCTTTATCTAATAAAACCTTCAACTCATAAGAAACTCTCTCAATAGAAGATTTCAATTCATTAACTCTTTTCATTTTAACATTAAGAACAGCTAGTTCTTTTTCCATTTTCTTCTCATCTAATTTCATTTTATTTATTTCTTTTTCTACTTTATTTTCGGTTTCATTAGCTTTACCTTGAGCAAAGAAACCAGCTCCTAAAACTGCTGGTCCCAAAAATAAACCTCCTGTAACAATCGTGCCAAGTGCTACTCCTCCCCCACCAGCTGCCAGTGCCCCACCACCTAACCAAGCTAAAGTTGCATTAGATGCAGCAGCACCACTAAGTGAAGCAATTGCTGTTCCTGTAGAAGCAGTTCCTAAAAGACTCACCAAACCATACATTGATGATGCTGTTGACAACCCAATAACACCAGCTTTAGTTAACCCGGCTAATACTTCACTTGGTTTTACAGATACGTTTTCCCACAAAGTTAGTTTTTTTTCAGAAATATTAAATTTCACTGATAAATCTCTCTTCTTTATCTTTCCTTTTTTAATTACCTTTACTGCTTTACCCAAAAGGAATAATGAATTAAGCCTTACAACATAAAATTCATTAACATATTGATTAACTTCATTTATTCTATTATTATAAATCCTAACTTTGTTCTCAAAATTAGATCTTGCTTTATCAGACCTCTCTTTTGCTCTTTCAATTCGATTTTTTGCATTTAAAGTATTTCCAACACCTACACCACCAGCTAACAAAGAACCAGCTAATAAAATAAAAGGTATCATTTTAACCTCCAATATTTAATAAAACAATTTTTTTTATTATCAGGATATCTAGTATACAAATAAAAATTAAAATATACTCTATTATACATATACCATAATCAATAATAGTTGATAATTTACTAATCCTTTTACATATCTCATTTTTTTGGATTAACTTATTCATAAAAGTCTTTATTAAATTTACCAAGTGTTTAAACATTTTTCCTCTATATACTAATCAAATTAATTCAGTAATTTATCTGCTTTTTTATAATGTTTTTCTGTAACATAAGCAGAAACTGAACCAAGCGCTACTGTTATAACAGTTGCATCATCCCCGTAACCAACAACAGGTAATATATCAGGGACAGTGTCAATCGGTGAAATAAAATAACCAATAGAAGATATAATAACTAATTTTACCCAGACTGGTGTTTTGGGATCTTTTAAACAATAATACATTGCAATAACGTCTCTTAAAAACGGAACAGATCTTCCTACGCTTTTAACCTTGTCCCAAAAATTAGATTCAGAATAATTTTTTGAATAGTTAGACATGTTTACCTCCATTCTTTTATTATCATTAAATAAGAATTATTATTAAAACAAAAGAAATTCTTATTATTTTTATTAAGTGCACCAAGCACTAGTTTGTTTTTTAAATTACTTTCTGTTTCATATATTTTTTTTATTTTCATAATCCTTATCTTTTTTATTTCTACTTAATTTTATAAAGTCAAATATTGTGCCAAAAATATTTTGTTTTTACTTTAATCCTAATTAATCTACTTTACTGTTATATATATTTATCAAGAGAAAACCAAATAATTGTTTTTTTTGAATTACTAATTTGAAAGAGAAATAAATTATTTTAATCTTATAGTTTATATATAGACTTTTTTTTAGTACGGGTCTAAATATAACATGTCAATCTTTGATATGTAACTATCATTTTATGAGTTATATAGTTTTATTTCTCTGCCATAGATCAAAAGATATCATTATCATCAAACATAAAATGTTGTAAGTAAAAAATGGTAAAAAAATAATTTTGCTGAGAACTAAAAGCAAGATTTATATTCCAAATTGTAATAATATTAGATTTCTGCTATTAATATTTCCAATTTGTATCTTTTTATGAAGTATCATCTAATAGCTTAATAAAAAGTTTATTTTAGCAAATTTTATAAAATATTTTTCAATGTTTTAGCATTCATACATTTAGAGATTTACTCATCCAAATGTTATATTAACTGTATGGGTTTCATTTCATCGGAAATGTTATAATACTAAAAAAAAACTTGACATTAATAAAAAAAAATGTAATTTTTGAATTGTAAAACATCCTTTTTTAATATAATTCTCTCTCATTTAAAATGAATGTATTTTTAATATAAACATTTAAGGAGGGATTATGAAAAGAATAACAATATCTCTTCTAATTATCATAATCGTACAAATTTCTTTGTTTGCACAACAATCAGAAATAAACAAAAGAACACTTGAAGAAACCATATCAAGTTTTTATAATACTATTGAAAAGGGAGACGTTTCAAAAAGGATTGAATTACTTGATAAAGATGTTATTCTTATGCCAAACGGATTTTCACTTATTAAAGGGAAAGAAGAAGTCTCAAAGCTTTATACAGCTGATACAGCGACAGTAGAATTTAAAATCAAAGATAGAAAAATTGTTGATATGATTGTTACAGATAGTATTGCTATTACTGTAAACTCATATTGTTATACATGGAATACAAAAGGTGAAAATCCAAATTGGCGTAAAACAAAAAATGTACATATATGGAAAAAAGATACTGATGGAAAATGGAAATTAAGATTGGATATATGGAACAGCGATTCACCAATTGAATTTAAGAATTAAATTACTTTTTAAACCAACTTTTATTAAACATTTGGTTAAATATTAATTTTCTGAACTAACTAAAAATAAAGTTGTTTCAATAATTTACCTTCACAGAAAAGTTTTTAGAAGATTTTTATATACTTATATCATCAAAATTACAAGCAAGCAATATAAAAATAATTGATATAAAAAATTATCCATATATGCAAAAGTATGTATTTCAAAAAGGAGCCTTTACTGCTGAAATTGATTTCTACTACAATAGCAAAAAACAATTCACCAGAACTATACCACAAAAAAATAAAAGCACATCTACAGAATTATTGAATGAAATTTTTGAGTTAATAAAACGATAATTAAATTTCACTTATATTTATTTTTTATTAAAAGATTTTAAAAATTGTTATTTCCTAACAAATAAAATCTTATCAGATTTTTTATAAGAGCATAAACTATCTCTTGAATATTATTTTTTAAATCTTATTTTATTTGTAAAGGAGAAAAAAATGATTATAGAAATTACAAAAAATTACCCTGAATGGGTAAGATTGATTATCCCTATTGCGATAGTAATATTGTGTTTTACACTCGGTTTATTAATTAGAAAATATCTTTTTAATTTTCTTAAAAAATACACAGCTAAAACTGAAACAAAAATTGATGACATTATATTTAATGCTCTAAGAAGACCATTTTTATTATGGTTTGCTATATTAGGGATTGAACTTGCTTCCAAAACTTTATTTTTACATCCAAAAATTGAGAGTATAATTGATTCAACATTATTAATTATCTGGATAATTTCCTTTATGCTTGTGATATCCAGATTAACTTTGGATACATTACAATTATATTATCAGAAAAGAAATAGCCCCTTCCATACAACCAGCATATTCCAAAATATTATTAAACTACTTTTTATTATTATTGGGATAATGCTAATTTTGAACTCTTTGGGAATTTCTATTACACCGATTATAACCGCTCTGGGTATCGGAGGTTTAGCAGTAGCATTAGCGTTACAAGACACACTAAACAACCTTTTTTCGGGTTTTTACATTACCTTA
The DNA here is from genome assembly GCA_036567745.1 of Ignavibacteria bacterium. Lineage (GTDB taxonomy): Bacteria > Bacteroidota > Ignavibacteria > DATCTW01 > DATCTW01 > DATCTW01. Next base: position 35,335 of record DATCTW010000041.1, on the reverse strand, counting down.
TCACAACAGGTACGTGTTGGAGATTACATTCAATTAGAAAATGGCAGTGAAGGTTGGGTAAAAGATATTGGTTGGAGAAACACTACTTTATTACTATTAACAAATAACTATGTAATTATACCAAATGGGAAACTAGCTCAAAATATCATTACAAATTACTCTTTACCTGATAGCCGCTCTCATATAAGAATAAACTATAATGTGAGTTATGATTCTGATATAAACAAAATTGAAAAACTAATATTAGAAACTGTAAAAGAAATATTGCCTTCAATTCCTGGAACAATGACTGAACCATCTCCCGTTGTTTTATTTAATCCTGGAGCTGGAGACTACGCATTAATTTTTACAGTATCAATTCCTATAAGTAAATATGCTGATAGAAATCTTATAATAAGTGAAATTAATAAAGCAATTTTCTTAAAATTTAAAAAAGAAAACGTCAATATTCCTTATCCTATTCGAACAATTTATATGAAAAGAGAGTTAGAACAATGAATAATGAATCTTTTATACCAAGTGATTTATGGAAAAGAAAAGTTAGAACATTTGACGAACTTGTAAGATATATAAAACCCAAACCTATTGTTCTAGTAGGTGATTCTATTATTCAACATTTCAGAATATCTGAATTCATCCCAGGTTATTATTTTATTAATAGAGGCATTGATGATGATACATTGACGGGATTATTACTTAGGCTAAAAAGTTCTGTTCTAGATCTAAATCCCGAAAAAGTATTTATTCATATTGGACTAAATGATTTACCCATAAAAAAAGATGAAGAAATATTATCAAATTACAAAGATATGTTAATTGAAATTATAGCAAATAACCCTTCAACTGTAATATTTGCAATTTCAATATTACCAACATCTGGATATCCAGATAAACGAACAACAAGAATATCATATATAAATTCAGAGATAGAAAAGTTAACAAAATCTCTGGAATTAAATTTTATAAATGCTTTCCCTCTATTTTGCGATATCAATGAAGAATTAAAACCAGAATTCTCAAACGATGGTTTGAACTTGAATCAAGCAGGTTATAATCTTTTAGCTAAAACAATCAAGAATTATTTATAGTGGGGGGTTATGAAAATAAAATTAATAAATCTCTTATTTTTGTACTTGTTAAGTTCAAATTATATTTTTCCCCAGTTTCTTAATGAGAAAAAATTTGCAACACCTATTGAGCATGTAATAGTAATAGTAAAAGAAAATAGATCTTTTGACCATTATTTTGGAAAATTTAAAGGAGCTGATGGGGCAACAAAAGCTAAACTATCAAATGGGGCTGTAATTGACTTAAAACATGCTGATAAAAATATAGATGCAGATAAAATTAAAATCGGCTGGGGTGCATCTACAACAGCTTATAACAATGGCAATATGGATGGCTTTGATAAGGTAGAAGGTATTGGTATTGACGAAACGTTTTGTCAATATGACTCAACAGACTTACCTAATTATTATATTTACGCTAATAATTATGCGTTATGTGATAAATTTTTTACTCCCACACATGGTCCATCATTTCCTAATCATTTATATTTAATTGCAGGGCATGCTTTTGGTGCTGTTGGCAACCCTGAAGATCCAAACTCAAGTATAGAGAATAAATATCTGGATTATATGTACCCCTGGGGTTGGGCGGCACCATCAAGAATAACTGTTGCAACGCTTTCTGGGAAGAGAATTACTCCCCAATTTGACTGTCCAACAATAATTGATAAAATAAAAGAAAAAGGGTTAACATGGAAAGAGTTTTGTCCAATTTTAAAATGGACTTTTCCATCAAATGTTGAATATAAGTACTCTCGATTTGGTTGTATTAAACATATTTATGAATCGAACGAATTTAAAACCAATGTTCATAATATTGACCAATTTGATAATATTTTCAAATCACAGGGTTTAGCTAATTATACTATTATAACAAATACCTTTGCAATACCTAAAGAATATCAAAGCCTAGCATCGATGTTTCTTGAAAAAGGCACAATATTACCTCAAACCAGCGAACATCCTCCATTAGGGACTTGTGAAGGTGAAGATTTTACTGTAATGATTATTAATAGTATAATGAATTCACAATACTGGGAAAAGTGTGCAATCTTCATTTTTTGGGATGACTATGGCGGCTTTTACGATCATGTTCCCCCACCACAGATTGATAGCTATGGACTTGGAATTAGAGTGCCATGTTTAATAATTTCACCATGGGTAAAAAAAGGAATAAAAAGCACAATTTTTGAGTTTGCTTCAGTAAATAAATTTATAAAATCAGTATTTAACACAAATGGTTTTCTTTCATCAAGAGATTCTCTTGCAAATGATATGATTTCCTGTTTTGATTTTACACAAACACCTTTACCAAAAACAATTTTACCAACCCATTGCACATTCCCTAATGAAGTTGAAGAAAGTAAAGAAATGAAATTACCCGATAAACTAATTCTGAATCAAAACTTTCCAAATCCTTTTAATTCTTCAACAACAATAGATTTTGTTCTTCCTAAAAGTGATTATGTAACATTAAAAATATATGACGAATTAGGGAGAGAAATTAGAACAATAATAAACAATATCTACTTAAATGCAGGTTATTACCCTATTAGATTCGAAGCTGGTAACCTCGCTAGTGGAGTCTATTATTATCGTTTAATAACAAAAGATTATAAAGAAGAAAAGAAAATGGTAATATTAAAATAACTTTTAATCAAGAATTTCAAAATATATAGTAATTACCTTATTTCTCGTTATAGCAAATCTGAAAGTCAATTTTAAAGGGTGGTCATGTTCAGGAATTTTTATTATTGATCTATCAGTAACTTTAGCAGGGTTACGGGGTTCCTCATTTCCAATTTGTAATACATATTGATCATCCTCATAAGCACCTTCAATTCTTGTTACCTTAATATAGAAATCTTTTGGAAAAGGTTCCGAGAAAAAATAACCAATTCCATCATCATTAATAGAAAATTCCATATATTTCGACAGAGTCTTTTTCAAAATCTTTTCTATTTTGGAATAAACAAGAGGCAAATTGATGGGTTTTAAAATATAATCAGTAATACCTTCTTCTAAAAAACTAAAGACTGTATTTTTTTCACCTACTGCAGAACAAATTATCACAGGCAATCTAGCCGTTCTTCTATCAGCTCTTAGTATCTTTAAAAACTCATATCCATCCATAATTGGCATCATAATATCAAGTAGAACAAGATTAGGTTTTTCATTATAAACAATTCTTAGAGCTTCCTGTCCATTCTGAGCCTCTAAAACTTCACATCCAAACTTGTTAGTAATTATTAACTTAAGAAATTGTCTCGCTTCATAGCTATCATCAACAACTAGAATCCGAAAATTTGCAGCGTTAGAATAATTACTCATATTGGCTTTTCAATTATTAATTTAAGTTATCAATTTATGTAAAAAAAATCAATGTAATTAAATGTCAAAATTAATATCACATTTTTATCATTGCTGATGAACATTTTTTTTGATATTATCTATATAAAATATTTTAATCTAATAGAATTAAATATGAATGTTATACAAACAATACAATCGATCTTAGCACCGGCTTTATTAATATCAAGTTGTGGCTTAATACTACTTGCACTTAACAACCGCTACTCGAATATTATCGGTAGAATAAGAATGCTTTGTAGTGAGAAAAGAAAACTAATTGATACCCTCGTAAAAGAAGGAGAATTAGATTACCATCAAAATGTTAGGTTTCAAAGCATAGAAAAACAACTTAATGAGCTACTGAAAAGATGTAAACTAGTACGCAATGCAATATTATGCAAAATAGCTGCTGTAGCTATGGCTGTATTGACATCTCTTTTCATTGCTTTAGCTTACATTTTTGAAGTAACAATTTTTCAAAATTTTGCCCTATATATTTTCATTATAGGAATGTTTTTTGTTGGAGTAGGTGTTTTTTCTTTTGGAGCAGAAGTAATTATTGGTTACAAAATAGCAGAGTTAGAAGTTAAAGCAGAATAGTATTTATCGCGAAGTTTTTTTACACTATCATAAGCTTTCTTTAAAAATAGTTCGGGAGTTTCATAAGGTTCTGGGTGAGGATAAGCTTGAGAAACTTCAAGACTAAAGATTCCATTGAAGTTTATTCTTCGCAACTTTTCGAGTACTAAATTCCAATCTATTACTCCCTCACCTGGTATTCTATGTAAATCATCATTACCATCATTATCATGTAGATGTAATGCTACCAACTTAAGACCTAGATCATTCAATATATCAATATTACCATTATAGCAATTATCATGACCAGAATCATAACAAAAGCATAATTTATCCGAATTTATTTTTTTAAAAACATCAAGAAGTCTTTCTGGTTTTCTTAAATTCTCTAAAGCAACATTAACATTATATTTTTCAGCAAAATCAATTATTTCATAAAGTCTTTTCAAACCTATTTCATTTATTGGATGGGGATTGCTTCCTTCTGATAAATGAAGAACAACAGTTGGCACTTCATAAGTTGAAGCATCTTTTATACTCTTAATAATCATTTCTTTTACATTTATCCCATTTGAATTATCTTCCCAAATAGAATTTATTTCCTCAAAAGGAAGATGAAAGTTTTCTAGATATAAATCATAGAATCTTACTAGATCGGGATGATGATATTTATCTCCATCTATATCAATAAATTCATCACCCCACCAAATCATAACAGAATTAAACCCTGTATCTCTAATTAATTTCAATTTTTCTTTCATTGGTAGCACATAACCAAACCAAACATAAATTCCCAACTTGTTTTTATCAATATTTTTCATCTTAACATGTAATTATTTAAAAAATAATTTTTCAAATCTTGAACTGTATCAAGTATTATTGTATTGCAGTATTTCAAATTTTCTTTACTTTGATGACCATAAGAAACCAAAACAACATCGCAGTTTAATTCTCTAGCAGTTTCATAGTCATGAACTGTATCTCCTATTAACATAATTTCATCTGGATTTAAATTTGTTTTAGAAAACCATTCTTTTGCTAATTCTATTTTTCCTGCGGCGTGGATATTCTGTAACCCTAAAAAATCATTAAAAAAATGTTCAACACCAATTCTTTTTACTTGTTCCAAAAGATTATTAACATAAGCTGCAGATAAAATACCTTGCCTTATACCGTGAAGATTAAATCTTTCCAGTATATCAATAACACCTTTTATAAGACCAGCATTATAACTTTCTTTATTATATTCTTCAATAAATTCTACTGATATCTTTTCAAAAGATTCTTTTTTAAAATCAAAATTTAATTTAATATAATATTCTATCACAGGAAAACAGAAAATGGTTCTATAATATTCTCTATTAATTTTTGGCATTCCTCTTTTAGAAAGTAGTTTGTTCATTACTTTTACACAAATATCCACATCTTCAAAAAGTGTGCCGTTCCAATCCCAAAGTATGTACTTATATTTCATTTTCTAACAAATTTTAGTGTGAATATATAAATAAAATATTTACTCTTCAATTCTATTTATTTTATTTATAAAAAATTACCAAAATAAGACATTTACCCAAACTGAAATTTTTACTAAATTTTATATCAATAATTTCTGTAGAAAGCGATATGATTAAAAAGATATTATTACTTCTGGTTTTTTTATACCTCCAATCATATTCACAAAGTATTTTTGGAACTCATACAATATTGTTCACTACTTCAAAAGATGGTCTTAACTGGGATAAAGATCCTATTACCTTAATAGAAAATGGATTTTCTCCTTCTGCTCTTTTTTATGAAGGTAAAATTTATCTTTATTATATTTCAGATTCGCTATCTCTAATCATAAGCAACGATACTGCTAAATCATTTCACAGACAAAGCGTAAAGCTTTTCAGGGTATCAAGCAATAAAATAGTTGACCCCTGTATAAAATACTATAACAATTCTTTTAAATTATTTTTCATAACAAGTGATAGTATCGAAAACAAACTTCATGTGGCTTATTCCAATGATGGACTAAATTTTTTTGAAGATAGTCGCATTATCTATTCTGAGAAAGGTATATTTAAACCTGATGTTGTTATTATTAATAATAAACCAATTATTTATTTAACATCAGGTGGAGATTTAACAAGAATAATAACACATAATGGCAAACATTTTTTTAAAGATTCTACTTTTTATTTTCCTTCAGGTATCTATAGTAGCTCAATTATTGAAAATAATTTTATTAGAACTTATTATACTGGTGATTATTCGATTAATTCTTTTAGATTAGAAAACAGTAAGATTAAAAAAGAAAACAATGTATACAAGGATCAAAATATCTTTATTTCTGAGCCTTCAGTAATTAAAATTTCGGATTCTTTGTATTATATGTTCTACAAGAAAATATTACCCAATAACTACATCGATACATGTGGTTGTGTAAAAAAATTGATATTTGAATAAAATTACTTTTTTGTATAATAATAAACTACAAAAATAATATTTATTATTAAAATATATATTAGTAATAGATATAGGTTTTTTAAACCAAATATTGGCAGCAAAATAATCGAAAAAAGAATAGAGCCAAAAATAGACCCAAATGTATCAAAAGAGTAAATTTTTCCCACATCATCATATATCTGTAAATATTCATAATTTACTCCTGAATATGTTAACCCTACAAACAAATTATAAAAAAACATTAAAAAATAAGAATACAAAATAAACCTTATTGTAGTTGTAAGATTAATAAGAGTAGGCAATAATAACAAAAAAACTAACTCAAAAAAAATAATATAAAAAAGCATATTTTTTAATAATATCTTTCTCCTAATTTTTTCAAACAAAAATGAACCTATAAATAACCCCAACATAGCCATTGATATTAAAACCCCATAACTCTCATATATAGAACCGAAAATAGTTTGAAAGTTCATTATAATAATTAAACTAATAATAATACCTAAAAAACCTGTCCAAAAAATTATTAGATATAAAAGATATTTTTTAGTTTTTTCTTTATTATTTATGGATAAAACAATAAAAAAAATTGATGATAATAAAATAAAATAATAAATATCGGAAGAACTTATTGATGATATTGTGTTAACATTTAAAAAATTTGTTTTTGTCATTTTATTCCATAACGAAATATTAAAATAGTATGTTATGGGTTCATTATCTTTATTAATTTTTACATTAGTACAGTTTTCTAAAGTATTAAGAACAAAATCCACATGACTTTTTATAAACATCTGATTAAAAAAATATCCAGAAAAATATTCAGTCTTAATATTTCTTGAAATATATCTTTCAGTTAACTTGTTGTAATCATAAGTAAGAAGATTATCTGCTTTAGCCCCAATTAAAAATGATTTTGTACCTGGGATAATAATATTATAGGGAAAAACAGTCTTAAAGGTTTGGTATAACGAGGCATTATATTGCTTTAATTCTTCACCAAAATAGTCTTCTGAAGAAGTGAATGAAATCGAAAAAACACCATCATCTGTTAGTATACTTTTAACTCCATTAAAAAATTCGACAGTAAAAAAACGATTTTGATTAAGAGTTGTAGGATCAGAAATAAATAAAATTACAACGTCATATTTATTCTTTGTTTTATTTACAAAATCCCTTCCATCATATTCTACGATATTTATTTTTTTATTGTATAATGATCTAATCAAAGATGAATCCAAATAAGGCCCTATCAAATAAAAAAAATCAATATCAGGATCAACATAATCTACTTTTTTTACATCATATTTCAATATTTCATTCAATAAACCAACCATCCCACCCCCAATTAATAGAATGTTTTTGGGATTTTTGGATTGAGTAAAAATTGAATGAATAGTAAATTCTGAATTGTATTTATCGGGTATATTTAAATATGGTTTGCCATCGGAATATATAGAATACACATCATTTAATTTCAGTATAGCAAAATTTTGGTATTTTGTATCTTTGCTCACTATATATTCCATCTCATCATTTATATATTTCCATCGTATCTTGTTTATACTTTCTTCAAGTGTATTGGAGTAATATAATGTTAGCATTAAAATAAAAATTGGAATAATTTTGTAGAAGCTTTTTCTAATTAAAAGAAAAATACTTAATGTTAGTAACATTAACAAAATTTCAAGATGAGTAAATAGCTTTTGCAAAATAAAAGTAAATAAAATTCCACCAAATACACTTCCCAAAGATTCAAAAGCATAAGATTTATTTGTGCTTTCCCACAAAAAAATATCAGCTTTTTTTACTATTGTTGCACCTAATGAAAAAAGGAACCCGATTAAAAAGCAATTAATACTTAAGACTAAAAAAGAGAAAATGCTTAATTGTAGAATTGTTTCATATTCTCCAACTGGAGTGTTTAAAATAAATCGAGAAAATTTAATTAATATAATTGTTATTATATTTATGAGTGAGAAAACAAAGATTAAAACTTTAAACGCCTTTTCATGACTTACTAATAAAGTATTAATTCTATTGCCAGAATAGCTACCCAGAGCCACCCAGAAAAGCCAGAATGATAATATTATTCCTATACTTAATTCATTACCATAAAAGCTTATTAAAAACTCTTTTAGTAAAATTATTTGTGAAATAGAAGATAAAAACCCTAAAACAAAGAGGTTTATATATTTATTATCATGCATTATAATTTAAAAAACATATTATAATTATTTTAAGATCTTCTATTTCAATAGATATCTAAATTTGTTCGAGTGCTATTTTCAAATCATCAATTAAATCATCAATATCTTCAATACCAACAGAGAGACGAACTAAACCATCTGTAATTCCAAGTCTTTCTCTTTCTTCTTTTGGCAAAGATGCATGAGTCATAGTAGCAGGGTGAGCAGCCAAACTTTCCACCCCTCCAAGAGATTCTGCTGTTGTAAATAGTTTTAACGTTTTTAAAAATTTTTTGGCTTTTTCTAATGATCCTAGATCTAATGAAAGCATACCTCCGAAACCGGTCATCTGTTCTTTTGCCAACTTATGTTGTGGATGCTGAATTAATCCGGGATAAAATACTTTTTTTACATTGGAGTACTTTTGTAAAAATTCTGCAATATTCATAGCATTTTCATTGTGTTGCCTCATTCTTACAGCTAAAGTTTTTATTGAACGTAACACCAACCAACAATCAAATGGACTGGGGATAGCACCTAAGGCATATTGAGTAAATCTAATTTTATTGAATATATCTTCATCATTCATTACAACAATACCACCAATAACATCACTATGGCCATTCAGGTATTTAGTAGAGCTATGAATAACAATATCACAACCCAAATTAAGTGGTTTTTGAAAATATGGAGTCATAAAAGTATTATCTGTAACATGTAATATATTGTGCTTTTTACAAATATCCGATACTTTCTTTAAATCAGTTATAATCATTAATGGATTGGTAGGCGATTCTGTAAAAACCATTTTAGTTTCTGGTAATATTTTATTTTCCAAATCTTCAAGCTGAGTTGGGTTAAAAAAACTATACTTAACACCATATTGTGATATTATTTTATCAAATAATCTGAAGGTGCCTCCATAGGTATTTTCACTTAATAAAATATGATCATTAGCTTTTAATATTGAGGCTACAGCATGAATTGCAGCTAATCCACTACTAAATGCAAGGGCAAAAGAGCCTTCTTCAAGTGATGCAATATTTTCCTCTAATGCTTTTCTTGTTGGGTTCGATACCCGGCTATAACTATAACCTTTATGTTTTCCAAGCTCCTCTTGAGCGAAAGTAGTTGATTGATAAATTGGTATAATAACAGCATTTGTCGATGGATCAGGTGGCTGTCCTTCGTGAATTGCTTTTGTAGCAAATTTCATAAAAATCCTCTATATAATATTTATTTTAATACGTATTTTAATATTTATTTTGACGCTAACCATAGTTCAGGGTCTTGCTGCTCCCTGTTTTTCCAAATTTGAAAGTGTAATATTTCACCTGAAATAGATTCACCACTTTTTGCAATTACCTGTCCTTCTTTCACAAGCGAACCTTCTTTTACCAGAATTTGGGATAGATGTGCATAAACTGTCCTAAAACCATCCATATGACTTATAATAACAACATTACCATAACCAGCCACAAAGTAAACCACAGAAACTTCTCCATCAGCAACAGCTCTAACATTTGTCCCTTGGGGCACCTCAATATCTATTCCATAATTCAAAGTAACTGTTTTCAGAGTTGGATGCATTGAATTCCCGAAGTGAGTTACAATCTTACCTTTTTGAACAGGCCAAATCAAATTACCTTTTTTAGCAAAAAATCCGGATTTAGGACTCTTTTCTTTAGCTATGTCAGGTTTAGATTTTTTTCTTGCTAATTCTTCTTTTATTTTAATTTCTTCTTCGATTAATCGGGCAATAGTTCTTTCTATTTCTTTAGCTGCTTTATTTTTTCTATCAAGCTCTCTTTTCAAATTCTGTTGATCTTTTTTTAAAAGTGTGAGAGTACTCTTTTTTTTCTCAATCAATTTTTTTAGGTTTGCCTCTTCATCCTTTTTATCTTCAAGAAGTAGCTTTTTTTCTTCAATTCTTTCTTTTAATTCTAATATTTTTAGATCAATTGTATCTTTTTGTTCCTTAATTTTCTTAACTTCTCTCATCCTATTTTCAGTAAACCTTTTGAGATATTCTAAGCGAATATACATTTGATTAAGAGAGTTAGAAGAAAAAATCAATTCCAAATCCCTGGTTCTTCCCCTTTTATACATCGATACCACATATTTAGCATAATCATTTTTTAAGTACTCTAGCTGAAGATTTGCAAGCTTTAATTCTTCTTCAATTTTTTTCGCAGCAATTTCCTGATACTCTATTTCATCGGATATTCTATTGATGAGTTGATTTAAAAGAATCCCCTTTTTATCATATTTATCTATAGTCTCTAATGTAGATTTTTCTTTCTTTTCTATTTCATTTAACTTATTTTCATATTCTCTAATTTGCTTTTTTAATTTTTCTAACTCATTTTTTCTCTTTTGAATTTGGTCTTTTTCACTTTGGGGATATAAAAATAAAAATGAAGTAAATATGATCAATATTAGAATTAATTTAGATTTCATAATTTCATTTAATTATTCTCTCTCCAATTTAAAATTTTAGTATCTTTAGGTATCGTAAAATTAAAACTTAAATTATCGGTATTAATTTCTTGTTTTTCAAAATAAAGAGATAATAATTGATTTTCATATGGCAAAACAATTTTAATTGATCTCGGTAACCACATATTATCTTTTTTATAATAACTTTGATAATTTTCTTCAGAAATTATTTTACCAGAACCAGAATAAACAACTCTCTTTGAAATATATTTGTTTTCTAAGTTTAAGTAGTATTTTATAATATCCCCTTCTTTTTGATAAATGATAACTGCCTCGTTTTCTGAAGCTCGTAAATCAATTTGTGGTTCTAAGTTTGATTCCCTAAAAAAATCAGGTGAGCAAGATAAAACACTAAGAATATCATCAAAATCAATATTTAATTTAAAAATTTCTGCAATGTTTCTTTTGGTAGTTTTGCCCTTCACAGCTACATTATTAAAGGAATCATGAAATAAAAAAGAATCTCTTGTGATAAGAGCTTTAGCAACATTTATTCCAAAAGGTCCAGTAATACTAAGACTAATACTATCTGGTTTTAGTAGATTTATCTTAAAGCTACCTGAATTAGCTCCACTCTCATTCTCTAAAGAAATGTTTCCTGCTCCTTTTAATGATTTTATCTTCTTACTAGAATTGTTTATTTGTTTTATTACATCTCTAATATCAAAACCATCATCTTCTATCTTTTTAGGAGCTGAGCAAGATATAAATAAAGAAACTACAAAAATAAAACTTAATACTTTAATAACTATTTTTCTTCCTATCAAAATCTTCATCCTTAAAAATTATAAACCACCTTTTCTAATTTTTTCCTTTGCCTGTTGATTATCTGGATTCATTCTTACAGCTTCGTTCCAATAAAACAAGGCTTTGTCTTTATCACCAAGTTTGAAATAAATATCACCCAAATGCTCATTTAATACTGAACCATTACCACCATCTGCATCTCTTAACTCAACTGCCTTCTTAATATAAATTAAAGCATCCTGGAATTTTCCCATCTTATATAATATCCAGCCATAAGTATCAAGATATGAACTATTGTTTGGCTCCTTTTCCAAAGCTCTTTTAGACATCTTTTCGGCTCTTTCTAACTGCAACCCTCTTTCACTTAAACTATAACTGTAATTGTTTAATAGTAGATGGTTATCAGGATCAAGCTTAAGACCTAATTCATATAAGCTATCAGACTTTGTAAAATTTTTCATCCCATCATAAGTTAACCCTAATTGCCCAATAATTTCTATAGCAAGCTCTCTTGGAGGATTTAGCTCTAAAGATTCCTCCAAATAGCTAATAGATTTTTCTTCATTGTTTATTCTTGAGTAACCAACACCAAGATAGAACAACAAAAAATAATCATTGGGAAAAAGTTCTTTTGTTTTTTCGAGATATTTAATACCTTGTTCGAAATCATCTTTTGATAAAAACAATCTACCAACTTCTGTTCCAAAAAAAGAAATACCTTTTGTAACTGGATTTTTTTTCTCTGTTGAAAGAAATAAATCAAAATATTTATTTGCTAAATCTAAACTATCTTCTTTAACATAAGTTGCACTCAAGTACAAAAATGCTCTCGAATCCTGAGGATATTTATTTTCAATTATTTTATTCAATTTTTTAGAGAATTGTTGTGCAACTAAATCAGAATCTCCTTGAAAATAAAAATACGAACTTATATCTAATTTATATTCAATTTTTATTGTATCATTTTTAAAAATATTTTCAAAAATATGGTATGCTTTCTCCCAGTCCCCTTTTTTAGCATAAAGAAATCCCAAAGCACTTTGATATTCTGGATTAGTTTTGTTTTTCTCTAATAACTTACTATAAATATCTATAGCTTTATCAATTTGATTATTTCTAGACAAAATATCTGCAAGTTGTAGCCTTATTAAATCATTTTCTGGTTCTAACTCCAATATATCCTCGAGCATTTCAATGGTTTTATCGACTTTACCAGATCTAAAATAATATTCAGCCAACATTTCCTTTAATCTAGTGTTACTTGGATCAAGTCCTAATAGCTCTTCCATTGCTTTGAGCTCTTCGTTAGACCTATCAAGTTTACCATAAATTTCCATCATGTTAACTAATATATCCCATCGAGGACCTAACTCATCTATTAACTTTTTATAAAGAGTTATTGCAGATAAAGGTTTTGACTTTTTATACAATGTAGCAAGACTAAACAAAGCCTGCAAATTTGAGCTATCAGAGTGGATTATTTCTTCATATATTTTTATAGCAGAATCTATCTGAAATGTATTAATAAATATGCCAGCTAATAATTCCTTGAATTCATTATTATCAGGTTCAAACTCAAGTGCTTTTTTTACATTTGCTGCTGCTAATGAGAACTTATTTAACTCGTTGTAATTTTTGGCTAACAAGAAATAAATTGCAGGATTTTCATCAAAAGCAAGTGCTTCTTGATATTCAAGTATTGCATTTGCAAAATCACCTTTTGATTCAAATAATGAACCCTGTATAACTTTTTGTATAGCCTCTTTCTTTTGAATATTAACTGGTTTTTTTACTATTTCCTTATTATTTGAAACCTCTTTGACAGAAGAACACCCAATAAAAATTATAACAATCGAAAAGAAGAATATAATACTATGTTTTTTCAAATTAATTATTCCTTAAAATAAAATTTTTTAAATATAGGTATTTTAAGCTTATTTATCAACTTATTTAGAATATCCTTAAATGATTTTTACCTTGATTATATTTATAGAAAAGATAAATTTAGTATCTAATTTAGATAATATACCTTTATGAAATCTTACGCAAAAATAAACATCGGTTTAAACATTCTAAACAAAAGAGATGATGGATATCACAACATTGAAACCATATTTATTCCAATAGATGTTCATGATACTATAGAAGTAAGTAGTTCAGATTCAATAATAATCGAATCAAATATTGATTGGATTTCTAATAATGACAATATTTGTTATAAAGTTGCTAAATACTTATTCGAAAAACACGATATCAAAAGAGGTGTAAGAATTTTCATAAATAAACATATACCTATTGGAGCAGGACTTGGAGGAGGTAGTTCCAATGCTGCAACTTTATTAAAAATATTAAATTTTTTATATAATCTTAACCTTACTTTAGAGAATCAAAAAGAAATTGCTTTGTTATTTGGTTCAGATGTTCCCTTTTTTCTAAAAAATGGTATAGCTTATGCTTTAGGAAGAGGTGAAGAATTAACTTATCTTAATATCGAATTTCCTTTTTATGTTGTTGTAGTTTATCCAAACATTTCAATTTCGACAAAATGGGCTTACGAAAATTTTAAAGAAAAAGAGGAACCTAAAAAAATTGGTTATGCAAGTTTGTTCTCTGAGGCTATAAAAAACAAACAATTATTTAAAGACATTTTCAAAAATGATTTTGAGGATATTGTATTTAGAAGATATGCTGGATTAATTAGCATTAAAAATGTATTATATGAAAAAAATGCCTTTTTTGCATCACTTTCAGGAAGTGGATCTTCATTATTCGGTTTATATGAATCTAAACAAGATGCTCTTAGAGCATTCGAAGCATTTAAAAGTAGATTTAAAGTATTTATTTCTGAACCAAATTTTTTAATAAAATATTGTGAAAGAGAATAAAATGAAAAGAAACATTTTAGTAGTTTTTTTAGTTATATCTTTATTAAATTTGGGATTTATTCTTGATAATAAATCAACATTAAATAAACTCAAATACCCAGATGAAGAGGTGTTACCAAATGTTATTATTATTAAGATGAAAGAAAATCCTGATAAACGATTATATAAAAACGATCCACAGGCAAATGAATTTAACAATTTACTAACTAAATATAAAACATATTCTTTTGAAAAAATTTTTCCTGAAAAAAAAGAATTATTAAAAACAAATAGCAATACCATAGACTTATCAAAATATTACTTTATAAAATATTCTGATAATATTGACCCTTTTGAAGTAGCTAAAATATTTTCTCAAAGTTCTCTTGTTGAATATGCAGAACCTCAATTTATTAGAAAAACAAACTACACCCCTAATGATTATTACTTTACTCAGGGGGTTCAATGGGCAATAAAGAAAATTCAAGCTGAGCAAGCATGGGATATAACAAAGGGAAGTAGTTCAGTTATTATTGGTATAGTTGATACTGGTATAGATTGGAATCATCCAGATCTAGCTAATAATATATGGATAAACACAAAAGAAATACCTAATAATGGAAAAGATGATGATAATAACGGTTTTATTGACGATGTAAGAGGTTGGGATTTCGGTGGTATGGGCAATGGAGATACTCCAACACCGGATAATGATCCAAATGAAGATAGATCCGATCATGGTACACACGTAGCAGGAATCGCTTCTGCAGTTACAAATAATAACATCGGTGTGGCTGGAGTTGGATTTAACTGTAAACTAATGGCAGTAAAAGTCAGTCAAGATAGTAGACGAGATAATAATGGCCAATCATTAGTTATTTTTGGATATCAGGGTATTGTATATGCTGCAGATAACGGAGCTCAAATAATTAATTGTAGTTGGGGTGGAGGTGGATATTCAAAATTCGAAGATGAGATAATTCAGTATGTTACACAAAAAGGTGCGCTTGTAGTAGCTGCTGCCGGAAACAACGGAACATTTAGAGAATCATATTACCCTGCTGCTTATAATCATGTTTTAGCTGTAGCCGCAACAGATGCAAATGATTTAAAAGCATCTTTTTCAAACTATGGTTATTATGTTGACGTGTGTGCCCCGGGTACTCAAATTATAAGTACCTGGAGAGGTAATAACTACGTTTATCTTGAGGGTACTTCAATGTCATCTCCTCATGTTGCTGGTGTTGCTGCTTTGGTTAAATCTGTTTTTCCAAATTACACCCCTGATCAGGTTGCTGAAAAAGTAAGGGTATCCTGTGATAAAATAGATGATAAAAATACTCTTTATGCTGGCAAGCTTGGTTTTGGTAGAATTAACGCTTACAAAGCCGTTACAATTAGTTCACCATCAATAAGATTAGTATCAAATGTAATAGACGATAAAACCTACGGAAATGGAAATAATGTACTTGAAAAAGGTGAAAAAATATTAGTAAAATCTATTTTCAAAAACTATCTTGATCCTATTCAAAACTTATCAATCACTCTATCTTCTAATTCGCCTTATATAAAAATAAATAAAGGTTCTTTAGTTATTAGTAGCATAAATACTCTTGAAGAAATAAACAACGATAATAATAATTTTGAATTTGAAATTGACAAAAATACACCCCTTAATACTTCTGTTCAATTTACTTTTACTTATAGTTCTGGTAATTACAATGATGTTGAGATTTTCAGTATAATTATTAACCCATCCTTTGCTAACACAACTGTAAATAATATTGAAATGACTATTACAAGCGAAGGAAATATTGGTTTTAATGACTTCCCTGATAATAAACAAGGTATCGGTTTTATATATAACAAAAACAATGAAAACCTTTTGTTTGAAGGTGCTTTGATGATTGCTGTATCTGCAACACAAATTTCTGACTGTGCAAGAAACGAAGCAAATAGTCAAAAGAATAATTTTTTCAAGACTATAACACCTATTCATTTCGAGTATGGTAAAGTTTCAGATGAAGATGGCGAGACTATTTTTAATGACGATAATTCACCTACCAAGCTCGGGATAAAAACAACTCTAAACTCATATTCATTTAAATCAGAACCATATAATAATTTTATAATTTTAAAATATACATTTGAAAATACAAACCAAACAGGAAGTATTAAGTTTTATCCTGGAATATTTTTTGATTGGGATCTTGGTGTTGATGGCGGTGATAATATTGTAAGATTTGATCCAAACTATTCTTTAGCTTATGTTAGAGCATTAGGTGGAAATCCGGCAACATATGTAGGAGTATCTCTCCTCACAAAAACTGAGAAAGTTTGCTTTTGGCCTATACTGAATCCAGGAGATACTTTTTGGGGAATATATGATGGTTTTACAAAAGCCGAAAAATTTGAATCTTTAAGTAGTGGAATTAAAAGAGACTCTGCTGGGCCAGGTGATATTTCTTTTGTTATTGGTAGTGGTGAAACAATTTTACAACCCGGTTCAAACACTACAGTATTTTATGCAATGGTCGCAGGAAAAAATCTAGATGAATTAAGAAATAGCTTGCAATATGCAAAACAAAAATTAGGTGTATTATCTAACAATCAATATATATCTTTACCGGATAAATACGAATTATATACTAACTATCCTAATCCATTTAATCCTACTACAAACCTTAAATACACTTTAAAAGAGAAAGGGTCTATCAAAATCGAAATTTTTGATATTAAAGGTTCACTTATCAAAGAAATTGTAAAAAAAGACTTGCCGGCTGGTGAAGGATATTTATCAATCAATATGCAAGGTAACTCTACAGGTGTATATTTTTACCGATTCACTGCTCTTAACTCAAAAAGCGAAATTGTATTTATGAAAAGCAGTAAATTTGTATTATTAAAGTAAAATATGTAAAAATATTATTAGATAGTAAAAAGCATTATTTCAATTAAAAATATAAAAGTAAAATAGTAAATAAAGAAGTCTTTTACTCTGGTATCTTTTTTAAGTCAATTTTAATACTATCCCTAATTGATTCTTCATAGGGATAGTTTTCAAATTCTTTTGCTTTATTAAAGTATTCTTTTGTATTGAAATAATCCTTTTTTAACAAGGCTATTTTACCCAATTTATAGTAAGCATAAGGTATGAGATATTTTTCAATAGTGGGTTTAGTTTTTGTAGCTAAATCAAAATACTTTTGAGACTGTTCTAAATTGTTGTTATTTAAATAAATTTCTCCGATATTAAAATAACAAACTATTTTTTCATCTTCTCTTAAATTACTTAAAGAAATTATATTAAGATATTCTTTTAAAGCTTCTTCTGTTTTTTTTCTTTTCAAATAGTTGGTTGCTATTACAATTTTTTTATAATTTTCGTTCGGCACATTATTGATAAAATATTGAGCTCTAATATAGAAGAGAGCATCCCAAGGTCTTTTTTCCATATTCACTTTTTTCGTCATTTTATATGATTCAATAGCTTTATCTCTTTTGCCAGAAAAATCATTAGATAGACCCATCTGGAAAAAGTTATAATTAAGAAGATACTCAAGGTTATCTTTTGGCACCTTTTTCAAATATATTTCATAGTACTCACTTGCTGAATAAAAATCGTTGAGCAAAAAATGAGCATTGGCAAGTACAATATAAGCAAGATCATCTCCAGAGGTTATATTTTTTTTCTTATTTATTTCAATTGCTTTCTTACATGGTTCTATAGCAAATTCAGGTTTATCTATTCTTGATTCCATATTCGCATATGAAATCAGAAATAAAGAATTCTCAGGATACTCTTTTATTAATTTTTTTATATAGTAAAAGGCTTCATCATATCTTTTTTCAAAGAGCAAAAATTGAGATAAATAGAATCTTGCCTCTTGTTTAGTATAAACACCTTTTTCTTCAGCAATTTTTAATTGTTTTAATCCATTTTCTATACTTCCACTATAACCTAAAGCACTAAGTATCCAAGAAAATGCTTTAGGAATTTTTGCAAGTAGATAATCAAATAAACCAGTACCAAGATAAGCATCATATAAATCTGGTTTTTCTTTCACTATTTGCTTCAGTAAAGAAAAACCTTTCTTTCCATCCCATACAGCTTTTACTATTGAATTATCTAACTGATACATTATACCTCTATATCCATAGATACCGGCAAGATAAAATTTTGAGTTATAGTCATTTTCATTTTGCTCTATCAGGTTTTCACAAATTTTTATTACCTTTTCTGATAGGTCAAAAAATCTATTATAATATTCTTTTTTTCTTTCAATCGAAAATAAAAAATAATATTGAATTGCGTTAAAAAAATAACCTCGTGGATCATTTGGGACTATTCTTTGTAGCTCACTGAATTTTTTACTTGCCTCATCAAAATTCATATTATACAAATGGTCAATGCCTTCTAACGTTAAATTATGGACTTTTAACCAATCTGTTTTATCATTTTGAGCAAAGAGTGATAAAGAAAAAACAAAGAATAAGACAATAAATTTATTCATAAATATTACCATTGAATTATAAGTACTATTTAATTATTATTTGCTCAAATTT
The DNA here is from genome assembly GCA_036567745.1 of Ignavibacteria bacterium. Taxonomy (GTDB): domain Bacteria; phylum Bacteroidota; class Ignavibacteria; order DATCTW01; family DATCTW01; genus DATCTW01. The sequence continues at coordinate 16,021 of DATCTW010000041.1, read as the reverse complement.
AACAATAATATATTTATTTTATAACAAAAATAAAGAGTTATTTTTTTCTATGATAGTTTTACCAGAAAAACAAAATTTTTTGATGATACCTGAAGAAGTATCATCTCTAGAAAAATCTAAAATAGTAATACTTTCTGCTCCTTATGAAGCATCAGTTAGTTATGGTAAAGGCACTAAAAACGGTCCACGAAAAATAATTGAATCATCTCATTATGTTGAATTTTATGATGAAGAATTTGATACAGAATTATGTTTTAAACATGGAATAGCAACTATAAAAGAATTAAATTTTGGTAAGAGAAAGAATAAGGATGCAATAGATTTTTTATATAAAAATGTAAAAACACTATTAGAGAAAAACAAGTTTTGTGTTACTCTTGGTGGAGAGCACTCAATATCAACAGCACCTATAAAAGCACATTTTGAAAAATATAAAAATCTCTCAGTATTACATTTTGATGCTCATTCAGATTTAAGAGAAGAGTACCAGAATAATCCTTATAGTCATGCATCCGTAATGGCAAGAGTCTGTGAATTCCTAAACCCACAAAATTTAGTTCAGGTTGGAATAAGAGCTCAATCAATAGAAGAAAGTAAATTTATAAAATCAAAAAAGGTAAAAACTTTTTATGCTTACGAGATAAAAACAGGTAAATACGGAAATAACTGGCAAAAATTAGTTGCCAGACATCTTACGAATAATGTTTATATAAGTTTTGATGTAGATTATTTTGATCCCTCAATAATGCCTTCTACTGGAACACCAGAACCAAATGGCTTCCAATGGGAGGAGACTATGAACATTTTTAGGGAAATGAAAAAATTAAATAAAAGAATAGTAGGTTTTGATGTTGTGGAGCTAGCCCCACAAAAAGGGGTAACACATGCTGACTACCTGGCTGCTAAACTTACTTATAAATTGTTAAATTTTGCTTTTAGTTAATAAACCCTTTTCACAAAAAAGGCTATCTTACGATAGCCTTTTTATTTTTGTCGTCTACAATCTTACTTTTTTTCATTTAATAGAATATCTATCCACAAATCAATTTCTTCTATTAACTCATCATCACCATTAAACCCTACACTAACAAATTGAACTTTTCCTTCTTTATCTATCGCAAATTTTGTAGGGATACTCTCAACGCCTAATTTTTCAACATATCTAGTAGTATCATCAAATAAAACAGGAAAAGTATAATTATTACTATTTATAAAGCTTATAACTGATTTTTCTCGTTCATCTTCTTTAACTTTTTCCCATGTATTTATCGCATAAAATTGAATATTCTTATTGTCTTTATACTTCTCATAACTTTTCTGGAAAGAAGGGAATGAAGATCTACAAGGACCACACCAAATAGCCCAAAAATCGATTATTACAATTTTACCTTTTAAATCAGATAACTTTACAACATTGCCTTTAGCATCCTTTAAAGAAAAGGGAGGAGCAGGTTTATTTATTTTTTTCCTTATCATTTCCCTTTTGATTGTTTCATATCTTCCTTTTAAATCCTCTTTCAACTTTTCATCAAACCCGATTTTTGAACCTTTAACTATTACCCATGCATCTTCATAATATTTTTCTATTCCTTTAACATATCTATTCATCTTTATTATTTCAGAAGATACATTTATTACATCTTCATATCTCTTGTTCTTAAATAAACATTCAACATAAAGAGAATTGTAATCTCCTCTTTCCCCAGACATATTTTTATAATATGTATCAAGATATGGTAAAGCATTAACAGTATCTTTTAACTCGAAAAGAGCTCTTCCCTTCATTGCGCTCAAAATACCAAGTTTTGTATCTACATCTCTTAAATAAGTTATCTCTGTCATATATGGTGGTTTATCAGTAACTTTAGCATTTTTTAATCTATCTATTGGAGCATCAATAAATTCAGAAAACTCTTTTATATTATTTCCATTACTAAATTCAATTTCACCAATATTGATATAGTAATAAATATCATCAAATTTATATTCTTTGAAAAATTTTCTAAGGCCATCTCTATCCTGTTTTTGATTAAGGGCATCATAAATATTTCCTATAATAATATCTTTTGTCTGTGGATCAGCATTGTCAAAATCTTCAAGGTATTTTTTTAATAAAGGAATTTTTTTATCTGGGTCTTTTTCTCTTAAAGCTTCAAAATACCTGATTAATCTAATAACCTTACCTTTAGGGCTTTTTATCGAATAATAATCGCGAATAACATTTAACAAACCAGTCATTTTTGCATAATCTGCAGCATAAGCTATATAATGAGTAGCCTCTTCGTCAGTTTTCCATTTTTCATAAGCAGATCTCAATTTTTCCTGTACATCTTTTACTACATTAGTATCTTCGTTAGAAACTTTTATATCATTGAGCCATTTTGTCTGTAGAGCAAAAATATTATCAGGATATAGTTCAATTTCTTTTTCAAGTTCTTTTCTGGCGTCTGAAACATCCATTTTCCTTTTTAAATCATAACTAAAAAGAGATGATAATGCCTTTTGATAGTGGCCACCTTCCAGCTCTTTACCGGTATTATCATATAAGAAAATATCCCACCATTGCAAATTATTATCATCAATGGCACTTTCAGAAACAAATTTATAGGTTATGTACACCACAGAATCACTGGGTAAAGTAACATTTGCTGTAAAATAGTTTCCATCTTTTATCATAGGTATTTGTTTGAAAATATAATCTTCAAACTTTTTCCAGAAAACAATCTGAAGAACCATTTGAGATGGATTTTTAATAACGGCTTCTTTATGAGAAGTGTTATATGTAATGCTAATAATATCATTTATTGTAGGTTTTTCAGGAGAGTATTTTACTCTACTTCCATTAGCAAAAAGTAAAGAAGTAAAGACAAAAACCATTATCAAAAAATATTTTTTCAATGTTTTATCCTTTAAAAATTAATAAAAAATTTTATTGTGTTTTTGGCAACCCCGGAGATACAAAAATAACCTTTTCTTGTTGTAAAGTTACTGTACCCGGAGAAGCACCTTTTGGTTTTCTCACATATTTTTTCTTTGTCATAACAACAGGCACTGTCTTTGAATTCTTAGCTTGACTATAAAAAGCTGCTATTGCGGCGGCTTCTTCAATTGCTCTTTTACTCGGTTCACCTTTACCTGACTTGACCCTTAATATAACATGTGAACCACCTGCCCCACGAGCATGGAACCATAAATCTTCAGGTTTTGCATATTTCATGGTTAAAAGATCATTGTTTTCAGAGTTTTTTCCACATAGAACCTCAAAATTTCCATCAACTATGAAACGTCTGAAAAGAGTTAGTTCTTTTTTCTTTTCTTCACTTTCTGTAATACCTAAATTTTCCAAATCAGTTTTATATTTGGAGTAAACCTTTTTGAATTCTTCGGCAGTCTCTGTATTTTTCATTTCCTCATATATTTTTTTAAGTAACTTGTTTTTTGATATAACATTATCTAATCTATTTTTATTTATCGAAAACAGCTCTTTTGCTTTTTTCGATTTTTCATAATATACATTTGCATTTTGAATAGGACTAAGTTTTGTATCTAAAGGAATTGTTATTTTTTTCTCTCCATCAGTCATCAAAATTTCTTTTTGATTTTCTTGTATTGAGCTTAAATTAGACATTATAAAATCTGCATATTTACGATACTCATCTGATTTATCAATACTTAATGCCTCTTTTAGTTTATCAATAGAACTATTATAAAATAATAATTCATTATCTATTTTTCTTAAAAATTCTTCTTTAAATTTTTCCTTCTCACGTTCTCCCTTTTTATGAAACAAAAATGCAATTACAGCTTCATTTATTGAATTAAAAGTTTTTGAATCTAATTTTGATATATGTTTTAACTCAATTATTGAAAATTCTGCTGGTTTATTATTATCATAATATACTCTTGGTAATGGATTGTTCAATTCATTAAATACTTCCTTGAATGAATTCCATGTAAACTCAAGTTCAACATTTGTATAATCATTAACTGATCTACTATAATCTAACCTTGCACGGAATAATATTTCCTTTACAATAATAGAGCTAAGTACAGGCAATACTTTATTGAAAACTCTTTGAATATTTTTTTCTTTTATTGCTCTTAATGCTGTGATTAGTTCATCAGATGATCTTAAATACTTATTTATTTCGAAATCTCTTTTATCAACAATAAAATCATTATTTAATATTTTTTTCTCTCTTTTAAAAGCAGCTATTATCTTGCCATCCTGAACTAAACAAATATTGCTTTCTCCTCTGAAAAACATTACAACAAGTTTCTTTTCATCGCTTAATACTATTTCTATGATTCTATCAGTTGGGTGTATTGAAATTTTTGAAACAATATCACCGTATATAGAAGAAAATAAATTAACAGAGTTTTGCTTGGATTTATTTAATCTGGGTCTAAGAAAAAGATAGCTATTTGCAGGGTCGATTGATAATACTAAACTATTGTAAACAGCATCTAAACTAAAAGTAATGATTAATTCATTTTTATTTTGAGAAAAGACTTCAACGATTTCAGCGTTCTCAATTTTACCTTCTAATTCTGATACCAAAGCCTTTAATGTATAGTAATTTGTAAGCATAAATTTCTATTTCTTTAATTTTTTCATTTCTAATTTATCTAAAACTTCTTTATAAATATCTTTCCATTCTTCAGGATTTTCTGAAAAGGTTTTTACAGTACACTCGAACATTTGTTCAGAATATCCTCTTGCCTTTAATAAGCTATCAATTTTGAATTTTCTTTGTGTGTTAGAAATAGTAGTATTTGCAGAAATAATTAATATGTCAGCATAAATATCTGTAAATTCTTCTCTTTTTATACAACTCTCTTTTGAACAAAATAATTCAAAAAACGACAAAAAAATAAATAAAAATTTCTTCATAATAATATTAAATGAAATTATAATTTAACAAAGTATTTATACTAATTCAAGTGAAAAGCTTTTATAAATTTAACCTGTTTATTATTTATACAAAATAATTTTCAATTGAAATGAAAAATTGAGATTTATAAATAAAGAAAAAATTACTTATCATCAAAAACCAGTAAATCGATTTAAAAAATATCTGATATTTAATAATTTAATACCAGCAAATATTAAGTTTACTAGTTTTTAACAAACTATTTAAAGAAAAAAAGATATTATTTCCAAAAAAATGAATGTTATTACACTATTCAACAAACAAAACAAGCAACAATCAGAAATTAAAAAGGAATTGACCTTGAATAAAAATAATATTATATTTAAAACTTAAATGGGTGAGTGGCGGAACTGGCAGACGCGCATGCCTTAGGAGCATGTGCCGCGCAGGCGTGGGGGTTCGAGTCCCCCCTTACCCACATATTTATTTTAATTACATACCGGAGGTAATAATTGGAATCAAATTTAACAAAATTAAATAGTTTTTTAAGGGAACTCGAAGTTAAGGCAGATTATAAGGAAATAGAAGACATATATAATAATACAGTTGATTCTTACCTTAAAGAAGCCTCTGTTCCTGGTTTTAGAAAAGGTAAAGCTCCTTTACACATGATAATGAAATTATACTCTGATTCAATAGATGAGTCATTCAAAGAAAAAGCAATTAATAATCTTGCAAAAAAATATTTCGATGAAAATAATATACATCCAATAAGTTATTTAAAATTATTAGATGTTGATTATACTCAGGGTAAAAATTTAAATTTCAAAGTTCAATTTGAAGTCATTCCTGAATTTGAACTAACCAAATATAAGGGACTAGAGATTGAAAAACCCTACATCAAAGTAACCGATGAAGAAATAGAAGAAGAAATTGAAAGAATTAAGGAATCTGAAAGCAAGCTTGAGGTTGCTGAAAAAGCACTTGATGATAAATATGTTATCACTGCAGACGTTCAGGAATTAGATCCTACCGGTATTCCACTAATCGGCAAAATGGAAAAAGATGCTAAAGTAAAATTAAACGATCAAGCAATAATTGAAGACGTAAGAAAATCCTTAATCAATTGTTCAGTAGGTGATGAGGTAAAAGTAAAGATTGAAGCAGATAAATCACCTTCTGGTAAAGAGATAAATTTATCTTTTATTGTTACAAAAGTCGAAAAAATTGTTTATCCCGAACTCGACGAGGCTTTAATTAAGAAAATTACTAAAGATAAAGAAAGCACACTTGAAGGGCTAAAAAACTTTATTTCAAACATCATACAAAGCTATTATAATAATCAAATGGATATAGAGTTTAGAAACAATATATTCTCGGTTTTGTGTGATCACAATAGCCTCGAAATACCCGAAACAATGATAGACAACTATCTAGAAGATATGATTGAAGATTTAAAGAATCATCAACCTAAAAAAGTATTGCCTCCAAATTTTGATTCTATAGACTATAAACAAAAAAATAGAGAAAATGCAATTTTCAATTTAAAGGCAATGTTTATAAGAAGCAAAATAATTGAATTAGAAAAGATTACTGTAGACGATGTAGATTTTGCTGAATATGCTGAAAAAGAATCAAAAAGATTTGGAATGGATAAAGAAAAACTTTTGAATTATATAAAAAGTTCTGAAGATATCAAGAATAACTTGTTGAGCAAAAAATTCGAGCAATTCATAATAGAAAACAATACTATTATCGAAAAGAATTTAAGAGAACAAAATAACAATCAAAAAATTATAACTACATAAAGATGGAAGGATAAAAATGAAAGTGGTCGATCAATTAATTCCAATGGTAGTTGAGCAAACGGGAAGAGGAGAAAGAGCTTATGATATCTATTCCCGACTATTAAAAGAAAGAATAATATTTCTTGGAACACCAATAGATGATACCATATCAAGTTTAATCGTTGCTCAATTAATTTTCCTTGAATCAGAAGATCCAGATAAAGACATCTTTTTATATATAAATAGTCCAGGAGGCTCTGTTACAGCAGGGTTAGCAATTTACGATACTATGCAATATATAAAACCTGACGTACGTACAATTTGTGTGGGTTTGGCTGCTAGTATGGGTGCAGTTTTATTAGCTGGTGGTGCACCAGGAAAAAGAAGTTCTTTACCAAACTCAAGAATTATGATACACCAACCATGGGGTGGTGTGCAAGGTACTGCAACTGATATTAGCATTCAAGCAGAAGAAATACTAAAAACTAAAAAGAAAATTAATGAAATTTTAGCAAATCATTGCGGAAAAACTCTTGAAGAAGTTGAAAAAGACACTGAAAGAGATAAATACCTTTCAGCTGAAGAAGCTAAAAATTATGGGTTAATAGATAATATTTACTATAAAAGACAAATAAACGAAATAAAACAATAAATAGTTATGAATTCAAGAAAACAGGAATCGAGAACCTTTTGTTCTTTTTGTGGTAGAACTGCAGATGAGGTTTCACATATAATTGCTGGTCCTGATGTTTATATATGTGATATTTGTGTCAACCATGCAGTAAAAATAATAAGAAACACCCAAAGGAAAAATAGGAAAGGTTTCTCCAGTTTTGGTGAACTTCCAAAACCTATAGAGATAAAGAAAACCCTTGATGATTATGTAATAGGACAGGAAGAAGCAAAAAAAGTTCTTTCAGTAGCAGTATATAATCACTATAAAAGAATAGATTCTTCTCAAGATTTATCTGAATACGATGATGAAGTTGAAATTGAAAAAAGTAACATTCTATTAATTGGACCAACCGGCACAGGGAAAACACTACTAGCACAAACTTTAGCAAAGATCCTTGATGTGCCTTTTGCAATTGCTGATGCTACTACTTTAACAGAAGCGGGGTATGTGGGTGATGATGTTGAATCAATTTTAGTTAGATTATTACAAAGTGCAAATTATTCAATCAGCAAAGCTGAACGTGGTATTATATATATCGATGAAATAGATAAGATATCGAGAAAAAGTGAAAGCACCTCAATTACAAGAGATGTTTCTGGTGAAGGTGTGCAACAAGCTTTATTAAAAATACTTGAAGGCACTATTGCTGGAGTACCTCCACAAGGTGGAAGAAAACACCCTGAACAACCATTGCTTAATGTTAACACAAAAAACATTCTATTCATTTGCGGTGGTGCTTTCGATGGTCTAGAAAAAATTATCGCCAGAAGAACAAACAAGGGTTCGATTGGATATGGTGCTGAAATAAAAAGCAAAGAAAATACAGATACAGATCGTTTACTTTCTTTAGTTGAACCAGACGATCTTTTAAAGTATGGGTTAATACCTGAGTTAATTGGCAGGTTACCTGTTGTTGTAACTTTAAATCAACTATCAAAAGAAGCATTACGAAATATACTTATTGAACCTAAAAATGCAATAATTAAACAATATAAAAAATTGTTTAAAATGGAAAATGTTGAGCTTGAATTTGAAGAAGGCGTATTTGATTTGATAGTTGAAAAAGCAATTGAAAGAAAAACAGGAGCTCGTGGTTTAAGATCTATAGTTGAAAGCTTTATGACAGATATCATGTATGAACTCCCATCAAAAACCGGCACAAAGAAATGTATTATAACTAAAGATGTGGTTTTAAAAAGATCTGAACCAAAATATATTTCCGAAAAAGTAAAGATTACAGCCTAGTATAAAATTTATGATTAGACTATATCATGATCGAACATTTCGACTTGGCTATAGCATGGAGTTGGGAGTATGACGAATATTTTGTTTTTAGAATCGAAAAAATTCTACAAAGTTATGGCCTGAAGACTTATCGAATTGAATATCATAATATAATAGAAACCTTAAACGCATTGAAAAGAGGAACATTAAGGTTTTATTATTTTTTTGATAGAGCATCAGATACAGAAGAAGAATTTATTCCTATTGTTCGTTATTTCGAAAAAAGTAAAACTAAAATTTTTAATCCTTATTCATTAACTGAAATTTCTAACGACAAAGCAACAATGCATCTGGAATTTATAAGTGCTGGAATAAACGTACCTTACACGATCATTATTTCACCATATAATAAAGGTGAACAAATATCTTTTTCTTTAAAAGATCTTGCAATGCTAGGAAATCCATTTATTATAAAACCAGCAAATAACACAGGCGGTGGATTAGGAGTAATTACTGGAGCGGAGAATTTACTTGATATCTTAGAAACAAGAAAACATTTAAAAGATGACAAATACTTAATTCAAGAAAAAATTATTCCCAAAATTATAGATGGGAAAAGAGCCTGGTTTAGATGTTTTTTTGCTTTTGGTAAAACTTTTCTAACCTGGTGGGATGATATTACACACAGATATGAAATTGTCTCAAAAAGCGACGAAACAAAATATAAACTATATCGCCTTAGAAAAGTAATGTCTATTATAAAAAAAGTATGTAAACTAGACTTTTTCTCAAGTGAAATCGCAATAAATAATAGCGATAAACTTATAGTAGTTGATTATGTTAATGATATTTGTGATATGAGACCACAATCACTTGCTTATGACGGAGTGCCTGATATAGTTATTGATAACATAATTAACAGTCTGGCATCTTTTATTAGATTAAGAAAGTAAATTAATATGAATGCTAACAACGAACATAAAATCTTAGTTGTAGATGATGATAGATCAATAAGAGAAATTCTCGCTAATCATCTAATTGAAAGAGGATATAAAGTAACTGAAGCTGAGGATGGCGTACAGGCAATTAAGATTCTACAATCCGAATCATTTGACGTTATAATTTCTGATTTAAAAATGCCAAGAGTAAATGGTATAGAAGTACTTAAATTTGCAAAAGAGAACTATCCTGATACAGAAGTAATAATGATGACTGGTTATGGTGAGATGCAAGTTGCTATTGATGCAATGAAAATGAAAGCCTATGATTTTCTGATAAAACCATTTAGTTTTGAAGAAATATGCATTAGAGTTGAACATGCTATCGAAAAGCGAAAGCTTGAAATCGATAACAAAGCAATGCGTCTTCAGTTAAAAGGTTTTAGATCTAAAGACCAAATCATAGGAAAAAGTAAAGCTTTGATAGAAATACTTGAACTTGCAAAAAGAGTAGCTGTAACAAGTTCTAATGTATTAATTACAGGCGAAAGCGGAACAGGGAAAGAATTAATGGCTTATTATATTCATAACAATAGTATGAGAAAAGAAAAGCCATTTGTAGCAATAAACTGTGCTTCTATTCCACATAATTTAATGGAATCAGAACTTTTTGGACATGAAAAAGGAGCATATACAGATGCATATCAATTAAAACAGGGTTTGGTAGAAATTGCAAAGAACGGCTCTCTTTTTCTTGATGAAATTGGCGATGTAAATATTGCTATTCAACCAAAACTTTTGCGATTCATTGAAACAGGCGAATTTCGAAGAATTGGTGGCACTCATAATTTTTATGTTGACGTCAGAATAATTGCTGCTACAAATAAGAATTTAAAAGAAGAAGTTATCAATGGAAATTTCCGCGAAGATCTGTTCTATAGACTGGATGTGGTTTCGATAGATATGCCTCCACTAAGAAATCGTAAAGAAGATATACCTTTATTGGTGGATTACTTTATTCAAAAAAAGATATCTAAAGGTCAAAAAAAGACTTTTTCAGACTCTGCCATGAACTTTTTAATGGATTATGATTGGCCAGGAAACATAAGAGAATTGGAACATGTTGTTGAAAGTGCCTTAATATTTTCTAAAAGTGATATTATACACCCTTCTGATATACCAATAAAAAAAGAACAGCCCATAAAACCGATTTTATCAAATATACTTTATAGCTATAACAAAACTGATCTTTCTCTTGAGGAAATGGAAAAAATCCACATCACTGAAATTCTAAAAAAATTTAATTGGAATCAAACTCAAGCAGCTAAAGCTTTAAAAATTTCTCCTAAAACACTATATACAAAAATACGGCGTTATAATATATCTAAAGAATAAGTAACAAATTTTTACTCGGTAAATTCTTTAATTACTTTTGTAAATTTTACTAAAAAATCAAAAATTCTTCCTAAAATCTCAAAAATATAATATTATATATTTTATAATCAATAGTTTATTAAACCGCTATTATTTTGGCATATAATTTGAATTATTATATACAAATATTAAAATGATAATTATTTCCGGTAATAGCTGAGTCAAAAACATAGGGGGAGTGTTTTTGACTCTCTGAATCCGGAATAAAAATATATGGGGATGAAAGGGGGATATAACAAGGGCTGAGAATTTTTTTCAGCCTTTTATTTTTTCTCAAAAGTTTTATTCAATGATTCAAAATATTTTCTAATGATATTTTCATAATCTTTAGCATATCCTGCTTCTATTGCCTTAAGTAAATCTTGTTGCAATTTATTTTTACCTTCTAATGAATTAAAATCAATTTCTTTGGGGCTTTGTCTTGTAAAGTCTTTTCCTACATTAGATTTTCTTTGTTTTTCAAAATCTCTTTCTCTCATCGATCTTTGAGCATCTAATAATCTGCTTAGTATCCTTTCTTGTTTTTGGAGAGTATTCTCATCGACATTTTTATCTTTCATATCTCGAATTACTTCTTGCATTTCTTTAGATATCTTATCAAGATCACCAAGTATTTTTTCTTTGTTTCCATACTTTTCAGCTTCTTCTTTTAATTGTTCCAGTGATTTTTGTACAGCTTGCTGTTCACCTAATAATCTTGCTAACTCAGCCTGTTGTTGAGGTGTTAATTGATCTCCTCCTTTACCACCTCCAAAAGGAATCATCCCCTGATTTATACCCTGCTGCCTAGCAGCCAAACTACCTAATTGTTGTAATAAGGATAACATACCCCCCTGGCCGCCCTGGTTAGCCATTTGCTTGATTGCATTTTGTAATTGTTTGGCTGTTTGATTCAAGGATGACATGGCTTCTGTTTGATTGTTAGCAGCATTATAAATATCTCTTTCTGACAAATTATTTGTTGCTTGATTCATTTTTGCTAAAGCATTGCCAATTGATTTCCCTATTTGTGGAGTTATAGCAAAAGATTTTTGTGATAAATTATATAATTGATTAATAACATTCATCAACTCATTTTGTAAATTAGCTTGCTTTTGAGCCAGTTCTCGACTTTTTTGTGAAAATTGATTATAATTTTTTGTTTGATTTTTTAAATCTTCTTCTTTTTGAGATACTTCTAAAAGATCTTTTAATGAGTTTCTTAAAGCATTCATAACTTGTTTAAATTGACCTTCTAAAAGGTTCTTTTTGAAATTCTGCATCTCTTTTTGAAGATCCGATAGATCTTTCATTACCTGATCTTGTGATTGCTGAGAGTTTTTTATTTCCCCCATTTGCATTTGTTGAGCAGAATTTTGCATTTTCTGGTCAGTATTTTTATTTTGGAAATTTTCAGAAATCTTCTCTAATTCATTAAGTGGCATTTCATTTCTAAATTCTTGCATGCGGTTTTGTAAATCATTTAACTCCTTTTTTGCTTCATTTAGATCCCTTCTTAGCTCATCCTGTTTATTTGCTAAATCCTGTAATTTATTTTTATCGTTTGGATTTACTTTTGAAGTCTGATTTTTAATCTCATTTTGATTTTCAATTAATTTTTCTATGCGTTTTAAAACATCATCTGTCTTTTGTTCAATCATTACTCTTTTCATAATATTCATTGTACGCTCAATACTCATCCTGAATGATTGTTCATTGAAAGTGAAATTTTGCAAGGCTTGTTTAATCATATCAGGATTGATATTTTGCATGGACTCCTGCAATTTTTTTAGAGCTTGAGAAAATTCTGGTGAATTAATTTCTGACATCAACTTTTGAAGCTCCATATATTTTTCCATAGTCTCATTAGAGATGAGTTTATTTTCTGCCATAGTTTTGCTCATCTCATCAATATTTTTTGAAAGCTGCTCAACCTTATTTTGAAGATCAGAATATTTTTTAGTCAGCTCTTCAATCTTCTTTTGTTTTTGCCAATCTATATCCTTATTTTTCTTTAGATCCTGATTAATTTCATCTAACTTTTTCTTTAATTCTTTTGCCTCATCATAAGTTTTATCCAATTCTTTGAAGGCCCTTTTTTGATTTTCATCAGCTTTCTTTAATATTTCATCAAGAGATGGAAATCGCACAAAATACTCTCCGGTTTTTGTACTTTTAGGACCACTTATAACGTCATTATCATATACCTCTGCAATAAATTCTACAACATCATCAGGAGCTAATCCAAGAGGAGATAAATTCCATAAATATGAAATATCTTGCTCCTTAATATATTGATTTGATAAAGGTATATTTATAAAACTATAATTTTTTTGTGGTGCAGAGTATTTTGTTTTTACCAATCTATATCCTAGTTGAAGTTTACTAAAACCATAATCATCTTTTATTTTTAATAGAATGCCTAAACGCATATCTTCATTTATATCAGAATTTTTATTAGGTTGAATAATAGTGATAGATGGATAATCATCATTAATCATTTTGATTGTATATATTACAGGATCTATATTTTTAGCCCCTTTTTCATCTTCAAGATAAATGAAATATGAGTTATCTTTATTTATTGTAAATTCTGAAACACATTTTTTATTCTCAATCTTCATTTTAATTGAAGTACTATCACCAAAAATAATTTTTGCATCATTAATAACTTTATTTACTTCAACCTCAATTCTAACACGACTTCCTTTAATAGCTATTATATCACCAATATTATCATCTAGATATTTTACGTTTTCTTTTGTATATGAAGGAGGTAAAATTGAAACACGTAAGTTTCTTATAACTGGTCTATCCACAACCTTTACAATATATTTCTCTGTACTAATCTCTTCATAATTCACATAATATTCAAAATCTTCTTTAATTGATTTAAAAACATAAGATGTTTTATTATCAAAAATTTTTAGATTCAGGGTTTCGAAATCTTTCTGCTCAATATTTTTAAAGTTTAAGTTTACTATTTCTGGAACTTTCCCATTAACTGCGATATTTACTTTTATTGAATCTCCTCTGGTAATTTCAACATTACCAGGTTCTACATAAATTTCGAAAGGAGCCGGAGGCTGAAAAAATTGATTAAAATGAATAATTCTATGAGTAGCTTTTATAAAATGATCTGAATTAAAATAAAATATTGGAGTAACTAAAAATATGGTTATTAATGTTATAATAATTGGCTTTTTTATCTGTTCTTTATCAATAATAATAGAAAAATTTACATTTTTAAGATCGTTATAGATACGATTTAATGATTCATAAGATAGTAAAATTGAATAACCATATTTATTTTCTTTATTGTTTATAATTTGAATTACATTTAATAATCTATCTTTTATTTGTGGATTTTTTTCACCTAACCTTTTTGCTAGTTTTTCAATATTAAAGTTATTGAAAATTCCGAGATAATAGAAAAGAGGTTTAATAAATAAGAAAAATAACGAACACAAAAACACAATTATAATGAAAAAGAAAAAAAAGGCTCTTACCAACTTACTAAAATAAAAAAAGCCTTCAAATGTAGTCAGAATAAAGACAAAAAAAATTGTAAGTGAAACAAATAATAAAAAATTCTTTTTTAAAACAAGTAGATTTTCTTCTTTATTTACTATTGCGAATTGATTAATAATTTTATTTAAGATTTCATTATTTATATTCATAGTAAAACAAAATATTAGTTCGTTAAAACATACATTACGATATTAGCTCCAAATTTTAAAGCTTCCAATCTCTTTTCTTCAGGATCTTTATGTACTTCTGGATCAGCCCAACCATCACTTGGATTTGATTCATAAGTATAATAAACAATCAACCTGCCCTCGTGAAAAATTCCAAAACCTTGTGGTGGTTTATCATCATGTTCATGAGTTTTGGGTGGACCATTAGGGAAATCATATAGGCAATGATAAATTGGATGAGAAAAAGGCAACTCAATAAAATCTTTATCAGGAAAAACTTTTTTCATCTCTCTTCTGATTGATTGATCTAAACCATAATCATCATCTATATAAAGAAACCCACCATTAAGTAAATAATCTCTCAACCTTTTTACTTCAAAATCTGATAATAAAATATTTCCGTGACCTGTTAAAAACAAAAAAGGATAAGAAAAAAGATTTTCACTTCCAATTTCAACAAATTTATATTCAGGTATTACTCTTATTTTTGTATTCTTTGCAATAAAATTTAACAAATTCACTTCTGCAGATGGATCGTTATACCAATCCCCACCACCATTATACTTTACTCTTACAATCTGGAAAGCACTTGTTGGCTTATTCTGCTGAGCAAAGAGAATGTTGCAAATTATTCCAAATAAAAAAAATATAAATATGATTTTTTTAAGCATAATATCCTAAGATATGTGAAATGCACTTTTAATCAAGGCAAATTGATTTCAAGTATTGATTGAGTTTTTAAAATGAATTATAGAAATGTAAAATGAATATATGAGAAAAGAGCTCTGGAATATTTATCCCAGAGCTCTTAATAATTTAGTGCAACCCGTGATCGTTAAAGAATTGAGAGTATTTTTTATCTGAACCTTTTATATGATTTTGTAACCAATCGCTAAGAAAATCCATTATTTCAACTGTTAAGTTTAAATCTCCTTTTTCGAATCCTTTTTTAAATTCTAGAACTTTCAGGACAAAAGCCTCATGTTCTTTTTTATGTATTTCGGCTTCAGGATATTCAAATTGATCAAAATATTTCTCTTCTGTTTTAAAATGAGTTCCTGTATATAAAATTAAACCACTAATTATTTTACTTAAAACATCTCTTCCTTTCCCTGACCTCATAGCATCACTTAATTCATTAATCATATCAACTAGCTTCTTATGTTGCTGGTCAATTGCAAGTACTTTTACACTTAAACTATCATTCCAGGTAATTGTTCCCATAATAATCTCTCCTATAAAATTTTTAAAATGTTAAAAAAAATCTTTTGTAAATTCAAGATATTTACATTTATCTTAAAGATTTTTGTAGAAAAATATTATAAAAGAGATGCATCTTAATAACACTCATAGAATAAATTATATATTTAATTTTTTTCTTTGTATTTATTTTAAAATAAAAACAGAATAT
>DATCTW010000040.1:0-1645 GCA_036567745.1 Ignavibacteria bacterium | reverse complement strand
TAAAACTTAATATAGTTTCTTTAAATTAAAAATATACTTAATAATTATTTTTTTAACTTATATTTTTGGTGTGAGATTAAAAAAGTCTGATAAGATTAATGAAGCGGCGCCAATGGGTACAGAAAATTCTCCTTGTTCACTACAAATTATCTCAAGATTTTGGCTAGCAATAGATAATATTTCTAAATCAATTGCTTCTTTGATTGGATTAATTATTAAATGGTTTAATTGAGATAGTGGTCCTGATATTATAACAGTTTCAGGATTTAATAAAGCAACAGATTTTGAAATTAATTTTCCAACAAAATTTCCAAAATAATTAATTAGATTGAGAGCTAATTTATCATTATTTTTTAATGCATCAATTATTGTTGAAATATTTATTGATTCAAGATTATTTTCATATTTTGAAAAGTATGTACTTTCGGGTATTTTGTGTCTTAAATTTTCTAACAATTCAATTATATTTGGCAATCTTTGATTTAGTTCACCGGCGCAGAAAGTTGAACCTCGATATAATTCATTGTTTATTACTATACCAATACCAATTCCTCCAACTTTTGTATCGAATTCAAGAAGAATTACCATAAAATTTTTTTTATCAATAGCTTTACCTAGCCATTTTTCACCAAGAGCTACTGCATTTGCATTGTTTTCTAAAACAATGTTAAAACTAAATTCTTTTTTTAGCTCGTGCAAAAATGGGACGTTCATCTCTTGAAAAATATCACCTTTTACGACCAATCCATTATTTGTATCGATTACACCTGCAAAAGCTACTCCCATTCCCAACACTTTGTTATTTTCTATTTGATTATCTTTTAAAATATCTTTTACTATATTTGTTAATTGATTTTTTATTGAAACAACGTTTTTATCTTCAGATATTTGGGCTGAAGATTGTGCAATTGTATCTCCATTTAAGTCAAGAATTACAGTTTTTATTTCGTTTACTTCTACATCTACCCCAATAGTATAAAAAGCTGATTTATTAAGACGCCATAAGGTTGGTTTTTTCCCTCCTCTTGATGTTGAATCACCCTTTCCTTGTTTTATTATTATATTTTTTGATTCTAAAACATTTAAGATATTTAAAACTGTTGATGGTCTAAGACCTGTTATTACAGAAATTTCCGCACCAGAAATTAATTTTTTGGTTCTTATAAGATTAAGAATAAATTTTTCGTTTACCTGTCGAACTAATCTTATATCTCCTGTTCTTAACATATCAATTCTCTTAATTTTTTCTTAAATATATAAAAAAATATTCAAATATAAAATAAAAATGTTAATTTTTTTATAAAATTTCTTTGAAAGGTAGGAATGAATTATAAAAGGGAAGCATTTATATATCTTAGTTTAGAGTTTATTCTTTTATGTAACGCTTCCCTTAAAATGTAATCTGATTCTTTTAATAATTACAAATCATTTTATTGTTTATTTAAGTAATTTTATTTTATAAAGTTTCTAATATACTATTCATTTAAATTTATTCCAAATTATAGTTATTTAGAATCTAATTCTTAGACCAACATCCATAGTCATATCATAATGTTGTTCAGCAGAAGGGAAGCCATTACCCTTTACAAGAGCAACATCTTTAGCTCTATTAAGGTTTGTAATATTTCCGAATATTTGTAAACCA
>DATCTW010000039.1:0-3119 GCA_036567745.1 Ignavibacteria bacterium | reverse complement strand
TTTTAAATTTTCTATAAAAATTATTATTATTTTCATATCTTTTTAATTTTAAACTTGACTAAATCTGTAGATTTGATTATTTTTGCTAGAAGAAAAATTTAGGTATTTATCTAATGAGCTACTTGCTTGTTTTATTTTGTTTAATAATTTTGATATTTATAATTCTTTTTATTATAGATAGTAGAAGAGCTCTTGCAAGAACACAATTTATTTCTTTAGCAGAAAAGTTAGGACTTGAAAAAGTAGATGCCCCTTCCGGGTTTCTAACAAAATTCCCTGAAATAAGTGGAAAATATAGAGGACATAATATCAGAATTTATATGTTTACTCAAAAGCAGGGTGAGGGTAAAAGTAGAAAAATTACAATAAATACCGCTATTGAAGTTTTTGTTGATAATCCAATAGCCTATAGATTGGATGTTTATGAAGAAGGATTATTAAGCAAATTGAATAAATTTTTTGGAATGCAAGATGTAATAATTGGAAAAGAAAAATTTGACAAAGAATTTATTATTAAAACCAATGATGAAGAAATCACTAAAAAAATTTTAAACGATAAAATTTGTAATGAACTTCTCTTTATGGCTAATAAAAGATTTGGTTTTGGATTTGAGTTTGGAACAAAAAAAATATTTTACGATGAACCAAAATTTATGACAAATAAAAAGAAATCCGAATGGTTTGAAAGGGTATTAAACATTTTAGTTGATATTGCTGAGGAGTTTGAGAAAGTAATTAAAAAATAATTCTTAATAAATGAATTTATAATATTAAAAAAATCTCCCATTTTTTGGGAGATTTTTTTATTTAATTTGCATTACCCACCAATATAAATAATTTCTCCCGTTTTATTATCTAATAATACTGTTACTGGATTATTTGGTAAGTTCACTTCAATTAATTTACCATTTTTAAGTTTAATTTGTTTTTTACCACCAATTTTTGAGTGCATTGTTAATATTCCATTACCACCATAGAAAATGTCTTTTCCATTACTATAAATATGTGCGCCTGCTTTCTCAAAAATAAATTTCAATATTCTATAATCAGTAGGAGGTAATCCAATAAACCATGAAGTATAATTATGAAATGCTTTTATTCCAAAACCAAATGTTTTATCATGTAGATAATAACCATATGGTTTTGATTCTATATCGTCAATAAAATAAAGTGGATTACATTCTCCTCTTGGTTTTATTACTATTTTTTCTTCTGATATGTTATCTATGTGAATTTCAGGAATAAATTCATAATTAATTTTTTTATCATTTGAATTATTTGTTTTTAGTACAGTATTTTTTGATATAATATTTCTTTTTAGATTAAAATCTGTAATATTAATTACAAAATCATCTGATACAATTTTGCCATCTGTAAATCCGGGTGCATAAATCCATAACAAATGACGACCATCTTTTTTTATCTTGTTATTTATAATTTCTTTGGTTTTGTCTTTAATTAGAAATGTATTGCCAAATATTATGACTTTATATTTAGAAAAATCAATCTTATCAAGATCATTTATGTGAATTGGATCAAAAATTACACCTGAATAAAATGTGTTTAAACTCATCCAATCAATGATTTGAGCAGTGACTGGATCGCCTTTACCTACGCTTTGGAGATAGAATTGTACTTCAGTATCATATACTAATAATACATCAGCATCAGATTCATAATTTTTATTTAAACTATCATCATAAATATTTTTTAATTTTTTAATACATTCTAAATATTTGGGATGATCCCAGAAACCAGTTAAACAGTAATTTGGAAATTGTGATTTTTCTGGATGAGTATACATAGCAGCTGGACCAAAGTCATAAAACCACAATCCCATACCTTTTGAAAACGGGAACATAGTATTTCTTGTTAAAAGAGCTATGTTTTCGGCAAAATGATAATCATATTTTTCATTATTCTCACCACGTTCATTGAAAGGTAATATTCTCCTCGGTTGTTGATCCATTTCATCTAACCACAATTTGCCATTAAGTAATATTGAAGTAATTAAACTTCTAGATCTATAAGGTTCTCCTGACAAATAAGCTTCAGGTTCATAAGCTTGGGGACCGCAAAGATAATCAATATATTTTGATTTTAGAACAGGTTCTAAATCTAATTGGCTTCCTGCAGCTAAACGATTAAATACTGAAAAGAAATACCCATAAAATGAACCTGTTATTATAGGTCTATTCCAGTTTTCTTTAATGGTTTTACAAAAATGTAATACATTTTCTCTTATAAGTTCATGTTGACAAGTATAATAATCAATTACTTTTTTATCTTTAGTAGGATCTCTGAAAATACCAGCTGATGTATTTTCTCTTTCGAGAGTATTTGGTACAGTTATGGAATCGAAATTATCAATATCTTTGTTCCATACTGATTGAAGACTTTTGATATCATTTTTATACTTCGTTTTTAACCAATCAATAAAATGTATTCTCATTGGTTCACTAAAATCAGGTTCCCAATTCATGAAACCCCAATAATGCCACTCTCCATAAATGCCACAAGCTACCTGTATTCCTATTAGATCGCCACTTTCTTCAGTTTTTGAGAATTCCTTACAAAATTGAATTACTTTTTCAGTCGATTCTTTTAGCCATTTTTTTGAAGCTAAACTAAATCGTTCAGCGAGTCCTGCATCATTAAAAATTAATTGTCTGTTTGCAGGTATTGGGTCAGGTTTCGGATCGGCATTATCATACTTAGTATTTTCTTCTGGATGTTGTTTAATCCACCATTTTGGAGCGTTAACATGAAGTCTAAAAATTATTGAGGCATCAGGGCATACTTCTGTAACACCTTGTATTTGTTTTTTTGCTCTCTCTAATGAAAAACTTCCATCTTCAAACCACATATGATCTAAAGCAATATCTAGTTGGAAAATTCTTACACCTATATCATAAAATTGTTTAATATTCAATTGGGGAATATCATCTGTTGACCATCTTCCACCAGGTTGATCAGTCAGTGAATAAATAAATGGTGAATAAGGCTTATCATCAATAAATATTGTTGGTTTACCAAAATACATTTTAATTTCAGCCTTTTTCGATTTTTTCATTTTCTCTCTCCAATATTTTTTTTAAAACTTTCTATTATAATTTTTT
>DATCTW010000038.1:0-70005 GCA_036567745.1 Ignavibacteria bacterium | reverse complement strand
TTTATAAACATTTTTAAATTTGTTTTGAAATATTATACGTAAAATATGTTATTGATAATAAAGGATATATTATTATTTTTTAAATAAAAAAAATTTTTTTTGATTTTTGTATTATTTTTCTTGCCAAATTGAAACTTTTTTATTATATTTGAAACGGTTTAATAAATATTTAACCCATTAAATATTAGATGAGGTTAACGTCAAATTGAAAATTGTCATTAAAAAAATATTAATATTCTATTCTCTTTCCTATATCCTCCTAACTGAATAATGACAATTACTAAAGATTTTAGTAGTTAAAAATATTGCCTGATAATCTTCTGATATTATTGAAAGAATAAATTCGGAGAAAAAAATGTATCATAAAACTGCTAATTCTAAATTATCCAAAAGTAATAACCTTCCAGATTATAAAAATCCTGAAATTCCGATTGATAAAAGAGTAAAAGATTTACTTTCAAAGATGACAATTGAAGAGAAAGTAGGGCAAATGATTTGCATTTGGGGTGAAAAAAACAACTATTTATTTGATAGTGAAGGTAACTTAAACTATGTAAATTTGAAAAAATATCTTGAAAAAGGAATAGGCCAAATAGGAAGATTAAGTGATACAGGAAAAGGGTTAACTGCAAAAAAAATGGCTGAGTATGCAAACGTTCTACAAAAGCATTTTATTGAAGAAACACGTCTTGGTATACCATTAATATTACATGAAGAATGTTTACATGGTTTTGTAGGAAAAGAGGCTACTAGTTTTCCTCAACCAATTGGATTGGCTTCTACTTTTAATCCTGAGTTGGTTCAAAAGATATTTGTTACTATAGCAAAAGAAATGAGATTAAGAGGTGCTCATCAAGCACTTACGCCTGTCGTTGATGTAGCCCGTGAACCAAGATGGGGAAGAGTTGAAGAAACTTTTGGTGAAGATCCATTTTTAGTTGCACAAATGGGAATTGCTGTTGTAAAAGGGTTACAAGGTGATGGTAATTTTTTAAATGGTGAAAATGTTATAGCTACATTAAAACATTTTGCTGCTCATGGTCAACCAGAATCTGGTACAAATTGCGCTCCAGTAAACATTTCTGAACGTCTTTTAAGAGATACATTTTTATATCCATTTAGAGAAGTAATTAAAAAAGCAGGTGTAATTAGTGTAATGGCATCGTACAATGAAATTGATGGAGTACCTTCACATGCGAATAAATGGTTACTAAAAGATGTATTGAGAAAAGAATGGGGGTTCAAAGGTTTTGTTGTATCAGATTATTATGCAATAAGTGAACTTAATATTAGGCCAGAAGCAACAAGTCATTATGTTGCAAAGAATAAATCAGAAGCTGCCTTGCTTGCTTTAAAAGCAGGTGTTAATATTGAATTACCAGATCCGGATTGCTATCCTTATTTAGTTGACTTGGTAAAACAGGGTATAATTAATGAATCAGAAATAGATGAATTAGTTTCTTCTTTATTAGAATACAAATTTAAACTAGGATTATTTGAAAACCCTTTTGTAGATACTGAAAAAATCAATTCTGATCTTAAATTACAGGAAGAAAGGGATTTAGCTTTACAAGCAGCTCATGAAACAATTATACTATTAAAAAATGAAAATGAATTATTACCATTAGATAAAAATACACCTCAAACAATAGCTGTTATTGGGCCAAATGCTGATAGAATTTTACTCGGAGGTTACAGCGGTCAACCTAAGTATTATACAACAATTCTCGAAGGAATAAAAAAGAAAGTAACTGATAAAGTAAATATTATATATGCAGAAGGTTGTAAGTTAACTATTGGTGGTTCATGGAATGAAGATGAAATTATTTTTCCTGATCCAGAAGAAAATTTGAAATTAATTCAAGAAGCTGTTGAAGTTGCCAAAAAAGCAGATATTGTTATTCTTGCAATTGGAGGAAATGAGCAGACCTCAAGAGAGGCTTGGAATAACAAACATATGGGTGATAGAGCAAATCTTGAATTATTTGGAATGCAAAATGATTTAATTGAAGCTATACATACTACAGGAAAACCTATTATAGCAACCTTGATAAATGGAAGACCTAACTCAATTAATTTTTTAAAAGAAAAAGTACCTGCAATACTTGAGTGCTGGTATTTAGGTCAAGAAACAGGAATTGCTATTGCAGATGTAATTTTTGGTGATTATAATCCTTCAGGTAAACTTCCAATCTCTTTACCTCGTTCTGTAGGTCATTTACCATGTTATTATAATTACAAACCTTCAGCACGTCGAGGTTATTTGCAAGATGACGTTTCCCCTTTGTATCCATTTGGTTATGGATTAAGCTACACAAAATTTCTATTAAGCAATTTACAACTCGAAAAATCAGTTATTAATAAAGACGAATCAACTTTTGTATCAGTTAATGTAAAAAATATTGGTAAATATGTTGGTGAAGAAGTTATTCAATTATATATTCGAGATGTTTTCAGCTCAGTAACTCGTCCAGTAAAAGAATTAAAGGGTTTTAAAAAAATAAAACTTGAACCAGGTGAAACCCAAAAAGTGGAAATTGAAATTTTACCTGAGCATCTTGCATTCACTGATATAAATATGGAATATAAAGTAGAACCAGGAAGCTTTGAGATTTTCGTAGGTACTTCTTCTAGAGATGAAGATCTTATGAAAGTTTTATTAACTGTAAAATAATGTTTATTTTGATAATTTAAATTATTACAATTTTGTAATATAAATTTTATTAAAAATTAGAAATAATATTATTTGAGGTGTCGTGTGAGCTTAAGTCCTGAAAAATTATCATTTAAAGAAAAAATAGGTTACAGCTTTGGTGATGCTGCTGCAAATTTTGTATTTCAAACGATGCTCATTTTTCAACTGGGTTTTTATACAGATGTTTTTCATATTTCTGCTGCCGCTGCTGGAACACTTTTACTTGTAGGAAGAGTATGGGACGCAATTTTTGATCCTTTTATGGGAGTAATTGCAGATAAAACAAATACTAAATGGGGTAAGTTTCGTCCCTGGATATTATGGTCTGCTATTCCTTATGCTTTGATTTTCGTGCTTGCTTTTACAACTCCTAATTTCAATTACACAGGGAAACTAATTTACGCATACATCACATATATATTATTAATGACTTTATACTCTGTCAATAACTTGCCATACTCAGCACTTAGTGGAGTGATGACTGCTGATGTTAACGAGAGAACAACTTTATCTTCTTATCGATTCATCTTTGCGATGATTGCAGCTTTTATTGTACAAGGTTTGACTTTACCATTGGTTTCAAAATTAGGTGGTGGAGATAATACTATTGGATGGACATACACAATTAGCATTTTTGCCTTTTTAAGCATAATATTTTTTGTAATTACTTTTTTAACTACTCGTGAAAGAATTAAACCAGACCCAGCACAAAAATCAAATCCAAAAGAAGATTTCAAAAATTTATTGAAGAACAAGCCATGGATATCAATGTTCATTCTTACACTTTTCCTGTTTATTACTCTTGCTTTATGGGGAAGTGCAATGTTTTATTATTTTACATATTATATTTCTAAAGCAGATCTTTTTAATAGTTTAAATTCTTGGGGTTTAGTAATTCCTTCAGGTACTATAAATTTAAGCTGGTGGGATAGTGTTTTAAGTGCATTTGGTTTAATTATTGTTGGTGATAAAAGTAATGTAACATCAGTTGGTTTTAGTTTATTTAATATGTCAGGTCAATTATTTACTATTATTGGAGTATTATGTTCAAAGTGGTTATCATCAAAATTTGGAAAGCGTAATGTATATCTTGTTGGATTACTTTTTACTTCAATTTTTACGGCACTATTTATCTTTATTCCTTCAGATTCAATTAATACTATCTATTTTTTAAATATATTAAAATCTCTTGCTTATGGGCCTACCATTCCTCTTCTTTGGGCAATGATGGGTGATGTAGCGGATTATACTGAATGGGTTACAGGTAGAAGAGTAACTGGTATTGTATTTTCAGCTATTGTATTTGCTTTGAAAGCAGGTCTTGGTTTGGGAGGTGCTTTATGTGGTTGGCTTCTTTCTTTGTATGGATATATTCCAAATGTTATTCAAAGTGATACTGCATTAACTGGTATTAAATTAACTGCCAGTATTTATCCTGCAATTACATTTTTTGTTGGTGTAATTGCTTTGTTTTTCTATAGTATTAGTAAAAAATTAAATCTTCAAATACAAGATGAATTACTTGAAAGAAGAAAAAAATTTTCATCAGTATAAATATGTAATCAGATGATGTAAATAATTATTGAATTATTCACATCATCTGCTAAAATAGGACTACAATAAATTAGAAGGAGGTATTAATATGAGGAGCCCAGTTAGTCTTATTGGGGCAGAGAGTAATTCACGCAGTACCATACTTATTATCCCATTAAATAAATTTTTAATATTTTTTTTATGCTCAATTATTTTTTGCTTCTTAATTCCAAATGAGCTTTATGCAGGAGGTAAAGTTCGAGGAAGAGTATTTGATAAAGATACGAAAGATCCTTTACCTGCTGCGACAGTGATGATAAAAGGTACTCGTATAGGTGCCATTTGTGATCTTAATGGTAATTATATTATTCAAAATGCTCCATCTGGAAAATATTCAATTGTAGTTTCTTATGTAGGTTATATTACCAAAAGTATTCAAGTAGATATTCCAGAAGGTGGCACTGTTCAACAGAACTTTGCTCTTGAAGCTGCTGGTGTTGAAGGGCAGGAAATTGTGATAACTGCACAAGGTAAAGGACAGGTACAAGCTATCAATCAACAATTATCTTCTGATAAAATTGTAAGTATAGTGTCAGAAGAAAAAATTCAACAATTACCTGATTTTAATGCTGCAGCTGCCATTGGACGTTTGCCAGGAATTACAACGTTATCTAGTTCTGGTGAAGCAAATAAAATAGTAATTAGAGGGCTTGATCCAAAATATAATCAAATTACTATTGGTGGTATTTCATTAGCTTCTACAGGTAGTACTCAGATTGGTGTTACATCTCAGGATATTCCAGGAAGCTCTCAGAGAATTAACACAGATAGAAGTGTAGATATTTCTATGATGTCACCTTATATGTTAAAAACAATTGCAGTTTACAAATCTTTAACTCCTGATATGAATGCTAACTCAATTGGAGGTACAGTAAATATGGAATTGAGAGAAGCTCCATCTGAGTTGCAGGCTGATCTCTTATTCCAATCAGGTTATACAGATAAAAGTGGAAAATATGGAAATTATAGAGCGGTCGCTTCCGGTAGCGGAAGATTTTTTAATGATGCTCTCGGTTTGTATGTTTTAGGAAATATTGAAGAATATGATCGTGATGCAGATAACATGAATGCAGGATATGAAATTACTTCTGATAAAATTGGGGATAATGGATATTTACCTGTAAGAGTCACTAATGTGCAACTTAATAGGCATAAAGAAACAAGAAAACGTTATGGTGTTAATTTAATTGCAGACTATAGATTACCTTCGGGATCAATAAAGCTTGTAAATATGTTTAGTCGATTAAGTTCTGATTATAGAGATTATAGGACAGTATTTAATTATACCTCTTTAACACAGGATTTGATTTTTAGGTATCAAGCTGGTAAGAATAATCTTGATTTAGTAAGTAATACTATTGATTTTTCTTATGATTTGGGTTTTATGTCTTTAAATCTAAAAGCTTCTAATAATTATTCAAGGAATCATTTACCATCAGCACCACAAGCAGAATTTTATCAGACAAAAGGTGTAGGATCTTCAACACCTAACACAAAACCTGAAGATTTAACAAAATTTATTCAATATGCTGGTCCATCTTCAACCTTTTTAAATACTTTATCACTTTTTAGTACTGATTATAAAGAAAATGGTCAAACTGGAAAAGGAGATTTCAAAGTACCTTTTAATTTTAATTCAATAATAAGTGGATATTTTAAAGTTGGTGGTGAATTTAAATATATAAAACATAATAATGCGCAAAATACACCTTATGCTACAATAGGGGGAACTTCAACAATTCAACGTAATATAACAAATGGAATCCTTCAAAAATATCCAAATTTAGTTTTTAATAGCGGTATTAATCGTTTCCCTTCAACTAGCTTTACATCTAATGATGATGACCTCTTAAAAAGTTTTCTTGGTGATCGTTTTGGTGGGATGATTTGGGCTTGTGATGGAAGTTTATTAACTGATATTATTAATTATGTCGCTAATGAACCTCAATTCAGTGCATATAATGCTTCTTCTACTGATCCAGGTGGTTGGTTTAATGGTTATTATCAAACTCTTCCAAATACATATCAATATATTGAAAGATACTTTGGTGGATATTTGATGTCAGAATTAAATTACGGTCCATTAATGGTAGTTGGAGGTGCACGTTATGAAAGAGATAATTCCATTTATGATGCTTATGTTTTAATGGATGGTCGTGATGTAAGAAGTCAGAAATTTTTTAAAGTTACTACATTCCCAAGTAATGAATTCTGGCTTCCTATGGTTCAAGCCAAATATAATGCAGCTGATTGGGTAGATCTTCGCGCGGCTTATACTCAAACTTTAGCTCGACCTGATTATCACCAGCTTTCACCAAGTTATACTATAAGCTATGGACAAGGTACCGTAAGAGCTGGTAATCCTAATCTCAAAACAGCTCATGCTTATAATTATGATTTGATGGTTACTATTCACACCAATGAAATTGGTCTATTTTCTGTTAGTGGTTTTTATAAAGAGATTAAAGATTTCACATACTCTACTCAATATCCTCTTTTCGATGTAGCTCCAGAAGGTATTGCAACAACAAATAGTTTTAATATTGGTGGAACTAAACCCGTTAAAGGAGCAACTTTATATACTTATATGAATTCTCCTTATTTAGCTTACGTTCGAGGGGTTGAAATGGATCTTCAAACTAGATTCTGGTATTTACCCTCACCATTTGATGGAATAGTATTAAACTTTAACTATACAAGAATTTCTTCTAAAGCGACATATCCCTGGAGAAATGCAAGAACTTATATTATTGGACCTCGTCAGACTATTACAACAGTATTTGATAGTACTCGTTCAGGTCGTCTAATTAATCAGCCTGATCATATTTTGAATGCATCCTTTGGATATGATTTTAAAGATTTTTCTTTTAGAGTATCCTTCCTTTTTCAGGGTAATGCTGTTAGCTATGTTGGTAATTTCCCTGAACAGGATGGTTTTACTAAAGATTATTTCAGAATTGATGCTACAGTAAGACAAAAGCTCCCATGGTTTGGTATTGAACTGTTTTTTGATTTAGCAAATTTAAATAGTGCTAATAATAAATCAGCTCAAAAATCAATTGAAGGTTTTACCAATGAACAGAATTATGGACTAACTGCTAACCTGGGAATTAGATGTAGATTATCGAATTAATCAATAAATTTTATATACAACAAATTTTGAGGTATTACTATGAAACGTATTTTATTATTTATTTTTTTATTTACCTTTTTGTGCTCATCAATCTTAGCACAAAAAAAAGTTGTTGTAGTTCCAGATTATTGGGAAACTCAAAAGGAGGGAACATTAAATGATGCTGTGGATGCTGCAATTAAGTCTGGTTCTTTATCAAATACAATTTTTAAACTAAAACCTTATGGAACTTATGTTCTAAATGGTTCTATAGTAACTCCTTCAGGTCAAACACTTGAAATTGTAGGTGATAATCCAGGAAATACTCAGGAAACCGCACCTCCTATGATTTGTTGGACAGCAAGTACTGCCCCTAGCAAAACATATATATTTGATGTAGCTGGTGAACTTAAGATGAAAAATGTTTGGGTTTTATGGGCAAGTCTTGATGGTACAAGATATACTTCAACAATTCGTGTTGGAGATTCAGTATCTGTTTCTGGTGGTAGATGTGAATTTGAAAATTGTATTTTTGATCAAGTTCAACAATCCTCAAGTGGAGCTATTCAACCTTATGCAACTCATTTTAAAGGGTATTTTAAGAATTGTTATTTCAGAAATGGTACAGACAATCATTTTAGATATTATAGTAGGGTTGTATCTGTTCCTTATGGTGCTCAGAATTTGCATACTGATTCTCTTGTTTTTGAAAATTGTACATTTGCAAATTTTGGTTACGTATATATGCAAGAAGGTAACGTTTATGGAGATTATGTATTTTTTAATCACTGTACTTTTTATAATATTGTAATGTTTACTCTTGAATCTGGTTGGTGGCATAAAATGTATGTTACTAACTCCCTATTCATTAATACATTTATGTATGGTTATATTCCAAATGCACCAGATGGTGTTAATGGTGGTACAATTGCTATTAGTCCTATAGATACAATACCGGGTTTAGGTAATGGTTTTGGTTTTGTACCTGATTGGAATCCTAAAGACGGAAAACCTGATTTTACTGAAAAAGAACGCCATGTTTTATTTGCTAATAATAATTATAAGCTAGATCAATGGCTAATTGATTGGATGGGATGGGGTCCTAATGGTAGCCCTTATAGTAGAACTAAACATCAACAAAGAATGGATGATGAAGTACCTCAACCACAACCAATGTTTAATTCTGTGACAAGTGTATTCTTTGATTCCGTTGATAATCAAGGAAAGAAAGTATGGCCATATATTAATCGAGCGAATTGTGATAGTGTCAACCATCCAAATTTCAAAAATCCTCCTATAAACCTGGATTCAGTTAAACTATTCCTGAATAAAAAGTGGGATGATAATTCTGATATTCCATGGCTTTGGGCTCCATATTATGGTTACTTGCAGATATGGCCATTAAAAGAAGATTTATCATATACAAATGAAACTATTAAAAAAGCAGC
This sequence comes from Ignavibacteria bacterium, assembly GCA_036567745.1. Lineage (GTDB taxonomy): Bacteria > Bacteroidota > Ignavibacteria > DATCTW01 > DATCTW01 > DATCTW01. The sequence goes on along the minus strand of DATCTW010000038.1, from coordinate 61,157 downwards.
AATGGGAGGATTTCCTTTAGGAGATCTCTATCATTGGTGGAATCCAGCAATTAGACCAGGAGTAACTGATTATTATACACCATGGAGCAATCAATCAAAATCAGAAAATGCAAGAATTATTACATGGTTAGAAACTGGTAAAGATCCTGGTGCTGTAAGTGTTAATGAAGTAATTAGTGTTCCAGTTAAATATGAATTATCTCAGAATTATCCTAATCCATTTAATCCTGTAACTAATATTAAATATTCTATTCCTGAAAAGGTTAATGTATCTTTAAAAGTCTATAATTTGCTTGGTGAAGAAGTCGCTACTTTATTTGACGGTATTCAACAACCTGGTAACTATACTATAACATTTGATGGAAAGAATCTTTCAACAGGTGTTTATTTCTATCGTTTACAAGCGGGTAAATTTTCGGATACAAAAAAATTGGTACTAGTTAAATAAATGTTGTTTATGATGATGATAATTGTTAAAAGACAATTTATAAAAAAATCAATTAAATAGGAGAACGACGTATGAAAAAATCTACATACGCGGTTAGTATTTTCTTAATTATGACACTATTTTACCTTACTTCACAAGCACAAAACGTAACTAAATGGGGTTCAACGGCTCAAGGTAAAAATTGGCCAATAAGTTGGAATGCTACTACTGGTACTGCAAGTATCGGTAATGGTTCAGCCAGACCTACTGGTTGGGCGACAATTCGAGGTGGTTTTGATACAACTTATTATGCGACTACAAGTCAAGCAGTAATAGTCAGTGGTGAAATGGAATTTGTTGGAGGGGGGGGAGCAAGTGCATACACATGGTTAAGATATGCGTTAACATTTTTAGATAGTGCAACATTAAAGAATCCTTTAACAGATTCGGCGTATTGGGATAGTCCGAAGAAGCATTATGGTTATGAATTTTGTCCAAGGAGCGGAACAGGGACTATGGCAAATGGAGCTGGAGGAAGTGGTACAGTATGGACTGTAGTAAATGGTAGTTGGAGTAGTAACTGGAGTAATGGAGGTAAAGGTCCGATTGCATCAGTAAAGCAAGCGCCGAGGAATGCTGTAGCAATTGCTGGGGTATACAATTGGGCGATATCAGTTAAATCGATAAATGACACTTTAAATGAGATTAGGTGGTATCTTGTAGAGAAGAACAACAAATATTGGTTTGGAGGAATAATAATAGATACATCTACTACCAAGAAATTTAACGGAATAAATTTTGGGTTTAACAATGATTTCGAAGGAACTAAAGTTAATTTTTCCAAAGTAAAAGTAGAACTTGGTAATCCGATTACAGTGCCAGAGGCGCCATGGCAAGCATTTTATGTTGAGCAGTGGGGAGCAACAGCACAGGGTAAAGCTTGGCCAATTAAGAATGATTCCACATATTTAGTAGGAGATGCTACAATAGGGAATGGTACTGCAAGGCCTACAGGATGGGCTACAATAAGAGGAGGATTTGGAGATCCAATAACGATAACAAAAGATAAAGCTATTATAGTAAGCGGACAGATGGAATTTGTTGGAGGAGGAGGAGCAAGTGCATACACATGGTTAAGATATGCGTTAACATTTTTAGATAGTGCGACATTAAAGAATCCTTTAACAGATTCAGCGTATTGGGATAGTCCTTTAAAGCATTATGGTTATGAATTTTGTCCGAGGAGCGGAACAGGGACTATGGCAAATGGAGCTGGAGGAAGTGGTACAGTATGGACTGTAGTAAATGGTAGTTGGAGTAGTAACTGGAGTAATGGAGGTAAAGGTCCGATTGCATCAGTAAAGCAAGCGCCGAGGAATGCAGTAGCAATTGCTGGAGTATACAATTGGGCGATATCAGTTAAATCGGTAAATGACACTTTAAATGAGATCAGGTGGTATCTTGTAGAGAAGAATAACAAATATTGGTTTGGAGGGACAATAATAGATACATCTACTACCAAGAAGTTTAATGGAATAAATTTTGGGTTTAACAATGATTTCGAAGGAACGAAAGTTAATTTAATAGCAGTAAAAGTAGATATGGGTAATCCAATTACGGTACCAGCTGCTCCATGGCAAGCATATTATCTTACTGATTGGGGATTTGATGGTGGAAAAATCAGTAATTGGAAATATGTAAAAGAAGATCTTGATGGAAACGCAACAATATCAGGTTCATCACCAAATACTTCACCAGTTGCTATTCGTGGAGCCCTTTCGGATCCAATTACTCCCGAAATAGGAAAAGCATTAACGATAACTGGTTCTGTTGAATTTGTTGGTGGAGGATTCGAAACAGCGGGTAGTTTCCGTTTTGGAATGTTTTATACTAGTGATGCAGGTTCAGTTATCTCAACAAATGTAGATTCTACAAGATGGTCTGGTGCTTCAATTCATAATAGTGGATACTTATTTATTCCACCCAGCGGTACAAATGGAGGTATTACATGGAATGTTTCAAAAGGTACTTTTGGAGCAGTAGTAGATAACGATTGGATGAATGTTTTAGGCTCAAATAATTATGTTCTTGGAAATACTCTTCAAACACCTACTAACGCTGTAGCTAGCGCTGGTAAGTATAATTTCTCATTATTATTTGCACCACAAGGTGGTGGAAGAAATAAAGTAACATTTAGTTTAGTTAAAGCTGATAATAGTTATTCTTTCAAGGGAGAAGTATTTGACAATCATAATCCTTTAGTTACTAATAAGATTAATGCTATCATTTTCGGGCTTAATAGCGGTAATACTACTACTGCACTAAAGATAGCTGATGTTAAAGTTGATCTTGTTACTCATGCTACTTCAGTAGAAAAATTTGAGGATGGAACAGTACCGAGAGTTTATAGCTTACATCAAAACTATCCAAATCCATTTAATCCTTCAACTATTATCAGTTATGATTTACCTCGAGCGTCAAAAGTAAATATTAAGGTTTATGATCTATTAGGTAGATTGGTAACAACTTTGGTGAATGAAACCCAGGAATCTGGTAGATATAAAATTACCTGGAATGCAGGTAATACAAGTACTGGTGTGTATTTTTACCAGATAGATGCAACAAGCTTGGATGGAGCAGTTAATTATTCAGCGGTTAAAAAACTAATGTTAATTAAATAACATTTTCAATTTACTATTGTAGCCCGTTCAATTATATGAATGGGCTACAATTTGATATTTATTTTGAAAAAGAAATAAACTTTATTACGACATTGAAATTGAAATGAGAAAAAAATTTAATATATATGTATTGTTTTCTTTTCTTTTAATTATATCCAATAATAATTTAGTTTATTCTCAGAATATTATTAAAATACCTAATTTAACAAAAAATGAAAATGTTACTCAATTACTTGTAAATGATAAACCTTTTTTAATTCTTGCTGGAGAGTTGGGTAATTCTAGTGCTTCAGATATAAATTATTTAGCAACAAGATGGAAAAAAATCAAAGAAATTGGCCTTAACACATTATTGATTCCAGTATATTGGGAACTTATTGAGCCTGAGGAAGGAAAATTTGATTATTCTCTAATTGATAATATAATTTTTAATGCACGAAAATATAATTTAAAGTTAATATTTCTCTGGTTCGGTTCTTGGAAAAATAGTATGTCTTGTTATGTTCCATCATGGATAAAAACAAATCAAAATAGATTTCCTAGAGCAAAAAATAAAGAAGGGAAAAGTATGGAAATGCTTTCTGTTTTTAGCAATGAAAACAGAGATCTTGACGCAAAGGCTTTTGCAAATCTAATGAATCATATTCGCAAAATTGATTCTAATGAGAATACAGTAATAATGGTTCAGGTAGAAAACGAAATAGGTATGATACCTGATGCTCGTGAATATTCAGATGAAGCAAATAAGAAATATTCTGAAAATGTTCCAAATGAACTAATTAATTATCTCGATAAAAATAAACAATTATTATCTCCTGAATTGTATAATTTATGGAAAGATAATGGTTTTAAGAAAAGTGGTTCTTGGGAAGAAATTTTTGGTCAAAATGTTTATACAGAAGAAATTTTTATGGCATGGTATTACGCTAAATATGTTGATTTTGTAACAAAAGCAGGTAAAAAAGAATATCCTTTACCAATGTATGTTAATGCTGCTCTTAATAGACCTAATTATTCTCCTGGTCAATATCCTAGCGGTGGACCATTACCTCATTTGTTTGATATTTGGAAAGCTGGTGCACCATCAATAGATTTTTTATCACCAGATATTTATTTCGATAATTTTTCAGACTGGTGTAAAAAATATGATCAAAGAAATAATCCATTATTTATACCTGAGGCTACACTTGATGAAAATACCCACATTAAAGCTTTATTTGCTATTGGGGAATATAAATCTATGGGTTTTTCACCGTTTTCAATTGAATCCTTAAATGATCATCTTAATTCAAAACTAACAAAAGTATATAATTTATTATATCAGCTTGTTCCTATTATTTTAAGAGGTCAGCAAAATAATATGATTAGGGGTTTTTTGTTAGATGAAGAAAATAAATCAATAAATTTTCAATTAGGAGAGTATAAATTTACAATTTCACATGATTATACTTTTCCTTGGTCTAAAAAAGCACCTGGTAAATGGCCACAAGTTGGAGGAATGGTAATTTCAATTTCTACAGATGAGTTTTTTGTTATAGGTGAAGGAATAATTTTAACTTTTGAATCTTTGCATCCTAAAGAAATTAATGCTGGTATATTATATATAGAAGAGGGACACTTTATAAATAATAAATGGATTTCTGGTAGAAGACTAAATGGAGATGAAAGTCATCAAGGTCGTCATTTGCGAATTCCACATAATGAATGTCAGATACAAAGAGTAAAATTATATCGTTATCATTAGTAAAAATAATTATTAGAACAATATTATCACGAACTAAATTTAATTAATTAAATTTTAAATTTACATTTAATGAGAAAAGTTATTATGATAATTCTTTTTTTAAACAATTTTATTAACAAAAAAATTATGAGAATGTTTTGCTTCAATAATGTAAAAAAAATTTCGATATTTTTTATTTTTTTATTCCAATTTTTATTTTTATATAACCAATCGATAGCTCAATCTGATACTATAGAGACAAATGTTCCTCCATTAAAAGATGTATTTGTTAATGATTTTTCAATTGGTTGCCTATTATCTTATAGACATATTGGATTTTCTACAGATGAAATAATACCTGGGCAATCTCCTGTTGTATCTCAAAATGGTGGAAATTTAATAAAATATCACATGAACTGTATGTCACCTGGTAATAATATGAAACCACAATATACCCTTGATATAAATAGTAGTGCTGCTGCCTATAAATCTGCTACTACACAGGAGGCAAAGGATTCTATCGATGTTCATCCTATTGTAAAATTTCCACCTGATTTAATTGCTCAACTTAATTGGGCAAAAAGACAAAATTTCGGTTTTAGGGGGCATACTTTAGTATGGCATTCACAAACACCTGTAGAGTTTTTCAGATCAGGTTATACTTCAACAGGGCAAAGATTGTCAAAAGAAAAAATGATTCAAAGAATGGATAATTATATAAAAGAGATAATTCGTTTAATTCACGAGAGTTGGCCAAATTTACTTATTGCTATGGATGTTGTGAATGAAGCCATAAATGATAATACAGGAACTGATAGAACTACAGATAGTGAGTGGTATATTACATTTGGAGATAACAGTTATATTATAAAAGCTTTTGAGATAACGAGAAAATATACTATACAATATGGTGAAACACAGATGAAGTTATATTATAATGATTATAATACTCATAATCCAAATAAAGCTGATGGAATTGTAAGAATCTGCAAACCGATTTATCAAGCTGGTTTACTTGATGGAATTGGAATGCAAGAGCATGATGATATTTCTTATCCAACAGCAGAAGCATGGATTGCTAGTTATAATAAATTTGATTCTGTTTGTAAGGAAATGTCTGTTACTGAACTTGATGTAACAACGGGTAGTGCAAATCCGTCTTCACAATTGTTAAATACTCAAGCTAATCAATATGCAATGCTATTTAAATGCTTTGTTGAGAGAAGTTATAAATCTGGAAGAGGGAAAATAATAAATGTTTCAAAAGATGGTCTTAATGATCAATATACTTTTAAAACAAATCAATCTTCTTCTTTATGGACTTCACTTAATAAATGCAAACCTGCTTTTTACGCTGTAGTTGATGTTGGGATATATTTCAATAAACTTGATTCATTAATAAATTATGCTAAAACATTAGAAGAAAAAGATTATACACGTTCTTCATGGTCATTATTTCAATCAGTATTATCTAATTCAATTAACATTAAACAAAAAAATTATTCTTCATCAGTTTCTGCTTCGAGCTCATTAAAAGGCGCTTATGAAAACTTATTAAACGCTATTAACAATTTAACTAAGGCAACTAATAATATTAAAAATAATATCGAACTTTCAGAATATTCTTTAAGTCAAAATTATCCTAATCCTTTTAATCCTTCAACTAAAATAGAGTACTCAATACCAAAAAGTACTAATATCTCTTTGAAAGTATATAACACTTTAGGAGAAGAGGTCGCGGTAATCTTTAATGGTTTTAGAGTTGCAGGAAAGTATACAGTCAATTTTGATGGTTCTAACTTACCTTCAGGAGTTTATTATTATAGGTTAATTACTGATGATTATAATATTACCAGAAAATTTGTTCTATTAAAATAACCTCTTCATAAGGAAGCCACCTAAGCCGAAGTAATAATCTTTCTTTTAATAGGTCACTTCGGCTTAATTAATTTTATTGGTACTAATAATGATAAAATAAACAAAAAATTTTTTATAGAAAATTTTATTAATGATTGAACTTAAAAAAATAATTGTTGTAATTAAGTTGATATTATTCGGGGTTGTTTTATTTGATAATAATATTTTTTGTCAACCCTCAGGTGGACCTTATGGCCCAATTCTAAAAAAATATAATTTACCAAATATCAAAGGTAAAATATATTATGTATCCCCAGATGGATTACTAGATGTAAATGGTACCAGCATACTTGAACCAACCAATATTGTTAAGGCAATAAAAAATGCAGTTACTGGTGATGCAATAATTCTTCGTGGAGGTATATACAGAGTTGGTGATTTGAAGATTAATCAAGGGGTTATATTACAACCTTATAAAGATGAAAGACCAATTTTCAAAGGAACCTATATTGCAGACAAATGGGAAAATTTGGGAAATGGATTATGGGTTACGAAATGGAGTAAATTATTTCCTGCTAAACCAGCAAATTGGTGGCAGAAAAAAAGAGAAGGAAAGAAAACCCCATTGCATCGTTTTAATAATGATATGGTTTTTATAGATGGTAAAATGTTATTATCCACTGATTGGGAAGGAGATGTAAATGATAATACTTATTATATCGATTATGAAAATGAATTGATTTATATTGGAATAAATCCGGAAAATCACATAATTGAAATAACTGCTTTTGATAATGCAATAATAAGAACCAATAAATATTGCAATAATAAAGAACCTGATAATATTGGTCTAAAAATTTATGGAATTACTTTTACTCAATACGCATATAGAGCTATAGAAATTGAAGGTTTTGAACCTGAGAGTAAAGTTGATGAATCAAAGTGCGGAAAGGATGTTGTTGGTGCTGTATTAGAAAATTGTGAAATTTCATATTGTTCAAGAGTAGGGGGATATTTCAGAGGAGATAGTTTAATAATCCGTAATTGTTTGGTTAAAGAGACAAGTACTGAAGGTATTTATATTATAGCTTCAAATGATGTTCTATTAGAAAAAAATGTTTTTACAAAAAATAATAATGAAAATATTACAGGTTACTATCCAGCAGCTGTTAAAATATTTAATCAATGTAGTAGAGTTACTTGTAACGATAATTTAGTAATAGATTTACCAAATTCTAACGGAATATGGTATGATGTAGGTAACAAGGATTGTGTGTTTTCAAATAATTGGGTTGAAAATGTTGGTAAAATAAATAATGATCGAACTTTGGATAAACTTTGGCCGAGTGATAATGGTTTCTTTTTTGAGATCTCTCAGGGTATTATTTGTTTTGGTAATGTTTTTGTGAACTGTGATCATGGATTGATGGTTTTAAATAGTAAAGAAGCAAAAATCTATAATAATACTTTTATAAATAGTATGGCTTGTATTGGAAGAGATGGCAGAAAACCAGAAGGTGATCTTTTTGGTTGGCATTCTTCCACAGGTCCGGATGTTAATAATAGAAATAAACATATTTTTATTAATAATTTACTATATGGTGATAATAATTATGATTCGCCTTTTCTTTTTGTATGGCAATCTCCAGTTATTTGTAAAGAAGTAAATACACCTCAAATTGATGATATGGATTTTAATTTATTTATAAAGAGTAAAGAAAAATCAAAATATCCTTCAATAATATGGAGCCCTTCTAAAGCAATTAATTATAAGGAAGAATTTGAAACTATTATTGATTTCCAAAAACAACATAATAATTACTTGAAAAACAGCTATTATCTTAATGATTATAAATACAGTGTATTATATAGTAATTATTTCTTTCATAATTTCATTTTTTCAGATTTAAATGAATTTATAATGAAAGGATCTGTTTTACCTGTAGAAATTAAGATGAAATTAAATAAGACAGAAGTAAATTATATCGGTGCTTATTCACCTTTAAAGTAAAAAAGTTTAGAAATTATAATTTATTAAAGGAATTTTTATATGTTATTAAGATTTAATTGGTTTTCAAAATTAATAAATTTTTATTTTTCAAATCGAAATAAATTTATTTTATTTTTGTTAACATCACTTTTTATTTTAGAAACTATTTCATTAAATGTTTTATTAGGTCAGCCATTAGCACAGGGGAAAGATAAATTTCTGGGTGCTGCAACTAGTTATTTTATCTTTAGAGAATTTGACAAATATTGGAACCAATTGACCCCAGGGAATGAAGGGAAATGGGGTTCAGTTACCTCTGTAAGAGGTGTATATAATTGGAGTTCCCTTGATTTCTTATATAATTTCGCAATTAAAAGAGGAATAGCTTTTAAACATCACACTTTAGTTTGGGGTTCTCAACAGCCAAACTGGATTTCTAGTCTCGATACTGCATCTCAAAGAGTAGAAGTTGAAAATTGGATACGTATGGTATGTGAAAGATATCCAAAATTATCTATGATTGATGTTGTAAACGAACCTTTTCATTCGGTTCCTTCATATAAAAATGCTCTTGGAGGTGATGGTGTTACAGGTTGGGATTGGGTAATTACAGCTTTTCAACTTGCTAGAAAGTATGCCCCTTCTGATGTAAAATTACTTATTAATGAATATAATGTATTACATAGTAATTCTGTTACTACAAATTATATTAATCTTGTGAATTTATTAAAAGAAAGAGGCCTTATTGATGGTATAGGAATACAAGGGCATTATTTTGAATTTAGAAGTGATTATTCTTCACCTTCTCAGTATGTTTATGATCTTAATACTATAAAAAATAATCTGAATAGATTAACTGCCTTAGGTTTGCCAGTTTACATAACAGAATTTGATATTGATGAACCTAAAGATTCAATTCAATTAGCTCAATATAAAATCTATTTTCCAATTTTTTGGAATAATCCCGGAGTGAAAGGAATTACTTTTTGGGGATATTATGAAAGCGATGTATGGTCATCTCATCCTAACACTTTTTTAATCAAAGCTGATGGTACTGAACGACCAGCTCTTGTATGGCTTAGAAATTATATTTCTTCTCCTTTACCTCCTAATGTTCTTTCTCCTATAGCTCAATCAAATGTTCAAAGAAATCCTTTACTAATTTGGACATCATCTTCTGAAGCCACATCATATAGAGTTCAGTTATCAACTTCAAGTAATTTTAATACTACAATAATTGATACTGTTATTGTTGATACTACTCTCCAACTAAAAATATTGAATGCTAATACATTATATTATTGGAGAGTTTGTTCAATTAATAATTATGGATCAAGCGATTATTCATCAGGATATTTTATAACAGGGGAAAGCATCTTATCGATAAATAATGTAAGTAAATTACCAGAAAAATTTATTTTATATCAAAATTATCCAAATCCTTTTAATCCGTTTACAACAATAAAGTTTTATTTACCAATTAACAGTAAAGTTAAGATTACTTTGTTAAATTTACTAGGACAGGAGGTTAAATTAATATCAGATAGTTATTATACTGAAGGTGAGCATTTTATTTCTATTGATGCTTCTGAATTAGCTTCAGGAGTGTATTATTATAAAGTCGAAACAAAAGAATTTTTTGAAATAAAGAAAATGGTATTAATAAAATAGAAAGATATAAATTTAATAATTATTAATTACAAAAGAATATTTATCAAATTTTTATTATCTTTAGAACGGTAATTTCTATTTTTCAAAAGGGTAGTTATCAGTTCTAAATGGTGAAGCGGGTAGACCTTCCTTGTTGTATAGATTAGCCCCTTCCGGATTATTTGCCCAGGCATATCTTACTGCTACAGGCTTTTTGATTTCATCTGACCACACAACTACTTTATCATTTTCAATCTTAGCTTTTGCCCAAACAAATTTTGAGTTTTCACCTTTAATAACAAAGCCTTTAAGCTCATCTCCTTTTACAACCAAACCACCACCAATATTATTAAATGTTATTATGACTTTATTATTTTTTATGGTCATAGATTTATAAATAGGACCAGTATGAACAATATTCTTACTATTATAAGCAACTTTTTGAGCTAACAATGCTAATCTTTTACCAACATCTTTTTTATTTAAAGGGTGAATATCATTCCATTCGCCTAAATCAATTGTAATTGCCATGCCTGTATTAGGGATAGATAATGATTTTAATTGTGTTTCTCTAAAAAAAGCCCAATATTCGTCTTTAGGTTCACTTTGCTTATCACCAAAATTTGGTAATTGAACGTATAAAAAGGGGAAATTTCCTATATTCCATTTTTTTCTCCAATCTATTACCATTGTTTTAAATAAATCAAGGTACTCTTCATATTTACCTGCATTAGATTCGCCTTGATACCAGATTACACCCTTAATATTATAATTTAATAGAGGAGAAATCATAGCATTAAATAAACCTGCTGGTTTCCATCGTATAAAAGTAGGTCCTGCTAAAGGTTCCATCTTTGAACCAATTTTGTATTTCCATTCACCTTTTAAATCAATGGTATCATTGTCAGAAAATAATATATATTGTTTATCTGGAACAAATCCACCATTTCCAATATTACTTATTAATCTTACAGTAATGATATTTTTCCCTTCTTTTAATACGTTTGGTGGTATAGAGTACCATCTTGGTGGATATTGATAACTGGTGTAACCGATAAATTTGCCATTTATAAAAGTAGAGTCAGCATCAACAATTCTACCTAAAATTAATTTTGCTGGTTTGTTTTCCTTATTCTTTGGGATAGAAATTTCTTTCCTAAACCAAACGCACCCATTAAAACCATTTAATTCAGTTTTATTCCAATAACCTGGTATTTGAATAGATAACCAATCCGAATCATTTAAAGAGGGGGAATACCATGGATTTTGAGAATCTTTATAGCCTTCGTCATTTTGCCATAATTTACCATACCATTCATCAATTCTTTTTTTATCTTTTGATTCAATTTCATTTATTAGGTTATTATCTTTAAATTTTTGTAATTCTTCATATGCAGAAGGAAATTTCTTTAGAGCATCTTCACTTATCCATGATTCTATTGGAGAACCCCCTAAGCTAGCGTTAATTAAACCAATGGGCACTCCATTTTTTTTAAAAAGTTCGTTAGCAAAAAAATAACCTACAGCTGAAAAATCTAATACATTTTCAGGGTTAGATAATTTCCAGTTGCCTTTCTCTAAATCAGCTTTTTGTTCATTGAAATCATATTTTTGAGGAACAATAAATTGCCTTATAAAATTATTGGTTGATTCTTTAATCTCGTTTTCATATATCGGTCTAACTCTTTTCATTGGTAATTCCATATTCGATTGTCCTGAGCATAACCAGACATCACCAATCAAAATGTCTTTAATTGTAATTTCGTTTTTTGATTTAATAACCATTTCATAAGGACCTCCAGCTTTCATTTTATCTAAGAATACTTCCCATTGGCCGTTTTTATCAGCTTTAGTGTTATAACTTTTATTATTAAAAATAATTACAATTTTTTCTTCTGGTGATGCCCATCCCCAAATTTTTACTTTTGAATCACGTTGAATTACCATACCATCACTAATAATTCTTGGAAGTCTAACTTGAGATAAAAGGGAATTATAGAATATTGCAATTAAAATAATTAAAAAATATATCCATTTTTTATTGCTCATAGAATAATAATTTGATTAAATTTGTTTAAAAATTGTTGCAATTAATATATATAAGAATTTAATATGTTTTCTAATAATTCTTGTCTTCCGCTTGTTAATGATGGTAGTTCATTTTCTTTTACCCATTTATCAATTTCTTCAAAACCTAATTTGCCGTTCATAATTTCTACTCCAATACCTGAATTGAAGCTACTATATCTTTCTTCAATAAATTTATCGAATACCCCGTCTTTAATAATACTATCTGCAATCAATAATGCTTTTGCGAAGGTATCTATACCACCGATATGAGCATAAAAAAGGTCTATGGGATCAGTAGAGGAACGCCTTACTTTAGCATCAAAATTTAATCCTCCTTTTTCCAAACCATTTTGTTTCAGAACTACAAGCATTGCCATTGTAGCACTATAAATATCATTTGGAAATTGATCAGTATCCCAGCCTAATAAAAGATCACCACGATTTGCATCAATGCTACCAAGTTTACCTGCATTTGAAGCCACAATAAGTTCATGTTCAAATGTATTTCCAGATAATGTTGCATGATTAGCTTCAATATTAAGTTTAAAGTGTTCAATCAAATCATATTCTTTTAAGAAATACAAAGTTGTAGCTGCATTCGAATCATACTGATGTTTCATTGGTTCTTTTGGTTTTGGTTCAATTAAAAACTGTCCATCAAATCCAATTTTCTTTTTATAATCTACAGCCATATGTAAAAAACGTGCCATTTGCTCTTGTTCTCTTTTGATATCTGTATTTAATAATGACTCATAACCTTCACGACCACCCCAAAAAACATAGTTTTGGCCACCCAACTCTTTAGTTGCATCAATAGCATTTTTTACCTGTGCTGCAGCAAGAGCCATAATTTTTGCATTGGGATTTGTAGCAGCACCATGTGAATAAATTTTATTCCCAAATAAATTTGCTGTTCCCCATAATAATTTTTTACCTGTTTCTTTTTGAAGTTGTTTGGCATAATCAACCATAATTTCGAGGTTTTTGCAAGATTCTAAAAAAGTATTACCTTCAGGGGCAATATCTCTATCATGGAAACAATAAAAATCAACGTCTAATTTTTGAAGAAATTCAAAAGCAGCTTCCATTGTATCTTTTGCTCTTTGAATTGGATCTGACGATTTAAGCCATTCTCTATCATATACTGCTTCACCGAATATATCTCTTCCACTACCCATTAATGTATGCCAGTAAGCAACTGATATTCTGAGATGTTCTGCCATTGTTTTACCATTTATAACTTTGTTTTTATCATAATACCTAAATGCTAGGGGATTTTTTGAATCTTTTCCCTCATATTGTATTGGTTTTTCAACAATTTTGAAATACTTATGTAACATAACAACTCTCTTTTAATAATTTTAAATTAGTCCTTTTTATTTATTGCTCTTGTAGATTCTCTAATAATTAGTTCAGTTTGTAATATTACTCTTTCAGGAGGTAATAAGGTGTGTGATTCGATATTTTTGATTAAAATTTCGGCAGCTCTTCTTCCAATTTCGTATTGTGGAGCACTTATTGTTGTTAATGGTACTGGATAAAGTTTTGCATAAGCTACATCATCATTACCTATTATTGAAATATCATCTGGCACTTTTATATCTAATTCTTTTAGAGCTGTAATAACAGATAAAGCTTGTTGATCATTAAAACATACTATTGCTGTTGGATATTCTGATCTTGGTCTACTTTTAAAATATGCCATTGTATTGCTATAGCTTTCTTCATGTCTAGAACCAATTGAAACAATCATGTCATTGTTAAATACTAAAGAACTCTCACTGAAGGCATATCTAAAACCTTCAATTCTTTCTTCGGTGTGAGATGAAGCTGGTGGTCCAGCAAAATGAACTATTTTTGTGTGTCCACCATCAATCAGATATTTTACAGCTTTTTTTATAGCCTTAATATTATCTATAGCTACTACATTTGCCTGTATTCCTTTAACGTCTTCTAGTAATACAAAAGGATAATTAATCATTTTGAGTTTAAAGAGATGTTCTATTTCAGAAGAACCCTCTACTAAAGGTGCAATTATTGCTCCTTTAATATCTTTTGTGGAGAATAAATGTGTAAATTTTATTTCACTTTCATGATCATTCTCTGAACTTGCTACTATTACTGAATAACCTTTGGTCTTTGCATAATCTGCAACACCAGTTGCAATAGTTGTATAGAAAGAATAATTTAAGTCTTTTATAATTATTCCGATGCTTTTATCTTGAGTTCCGTTTTTTAGATTTCTTGCAACACCTTTAGGTCTAAAATTTAATTCTTTCATTACCTTTAATATTTGATCCCGTGTTTCTGGTTTTACTGTCTTTTTTGCATTCATAACTGCTGAAACAGTACCTTTTGAAACACCTGCTTTTTTTGCAACATCTTCAATTGTGATCCTTCTCATTAATACTCCAAACCTATTTTTAAAATTATTGAAACGGTATAATAAAATATCATTTCTATTATACATTTTTTTTGGCAAAAAATCAATGTATTTTTTTAATAATATTTTAAGAAAAGCTATAATATTCTTTTCATTTTTCATTATTTTGAACAATAATTTTATATTTATTTATCTTTTCACTAATAAAAAATTTTTTTATTGCAAATTGTTAATATTATTATTATATTTGAAACGATTAAATATTTATTAAAACCATTTAATAAGAATTACTATTTATGAAAAAGTTATTGTTTTTATTTATATCTCTTTGGTTAATTGTAATTTTTTTGTTCAATTGTTCAACAAGTACTATCACTACTAAAAGAAGTTTTACTCACTCCTCAAAAAGCTATTACACGGGAAAATATAAGAATTTGTTTACAGAATTGCTGAATATACCTGAGAATGAAGTACAAAACAAGTTAAATCAGATTTTTAATTATTTTTTTTACGGAAATGACTCAACTGAAAGAATCTATTACCCTGTTGGAAATGATATGGCTTATATTGCTGATGTACTTCATGATGATGTTAGAACTGAAGGTATGTCTTATGGAATGATGATTGCTGTCCAAATGAATAAAAAAAAGGAATTCGATTGTTTATGGAAATGGGCTAAAACTTATATGCAACATTCAACACCTGATCGTATGGGTTATTTCGCATGGCATTGTAAAACAGATGGAACAAAATTAGATCTTAATTCAGCTTCTGATGGAGAAGAATGGTTTGTAATGTCTCTTTTATTTGCATCAGCTAAATGGGGTGATGGAGAAGGTATATATAATTATAAAGCAGAAGCACAATGTATTCTAGATAATATGCTAAATAAAGATCAATCAAATGAAAGCAAAATAACTAATATGTTTGATAAAAAGGAAAAAATGGTTGTTTTTGTTCCTACTACAGATGATAGTTGGTTTACTGATCCTTCTTATCATCTTCCACACTTTTATGAGTTATGGTCTAGATGGTCGAAGTCTAATAATAAATTTTGGTGTGATGTTGCTAAAACTAGTAGAGAATTTCTTAAAAAGGTTGCTAATCCGGTAACTGGTCTTATGCCAGATTATTCATCATTCAATGGTAATGCTTTAAGCCCGTGGAATGGTGGTAATGAAAATTTTCAATATGATGCTTGGAGATGTGCAATGAATATTTCTATTGACTATGAATGGTTTGGTAAAGATGAATGGCAGGTAGAAGAATTAAACAAAATTTTGGATTTCTTTTATAATGAGGGCATTCATAGTTATGGTAATATTTATACTCTAGATGGTAAGAAATTGGGGAATGAACATAGCATTGGACTAGTTGCAATGAATGCATCTGGTGCAATTTCTTCTACTTCTAAATATAAAAAAGAATTTATTCAAGAATTATGGAATGTAAAAATACCTCAAGGTAAATATAGATATTATGATGGTATGTTGTATATGCTGGGAATGTTACAGGTAAGTGGCAATTTTAGAATTTATGACCCAACAAATACCATTATTAGAGATTGTGATGAAATTAAATAGTAACAAAAATTATTATTAATAAAAATAGGTACAATTATGTTACCTTTTTTAAAAAGAATTAATTTTAATATTTATTCACTGACTATTTTGTTCAAGACATATAGTCTATTTCTTATATTACCTTATTATGTTTTATCTTCAGATATCCTTTTTAATGATTCATCTTATATTTCTACAAATCCCGGAGTTGGGAAATTTCAGTTATACTATAATGGCAAAGTTGCTCCAATTTTTATAAGCTCTGAAGAATACACTGGAGTTATTTATGCAACTCGAAATTTACAAAAAGATATTAAAGAAGTTACTGGTAAAGAACCAAAAATATTTTTTGATTCTGTTAATCATTATAGAGAAATTGTAATAATTGGCACAATTGGTAAAAATAGAATAATAGATGAAATATTAAAAAATAATAATATTGACACTTCAGTAATTAATGGTAAATGGGAATCATATATTATTTGCGTGATAGATAAACCAATTAAAAATGTTGATAGAGCATTAATTATTGTAGGTAGTGATAAAAGAGGAACAATATATGGAATCTATGATTTATCTGAAAAGATAGGAGTTTCACCTTGGTATTGGTGGGCAGATGTTCCAATAAAAAAGAAGAAATCAATATTTATTAATTCAGGTGTATTTGTTACCAGTGAACCAAAAGTGAAATACAGGGGTATTTTTATCAATGATGAAGCACCTGCTTTAACTGGTTGGGCTTATGAAAAATTTGGTGGATTTAATCATAAATTCTATACTAAAGTTTTTGAATTAATTTTAAGGCTAAAAGGAAATTTTCTATGGCCTGCTATGTGGGGTAAATCTTTTTTTACCGATGATACATTAAACCCAAAGTTAGCTGATGAATATGGTGTAGTTATTGGCACATCACATCATGAACCATTAATGCGTGCACATGTTGAGTGGGGTAAAGGCCCAGGTACCTGGAATTATCAAATTAATGAAGATACCCTAAAAATCTTTTGGTCTGAAGGTATTAAGAGAATGAAAAACTATGAAAGCATTATTACCCTTGGTATGAGAGGTGATGGCGATGAACCAATGACTGATGAAACAAACATTGAATTATTGCAAAGAATAGTAAGAGATCAGAGAAAAATTATTACAGATGTTACAGGTAAAGAAATAACTTCAATTCCACAAGTGTGGGCTTTATATAAGGAAGTACAGGATTATTATGATAAAGGGATGAGGGTGCCTGATGATGTAATTTTGTTATTATGTGATGATAACTGGGGAAATATAAGAAAACTACCAAAGTTGGATGAGAAACTTCATCCAGGAGGATATGGTATTTATTATCACTTTGATTATGTAGGGGATCCAAGAAACTATAAATGGTTAAATACAAATCAAATTTCTCGTGTATGGGAACAAATGAAACTTGCATATGAATATGGTGTAAATAAAATATGGATTGTTAATGTAGGTGATATAAAACCAATGGAGTTCCCTATCCATTTTTTCTTAACATTAGCATGGAATCCAGATAAAATAAATGCTGAAGACTTATTACCTTTTGCAATTCATTGGTCAGAAAATCAGTTTGGGAAAAAATATGCTAAAGATATCGCTGAAATTATAAATGATTATACTAGATTCAATTCTAGAAGAAAACCAGAATTACTTTCACCAAATACTTACAGTTTGATTCATTTTCGTGAATTTGAAACAGTAGTAGATAATTATAATAAACTATTAGTGAAAGCAGAAAAAATTTATAAGTTAATTCCTCCAAAATATAAAGATGCTTATTTTCAACTTGTTCTTCATCCTGTTAAGGCATGTGCAAATTTAAATGAAATGTACTATTGGACTGGTAGAAATCATTTATATGCTAAACAGGGAAGAATAAAAACTAATAAAATTGCTAATCTTGTGTATAAATTGTTTAAAAAAGACAGTGCAATTTCTTATTATTATAATAAAGTTTTATCAAATGGTAAATGGAATCATATGATGGATCAAACTCATATTAGTTACTCTTACTGGCAACAACCCGAAAAAGATACAGTTCCAAAAACAGAAAAAATTAAAATCCTTCAAATAAGTGATATGGGAGTTGCTTTAGAGGGTTCTGATAAAGCTTTAAAGGATAATAATGATCAAGGATATTTACCTGAGTTTGATGTGTTTAATGATCAAAAATATTATATAGAAATATTTAATTTAGGAACAATAGCATTCAATTATAAAATATTATCAGAAAACCCTTGCATAATAATTGATAAACCAACTGGTAAAATAATAGATGAAAAACGTGTATTCGTATCAATTGATTGGAATAAAGCACCAATTGGAAAAAATTTATTTCCTGTGTTTATCTATGGGCCTAAAAATAAGAAAATAACTATATTTGTTCCAATTTTTAAAATATCTGATGAAGAGAAAAAAAATATAAAAGGTTATGTAGAATCAAATGGATATATTTCTATCGAAGCAGAAAAATATCAACATGAAATTAATTCTGATAAAGTAAAGTGGTTAAAAATTCCTTTCATTGGTCGTACACTTTCTGGAGTGAGCGTAACTCCTTCAAAAGTAATTATAGATACTCCAGGTAATAGCACCCCACATCTTGAATATGATCTATATCTTTTTTCGAAGGGTGAAGTGACTGTTAAAGTATACTTATCTCCGACTATAAATTTTTTAAATAATATCGGTTTGAGGTACGCTGTATCTATCGATAATGAACCACCACAAATAATTAATATTCATTCTGATTATGATTATGAAAAATGGAAAAAATATGTTGCGGATAATATTAATATTAAGATTTCAAAACATAAAATTAATTCAACAGGTAAACATACTTTAAAATTTTGGTTAGTTGATCCAGGTATTGTATTGCAAAAAATTGTAATTGAAACCTCTGAAGAAAAACAATGTTATCTTGGACCTCCAGAAAGTGTATTTATTAACTAGTAATAAAATACTAAAGTAAGAAGATAAATATTTTTATTAATAATTTTATTAAAATACTATGAAAAAAATAAATTTTTTATCTTTGATAATTGTTATTCTATTTGTTAATTTTGTGCATTCTCAACAAAAAGAATATACAAATCCTATCCTTTCTGGATTTTATCCTGACCCGAGTATATGTAGAGTTGGTAATGATTACTATTTAGTAACTTCAACTTTTTGTTATTTCCCTGGTCTACCTGTATTTCATAGTAAGGATTTGGTTCATTGGGTACAAATTGGTAGTGTTATGAATAACCCAGAAATAATGAAACTCGATGGTTTGCAACTTTCGGAAGGACTTTTTGCTCCAACAATTCGCTATAATAAAGGTTGGTTTTATGTAACATGTACTCTGGTTGGAGGTAAAGGTAACTTTATTGTTAAGTCAAAAAGGCCTGAAGGACCTTATTCACTACCGGAATGGATACCTGAGATAAATGGTATAGATCCTTCATTGTTTTTCGATGAAAATGGAAAAACTTATATTGTTTATAATAGCGTAGCTCCAGATAATAAGGAGCTATATAGAGGGCATAGAACAATAAGGATTCGTGAATTTGATATTGAAAAAATGAAGGTTGATGGAGAAGAACACATTATTGTTAATGGAGGAACAGATATTGTTAAGAAACCTATATGGAT
Organism: Ignavibacteria bacterium; assembly: GCA_036567745.1. Taxonomy (GTDB): domain Bacteria; phylum Bacteroidota; class Ignavibacteria; order DATCTW01; family DATCTW01; genus DATCTW01. Next base: position 41,160 of record DATCTW010000038.1, on the reverse strand, counting down.
TGAAGGACCTCATATTTTTAAAAAGAATGGATACTATTATCTTTTAGCTTCTGAGGGTGGAACTAGAGAAGTTCATTCTGTTGTGATTTTTAGAAGTAAAGATATTTTTGGGCCTTATGAATCATATGAAGGTAATCCCTTATTAACTCATCGTCATTTAGATCCCAAAAGATTTTATCCAATTACCTGTACTGGGCATGCTGATTATGTTCAAACTAATGATGGAAAGTGGTATTCTGTATTGCTAGGTAGTAGGCCTTATGAACCATTTGAAAAAAACCATTTTAATACTGGAAGAGAAACTTATTTGGTGCCGATGAATTGGGATGGTGATTGGCCTATTATGAATCCGGGTTTTAATGAAGTTCAATATTCTTATTCTTTACCATTAAAGCCTTATATTCCAAAAGGTTATATTCCACAAAGCGAAAATTTTACATATAAAGATGAATTTAATAATAAATTAAATAACAATTGGATTTTTTTAAGAACCCCTAAATTTTCATGGTATAGTTTATCACAGAAAAAAGGATTTCTTTCATTAAAATTAAGACCCGAAACATGTTCTGAAAAAGTAAACCCTTCTTTTATTGCTCGAAGGCAACAACATATTTTTTCAAATGCAACCATTAAAATGAAATTTTATCCCAGAAATGATAATGAAAAAGCTGGTTTAATTATTTTTCAGAATGAAGATCATTTTTATTATTTATGTAAATCAATTATGGATGGGAAAAATGTGATTCAACTTTATAAATCAAGTAACGGAAACGATCAAAGTAAAATTCACATTTTAGATTTTTATGAAATTAAAAAACATGAAATAAATAAAGATGTATTTTTAAAAATTGAATCAAAGGGTAATATTTATTCATTCTCATTTTCTTTTGATAATAAAAAATGGAGTATACTAAAAGATAGTGTTGATGCTACTTTTTTAAGCACAGAAACAGCAGGTGGATTTGTTGGTTGTGTTTATGGCCTTTATGCTACTTCTTTAGGTACTGAAAGCAATAATTATGCTTTTTATGATTGGTTTAGATATGAAGGTAATGAATTAATTTATAAAAACAAAATAAATCGGTGAAAAATGACAGACCATCAATGGAATATTCTTCTAAAAGTAATTGAAGGGGAAAGAATTAGCCCTTTGCCTATTGGTTTTATTATTGATTCCCCTTGGTTACCAAATTGGTATGGTGTAAAAATAATTGATTATTTTTCAAATGATGATATTTGGTTCAAAGCTAATTTGAAAGCAATTAATGATTTCCCTGACGTAATGTTCTTACCAGGTTTTTGGTCAGAGTATGGTATGTGTACTGAGCCATCAGCTTTTGGCGCAAAATGTATTTTTCCGGATAACGAATTTCCTTTTGCAAATAAGATTATAAATTCGATCGATGATATTTTATCATTACCTATTCCAAATCCAAAAACTGATGGTTTGTTACCATTTATGTTAAATAGATTAAAGTTAGCAACACCAAAAATAGAAGATAATGGCCATAAAATTAGATTTGCTGTTGCAAGAGGTCCATTAAATATCGCAAGTTACTTAATGGGTATGACTGAATTTTTAACAGCTATGATGTTAGAACCTCAGAAAATTCATGAGTTATTAAGAAAAATTACAACTTTTCTAAAAAATTGGTTATCGCTTCAACGTGATACATTCCCAAGTATTGATGGTATATTTTTACTCGATGATATTATTGGCTTTTTAGGTGAAAATGAATTCTGTGAATTTGGTTTGCCATATTTTAAAGATCTTTTTAATTCAGATGTTTCTGTTAAATTTTTACATAACGATGCTTCATGCAAAGTGTCTGCTCCATATTTAGTGGATATTGGAGTAAATCTTTTCAATATGGGATTTGATATTGATTTAGATGAATTAAAAAAACTTACAGATTCTAAAGTTGTTTTATTAGGTAATATTCCACCTCGTGATGTATTAGCAAATGGAAATTTTGACGAAATTAAAAATGCTACTTTAAATCTTATTAATAACTTAAAAGAAAAGACAAGAGTAATTTTATCTTGTGGGGGTGGTATGCCACCAAATGTAAAATCTGAAAACATATTGTGTTTTATTTCTACAATTAAAAATTTTTAAATTTTGAATGTATTTTTAATATTTGATAGTAAAAACAAAAATATTCTTTATTTGAAAAATGGAGTGAAAAATGACAAGTAGTTTAAGAATAATAACGAAAGCTAATTTTGATTTTATTTCACTTGGTGCTCTAGTACATAGGTTGGATCCTGGAGTAGTACCTTTTAGGAAAGCAACTGAGTGCAAAATTCATGTAAGTGGAGGAGAGTTTAACACTGCAGCTAATTTATCTGATTGTTTTAGGTTAAAAACGGCGTTTGTAAGTGCTATTGTTAAATATCCTATAGGTGATCTAATTGCTGAAAGAGTAAGAGCGATGGGAGTTGTTCCTTTTTTTAAGGAATTCGAACATAATGGGGTAAATGGTCCTAATATGGCTACGGTATATAGTGATAGAGGTTTTGGAGTTCGTCCACCTGTTGTGTTTTATAATAGGTCTAATGAAGCAGCTTCTTATTTAAAACCCGGTGATTTTAACTGGAAAGAAATTTTTTCACATGGTGTTAAATGGTTTCATAGCGGAGGCATTTTTGCTTCTCTTTCAGAAACAACAGGAGAATTAATTATTGAAGCTATGAAAGAAGCAAAAGAAGCTGGGGCTATTATTAGTTTTGATTTAAATTACAGAGAAAAACTATGGAATATATGGGGTGGTCAGAAAAAAGCAATTCAAGTTCTTGATAAAATAGTAAAAAATGTAGATGTTTTGATAGGTAATGAAGAAGATTTACAAAAGGGTTTAGGAATTCCTGGACCGGAAGTTGAATCAAAATCAAAATTAGATCCAATTTTATTTTTTGAAATGATAAATAAAGTAGTAGAAAGATACCCTCAAATAAAAGTATTAGCTACAACATTAAGAGAGGTACATTCTACAAATCATCATAGTTGGAGTGCTGTAGCATGGATTGATGGAAAAACTTACACTGCACCTACTTGTGAATTGCATATATACGATCGTGTTGGTGGAGGAGATGGATTTGCAAGTGGTTTTATTTATGGGTTTTTAACAAATGAAAGTCCGGAAAATTGTGTAAAACTTGGTTGGGCTCACGGGGCTTTGCTGACTACATTTCCTGGTGATACTACTATGGCTACGGTTGAACAAGTTAAAGCTTTTATGAAAGGGGGATCAGCAAGAATTCAGCGTTAAATAAATTTTAAAATGAGAATTTTATGAAAAAAGAGAAAGGTTATAGGAGCTATAGGTGGGTTATATTATCTCTGGTTTTTTTTGCAACAACGATAAATTATCTAGATAGACAAGTAATTAGTTTATTAAAAGATGATTATCTTGAACCATTATTCAATTGGTCTGAATCAGATTATGCTAATATTGTTATAGCTTTTCAATTAGCTTATGCTATTGGAATGCTTGGTGTGGGTTGGGTTATTGATAGAATTGGTACTAAAATTGGCTATGCTTTATCTTTAGCGTTATGGAGCATTTCTGCGATTGGGTATGCTTTTGCAAGAAGTACTATTGGTTTTATTTTTGCTAGAGCTATACTTGGTATTAGTGAATCTGGAAATTTTCCCGCTGCAATTAAAACAGTTGCAGAGTGGTTCCCAAAGAAAGAAAGGGCGCTAGCTACAGGGCTTTTTAACTCAGGAGCTAATATCGGAGCAATAATTGCTCCTTTAACAGTTCCCTTAATTGCACTTTATTTTGGGTGGCAATGGGCTTTTATAATTACTGGTTCAATAGGTCTTTTTTGGTTATTTTTTTGGTTTATAATTTATGAATCTCCAGATAAACATAAAAAAGTATCCAGAGCAGAATTAGAATATATAAATAGTGATATTGAAAACGATAATAAAAGTGAAAATGAAAAAGTAAAATGGATTACATTATTAAAATATAAACAAACATGGTCATTTATTGTTGGTAAATTTTTGACTGATCCAGTTTGGTGGTTTTACCTTTTCTGGTTACCTTCTTTTCTAAATAAACAATATGGTATGACAAAAACAGAAGTTGCTTTACCTATAGCTATTGTATATACTATGACTACATTTGGAAGTATTTTTGGTGGTTGGTTATCAGGGCGTTTAATTACTTCGGGATGGCAAATATATAAAGCTAGAAAAATTTCTTTATTAATTTTTGCATTATGCGTTGTCCCTGTTATTCTTGCTCAAGAGCTAGGGAAATACAATCCATGGTTTGCAGTATTGATTGTTGGTTTAGCAGCTTCATCTCATCAGGCATGGTCAGCAAATCTTTTTACTACTGTATCAGATATGTTTCCCAAAAAAGCAGTTGCTTCTGTTACAGGAATTGGAGGTATGACAGGTGCAATTGGTGGTATTTTGATTTCTTTTTGTACTGGTCTTATTTTAGATTACTACAAATCAATTGGAAATATTGATATTGGTTATTACATTATGTTTATTTTTTGTGGTTTAGCATATATCCTTGCATGGATTATCTTTACTATTCTTTCTCCAAAAATGGAAGTAGTTAAAATTTAATTCTTAATAAATTTGTTAAGGTGGATTATGAATATAAATAAATTATACCAATTTTATGATTTCTCTGGAAAAACAATAGTAATTACTGGTGGGGCTGGAGTTCTTTGTAAAGAGATAGCTTTATCTTTAATTGATTGTGATGCTAATGTTATATTAATTGATAAAAATATTGATATGGCAGAAAAAGTTTTAAAGGATGCTAAAGTTGATACTGAAAAAGCAATCGCAATTTTTGGTGACGTATTAAAACCTGAAACATTACAAAAATCTTGTGATATAATTTTACAAAAATTTGGTAAAATTGATTTTCTTATTAATGGTGCTGGGGGTAATAATCCAAAAGCTACAACAAATAAAGACTTTTCGTTTTTTGATATCCCTGAAGAAGCTTTGAAATTTGTTATAGATCTTAACTTATTAGGTACTTTTTTACCATCTCAAATTTTTGGAAAAGAAATTGCAAAACAAAATGAAGGTGTGATTTTAAATATCTCTTCTATGAATGCATTTAGACCGTTAACAAGAATACCTGCATATTCTGCATCAAAAGCTGCGGTTAGTAATTTTACTCAATGGCTAGCTGTTTACTTTGCTCAAGAATTTTCTCCTAATATTCGTGTTAATGCAATTGCACCAGGATTTTTTTTAACTGAACAGAACCGTTTTCTTTTAATAGATAAAGATACTGGAAAATTAACTGAACGAGGAAAAAAAATAATTGAGCATACACCTATGAGTCGTTTTGGTGAACCATCTGATTTAATTGGAGCTGTTTTATGGTTACTTTCTCCAGCATCAAAGTTTGTTACAGGTATAATATTACCTATTGATGGAGGTTTCTCAGCTTATAGCGGTGTTTAAAAGGTTTAGTTAAAGAGGTAGTATATGGATTTTAGTTATGGTAAAGGTTCTTTCGAAGCTGTTTTATCTGAAAATGATATATTTTTTATTTGTGAAAAAGCATTAAATAAATTCGATATTGATTCCAAGAGAATATTAGTACTAATTCCTGATAATACACGTCATGCACCAATTGGAAAGTTTTTTAAAATTATTAACGAAATTATTGGGAAAAGAGTTAAAAAATTAGATTTTTTAGTTGCTACAGGCACTCATGTTGTAATGACACTGGAGCAAATATATAAATTTATCTCAATAAATAAAATCGAACATGAAAAATTCTATCCTGATATTGATTTCTATTGTCATGATTTTTCAAGAAAAAATAATTTTTCTACAATAGGTATTATAAGTGCAAAAGAAATAAGTGAAATTTCTAATGGTTTATTTTCTGAAGATATTGAGATTCCAATTAATAAAGTAGTTTTTAATTATGATAAAATTGTAATAATCTCTCCAGTTGTACCACATGAGGCAATGGGCTTTTCGGGCGGATACAAATATTTTTTCCCGGGTATAAGTAGTGAGGAATTTATCCAAACTTTTCATTGGATAGCTTCAATTATTGGGACTCAAAAAATAATTGGTATTAAAGATACTCCATCAAGAAGTCTCATTCATAAAGCAGCAGAATTTATTAAAATTCCAGTTCTTTGTTTATCTTTTGTTATAAACGAATATAATGACTTGGTTTGTTTATTCGCTGGTGATCCAATTAATTCCTGGTCCGAAGCAGTTAAATATTCAGAAAAAATTCACATCTCTTTTGTTAATAAGCAATATAAAAAAGTGTTGGCTATCACCCCAGATATTTATGAAGATCTATGGGTAGGTAGTAAAGCAATGTATAAAATTGATTCAATTATTGCTGATGATGGTGAGTTAATTATTTATAACCCAAAAATAAAAGAAATTTCATTTGTACATAATGATGCAATCTACAAAATTGGATATCACATTGCTCAGTATTTTTTAAAGCAATGGAATAAGTATAAAAATGAATCTAAATTAATTATGGCTCATTCAATCAATGTTAAAGGTTCTGGAACTTATGAAGAAGGAATTGAAAAGCCAAGAATTACGGTTACTTTAGCTACTTCAATAAACAAAAATATTTGTGAAAAGGTAAATTTGAATTATTTAGATCCGGAAGCTATTGATATTGATAATTGGAAAAAAAATAAAAAAGAAGATCAAATAGTAATTGAAAATGCAGGACAGGTTCTTTATAAATATAAAAAAAATATGAATTAATTTTGTTTCATTTCTCTCTCTGCTTGCGGCATAATACCGAAATAATCATTGAAATGCCGCAGGTTTTTAAAAAATTTATGAGGTTTTAATATGAGTAATAAAAATATTGGATTGATTGGTTTAGGTGTTATGGGTCAGAACCTTGCACTAAATATTGTAAGTAAAGGTTTTTCATTATCAGGTTTTGACTTAGATAAAACAAAACTTGCTTTGTTCTCTAAAAAAATTGAAGGTAAAAATATTTTTTTAGCAGATAGTTATAAAAATTTTGTAGACTCTTTAGAATCACCTAAAAAAATATTAATAATGGTACCAGCCGGTAGTGCTGTAGATTCTGTAATTAATAATATTTTACCCTTTCTTTCTGTTGGTGATATTATTATCGATGGAGGTAATTCTTATTTTGGTGATACCATTAGAAGGATTAATGAACTTACAGGAAAAGGAATTCTCTATGTTGGAACTGGTATCAGTGGAGGAGAAGAAGGAGCATTAAAAGGACCATCAATAATGCCAGGAGGTAATTTTGAAGCATGGAAATATATAAAACCGATATTACAATCAATAGCTGCAAAAACTGAAGATGGGTTACCTTGTTGTGAATGGATCGGTAGTGGTGGAGCTGGTCACTTTGTGAAGATGGTGCATAATGGAATTGAATATGCTGATATGCAGATGATTTCTGAAGCATACTACCTAATGGATAATTTATTAAATCTATCTACTGACGAAATGCAACAAATATTTTTAGATTGGAATAAAGGTGAGCTTAAAAGCTATTTGATTGAAATTACTGCTGATATATTTGGTGTTAAAGATATTGAAACTGGTAAACCATTAATTGATTTAATTTTAGATACAGCAGAACAAAAAGGGACTGGAAAGTGGACTGGACAAACATCTTTAGACTTAGGAGCTCCTGCTATGACTATAACTGATGCAGTGTTTATTAGAATGTTAAGTTCTTTGAAAAATGAAAGAGTTGAAGCTTCAAAAGTACTAAGTGGACCTACAAAAAAAGTCAATCTAAATAAAAATGAATTTATTGAAATGATCAGAAAAGCTTTGTTCTGTTCAAAAATTTGTTCCTATGCACAAGGATTTCAATTATTAAAAATTGCAGATAATGAGTACAAATGGGAACTGAACTTTGGTAATATTGCTCTGTTATGGAGAGCTGGATGTATAATTCGTGCTCAATTTCTAACAAAAATTAGAGATGCTTATTTACATCAACCTGATATTAAAAATTTATTGTTAGATAATTATTTTGCCAGTATTATAAAAGAATATCAAGATTCATGGAGAAAAGTAATTTCTGTAGCATGCGAATATGGAATACCAGTTCCTGCTTTTATGAGTGCATTATCTTATTATGATTGTTATCGATCAGAAGTTTTACCTGCAAATCTTCTTCAAGCTCAAAGGGATTATTTCGGTGCACATACATACAAAAGAATTGATAAAGAAGGTATATTTCATACTGAATGGAAATAATAAATTGTTGGATAAGTGTTTATATCGGTATTAATTACAGTTGTAAATTTAAAGAAATTAATATATTTATTTTTATGAAATAGGGTAGAAAAATTTCTACCCTATTGCAAATAAACATTACTTTTGTGTTTGAGTATTAATTTGTGCAGAATCCAAAGATTTTTGAGCTTGCATTATTGAGTCGTAAACACTCTGTTTGCCTTCAAGATTTGCTCTTTCAAGTGCTTGTTTTCTTGTAATGTATGCAAAGCGATTTGGAGATATTTTTGCCTTACCTTGAGTTACAAATGTTCCAAAAGTATTATCTTTGTAAAATAACCAAACTTGAAAACCTGGTAATAACTCTTCTATCAATCTCACCTTGTCAATTAGTTCATCAGCTTTATCTTTTGGTAGCTTTTCAACTTCTGTTAGATATTTCAGACATACCTTATAATGTGAATCACCTTTTTTAACATCATAAGGTTTTGGTAATTGTTGCTGAATTTTAAATATTTCTTCTTTAAGAGAAGAAATTTCATCATTTTTTTGGATTATTTCTTTCAATAATCCATTCCATGTAACATCTTTTTCTTGTTTTAGCAAATCTTCAATAAGCTGTTTTTGTTTTATGTTCATTCCAAAAGTTGTATCACTGAAAACAAGATCAACTCTTTTACCTTCAGGAACATTTTGATTATATTTTCTGATTAATTCTGTTATTTCGTTCTGTTTTGCATTAATATCTTGATTTTTTTCGTCGATTTTCTGAACTAATGTTTGGAAATCCTGAATATTATCAACCTCTTTTTTACCACAACTGGTTAATAAAACAAATGATAATACAACTAAAAAAAAGAAATTTTTTTTCATATATTTACTCCTTAATTATTTATATATAACCTAATTCTTCAGCATAATCTTTAAGATTTTCTTGTAATAATTTTCTTGCTCTATGTAATCTTGATCTAACAGTACCAATTGGACAGTTTAACTTATCAGCAATTTCTTCATAAGTATAACCTTCTATATCACATAATACAACTACTTCTCTAAATTCATCTGGTAAAGATTTTAATGCAGTTGTAATTTCATCACCTAATTCAGCATCAAAAATTTTCTTTTCTAAATTTGATGAATCTACAGATTCATCTCTAACGGAATCATAAAAGTTTTCAACTTCCTCATACACTACTTTTTGTGGTTCACTTGCTTTCTTTCTATAATTATTAATGAATGAATTTTTTAAAATTTTGAATAGCCACGCTTTTGAGTTAGTACCTTTTTCAAAAGTATGGAAAAATTTGAAAGCCTTCATATAAGTTTCTTGAACAAGATCATGAGCATCATCAGAACTACCAGTTAATCTATAAGCATAATTATAGATTTGATTAAAATGAGGCATCATTTCCTTTTCAAATGATGCATGATTAGAATCTATATTAGTTTTTGAAATAATATTATTCATTATTGATTAATTTTCAATTACAGTAATATAATACTTTTTTCACAAAATTCAAAATTAAAATTTTAGCATTTAAAAAAGTTCCCAAAAAAAGTGCATTTTTTTATGGATAATACTGAATTTTTTAAAATACTATCATTTAATATAACTTGAAAACTATTTTCAGCAGTCTTTAAATATTTTTTCCAAACACAATTTATTATTAAATTTAAACAAAAGGAGTTTAATTTTATTTTTAATGACTTGCAATTGAATTCATTTTTTATAATTTTATTATTCATTTAGTAGGGATTTTATGGCTAAACCTATTTCAGCTAATATTAAAGCTTCATTATTAATAATCGCAGTTATCATAATTGTAGTTCTTTTGTGGTATTCGCAGTCTTTGGTTGAAAAACTCCAGGAAAGGGAAAGAGAAATAGTACGATTATATGCTAAGACTATAGAATATGTTGCAAATGCGGATCCTAGTTCATCTTTGGATTTGACTTTTTTATTTACAGAAGTAATTCAAACTATCGATTTCCCGATAATTTTAAGCTATCCAGATAATACTCCAAAACCTGATAGTTATAGAAATGTTAAAATAGATTCAACTTTTACACAAGAAGAAAAAATTAAATATCTAAAAAAGCTTATTGATGAAATGGATAAAGTAAATCCACCAATTTTTATAAAATATCAAAATTCAATTGTAGAAATAGTTCATTATGATGAATCCAACCTTGTTAAAAAATTAAGATGGTTGCCCTTTTATGAAATCTTAATATCAGCGATTTTTATTATTATTGGTTACATCGGATTCAGTTATATTAAAAGGAATGAACAGAGTAATATTTGGGTTGGTATGTCTAAAGAAACAGCTCACCAATTAGGTACTCCTCTCTCTAGTTTAATTGGCTGGCTAGAGTTGTTAAAGAGTAATGAAAATCTTGATGAAAAAGCAAAAAATTATATTTTAGAGATGGAAAACGATTTACTAAGATTAAAAAAGGTTACTTCAAGATTTTCTAAAATTGGTTCATTACCTGAATTGAAACCTCAAGAATTAGATATTATTATTAATCGAGTTATCGAATATTTTAGTAAACGCATTCCTCAAATGCAAAAAACTGTTTCGATAGAATTAATTAAATTATCTGATGACCCTATGATTGCTGAAGTAAATCCTGAACTTTTCGAGTGGGTCTTGGAAAACTTAATAAAGAATTCACTGGATGCATTTGATTCTGGTAAAGGTAATATAAATATTTCACTATCTCAAAATGAAAAATATATTTTTATTGATGTAGCAGATAATGGTAAAGGTATCGATCCAAAATTTGCAAAAGATATTTTTAGACCTGGTTATTCAACTAAAAAAAGAGGTTGGGGGCTCGGATTAAGTTTATCTAAAAGGATAATTGAAATATATCATAATGGTAAAATTTTTATAAAAGAAACACATTTAGGAAAAGGAACCACATTTAGAATACGTTTAAAAAAATGAATAAATATAAGATACTTGTAATTGATGATGAGCAAAGCATTCGAGAAAGTATAAGTATGATTCTTGAATATGAAAATTATTTAGTTGAGTTAGCTGCAAATGGTGTTCAAGGGTTAAACTTGTTCAATGAACAAAATTTCGATGCAGTTCTTCTTGATGTCAAAATGCCCGGTTTAGATGGTATTGAGGTATTGCAATTATTAAAAGAAAGAAATAAAAATATACCAATTATCATGATATCTGGTCATGGTACTATTGAAACTGCAATCGAATGTACTAAAAAAGGTGCTTATGACTTTTTAGAAAAACCATTAGATAGAGATAAATTATTAATTTCTCTAAGAAATGCAATTGAACATTCAACAATTATTTCTGAATATCAGAAAATTAAAGACGAAGTTGAAGAAAAATTTGAAATTCTTGGAGAAAGTAAGGTAATTAAAGAATTAAAATCAATAATTAATGTAGTAGCAAAATCGGATTCACGTGTATTAATTACTGGAGAAAATGGAACCGGAAAAGAACTAATTGCAAGACAAATATATAAGAATAGTAATAGAGCTGATAAACCTTTCGTTGAGGTAAATTGTGCGGCTATACCTAAAGAGTTAATTGAATCTGAATTATTTGGACATGAAAAAGGGGCTTTTACTGGTGCAACTAATCAAAGAATAGGTAAATTTGAACAAGCTAATACAGGTACAATTTTTTTAGATGAAATAGGTGATATGAGTCTAGAAGCTCAAGCTAAAGTGTTGCGTGTTCTTGAACAGGGTACATTTGAAAGAGTAGGGGGGAGTGAATTAATAAAAGTAGATGTTAGAGTAATTGCCGCTACAAATAAAAATCTTGAGGAAGAAATTATGAAAGGTAACTTTAGAGAAGACCTATTTCATCGTTTGAATGTAATTCCAATAGTATCACCACCTTTAAGAGAACATATTGATGACATTCCAATACTAGTTGAACATTTTGTAAAAGAGATCTGCAATAAATATAAAATTGCTGAAAAGAGAATAGGTGAAAACTTAATAAATTTTTTAAAAAGAAAAGAGTGGAAAGGGAATGTAAGAGAATTAAAGAATTTTATAGAAAGACTTATCATTTTAAATCCAACCAAACAAATTATTGATAAAGATGATAATCAAGTTAATAGTATTGCTGGTGAGTCTGATTTTGATTTTTCAAAAGATTATACATTACAAGAATTTCAAGAAATTACTGAAAAAATATTTATAAAAAAACAGCTTGAAAAATACGATTGGAATGTAACAAAAACAGCTGAAGCTCTAGATATACAGAGAAGCCATTTATATACAAAAATAAAAAAATATGGTTTAGAAAAATCAGGAAAATAAAATGGAAAAGAAAAAAAAATCCTTTCCAAAAAATAAAAAAAAATCAATATTTACTCCTTCAGCAGTAAATAAGATTTTTTATTTATCGATAGTTGTTCTGTTTGCATTATTTTTTATTGTTCTTGTTAAAACAGCCTGGTTATCTGATGATTCATTTATTACTTTACGGGTTATTGATAATTTTGTTAATGGTTATGGATTAAGATATAATGTTGTTGAAAGAGTACAAGCATATACTCATCCCCTATGGCTCTTTTTATTAACTTTACCGTATTTTGTATTCAAAGACCCTTTCTATACTCCTATATTGATTTCAATAGCATTAACCTTGTTACTGTTATATTTATTAATTTTTAAATTATCTATATCAAGATTCAATTCCATTTTTATCATTATTCTTTTAATTGCTTCAAAATCATTTATAGATTATTCTTCATCAGGTTTAGAAAATCCATTATCTCATTTACTAATAGTTATTTATATTTATTTCTATCTTAAAGAAATTGAGATCCAAAGAAAGATTTTAATTTTATCTTTTATTATTTCACTATCTTATTTGAATAGAATAGATTCAATTTTAATATATATACCTTCACTTTTCTATTTATTTTATCAAAATCATAGTAAAAAAAGTTTTCTTTACGCCATATATGGATTTTTACCCATTATTTTATGGACAGTTTTCTCAATTGTATATTATGGGTTCCCATTTCCAAATACTTTTTATGCAAAAATTAATACTGGAATTCCAAAATTAGAAATTTTTTCTCAAGGAGTATATTATTTTATAAATTCCCTTAAATTTGATACAATTACTTTAGTGATTATTTTTCTTGTAATAGGAATTACCTTTATCAAACGAATAAAGATACACTATTATATCGTATTTGGCATTCTTTTATATTTAATATATATTATATATATTGGTGGTGATTTTATGAGTGGTAGATTTTTTAGTTTACCATTTATCACTGCAATTGCTATTTTAGTTAGTTCAATAACTTTTAATGGTTATTATGTTAAATTATTTTTATCAATAATTTTTGTTTTATACCTTATTCTATATCCTTATACACCTGTTAAAACCGGAATTGATTATGCTGATAAAACTTTTAATTTTCTAGATGAAAACGGTATATCTGATGAAAGAGGTTATTATTACCAAAATACAAGCTTATGGAAAGCTATTAATGGATATAAAATACCACAACATCAAATGATAGATGTAGCTCAAAGACAAATAGAAATGAAAGAAAAAGTATTCTTAGCAGGGGCTATTGGTTTTTTAGGTTATTATGCTGGTCCCTCACTTTATGTAATAGATGTTTATGCATTATCCGATGCTTTTTTATCAAAATTGCCTGTAGTTAAATATGATCTGATTTATGGAAGAGCTTATGAAAAAAAATTTAATAGAAAGCCCAATAAAAATTGGAGAATAGGGCACTTCTTGAGACCTTTGCCTGAGGGTTTTACTCTTTCGAAAATAAAAAATGATTGCTTGATTAAAGATAGTTTATTAAATGAATTTTATAAAAAAATTTATATAATTACTCAAAGCAGTATTTTCTCATTTGAAAGATTTAATGAAATAATTAAGATGAATTTAGGATTATATGATAAATTAAAAAGTCATTACAAGGAGCAGGAGTATGTAGAAACAAATTACTATGATGATTTAATTGCTGCTAATCCAAATAGTATGAAGTATTATTTTGGTAAAGGAAATTGGTATTTTAGAAGACAGATTTATGATAAAGCTTTACCATATTTTATAAAGACTATACAAATGGATTCTACTTTTTCATTGGCATGGTATAGACTATCTATTAGTTATTTTTATTACAAGGATTTTAGTAACGCTTTTATTTCATTACAAAAAGCAAAAAAATATGGAGAAAAAGTAGACTCTATTTATGAGAAGGCATTATATGAAAAATATTATCTGCAAACTTTAAATAAATAATTTATCAATATTATTTCTGACTGTATTGGACAAATAAAAGTGTGAATTTTTAAATGAATTTTCTAATGAAACTATGTTGTTTACTACTGGAAAAATGTTTTTTAAACCAATTTGATTACATAAGATTTCTTTATCACCATCAATTATACCACAAAAAGCAAAAACAGGTTTGTTGTGCTTTTTTGCAATGTCACTAATTCCCTTTATTGCTTTACCATATTTAGTTTGATAATCAATTTTGCCTTCACCAGTTATAATAAAATCAGAGTCCTTAATTATATTTTCAAAATTTATTAACTCTAAAATAGTTTTTATTCCACTTTTAATTTCTGATTTTAAGAAAGCTTTAAAACCAGCTCCTATACCACCAGCAGCGCCTCCTCCTTTTAAATTACTTATATCAATATTGAAATCTTTTTTTAAAATATTCTGGAAGTTTTGTAAAGCATTATCCAAAGTTTTTATATCTTCTAAACTTGCCCCTTTTTGAGGGCCAAAAATATATGAAGCGCCATTATTGCCGCAAAGCACATTATCAACATCGCTTAAAAGAATGAAATTTGTATTAAGTACTTTTTTATTAATATTTGATATATCAATTTTATTTAAATTTAAAAGATTAATCCCTCCTAATTGAATTTCTTTATTATTCACATCTAGAAATTTAATTCCTAGAGCTTTTAAAGCTCCTGTTCCTGCGTCGTTAGTAGATGATCCACCAAGACCAATATAAATATTATCAACATGGTAATCTAAAATATGAAGTATTAATTCTCCAATCCCGTATGTTGTAGTAAATAGTGGATTTCGTTCATTTTCTTCTAGTAAATATAATCCAACTATAGAAGCAACTTCAAAAATAGCATCTCTTTTATTATTAATTAATGCCCACTTAACTTTAATTTTATTTTTTAGTAGTGCATCGTTTACAATTGTCTCTTTTATTTCACAATTACAGACATTGATTATTGCATCAAGTGTACCTTCGCCACCATCTGCAATATTGATCTTTAATATTTCAATATCTGTGAAATTTTCTTCTATTGTATTTGCAATGATATTGTTCACTTCTTGAGATGAAAGTGAACCTTTAAAAGAGTCAGAAGCAATTATAATTTTCATAGTAAATATTTCATTTTTTAAATAAAGATACTTATATCTACTCTTAAATTCAATTGTAAAATATCTTTAATTTTTTATAATAATTGATTATATTAAAAAAAATTATATAGGAGAAATTTTATGTCCGGGTTGTTCAATCAGTTATCAGAGAAAAAGAGGGATATTATCAGAAAAAAAATTAATCAGATGTTGCCAAAAGCATTTAAAGAAACAAATATCGATTGTTGGTTAACAATTACCAGAGAGTCAGCTATAGACCCAATATCTTATGATTTATCAGCTTCATCAGCTGTAGCCAGAACTGCATTAATTTTTTATATGGATGGTGATAAATTAAAAAAAATTGCTATAGCTGCGAGTTACGATATTACACCTTTAACAGAAAGTGGCATTTATGATGAAGTAATATCCTATAAAAACGAAGGAATAAAACCACATTTGAAATCAATTATTGAAAAAATTAATCCTAATAAAATAGCTCTTAACTATTCAAGAGAACAACCATTAGCAGATGGTCTAACTTATGGAATGATGAATTATTTAATTGAAACTTTGGGAGAACATTATAAAAACAAGTTTGTTTCATCTGAAGATATTATTGTTCATTATAGAAGCGTGAAAATACAGGAAGAAATAGAGTACATACAAAAGGCAGTTTTGATTACACAAAGAATATTAGATGAATGTTTGAGTTCAAATTTTATAAAACCTGGAATAACAACTGAAGCTGAGTTAGGTAAAGCACTTGAAGATAAAACAAAAGAAAATGGTTGTACTGTAGCTTTTTGTATCGTTAATGTAGGTGCAAGCCGCGGTCATTCAACTCCAACAGAACGTAAAATAGTAAAAGGTGATTTAATTCGTGTTGATTTTGGAATTGATTATAATGGTTATAAATCTGATATACAAAGAACCGCTTATGTTTTGAAAGATAACGAGGATAAAGTTCCTGAAAGAATTCAAAAAATGTGGGATGTTGTATTCAAAGCGAACAGGGAAGGGATGAAATATTTAAAGGAAGGATGCCTGGGTAATGATAGTGATAATGTAGCAAGAAAAATTATTACAGAAGCAGGCTATCCTGAATATCCACATGCGGCTGGTCATCCAATTGGTTTTGATGTTCATGATATTGGGGCTATTCTTGGTCCAAATTGGCCAGAAAGATATGGAGATAAAATATTTAAAAAACTTATTAAGGGTCAAACTTACGCATTTGAACCTACAATTTATGTCTATGATGAAGAAACAGGGGGAGATTTAAGTATAGGTCTTGAAGAAGATATTATAATAACTGAAAATGAGCCAATAATAATTGGGAAACCACAAACAGAAATTTATTTAATCAGATAGATGAGGTTATTTATGAAAGTTTTTATAACAAGAAAAATTCCTGATATTGGAGTAAAACTTTTAAGGAATTCAGGTTTTAAAGTAAAAGTATATGAAGGGAAAAAGCCAATTACACCCAAAGAATTAATTACAATTGGAAAAGATTTTGATGCTATTATTACAATGCTTACCGATAAAGTTGATGAAAATGTTATTTCACATTTCAATAAACTTAAAATTATATCAAATTTTGCAGTAGGTTATAATAATATTGATATTGATGCTGCAGGTAAAAGAGGTATTTATGTTACTAATACTCCCGGAGTTTTGACTGAATCCACAGCAGATACAGCTTTCGCATTATTGATTACAGCAGCAAGAAGAATAATTGAGTGTGATAAATTTATGAGAGAGGGT
Organism: Ignavibacteria bacterium; assembly: GCA_036567745.1. GTDB lineage: Bacteria > Bacteroidota > Ignavibacteria > DATCTW01 > DATCTW01 > DATCTW01. Next base: position 23,787 of record DATCTW010000038.1, on the reverse strand, counting down.
AAATTTATTGGTTGGGATCCTTTATTATTATTAGGAATGGAAATGAGTGGTAAAACAGTAGGCATTATTGGTGCTGGAAGAATAGGGAGTGCTTTAGCCAGAAGATGTTCTGGGTTTAATATGAAAATATTATACAGTAGTCGTAATAAAAACGAATATCTTGAAAATACTTTGAAAGCCAAAAAAGTTAGTCTTAAGGCTTTATTACAAAAATCAGATTTTATTTCTATTCATGTCCCTTTAAATAAAGAAACTTATCATTTAATTGGTAAAAAAGAAATTGAATTAATGAAAAAAACAGCTGTATTTGTGAATACAGCAAGGGGAGAGGTAGTTGACGAAAAAGAATTAATCAAAGCGTTAAAATCTAAAAAGATTTTTGCAGCTGGATTTGATGTATATGAAGGTGAACCAAATGTAAATAAAGAATTATTTAAATTAGATAATGTTGTTTTATTACCACACGTGGGTAGTGCTACTTTTGAGTCCAGATCAAAGATTGCAGAATTAGCTGCGAAAAATGTGATTCTTGCTTTAAAAGGGAAAAAACCGGTTCATTTAGTTAATAAAAAATATTTTGATGATTAAATGAGAGGGTAAATATGAAATTTTATACAGAATATCTTTATTTTAATACCAAAAAACCCAGAGAGTATATTAATATTACTGATAAAATTGAAGAAATATTAGAAAAAAGTAAAATTAAGGAAGGCATGATACTTGTCTCTGCGATGCATATTACTGCAGGTGTTTATGTGAATGATAATGAATATGGACTTATTCAGGATATTGATGAATGGTTAGAAAAATTGGCTCCTTTTAACATTAACTATCGTCATCATAATACCGGAGAAACTAATGGTGATGCTCATTTAAAAAGTTTACTTATTCATCATGAGGTTATTCTCCCAGTTACTAATGGAAAGTTAGATTTTGGCCCGTGGCAGCAAGTTTTTTATGCGGAGTTTGATGGACAACGAAGAAAAAGAGTTATTGTAAAAGTAATGGGTGAATAGTTTTTAACTTATCATAAAAAAGAATGGGGAGCCTTTCAAACTCCCCATCCCATTATAAGGATTGATCTATGTCGAAAGAATTCTACATAGCTTATACATCATAATAAAGTACAAATTCATAAGGAGTTGGTCTCAATTGCATTGGTTTCACTTCCTTTTCGTATTTATACTCTATCCACGTTTGAATTAAATCTTCAGTAAATACATTACCCTGTAGTAAAAATTCATGATCATTTTCTAATGCTTTTAGAGCTTCACCAAGTGAGCCTGGAGTTGTCGGGACATTTTTTGCTTCTTCTGGTTCTAGATCATATATATTTTTATCTAATGGTTCTCCTGGATCTATTCTATTTTGAATGCCATCTAATCCAGCCAATAAGAGAGCTGCAAAAGAAAGATATGGGTTGCAAGAAGGATCTGGGCACCTGAATTCTATTCTTTTAGCCTTTGGACTTGATGAATAAACAGGAATTCTTATTGATGCACTTCTATTTCTCTGTGAATAAGCTAAATTAACAGGTGCTTCAAAGCCTGGTACTAATCTTCTGTAAGAATTTGTTATTGGGTTTGTAATAGCTAAAAGCGCTGGTGCATGTTTCAATAACCCGCCAATATACCACAAAGCTATATCACTTAAGTTTGCATATTTATTTCCATAGAATAGAGGCTTATCTTTTTTCCAAAGACTCTGATGAACGTGCATACCTGAACCATTATCTCCAAAAATTGGTTTAGGCATAAAAGTTACTGTCTTATTATTCATTCTTGCTACGTTTTTTACAATATATTTATATAGCATGATTTGATCAGCGGACTTCACAAGAGTTGTAAATTTCATATCAATTTCTGCCTGTCCTCCAGTTGCTACTTCGTGATGCTGTGCTTCAATTTCGATACCACAAGCTCTTAATGTCTTTACCATTTGATTTCTTAAATCATTTTGTGAATCACACGGTGGAACAGGGAAATAGCCTTCTTTGAATCTTGGTTTATATCCTAAATTAGGAGATTCTTCTCGTCCAGTATTCCATTCGCCTTCAACAGAATCTATATAATAGTAACCTTTATTAAAAGATTGTTCATATCTGATGTCATCAAAAATGAAAAATTCTGCCTCAGGTCCAAAGAAAGCAATATCTGCAATGCCTGTAGATTTTAAATATGCTTCAGCTTTTTTTGCAATATTTCGAGGGCATCTTAAATATGGTTCTTTTGTAATTGGATCATAGATATTACAAATAAAGCTTATAGTTTTTGTTTGAATAAATGGATCAACAATTGCAGTATCCGGATCTGGTATTACAAGCATATCACTTTCATTTATTGATTTCCATCCTCTAATACTACTGCCATCGAAACCAAAGCCATTAACAAATGAATCTTCTTCTAATTGGTCTATTGGTACAGAAAAATGTTGCCATTGCCCTGGTAAATCTATAAACTTTAGATCTACCATTTCGATATTGTTATCTTTAATAATTTTGTTTATTTTACTCATTATTGATGTTTGTGTTTTTCCCATTTATTACTCCTTTTGTTTTAAAATTTTTATGTTAACCTCTTCTTTGGGTGTACTTAGTACAATATTTGTTTTTGTATTCATTACACCTACCCAACTTTGAATTTTTGCTAATAATTTTTCAAGGGTATTGGTATTTTGAGTTTTAATTTTCAATAAATATGTCCCTTCTCCAGTAATTGCATGGCATTCTAGTATTTCATCAACTTCTTTGGATTTAGTGATTAAGCTTTGAAAATGTTTTGATGATTCCATTGTAATAGTAATAAAGGCGGTTATCATATAACCTAATTTTTCAGAGTTGATTTTTGCGAAATAACCTTGAATAATGTTCTCTTCTTCAAGTTTCCTCAGTCTCTCGCTTACTGATGGTAAAGATAAACCAACTTTTTCAGCAAGATCATTCCTTTTTATTCTTCCATTTTTACGAAGAATCTCAAGAATTTCTAAGTCAATTTTATCAAATTTAAATGAATCACTCATAATTTTTTATATTTTGTTAAATTTTACGAATAAATATAATACATAATTTAATAAAAGTCAATAGAAAAATTAAATTATTTAGGTATTATTTGTAAATTATATAAATAAATAAGGCAATAATAGGTATTAACTTAACTATAATTAATATTAAGCTAATTTTTAATAGAATTAAGATGTATTAGCTTAGATGTAAATTATTTTAACTTAATTATTAGAAGAGATTAATATATAGTGAAAAGTAAAAAAGGGTAGATATTGTTGAAATTCCATTATCAAAATCAATTAAGAAAATCTCAAGCTAAGAATTGATATTTTAATAATTAGCAAATGAATTATTAAAATGATATGAATAATAAACTAGAATTATCAAATAAAAAGGGCTCTATTTAGAGCCCTTTATTATTAGTTGTTATTAATGTTTTCAGAACTTTCTTCGAGCTCTTCTTTTTCTTCAGTATCCGGGATATCGCTTTTATTAGTAACTTCAACGAATTTCAGCTCTTCTTTTTTCTTATTTAAGAGAACTTTTATTTTACTTCCATCTGAAAACTTACTTTTGAGCATTTCTTCTGCCAATGGATCTTCAAGATATCTTTGTAATGCTCTTTTCAGAGGTCTTGCTCCATAAACTGGATCGTATCCCTTATCAACTAAAAATTCTTTTGCTGATTTTGTTAATTCAAGGGTTAACCCTAAAGTAGATAATCTGCTTGTTATACTCTTTAGTTGGATATCAATAATATCGAAGATATGTTTCCTTTCAAGTCTATGGAATATGATTGTATCATCTATTCGATTTAAAAATTCTGGATTGAAAATTCTTTTTACAGCTTCATCAATTTTATCTTTCATTGTTGAATATTGATCTTTTTCATTAGAATCACCAAATCCCATACCACCAGTTTTTTTGATATCTCTTGCTCCAACGTTAGATGTCATAATAATTATTGTGTTTCTAAAGTCTACTCGTCTTCCTAAACCATCTGTTAAAATACCATCATCTAATACTTGTAATAAAATATTAAAAACATCGGGGTGAGCTTTTTCGATTTCATCTAATAAAACAACAGAATAAGGTTTTCTTCTAACTTTCTCGGTTAATTGACCACCTTCTTCGTATCCTACATATCCAGGAGGAGCTCCAACTAATCTAGAAACAGAAAATTTTTCCATAAACTCACTCATATCAACTCGAACTAACGAATCTTCCGAATCGAATAAGAATTTAGCTAGAACCTTTGCCATTTCTGTTTTGCCAACTCCAGTAGGTCCAAGAAATATAAATGAACCGATAGGCTTCTGTGGATCTTTTAGTCCAGCTCTTGCTCTTCTTATTGCTTTAGAAAGTTTAGTAATGGCTTCTTCCTGACCAATAATGCTTTCTTTAAGAATTTCTTCCATTTTAAGAAGCTTGGTTGATTCAGATTCAGCAATTTTGTTAACAGGTATTCCGGTCATCATAGAAACAACATCTGCTATATGTTGTTCATTCACTTCGTATACAATATCTTTTGATTTTATTTCCCATTCGCGTTGAGCTATTTCAATATCGTTTAATAATTTTTTCTCAAGATCTCTTAGCCTCGCTGCTTCTTCAAAGTTTTGAGTTTTCACCACGAGATTCTTTTGAGCTCTTACTTTTTCAATTTCTTCTTCTAATTTTAAAACTTCAGAAGGAACTACAATATGAGAAAGATGAACTCTTGAACCAGCTTCATCCAATACATCGATTGCTTTATCAGGTAAAAACCTATCAGTAATGTATCTATCGCTTAATCTTACAGCATCGATAATTGCTCTTTCTGTGTATCTTACTCCGTGATGTTCCTCGTATTTTGATTTTATATTAGTTAAAATTTGTATTGTTTCTTCAACCGAAGTAGGATCTACCATTATCTTTTGAAATCTTCTATCCAGAGCGCCATCTTTTTCAATGTATTGTCTATATTCATCAAGTGTTGTAGCTCCTATACATTGCAAATCACCTCTTGCTAAAGCTGGTTTAAACATATTTGATGCATCTAAAGAGCCTGAGGCTCCTCCAGCTCCAACAATAGTATGTAATTCGTCGATGAACAAAATAACGTCTCTTGACTTTTCAAGCTCATTTAAAATTGCTTTCATTCTTTCTTCAAACTGCCCGCGGTATTTTGTACCTGCGACAATTGCTGCAAGATCAAGTGTAACCACTCTTTTATCGTGCAGAATTCTTGATACTTTCTTTTGAACTATTCGTAAAGCTAAGCCTTCTGCTATTGCTGTTTTTCCAACTCCTGGTTCTCCTATTAGTACTGGATTATTTTTCTTTCTTCTGCTAAGAACCTGAGCCACTCTTTCAATTTCTTTTTCTCTTCCAATAACTGGATCAAGTTTATCTTCAGCAGCTAGCTTTGTAAGATCACGTCCAAAAGTATCTAAAACTGGTGTTTTAGACTTTTCTTTCTTTTTTTCTTGTTGTTGTATATTTGATGATTGAGGCATTGATTTTTGTGTTTGCTTTCCTGTTATTAAATTATCTAATTCATTTCTTATTGTATCATATGTTATATTAAATTTTTTTAGTATTTGAGCAGCAAGATTGTCATCATCTCGTAATAAAGATAGTAAAAGATGTTCAGTTCCGATAATATCTGACTTATAAAATTTGGCTTCAATGTAAGAGTATTTTAAGACTTTCTCGGCTTGTTTTGTAAATGGAATATTTCCAATAGTTAATGTTCCTCCCGCAGATCTTACCTGATCTTCAATTTCTTTTTTTAATTTATACAAATCAACACCGAGATTTCTTAAAATTTTAACAGCAATTCCTTCTGCTTCTCTTATTATACCTAATAAAATATGTTCTGTACCAATGTAATCATGTCCTAATCTAAGAGCTTCTTCTCTACTTAGCCTAATTACATCGTGTACACGAGCTGAAAAATTTCCGTCCATTGTATTCCTTGTAAATTTGTTCTTAAATATTATAACAAATAAAACTTAGAATAAGTTTCAATTTTGCCAATAATATTCCTCTATATAAAAAACACAAAAAATTGTCAAAATGCAAGTGATAATTTTATGAAATACTGAAAAGTTCATAATTTATCTGGAATTACCTTGATTTTAGATGACTTATTATCTATTTTAAATAAAATAACAAAAGGAGAAAAAATCAAAATTTAATGACATTTTTAAACCCTTTTATTCTATTTGGCCTAATAGCTTCAACTATACCAGTAATAATTCATATCTTAAATCTAAGAAAATTAAAGAAAATTGAATTTAGTTCTCTACAATTTCTTAAGGAATTACAAAAAAATAAAATCAGAAAAATAAAATTAAAACAGATTCTTCTATTAATTATCAGAACACTTATTATTATTTTAATTGTATTTGCTTTTTCCAGACCCGTGATAAAAGAGTATTTATCTGGTTTTGGATCTCATGCTAAATCATCAATTGTAATTATCCTTGATGACTCTTATAGTATGGATTCTAATGATGAAAATGGTAATTATTTTAAGCAAGCAAAAGAATCTGCTATTAAGATACTAGACTTACTAGAAGAAGGTGATGATGTTTCAATTATTAGAACCTCTCAACTACCAGAAATTACAGAAAAATCCTCACAAAATTTTAATTCGATTAAAAAAGAGTTGTTGAATTATAAAATTGGTTATAAATACACAGATTTTGTTACCGCTTTTAATATAGCGAATCAAATTTTATCCGAATCCAAAAATTTTAATAAAGAAATATATTTAATTACTGATAATCAGAAAACTAATTATAAAAATGTAAATCAAATTAATAGATTATTTAACAATAATATTAAACTATATATTATTGATATTGGTTCAAAAAGTGAGAGTAATTCTGCTATTACAAATATTGAAATTATAAATAAAATTTTTGAAAAAAATACACCCATTAACATCAAAGTAACAATTGATTCTTATGGAGAATTGAAAAGCTCAAATGCTATAGTCAGTATTTATTCATCAGGTAAAAGAGTTACTCAGAAAAATGTTGATCTAAAGTCTGGAACAATAATAACAGAATTAAGTTTTATTCCTAATAAGACTGGTTTTATTGATGGTTTTGTTGAATTAGAAGATGATAACTGTCCAATTGATAATAGAAGATATTTTTCTTTTTATATTCCAGAAAGAATTAATTTATTATTAACATCTCAAGATGAAAAAGATAATTTATTTCTTGAACTAGCTTTATCTTCTTTTAGTACGGATTCCTTAAGTAAAAAGAATGAAACCTTTTTTAACCTTACTACTATTAAAAATTCTAATTTTTCTTCAAAAAATATTACTGGTTTCGATGCAATTATTATAAATGGTTTAAAAGGTTTTTCTTCTGGAGATATCAATAGACTAAAAGCATTCCTTCATAATGGAGGTGGCTTAATTTTATATTCAGGTAAAAATGATGATATAACAGAGATAAATACTTTTATGACATTATTAGGATTATTAAAGGTTAAGAGTATTGATAATTTTAATTCTTCTTTTATTTCTTTTAATAAAGTTGACTTTGAACATCCAATATTTCAAGGAATATTTGAAAATAAATTTGGTCAAAATCAAAATAAGAAGGAAATTGAATCACCACAAATTATTAAAAATGTAAATTATGAATTGAATAATAATGCACTACCTGTTGTTACTTTATCAAATAACTTTCCATTTTTAATCGATTATAGTTATGAAAAAAGTAAAATATTGATTTTTTCAGTTAGTCCAATTATTGAGTTCTCGGATTTTCCATTTAAAGGAATATTTATTCCTTTGACTTTCAAATCAATTTTATATGTATCAAATAAGTATGAAACAGGTTCCTCAATATTAGTAGGTGATATAGTTGATATTAATTTTCCTTTTACTGGGTCAAATAGTAATCTTATTTTAAAATATCCTGATAATAATGAAGAAAAAATTACTGTTAGTAATTCATCTAACGGGGTAATATATCATTTTACAAATTCTAAAGTGCCTGGCATTTTCACAATAAATTCATCGAACGAAGTTCTGAAAATGATCTCAGTAAATCTATCTCCTGAAGAATCGGATTTAACTAAAATAGAAAAGAAAGAACTTGATAATATAATGGATAAAATTAAACCTGATGGTTATAAATATATGAACATTTCTTCTAATATTATTCAAACTCTTGAAGAAGCGAGATATGGTATTGAACTATGGAAAACTTTATTATTTATCGCATTAATTCTTGTTATTATTGAAATGCTATTATCTAAAGATTCAAAAAAAGAACTAATTGAATTAAAATCTCAAGAATGATTGAGGTTAATACAAAAAAAGTTGAGACTGCAATTTTAATTGGAGTTTCAAATAGGTTTATTTCACCAGAAGAAGTAATGTTCTCTTTAGATGAATTGGAAAGATTAGTATCTACTGCTGGTGGAGAAACTATCCAGAAAGTTGTGCAAAATAGAGAGAGAATTGATTCTGCTTTTTTTATTGGCAAAGGGAAAGCTGAGTACATTGCCGAAATATGTAACGAAAAAAATGTTGACATAGTTGTTTTTGATGATGATTTATCACCTGTTCAAGTAAGAAATTTAGAAAATCTTACAAATCGCAAAGTTTTAGATAGAAGTAGCGTTATATTAGATATTTTTGCCTCTCATGCTAGAACTACTGAAGCAAAAACTCAAGTAGAACTTGCTCAACTTGAATATTTACTTCCTAGATTAACCAGGAGATGGACACATTTTTCGAAACAATATGGAGGTATTGGTACCAAAGGTCCTGGAGAAACTCAGATAGAAACTGATAGGAGGCTAATAAAAAAGAAAATTTCTTATCTGAAAGAAAAACTCAGACAAATAAAACAACAAAAAGAAATCCAAAGAAAACAAAGATCAAATTTACCAAGATTAGCTTTAGTTGGATATACAAATGCTGGTAAATCTACTCTAATGAATTTAATTACAGGAGCAAATGTAATTACTGAAAACAAACTTTTTTCGACATTAGATACAACGGTCAGAAAAGTTACACTATCACCATCAAGAGAATTTTTAATCTCAGATACAGTAGGGTTTATCAAGAAATTACCTCATCATCTTATTGTATCTTTTTTAACAACCTTAAGTGAAGCTGTAGAATCAGATATTTTAATACATGTTATTGATATTAGTGACCCTATGGTTGATGAAAATATTAAAGTAGTTAATGAAACTTTAAAAGAGCTCAATTGTGAAAGTAAACCAATAATAATGGTTTTTAATAAAATTGATCTTTTAAAGGATAGAGAATTAATTACTTATTATAAACAGAAATACATCAATTCTGTTTTTATTTCTGCAGTTCGATCGATAAATATAAATTCTTTTATTGAGCAAATTTTTTCAATGCTAAATCTTCATCTGAAAGAATATACTTTGTTTTTAAAGCTAGATGAACAGAAGTTATTATCAATGATTTATAATACTGCCAAAGTAATTAATATAGATTACGATGAAAATGGAATAAGAATTACATTTCTTGCTTCAGAAATAAATTATAATAATATTATTAAATTTCTTGGGAAATAAATATTTTAAGTAAAGATATTTTTAATTATAGTTTTTAGAATAATATAAATTTTCTGAAATTTTGATAGCTTATAATTATAATTGAATACATCAAAATTATTATCTTTAATTTTAACTAAAATTGAATAATAGATATTTCTCATTATTGTTGGTACCAAAAATCTTCTTTTATCTTCTTTATCTAAAAGTGAATCAGCAGCGTTGTAATAACTAATTGCTTTATAATAATAAGATTGAAATAAATTAAATAATTCTTTAGTTAAAATCTCATCTTTAAAAAATTCTTTTTTTACATTAAAATTATGTAAATCATCTAAAGGGAAATAAATTCTTCCCATTTTGTAATCATTTTTTACATCTCTTAAAATATTTGTTAATTGTAAAGCTTTTCCTAAATTTATTGCATAGTCTTCTGCGGTTTTATTTTTGTACCCCACGATTTTAATAATAATTAGACCTACAACTGAAGCTACTTTATAGCAATAACATTCTAAATCTTTAAATGTATTATATGTTTTATTATTTAAGTCCATTTCCATTCCTTCGAGAAGCTCAAAGAAGAGACTTTTAGGAATTGAAAATTGTTCAGCTATATCTTTTATTTCATTTAGAATAAATATATTAGATTTTGATTCAAAAGCTAATTTTAATTCATTTTTCCATTCTTGAAGATTTTTTTTCTTTATATCCTGTTCTAAATCACAATCAGCAATTTCATCTGAAATCTGGCAAAAAGAATAAAATTTATTGATTGCAGTTCTTTTATTCTTTGGTAGAAAAGCAAAGGAATAATAAAAATTTGATTTATAATTTTCTTTGTAAATTTTATTTATGTTAATATCCATTTTTTTATTGCTTTGAATAAAATTATTATCTTATCTATTAAATTAAGTTTAGGTCTTTTTTCAAAAATTATTTCTTTATTTTTCTTTACTTTATCCAGAATAGACTTACCTCCAATTATAGTTAAAGCTATTTCGAATTTTAATTTGCCATTTAAATTTCTTAATAACTTTTCACCTTCATTAAATAAATATTCTGTTTTTTCAATTTGATTGTTTATTATATTTATAAAACTTTGGTTTATTACTTTATTTAAAAAAAATTCTTCACTGTAATTATTTTTCATAAAATCATCTAAAGGGAAATAAATTCTGTTTTTTTTAAGGTCTAAATTAACATCTTGTAAAAAATTGGTTATTTGCAACGCTGTACATATTTTATCTGATAATAATAAGTTTTCTTCATTATTTTTTTTGAATAGTAAAAGAATTAATCTACCTATTGGGTTAGCTGAGTAATTACAATAATATAAAATTTCATCAAAACTATAGAATCTGTTTTTCTCAATGTCCATTAAAAATGCTTTTATTAGATTTTCGAAAAGTTCTTTCGGTATTTGGAACTTATTTTTTGTCTCCATTAATGCAATAAATATTGGATGATCAGCTTTTTCTTCATAACATTTATCCAACATATTTAACCATTCTAAGAGCCCCGATTTTCTATCTTCAATTGGAATATTTTCATCATCGGCAATATCATCTGCAAATCTTGCAAAAGCATAGATAGAGTAAACATATTTCTTTAAGCTTTTAGGTATAAATAAACCAACAGGAAAATTTTCATAATGTTTTGTTGCAATATTTTTGCAATATTCAAAAGCTTCAGAAGTTGTCATTCATTTTATTAGTTGAATTTTAGTAATTTTTATTATAATTTATATGTTATAAAAAATTATAATTAAATTAAAGGTAAAAAATGGAAGCAGAAGTTAAAGAATTATCATTAAAAGATTATGAAAAAATTGCTTATGAAGCAGTAAGCAATATTTCTACGTTTGAAAAAAACGATAATTATAGACTAGGTTATCACATTTATTACTATCTTATTGGCAAGATAAATACAATAGAAGAAGCAGTAAATGTTGCAAAACCAAGAAGTGAGATGGATAAAGATGAAATTGTTAAAATTATTAAGGAAAATTTAAATAAATTAGGTATACATAAGTCATAAGGTAAAATAATGACTAATAATAATTCGGGTTTTTCCGTTAGAGGAAAAATTATAGAAATTTTTGAAGTAAAGGAATTAACACAGAGTTTTAAAAAACGTGAATTTGTATTGGAATACTCTCCAAATCCACAATATCCACAGTATATAAAATTTGATTTACAAAATAATTATTGCGGTTTAATTGATAATTACAAAAAAAATGATGAAGTTGAGGTTTTTTTTGATTTGAGAGGTAAACCCTATACAAATAAAAATGGAGAAACTATATATTTTACAAATTTAGTAGTTTGGAATATTTTAAGTATTGATGGTAAATCAAATAGTTTTGATGATAATAGTTTTGATGATGATAAATCTTCATTAAAAAAAGAACAAGATGAAGATTTTGATGATTTGCCTTTTTAATATTTTAAGGAGAGAGAAATGAATTTATTAAATGGTTTTGCTTCATTACCTATGCTAAAAAACGCTAAAACTTATTCAATTTCAGCTGAAAATCCTACAGGTGAAAAAGGGGGAGGTGCAAGATCTATTCCTTCCCAAGATCATCATTCAAGTAGATTAGGAAAAGGTTGGAAGGTTAAGCCCTGTATTGAGCCTCTAAAGAAAGGAGAAACTGTTGTATTAGCTGATATCAAGACTCATGGAATAATTCAACATATATGGATGACTACTGATGACAAAGCTCATAGGTCTTGTATCCTAAGAATGTACTGGGATGGTGAAACTCATCCTTCTGTTGAGGTTCCCCTTGGTGATTTTTTTGCTAATGTTCATGGTTTAAGATATAATGTGAACTCAGTACCAGTTGCAGTAAATCCTACAGGTGGAATGAATTGTTATTGGCCGATGCCATTCTATAAATCAGCTAAAATTACTATTACAAACGAGTATTTCGAGGATTTACCATTTTTCTTTTATCAGATAACATATTCTGTACCAGATAATATGGAAAAAGATATGGGTTTATTTCATGCTCAGTTTAGAAGAGGAATGACAATTAAAGAAAAGCCAGAATATGTTATTCTAGATGGAGTTGTTGGTAAAGGTCATTACATTGGTACTGTTCTTGGGTGGACTCAAATGTCTAATGGTTGGTGGGGCGAAGGAGAAATAAAGTTTTTTATTGATGGTGATGAAGAATATCCAACAATTTGTGGAACAGGAACTGAAGATTATTTTGGAGGAGCTTGGTGCTTCCATGATACCTTTTCAACTCCATTCTTGGGTTATCCTTTATGGAGAAAAGAACCAGGCGAAGTGCCAAGACATGGTTTATATAGATGGCATATTTTAGATCCAATTATTTTTCATGAAAATTTGAAAGTTACAATTCAAGCTCTTGGTTGGTACCCTGATAGAAAATTTAGACCTTTAACTGATGATATTTCTTCTGTAGCTTTTTGGTATCAAACAGAACCTCACACAAAATTCCCATTATTACCTGATATTTATGAACGTTGGTCAAGATAATTTTATGTTGCCAATATTTAATATTGGCAACAACTTTTTTAAATAAAAAATGAAAAAATTATTAATAATACTTCTTTTATTTTTAAACCATTCTTTTTCTCAATCTCTTTTTGAACTTGATTCTGCAATTGAGAAAATAATTAAGAAATACAAATTAATTGGGTTATCAATTTGTGTTATTCTGGATAATAATATAATTTTTGAAAAATATTCTGGATTTGCTGATATTAAGAATAAAAGATTGATAAATGATTCGACTTGTTTTAGAATAGCTTCGATTTCAAAAACTGTAACCGGTACAGCTATAATGCAATTATATGAAAAAGGTTTAATAAATTTAGATGATGATATTAGTAATTATTTAGGTTATAAGGTAAGAAACCCCAAATACCCTGAGGATATCATTACAATAAGGCAATTAGCCAATCACATTTCTAGCTTAAATGATGGTTTAGGATATGGTGAGTTTCTGAATTTTGCCTATAGTTCTAATATCCCGGATATTAAGGATCTGCTTACACCTCAAGGGAAATTTTACACAAAAGATATATGGGGTAATTATAAACCAGGAACTAAGTATTCTTATTGCAACGCAGGTTATGCCTTACTTGGAACTATTGTTGAAAAAGTAACAAAGACGAGATTTGATTTATATTGTAAAAAAAATATTTTCGATAAACTCGGAATGAAGTCAAGTTTTAATGTTGATGATATGAACCTTAATAATATTGCAGTATTATATAGAGATTCTATTCCTCAATTTGATAATTATGAAGGTTATAAAGTACCAAGAGATTTATCAAATTATTTACCTGGTACAAATGCAGCAGCTTTTGCTCCACAAGGTGGCTTGAGAACTTCTGCTAAAGATTTATCAAAATTTTTGAGGGCTCATATTAATAAAGGTGTTTTTAATAATCATAGAATTCTAAATGATTCTTCTTGTGTTCTAATGCATGGCTCTGTTTTTCCTTTACGTGGCTTGGGTTTTTTATCTAAAAAATCTACGATATCTTTTCATTTTACTGAATCTTTATTGAAAGATAATGTACTCATTGGGCATGCTGGTGGTGCTTATGGTTTATTAAGTGGTATGTATTTTGATAAAAATCGAAAGTATGGAATTATTTTTTTTGCTAATGGTGGGAAATATGGAAATTACTCTTCAGGATATACAGATTTTGAAAAAGAGTTAGTCTCTATTATTTATTTTTACTTAAGACCTTTAATTGATGTAAAAAATTATATTTTTACAGATATTGAAATCCTAAAAGTAATTACTGATAGTTCAATTTCATTAAAATATAAAAATTGATTTTTTTAGGAGAAATTTTTTGGCACATTATAAAAAAATTATTGGTAATAAATGTTATCTGTCTCCAATTGATAGAGCAGATGTGGAAGAATTTACCAAATGGGTAAATGATCTTGAAGTTACTAGAACTTTAAGTATTTTCAATTTAAATATTAATTATGATGTTGAATTAGATATCATTGATAAAATTTCTAAAGATCATAATTACTCTATCATTGATATAAAAAATGATAAATTAATCGGTATTGTTGGATTATCTAATATTGATTACTTACATAGAACAGCAGAAATTGGAATTTTTATTGGAGATAAATCTTACTGGAATAAAGGCTATGGTGAAGAGGCTATGAAATTACTTTTAAAATATTCTTTTTCTTATTTAAATCTAAGAAATGTTATGCTTCGCGTGTATTCTTATAATCATTCTGCAATTAAATGTTACGAAAAAATTGGTTTTAAAATGATAGGTAAAAGACGTAATGCAATTCAATTTGATATGAAAGAGCATGATATTATTTTTATGGATATTTTAAATGATGAATTATAGTATAATTTCATTTCCTTAAATTCCATATTAAATTTATGAATTTAAAAAAAATTTTATTAATATATTATCAAATATTTTTTTATTCAGTTTTATTTTCTCAGAATATACCAGAATATAAACTAGATTCAATTGTTGTATCACCTCAAACAAGTTATATAAATTCGTTCAAAGTTATTAGAAACGTAATTGAGATATCAAGGGAAGATATTAATAAAAAACCTTTACTTTTTTTAAACGATATTTTTGAAAATATATCAGGTGTTGACATTAGAAAAAGAGGTTATTTACAAGCTGATCTTTCTATTCGTGGTTCTACTTTTGACCAAAATTTAATTGTCATTGATGGTGTACCTATGTTTGATTCTCAGACAGGGCATCATTTAATAGATTTGCCTCTTTCAATTGAAAATATTGAGAAAATTGAGATTTTAAAAGGTTCCGGTTCAAGGTTTTTTGGTGCTAATGCACTTGGTGGAGTTATAAATATTATTCCTTCTACACTAAAGAGTAATACTCTTTCTATAAAAGCATCAATAGCAAATAATAATTCTTATTTTGGAACTATATCATCAAATAGTAAGATAGGTATTACAAATCATATTATTTCTTTATCTGGTGCTCAATCTGATGGTTATAGGTACAATACAGATTTTAAGAATTATTTAGGTTTTTATAAATTCTCGTTTACTGTCGATTCCTTGAATTTTTTCATTACATCAGGTTTTTCTGATAAAAAATTTGGTGCAAATAGTTTTTATTCATTATATTATCCTGATCAATGGGAGAATACTAAAAGTTCTATGGTTATTACAGGCCTTTCCAGTAAAAAAATTGATGTTAGACTTTATTGGAAAAAGCATAATGATGAGTACTTATTGTTTAGAAATCAACCAGAAAAATATAAAAATAATCATTTAAAGAATAACTATGGATTAATTACCAAATACTCGAATTTTACTGATTTTGGTTTTTTCACAATTGGTTTAGAAACTGGTTATGACGAAATTAATAGTAATAATTTGGGAAACCATATTAGGAAAAGAATAAATCTATTTTTTGACAACAACATTAATATAAATCAGAATATAACTATTTCTTTAGGTTCTGGGGTAAGCATTTATAATGATTGGAAACCTGAATATTCACCCGGTTTGGATATTTCATATAAGTTTTTTGATAATTTTATTTCTTATTTGGCTTTTAATACTTCTTATAGAATTCCTACTTTTACTGAACTATATTATTCTTCACCTGTTAATAAAGCAAACTCTAATATTGTACCTGAAAGAGCAAGAAATTATGAATTGGGTTTAAAATATTATTTAGATTTGTTTAAATTGAATTTTACAATTTTTAAAAGAGAGGGTAGAAATTTAATAGATTGGGTTAAAAAACTTGACTCTGATATTTGGGAAACAAAAAATATAGCACAAATTGACTATTACGGGTTGGAATTTAATTTTGAGTATGAAGATAAAAACTTTGAATTTTTTGGGGCGGAAAAAGTATTATTAAGCTATAACTATATTTCTTCTCATAAAATTTATAATGAACTTGAATCAAAATATTTGTTGGATCATTTAAATCATCAGTTTTTATTTGATATAATTCATAATTTTGGTAGTTTCTTTCAGACTTATTTTTCTTTTAAATATGAAGAACGAAACAAAGGTGATAAATATTCAATTGTAGATATTAAAAGTTCAAAAAGAATTGATTTTATAGATATTTTTATTTCTATACAAAATGTTTTCAATAAAAATTATGTTGAGATTGGTAATATACCAATGCCAGGAAGAATTGTAAATTCTGGCTTTTGTGTTCAATTGTAAAAATTGATTTATTTTATGGAATGTCATAAAAACTGTGCTGCTTGTTGTATAGTAATTTCTATTTCAACTCCATTACCAAATATGCCAGAAGGGAAACCTGCAGGTATTAGGTGTGTAAATCTTGATGAGAATAATTTATGCACTATACATGATAAACCAAACTATCCAGATGTATGTAGAAATTTTAAGATGACTTCCGATACTTGTGGAAATAACGCTGATTATGCTTTTAAACATTTACATGAAATTGAATTGCTAACAACTCCAAACAAAATAAAATAAGAGGATTTTATGTTACATACTATTTTAGGTGCAGGTGGCTCTATTGGTAATGCTTTAGCAAAAGGATTATTAAAAAATAATCAAAAAGTAAGATTAGTTTCACGAAAGGGTTATTCTCTAAATGGTGCAGAGAGTATAAAAGGAGATTTGCTCTCTTATGCAGATGTTTTAGCATCTGTTAAAGATTCTGATGTTATTTATTTATGTGTTGGTTTGAAGTATGATTCTTTAGTATGGAGTAATGAATGGCCTATAATTATGGAAAACATTATAGGTGTTTGTAAAGGAACAACTAAAAAATTAATTTTTTTTGATAACGTGTACATGTATGGGAATGTAGAAGGAAAGATGACAGAATCTACACCATATAATCCCTGTAGCAAAAAAGGAGAGGTAAGAGCAAAAATTGCTCGTAGACTTATAGATGAGATGAAGACTGAAAATATTAGAGCAATAATTGCGAGAGCTGGTGATTTGTATGGTCCCTATTGTTTTTATAACAGTATACCTTACGTTATGATTCTTAGCAGAATGTTAAAAGGTAAAAAAGCTAATTGGTTGTTAAATGTAGATATTCCTCATTCATGGACTTATACTATAGATTGTGCTAATGCTTTATATTTGCTTGCTCAGGATGATTCTGCAATCGGTGAGGTGTGGCATTTACCAACTTGTAATCCTCCATTAACTGGTAAAATGTTTATTGAGATTGTAGCCAAAGAATTAAATGTTAATCCAAATTATGTTGAGCTGAAAAAATTTATGATAAAAATTGCAGGTCTTTTTGATAAAACAATAAAAGAATTATGGGAAATGCTTTATCAATATGAATATCCATATTATTTTGATTCAACAAAATTTGAAAAGCACTTTAACTATAAACCTGTAGATTATGAGCAGGGTATAAAAGATACAATAAAATTTCTTAAACAAAATGCTACTATCATTTAAAAATTGTGAGTTTTTACGAATTTGAAATAATTGAATTTACCCAAATTTGCAATAATTCAAGAAAACCAGAAACAAATTTTTTTTCAAGTTTATAATATTCATCTGGTAAGCCTGTTTTTGCTTTTTGGAAAAGATGATTTGCTTCAGGTAAAATTTCAATTTTATACTTTTTTGATTTTAATAAAGATGATTTAATTTTTTCACTATTTATTTTTGCATCAACTTGTAAATCTTTTTCTCCAAAAATTGCTAAGACAGGACATTTTACACCTTTTAAATAAGTTTGTGGATTTGTTATAAGAAATGATTTTATCCATTTACTTTTATATGATGATATTTGTGATTCGACTAAATTTTCTATAAAAATTTCTTTATTCTCTATAGAATGCAGTTGTATGTTTTTAGGATCTTCAAATTTTAATCTTGTTTTTTCTCTTATTTCTTTTCTTAATTCTTCCCAACCTTTATCTGTAATAATTACTTTATGAATATTATTGGTATTTTTCAATTCATTAGCAATTAAAGTATCACTTAATCCCTTAATTTTGTAAATATTTTTAGTCTGTTCTTTTATTATTGTTGTTCCACTATCTCCGGGTGTTGCTAGGAGAATTAAAAATTTAATATCTGGAATTTTCGATGCTACAATTGAACCTACAATTCCGCCTTCACTATGACCTAATAAACCAATTTTTGATTTATCAATATTTTTATAATTTTTCAAAAAATTAATTGCTGAAATTACATCTTTTGAAAAATCTTCCAAAGCAGAATTTGATACAGAACCATCTGAGCAACCAATTCCTCTGTCATCATATCTTAATACTGCAATACCATTTTTTACGAAATGATCAGATATTTCTTTAAAAATAGGGAAATCATATACTTCTTCGTCTCTATTTTGAGCACCACTGCCACTTATAAGTATTATTGAAGGATGTTTTCTTATAGTATCAGGTAAAGAGAGTGTACCACACAATCTTATATTATCATTGTAAAATATTACTTCTTTATCAATAGAAAATTTTTCTTCATTATTGTTTTCAATTTTTATTTTTCGCAAATTAAATGTACCTTTTACTCCCATTTGAGAAAAATTACCATATATTATTGAGTCTTCAATAGTACCATTAAATACTGCAATATTATTAGGTGCTACTTCTAAATTAAAATTAATATTGTTATCTTTATTTGTTATATTTGAAAGTTTCAATCCTTTCGCATACTGTTGAGGTATATCAATATTACCAAAATATTTATCATCTAATTTATAAAATTTAACAATAATTTTAAGTTCATTGCCAGGTATGAGAATTTTACCATCCCAATTACCAAGGAATGAGTTTTGAGTATAAACATAATTTATAATAATAAGAAATATAAAAGTAGATAATTTTAGTCTATTCATTTTTAACCTGTTTATTATAATTGCGTTAAAATTAGAAAAATAAAATTAATTTATCAATTGAATAAATTATAATTATAAAGAAAGTTGAATCATCTCTTGAAATTTTATATAAAAAAACTTATATTTAAAAAATTTAAAAAAATTGAGAGAGAGATGAAAAAAAAAATTGCTCACATTGTATCTACTACGCACTGGGATAGAGAGTGGTATTGGCCTCAAGAAAAGTATCGCATTCGTTTAGTTGATTTAATTGATAGTCTTATAGATATTTTTAAATCTAAACCTGAATATAAGTATTATGTATTAGATGGTCAGGTTATAGCTCTTGATGATTATCTTGAGATTAAACAGGAAAACCAACCAATTATTGAATCATTAATTAAAAATGGTAGATTGTGGATTGGTCCCTGGTATGTTCTTCCTGATGTTTTTCTCGTGAGTGGTGAATCAATAATAAGAAATTTGTTAATTGGTTTCAATAGATCGAAACAATATGGTAATGTAATGAAAGTCGGTTATTTACCAGATTCATTTAGCCATATTGATCAAATCCCTCAGATAATGAATGGTTTTAATCTTAAAGATTATTTATTTATGAGGGGTATGGGTAAACAGTATGATGAAATTGGTACTGAGTTTTGGTGGGAGTCTCCTGATGGTTCAAAAGTATTTACCACCTATTTAATTGAAGGTTATTTTAGTGCTGGTGGTCTTGGTTTTCCTGACGCTTTTATGGATTTTAAAGATTTAACACCAGATTTTGATCTGGCGTATAAAAAAATGAGGGAAATGATAGATAAATTTAAAACATATTATAAAGGAGACCACTATCTTTTATTTAACGGATCAGATCATACTACTCCACAAAAAGAATTACCTGAAATAATTGAATTTCTAAATAGTAAATTTGAGGATGTTAAATTTCGTCATTCTACAATAAGAGAATATTTAGATGCTGTTCAATCTGAGAATCGTTCATACCCTGTTTATAAAGGTGAATTTACTGGTAATATTCACCATTTAACTGTTCGAGGTGTTTATTCTTCTCGAATTTATTTGAAACAGATGAATTTTTATTCTCAGTCATTATTAGAAAAATATGCTGAACCAGTATCTACTCTTTTATCGGTTGAAAGTTTGAAAGATTACCATAATAATTTAGTATATGCTTGGAAGCAATTATTACAGAATCATCCTCATGATGATATTTCAGGTTGTTCTACTGATGAAGTTCATAGGGTGATGGTTAATAGATTTGAAAGAGTTAATCAGGTCGGAGAATATATATTTGAAAAAGGTTTGAAATCATTCGCAAAAAATATCAAAGTTAATAAAAATTTTGGTGAACCAATACTTTTATATAATCCATTAAACTGGAATAGAAAAGAAATTTTTCGGACTAAAATTGTTTTAAATGAAGATTATAAAGGAGTTAAGAATTTTATTCTGAAAAACTCTTCAGGCAAAATTGTGCCAATGGTTATTCATAATGTTTCTACTGAATATTATACAGAAATTAATACCTGGAAATATCTACCAACTTTAGATATAGAGTTTATTGCTGAAGTGCCTTCTTGTGGTTATTCAGTATATTATATTTCTTCTGATATACAGAAAAATGAAAAAAAATATATAAAAATAACTAAAAGGACATTGGAGAATGAATTTTATAAAATTACTGTAAATAGTAATGGTTCGTTAACAATTTTAGATAAAGAGACCGGAGTAAAATATAAAGAGTTCAATCTATTTGAAGATACCGAAGATGATGGGGATGAGTATAATTATTCATTTGTAGAAAACTCTCTTACGTTTACAACAAAAAATTTATTAGGGAATATTACAGTTTTTGAAAAATCCGAGATAAGTGGTACTTTAAAAATTGATATAGATTTTAAGTTACCTATATCTCTTGATGAAAGTAGAAAAAGAAGGAGTAAGAAATTTGTTACTAATCATATTACTACCTTTGTTACACTAAGAGCCTTTTCAAAGAGAATAGATATTAAAACTGAATTTTATAATAATTCTAAAGATCATAGATTCAGAGTGCTCTTTCCTACAAAGTTTACTGATTACAAAAATTATGTCGATGGACACTTCGATGTAGTTTATAGAGATAAATATTTTGAAGAGAAACCAACTGAAAGAGGAAAAGTAGAATATTTTGGGACTCAACATCAAAGTAATTTCTTGACATTAACTAATGGTAAATATGGAGTAACTATAGCAAATAAAGGTTTACCTGAATATGAAATATTTAAGGATTCAACTATTGCAATTACTTTGTTAAGAGCTGTTGGTTTCATTAATAAAAATAATCTTATGACAAGGTGGAGAATGGCTGGTCCAGATATCCCAACTCCTGAAGCCCAATGTATCGGTAAACATACTTTTGAGTATTCAATAATATTGCATAAAAAATCCTGGCAGGAATCTTTTAAAGAAGCATATAATTTTGTTAGTCCTTTAAAGGCTGTATCAATAGATAATTCATCAGGATATTTACCAGATAGTCTTAGTATTATAAAACTTAATCCTGATTCTCTAATATTAAGTTCAATAAAAAAAGCTGAAGATGGTTTTGGGATTATAATAAGATTTTACAATATTAAAGATTATGATATTTTAGGACTACTAGAGTTTTACAAACCAATAAAAAAGTGCATGCTCACAAATATGCTTGAGGAAAATTTAGAAGAACTAGAGATTTTTGATAATTCAAAAGTAAAAATAAATGTAAAGAAAAATAAAATAATAACATTGAGGTTAATATTTTGATGAATAAAAAATTTGATGTTACAATATGCGGAATTTTTGTTGCAGATATTATTGGTAGGCCAATAGATTTAAAGAAGAATATTACTATTGGTAGCCTTACTATGATTGAAGATATTAAACTATTTACTGGTGGGTTAAATTGTAATATGGCTATCGATTTAGCTAAAATGGGTTTTAAGGCAGCTGTTATGGGTAGGCTCTCTAATGATAATTGGAAAGCTTTATTTACTTCTGAATTTGATAAGTATGGAGTAGATTATTCTTCTGTAGTTTTAGATGATAAATTCCCTTCAGCAGCTACCATTGTATGTGTTGACCCAGGTGGCGAAAGAACTTTTTTTCATAGTGGTGGTAATTCAGTTGGATTGTGTGCTGATGATATTTTATCTAAAATAGATACAATAAGAAATAGTAAATATTTTGCTCTTGGCTACTATGGTTGTATGCCTGCTTTAGAGCCTGTTTTACCTGATGTATTAAATGAAATCAGAAAGCAAACAGATACTAAGTTACTTCTTGAAACAGCTGGTTTTGTTCGTTCTACCCTTGATGATTTATCACGTTCTTTACCTTATTTGGATTTTTGGATTCCAAGTTATGAAGAAGGGAAAATACTTACAGGTAAAGATGATTATAAAGAGATGGTTAAGGTTTTCCGAGAAGCTGGAGCAAGAAATGTAGTGGGGATAAAACTTGGAGATAAAGGGTGCTATCTAACAGATCAAGAAGGTGAATATTATATACCTTCTTTTAAAGTGGAAAAAGTAATTGATACTACTGGTGCTGGTGATGCATTTATAGCTGGGTTATTTGCTGGACTTATAAAAGGAATGAGTTTAAAAGAAGCAGGTCGTTTTGCAAATATGGTTGGTGCTCTTTCTGTTCAATCTTTAGGTGCTTCCTCTGGTATCAAAAGTTTTGAAGAAATTCTCAAGCATTTTGAGAGTTAGTTTTTCTTCAAATTTTTTATTGTTTTCTCTATTAAGTTTTGAAGTTGTTCAACAATTTTTGAATCGAGAATATTACCATCTGTATCAAAAATTTTTTCTCCGTTTCCAATGTGTATCTGTGGTAGGGGTTCTATATATACGTTTAAGGCATTAAGAATTTGCCTTAAATGTATTTGCATTCTTATAGTACCATATACACCAGCAGATACCCCAAATATTATAGCCCTCTTGCCGGAAAAAGAATTTGGATTTTTAGAACCCCAGTCTATTAAATTTTTTAAGACACCCGGCACTGAATGGTTATATTCTGGTGAGCTTATCATGATGATATCTGCTGATTCAATTTCTTTTTTTAGTATTTGTACGCTTTCTATATCTTCAATTTTCAAATCTTCATTAAACAACGGTAATGGATTTAATCTAAGATCAAATTCTTTGACATCAGCTTTTAACTTATTTGCGATTTTAATTGCATTATATAAAGCTTTACGATTAAGAGAATTTTTTCTCAAACTGCCACAAATTGCTAATATTTTTATATTGTCCATTTTGTTTTCAATTTTTTCTTACCTAAATTATTTAACATATTTTTTGTTTTTAAAGTTCCATAATTTTTGTGTTATAAACTTTATTTAGATTTGATTTTATTAAAAAATTT
>DATCTW010000037.1:0-23656 GCA_036567745.1 Ignavibacteria bacterium | reverse complement strand
GCCAAGAATTATTTCCATCATCTCCGGGCAGCGTGGCAGCAATATGGCTATCAAATCTTCTTTTTCAATTGATTTTTCTTTAAAATATCTGGCTTTCCTATTTGCTCCTTCGTTTAAACTTCTGTAAGTTATTTCTTTATTTTCATAGCCTACAGCTATTTTTTCAGGATATTTTTCTGCTTTTTCTTCCAAGATCATATGAAGAAGCTTATCCTCATCAAAATCCTTTTTATTATCATTGAAACCATATACTATTTTGTTTATTTCTTCTTTATTTACAATTTCCAAGTCATCTATCTTAATCTCCGGGTTCTCTGCAATTTGACTAAGAAGATAAAGAAAATTATTGGCCATTTGCTCCATAGTTTCTTTTTTGAATAGTTTGGTATTATACTCAATATATCCCTTGAATCCTGTTTGATTTTCAATAATTTCAAACATAAAATCATACTTGGATATCTTTTTTCTTAAATCATAGGATTTAAGCTCTAAATCTTTTAGTTTAAAACCAAATTCCGGTGAAGCAACATCGGTTATTTCAATATCCTTATTTATGTTTTGCAAGTTGAAGCAATAATCAAACAATGGATTCCTGCTTGAATCTCTTTGTAAATTCAAGTTATTAATAATATCATTAAAATTGTATTCTTGATTTTTTATAGCATCTAATATTTCTAATTTTTTTTCTTCAAGAATTTCTATAAATGCTTTATTTGAAATATAGGTTCTTAATGGAAGCATATTCATAAACATTCCAACAATGTTTTGCAGATTACTGTTTAATCTTCCGGATATACTTGATCCAACTACAATATCATCCTGCCCTGTATATTTGTGTAACAAGATATTAAAAGCAGTAATCAATGTAGTAAAATTTGTACTTTTGTAATTGTTAGATAATTGTTTTATTTTTTCGCCTAAATTTCTATCAAAAGCAAACTTGATATAATCTCCTTCAAATTCTCTTATACTTCCTCTTTGATAGTCTGTTGTTAAATTAAGCACCTCTGGTAGCTCTTTGTATTTATTCAGCCAATATGTCTTTTGGCTCTCCAGTTCATTTTTAATTACCCTATTTCTTTGCCATTCAGAATAGTCGAAATAATTAAATGATAATTCAGGTAATTCAAATCCTTCATACAGAGAAATAAAATCATTTAGTAATATTGCCATTGAATAACCATCAGCAACAATATGATGAGTGTCAATAAATAAAAAGTTTTTATTATTACTTGATTTAATTATTGATGCTCTAATCAATAAATCAGAGTCTAAGTCAAAAGGCTTTATAAGTTGAAAAACCATTTGATCCAATTCTGCTTCATCACAATTTAAAATATCGATTTCAAAATTAAACCCGGTATTTTCTCTTTGTACCAGTTCTTCCCCAACCATTCCAAAGGTTGTCCTTAAACCTTCATGTCTATTTATTAATTCAATAAATGTACCCTTTAGCTTATCAAGAGAATATTCCCCGGCCATCTCCATAATCAACGGCAAATTATATAATCTTGATACATTGTCATATTTACACGCCAGATAGATACCTTTTTGTTCAGCAGTCACCGGGTAATAATCCCTTTTATCCACTTTATTGAGTATTTCTTTAGATTCAATTTCAGCGTTATTTTTATAAATATTTTCATTGATATATTTTGCAAAATCATATATGGTGAGATAATTAAATACGGATGTAACATTTATATTAGTCTTAAGCTCTTTATTTATATTATTTATTAGCCTTACTGCAATAATAGAATCTCCGCCCAGATCATAAAAGTTATCGTAAATATTTAATTCTTTATAGCCCAGGGTTTCCCCCCATATCTTTCCTACAGTAATCTCAACATCAGAATATTTGTTGCTATCATTTCCTTTTAAAATTACTGTAGAACCAATATTATCAGTAGATTTGTTTTCTTCTCTTTCTTTTTGCTTTTGTAATATATAATATATTTCATTTGAGTAATTCAAATTAGCCAATTGATAAATCATACTATCATAATGCCATTGTCCAACAATTGCTCTGAAAACTTCTCTTGATAATAATTCATTTAGATTTTCTATAGCTACTGAATTTCCAATCGTTTTAAACAAGGTATCAATATCAGCATTGTTATTTACCGCCATACCAGTTTCGCTCCAGGCAGGCCAATTTATAGATAAGGTTCTTAAACCTAATTTATTTCTATAATAAGTAAAGCCATCCATAAAGCCATTGGCTGCAGTATAATCACTTTGCCCCGGCAAAGATAAAACAGAGGCAACCGATGAGAATAGTACAAGAAAGTCTATGTTATCATTGATAGTTAGACTGTGTAATAACTCCGTCCCCATAATTTTAGGCCCTACTACACTGCTAAACTCCTCAAAACTTTTATTTATTATAAAACCATTTCCCGCATTACCTGCACAATGAAATATTCCGTTAATTTTTGTAAATTTTTCTCTGACATCATTTAGAACAGCACTTAATTGTTCCTTGTCACTTACATCACAGCTGTAAAATTCAACCGTTGTCCCCTTCTTTTCAATTTCTCTGATAATGTTAATACTCTTTATCTGACTTTCCTTTTTGCCTTGATTTATTATTTCATCCCAATACTCTCTTTTTGGGAATTCGCTTCTATTTATCAGTACCAATTGCACAGGATTTTTATCTGTTAAATATTTGGAAACCTCTAAACCTATGCCTCCTGTACCTCCAGTTATTAAATACGCTCCTGATTTCTTTATTTCCAAATTGCTGCTTGAAATTTCTTCAATATTTAACTTTTCAATAACTTCAATAAGCCTTTTTCCTTTCCTATAGGCTACTAAATACTCCTTATCGTCTGATTCAATCTCATTTATTACATCACTTATGGTTGTTTCATTATCAATATTTATACATTTTATAAAGATATTTTGTTCTTTACTTATTACTTTTGACATACCATGAATAGCACTGCTGTTATGATCTATAACATCTTCCGGTAAACTATCCATATCCTTAGTTAGTGTAATTATTTTAAGCTCACTGTTTAAGGATTCCTTACTAAGAGCTTTACTTAAACAGAACAAACTATGAAGCTTGCAAACCAAATCATACTGAGATTCATCATTGAAAACATTAATTATATAATCTATTCTCTTTGACCTTATCTCCTTAAATAATTTAATATAGCTTTCTTCGCTTAAATCCAGACAATATTTATCTTCATTTTCCTTTGTGTATTCATTGCTGAATGCAGCATCAAATAAATTTACATTTTTTTCTCTTAATCCAACCTTAATTGAATTTGATAAATCACTTTCATCATGTAATAACAATATATTTTTGTTATTTAAGCTCAAATAGCCACTTTCATTTAATTTTTGTACTAAATGCACAGTTGAATAAAAATAATTGTTCTTTATTATTTTATTAAACTCCCTAACTTTTTTTAGCACATAGTTTTCAACATCTAAAAATACTGCTCCCTCTTCATTTATTAGTTTTAAATTGAAAGATATGGTGTCTCCCTTAAGTTCATCTTCTAAAACTTCAACCAAGCTGTAAAACTTCATTGTCGTAGGTCCGTAAACATTAATATTTTCATAGGATAGCGGAAGATATCTCTCTCCTAAAGTTAGACTCACAATATTCACAGCCATATCTAATAATGAAGGATGCAGGTAATATTCATCCAAATCCTGTTCAAAAGCTTTATCTAATGATAATTCACCAATTGCAACACCTTTAGCTCTATATAGTCTTTTATAATTAATCCATCTTGGTCCAAACTTTATAAAACCTTCTGTAAGCTTGTTTTGATTTATTTCAATAGCCTCACTTCTTAGTTTTTCTTTAATATCATCAATATCAAAATCTTGTGTCTTCTTGTCCGATATTCTATATATTTCCCCAAATGCATGGGTATCCCAAATATTATCATTACTTTTACTAACCACTTTAAAGTATAAACAATCCTTTTCTTTACTTATAATCGTTTGGACTGTTTTAATATCCTTATCTTCCACATGTATTGGCATTACAAATGTCAAGTCTTTAATTTTCAAAGGTGCCTGTCCATAATAGTTCTTACCTATTACATGTGCCATTTCTATGTATGTAGTGCCCGGAATTATACTGTTATCCAATATAACATGATCCTTTAAAACAAAATGTTTATCAATGGAAAAATCTGTACTGTAAATATCTTCATTCATAGATTCTACAACTAAACTTTCTACTAATGGATGTATCACATTTCCTATATGTTTGGATTTCAAATCATTCTGCATTTTATCTATAACAAACCAGCAGCTATTCTTCTCAAAAGGATAGAGCGGTACTGATATCTTTTTTAAATTCTTACCGTTATAATAACTTGTCCAGTCAGTATCTCCACCTTTTACATACAACTTTGCCACTAATTCAATTTTCATATAATCACTTTTAATCAGATTTGTTAATTCCGATGTTAAATTTCTTTTATCTTTATAGGTTATATCGCCCTGAGCTAAAACTTTTTTATTTTGAGAAGCAACATTGTGATATCCATAAAATATTTCATTATTGTCTTCTATCACAAAATCACTTATTATAATCCTTTTTATTTTATTATATAAATCAAATTTATCCTTCGCTATAATTCCTACTCTATAAGAAAACTGCTCCTTGCTTGTATTAGTACTATAGCAAATTTGGGATAAAGTATTATTATCTCTTTCAATAAATCTAATGTACTTATTTAAAAATTCTTTTAATGATTCTTTACTTTTTGCAGAAAGTATAAATAATTCATCACCATCTTGTGTTTCTATTTTTTCTTCGATAGGATTGTATTCTTCCAATACTATATGACAGTTAGTTCCACTAAATCCAAATGAGCTTACACCACATCTGCGTGGCATTCCATTACTTTCCCAGGCTGTTAATTTATCACTTACATATACGGCCGATTCTTCGAAATTTATTCTGCGATTAGGATAATTGAAATTGACAGTTCCAGGAATTTCTTTGTTTTTTAGACATAATATGCTTTTTATTAATCCTGTTATACCGGCACCTTCAAAAAGATGCCCTAAATTTGATTTTACTGAACCGACAGCACAAAACTGCTTTTTATCCGTAAACTCTTTAAATGCTTCATTAATTCCTTCTACCTCAATTGGATCACCTAACTTTGTAGCAGTTCCGTGAGCTTCAATGTAAGAAATTGTTTCAGGATTTATTTTTGCGTTTTTCCATGCTTCAATTATAACTTTTTTCTGTGACATCAAATTAGGTGCTGTTATCCCAGCAGAAGCACCATCTTGATTTACCGCACTTCCCTTTATTACTGCATAAATATTATCTTTATCCCGCAATGCAGCTTTTAACGGCTTAAGCAAAACAGATGCAATTCCTTCACCGCTGCCTGTTCCATCAGAATCATCATCAAAGGTTTTAGTCTTTCCGTCACTAGATTCTATTCCTATCTTTACATTTGATTCCAAGGGTAAAAGATTTATTCTTACACCTCCAACCAATGCCATGTCACAGTCCCTTGCTCTTAGGGAATTGCATGCCATATGAACTGCAACAAGTGAAGATGAACATGCCGAATCAATTAAAACTGCCGGACCTAATAAGTCTTTGAAAAAAGAAATTCTTGCGGGGATAATTGATGAAAGATTTCCTGCAACAGCCATAGGCAATGATTCTGGATTACATTCTTTTAACCAATTTATATATGTTTCTCTTAATTCATTTGCAAAGCCTAAAAAAACTCCGGTTTTGCTTCCTTTTATTGTACTTATGTATCCAGAATCTTCTACTGTATGATATATGTTTTCCAAAAACATTCTTTGGTTAGGATCTAATAATTCTGCTTCCTTAGGTGTAATATTGAAAAATTTATAATCAAAGCTGCTAATATCTTCAAGATATGAAGCTTTGATAAATTTATCTTCCTTAATTCCCTTGAAATTTAAATACTCCTTTATTAGTTCTTTTCTTTGTTCCGGGAATTCTGTTGTTGTATGTACTCCATTTCGAATATTCCACCATAATTTGTCCGTATTTTCTGCCGAAGGATACTTAACTGACATTCCAATAACCGCAATATCATCAATTCTATCTTCATCATATTCTTTAAGCAGCTTTATTATTTCCACTGATGTTTCTTTTTTTATATTTCCAGTAGATGTATTTTCAATTATTCTTTTATAAATCTCCTTCATAAATAATCCCCTTTATAATGAAACTTAATTACCCCTTATATTAATTGAGTTCCTATACCATTCTCCAATGCTTTATTTAAATAATAATCACCGATTGCTACATCAAATACTGCCATCCCCATTGGATTGAACATTATATTATCTTCTTCTGAATATTTGGCCAGTTCTTCATCTTTCAAAACATCGCAAATAGTTTTTACATCTTCTTCCTTTAATCCCCAAGTTAAATACCAATTCTCAACTGTTGTTTTTTCTCTGCAAACTTCTTCCCAATCATCAACTATTATTGAATTCTTAACAAATTCATAAACGTCATCTTTATAATCTCTTAAAGATATATTTAGAAGCAAAGCACCTTTCTTTGGCTGCCCTTCAATATATGGCTTATCCGCTACTGTACAGGTAATGAAAATATCTGAATTATCATATACCTCTTTCCAATCTTCACATACAATAATATTAGCGTTGGTTTTTTCCTTTAATACACTGGAATCGATTATTGGTTTTTTATCATACAGATAATAATTGGATACATTATGCTCCAACAATGAGTTGCACATTTCAAAATGATATTTTCCAATAGGACCAAAACCAATAATGCCTACATTAACATTTTTTATATTTCTAATTTTTTTAAAATGCTTAATCATCATGCCTGTGACTGAAGCTGTTCTTATAACACTCAATAAAGCAGTATTAATTATTGCTTCAACTTCTCCAGTGTCAGAATTGTTTAAAATAACGACGCTATTTGCTCTCGGTATTCCCTTCTCTATATTATCCGGGAAACTTGCAATCCATTTTATACCTGCTTTATCAATTTTCTCTCCAACAAATGCAGGCATTGCAATTATCCTATTCTTGGGATCTCCATACCTTAAATATGGCTTCAAAGGCTGTGCATAATTATTATTTCCAATAGCATTTACTGCATGTTCAATTGTTTCAATCGTTTCGTTCCAATTAACTCCTATTTCAAGCAGGTTTTCTTGATTTAAATAAATCATTTCTATGTTTGTATGATGTAGTCGTTGACCAAACCACACACTCCTTCCTTATATTTTTTAATTTTTATTATTCATGCAGTCATCTACTAATAGTGTAATGTTGGTGAAATTGGTGATATTACTCATAAAAGAGGTGTTTTCAGAGCAAGTCTTGTATATGTAGAATAACAAGAAAGTTGTAAATACTACAATTGAGAGTAATTGGTATCGTATAGAAGTAAATATTTAATCATTTTTAAAATCATAATAAATTATTATTCAACCATTCATCACAATAAATAGTTCCTGCATATCTATCCCCTCTGTCAGCAAATAAGCAGACTACATTGGGCTTGTCTTTAAATTTTTTATTTCTAAAATATTTTTCAATAGCTGCTATTACAGTTCCAGAAGAGCCTCCAACCAAAATCGAGTGCTTCTTAAGCAGCTCTAAACATTTCTTTGCTGTATCTGCCTCACTAATTAGAACTACATCATCTATAATTGCTTTTTCAATAATTTTAGGTCTCATGCTGGAACCAATACCTGGAATATATCTTTTTTGAGGCTTATCGGTAAATACCAAGGAACCTATCGAGTCCACAGCAATTATTTTGGAATGAGGATATTCTTTTTTTATTCTATTTGAAATTCCTGTTATTGTTCCTCCTGAGCTTACACCTATAAAGGCATAATCCACCTTAACTTCATTACATATTTCAACACCAATAGAATTATAGTAAGCTTCTGCAACGTAGGGATTGCCGTATTGATTTACCCAATAATAGTTTTCCTTTGCACAGATCAATTCCTCTATTAATCTAATCCTTGTTTTTAAAAATCCCCCTGTTTCATCTCGTTCCGTGACTTTTATAACCTCGGTTGCCAAACTTCTGATTATCGTTTCGTTGATTGGTAAAATATTCGGATCTATAACACAACAATATTTTAACCCCTTTTCCTTACAGTAGCTTGCTAAAGAAATCCCAAAATTTCCCGAAGATGATTCAATTATAGTTGTATCCTTATTTATTTCACCAGTCTCGAGTAATTTATCTAATACATAACTTGCAGCTCTATCTTTTACACTACCTGTAGGATTATTCCCCTCCAATTTAACAAATAAATTAATATTCTCAAGTTTTTTATCCCTAAGAGTAACCATTGGTGTTTTTCCTACACTGCTAAGAATGCTATTTTTCAACACTCCCTCCCCCTCACTTATAGATAACAAACTTTAGAATTGAATTTATCCAGCTGCTACATGGCTCTACTGCCAGCCACTTCACAGCTGGTTTTTATTAAGGTTTAAAGTTCGTTATCTTTAATATAATCACATTTTCTTTAATAAATTAAAGAGCCAATTCAACAAGCTTATAGGCCCTCAATTTCTTTTATCATATCCTCCAAGGAAATTTCATCTTTATCTACTCTTTCAAATATCTCACTTAAATTATTAGAAATATTTTTTTCATTATCTTTTTCTTTTTTCTTATTTTCTTTTTGAAGTTTTTCTATGTGTTCATAAATATAAGATGCTACCTTTTCCAGATTTGAAAATGAAAACATCTGTGATATAGATATAATACCTGGATAAATAGTATTTATTTCGCTATGAAGCTTTGTAAATAAAATTGAATCAATGCCCATTTCCATCAGGCTTGTATCGATTTCTGCATCTTCAATACCTGTAATTCTTGTAAAAGAATCCAATATATTATCCAAAACCTTCTCATAACTGTCATCACAATTAAAGCTTATTGATTGGGTCCCAGATTTTTCAGTCAAAGCACTCTCATTTACATCCTCAACTGCTTTTGTCTTTTCATAATTCAGAATTTCATCGGATACCATTATTGGTATCGTTTTAACGATTTCATCCACCTTAACCCGATTATTAAATTCTCCGACAATAATTCTATTTACATCTCTCGAGAAAGCATAATCTAAAGTTTCTTTTATTTCAACAACATCTATGCCTTTAAAAAGTTTATTTTCATAATTATATTCTTCTGCTATACCCCCGCCCTTTACAACAGGCCAGTTTATTGTTGTTAACCTCTTTATGTTGTTGGATTTACAATATGAAAC
Organism: Ignavibacteria bacterium; assembly: GCA_036567745.1. GTDB lineage: Bacteria > Bacteroidota > Ignavibacteria > DATCTW01 > DATCTW01 > DATCTW01. The sequence continues at coordinate 14,390 of DATCTW010000037.1, read as the reverse complement.
AGAATCCAAATATGCATTTCCAGCAACATAAGCCCCTTGTCCATATTCACCTAACATTGTCAAACCAGAAGAAAACATCATGAAAAACTCCATTGCGTCATTCTTTAATATATTCAATAAATTCCAAGTTCCATATACTTTGGCACATATAACAGATTCAATTTCAGCAATATTTTTTTGCATAATCAAGCCCATATTGCCTGTTCCTGCTGAATGAATCACACCTGATATATTTTTATATTTCAACCTTATTCCATCTATTACTTCTTTTAACTTATCAAAATTTGCAATATCTACAGAAATGTATTCAACATTATTGCCTTTGCTTCTTACTTCCTTAAATATAGAATTATTCTCCAACATATCGCAGCTTAATTCTTTTCTTCCTAAAATAACTATATTACCTTTGCACTTATTACTTATATAATTGCAGGCTATTCCTCCTAGAAAACCTAAGCCGCCTGTAATGATGTATGTAGATTCATCTCTAAAATCTGTTTTTATAAAACTGTTTGCTTTTAGATATTCTAGTTTTTGAATATATCTTTCATTATTTCTATATGACACAAGTTGATAGCAACTATTTTGTATAAGAATTTCATTGATTAAAGCTTTTGGATCTGTTTCCAAATCAAACTCAATTCCCTTAAAATTGAAATTTGAATATTCCAAAGATGCCACTAAGCCAATACCATGAACAGTTGTATTTTCGATTACTGATCTATCAGATAAAATTATTATTGAAGGATTTTTTTCAAGATTCAAATTTCCCAGCTCTTGAATAAACTTTGTAAACCCAAATAACCCTTGGTTTTGTATCTTCTTTACATCATAAAGATTTGCTGGGACAGTTGTAGTTGTTGATAATGCGTAAACTATATTATCTACTTCTCTTATTTTCCACAAATCATCTTCATTTATAAGACTTCCTTCTATTTCGTTTATATTATTAACAATCAATTCAAATACTTTGATGTCTTTATATTCTAAACTTTTTACTATTTCATCAACCACTTTAGATGCTTCTTCCCTGATAAATAGTATAGGACCACTAATTTCGTCCTTTCTCACATTATCTACTTCTTGTTTTACCCAATCTATTCCAAAAAATTTTCCATGATTTATTACAGTTTTCTCTTTTATATCTATCCAACATCTTTTTCTTGTAAAAGAATATGGGGGTATAGAAATCTTACAATACATTTCACCTTTATAAATCTCTTCCCAGACTATTTCTTCATTCTTTAAGTATTTTTCACCAATATCCAACAATTGTCGTAATTCATTAGCTTTTTCATCAAGCAAATACTTGTCAATTATTATTTCTTCCTTGAAATCCTTTTTAAAAATCAATTGTTCAAATTTATCAGCTAAATCTTCTTTATCTTTAAATATAATTACAATTTTTTTATCGAATACTTCTTTGCATTTATTTGCAGTGTAACAGAAATTATCAATATTTAGTCTTTTTTCACTTATTATAAAATTCCTGTATAACTTTATTTGTTCTAAAAGTTTTTCATGTGTTTTCCCTGATAATGTCAGCATGTAATTTTTACTGGATTCTATTTCAGAAATTTCTTTACACTTAAACTCTTCTAAGATTAAGTGGGCATTTGTACCACTAAATCCAAAGGAACTTACTCCACAAATCCTTTTATTTTTAGAGCTATTCCAATCTTTAAATTCATTATTTATATATACCGGTAAATTTTCAAATTTTATTTTAGCATTGGGGTATTCAAAATTGGCTGTAGGTAATAATTCCTTATTCTTTAATTGAATCGCAGCTTTAACTAGGCTAGCTAGTCCTGCACAATCATATAAATGTCCAATATTGGATTTAATCGATGAAATAGCACAAAATTGTTTTTTTTCTGTATGCTGCTTAAATGCATTACTTATTGCTTCTAATTCTATTACATCTCCAATTTTTGTTGCAGTTCCATGACTTTCAAAGGCTTCAATATCCTCAGGATCAATTTCACTATTTTTCCACGCCTTTAAAATAACTTCTTTTTGAGCCTCTGAGCTTGGTGCAGTTATACCCATAGTCGCTCCGTCCTGATTTACGGCACTCCCCTTTATAACTGCATATATATTGTCCTTATCTTTTATAGCTGATTTTAAAGGTTTTAAATATATGGATATTATCCCTTCTCCGATACAAGTTCCATCTGCATCCCTGTCAAAAGTTCTGACTTTTAATTTTTCAGATTCAATTCCAATCCTTATATCATCTTCTACAGGAAGTATATTAATCCTTCCGCTTCCAACTAATGCACTTTCACAATCACCATTTATAATTGATTTACATGCTTCATGTACCGCAACCAATGAAGATGAACAAGCTGTGTCAATTAAAAGGCTAGGACCTTTCAAATTAAGGTAATAAGAAATCCTGCTGGGAATCATACTATTTAGATTTCCTATAACCGATAAATCTATATTTGTTTTACTTTCATTTTCTATTATCATGTCTTTATATTTATAATAGTCTATATCAATAAATCCAACGAATACACCTACATTTTTACCCCTAATGTTTTTATTTGCATAACCCGCATCATCCAAAGCACTATATGTAGATTGTAATAATGACCTTTGAATCGGATTCATTAATTTAGCTTCAACAGGCGTTATTTTGAATAAAGAATAATCAAATTCATCTATTTCGTCTAAAAATGATCCTTTTTTAAATTTTATTTCCTTATTCAATCCCTTTGATTTCAAATAATCGCCAATATCTAATTTTCTTCTATCTGATAATTCACCAATAGTATCAATTTTGTATTTTAATATGTTTTCAAATTCCAACAAATTATTTATCATAGGTAATTTAACTGAAATACCTACTATAGCTATATCTTTTTCTCTAATATCTTCTTTGTTTGTATTTACGATTATCTTGTTTAAAGAATTCTTTCTTTCTAAATCAAATAACTCTTTCATTAAAAAGCTCTCCAGAAATACCATATTTTTTTGTTAATTCATTTACTTTTTCATCAATTTCTGTTTTTGAAACATTCTTACCTTTTAAAATATTTGATAATATCAATATCGTTTCTTTCTTTTCTGAATTTGTAAGCTCTCTTTCTTCATTTTTTAATAAGCTTTGCAATTCATATAATTTTTTGTGCTCATTTATAACATATTTTTCATATTCTACATTATTAAAATTATTATTTTTTGTACATACAGAAATTGAAATACATCTATCAACTAAAGAAAGTTCTTTATTAGAATCTATATTTTTATATTCATTTTGAAATTTTTCCAAATCGGATATTTTTTCCATATTGTATGTTTTGATATTTTGAGAATTTGCTTTTATTAAATTCGTTAAAACTTTTCCCCCTCCAATTTCTACTGCGGTATCTATACCTATTTGCTCAAAAGTTCTAACGGTTTTGCTCCACTGAACCGGCATTATCATTTGATTTGACAGATTTTCAACAATGTCTTCTGAATCCCCATAAATATTGCCTGTTACATTTGATATTACCGGATATTCAAATTTGTTAAATTTATATTTTTTAAGGACATTTTTCAATTTAATTGATGCATCTTTCATAATCGGACTGTGAAAAGCTCCACTTACCTTTAGTTTTGTTGAAGTTGCCCCTTTCTTTTCAAGCTCGGCTTTTAAATAATTAAGAGCTTCCTCATGCCCTGAAATAACCACTTGATCCACGGAGTTATAATTAGATATAACAGATACCATGTTTTGATAATCAAATTTGTCGCATATTTCCTCAACCGTTTTATAGTGTAGGTTTCTAATTGCATACATAGCAAAGCTGCCATTACTTTCAGCTTCTTTCATAAATAAGGATCTGTTCTTAACTATTTCAATTGCATCCTCAAAATTTATAGCTCCTGCTGAAGTCAATGCTGTTATTTCCCCAAGACTATGCCCTGCTGTTATATATGGCTTTAAATTATACATCTCTTTAAAAACACTTAACACGGCAATACTTGTAGTAAAGACTATAGGCTGCGTATTTTCCGTAGCTGATATGGCCTCTACACTACCATTGTCTATAATATTTCTTAAATCTATTCCCAGTACTTCGCTTGAAATGTTGTAAATTTCTCTTGCTACTTGAAATTCTTTAAATATGTCTTTTCCCATTCCAATATATTGAGATCCTTGTCCAGGGAATACAAACGCTACTTTATTCATATAATAGCCTCACCTCTTTTAAACTATAATTGTCCTAAAATTCTATTGTATTTTTCCACAAAATCTATGGCAACATCTTTCTTAAACACCTTACTGAAGCTAAACTTCAATCTAGTACTGTCTACTTCAAGTAATAAATCTATAAAGCTATTAATAAAATCATTATTATAGTTAAAGGCTAAATATACTCCATTTAACTGATTATTATACTTTATATTACTTTTATTGTATTTCTTTGTATTTGACTTTGAAAGCCCATTTATAGCTTTATATAAATCCGACATATTATCATATTTTGAGAGATCTATATACATTTCTTCCAGTGTATCACTGCTTTTAATAAGCTGAACAGAAATACAATTATCATTTTCACCCATATAGTTAAATAAATATATTAATACAGAAAGTATTATATCCTTTATTTCTACATCTTCAGCCCTGCTTATTTCTTCAAGTCTACAATACACCTTATCTTCTAATAACAAATCAATAGAATATTCTTCACCCTTATCTGTAAGCTTGTCCTTCGGAAATTTATTGGCATTGATTTCAACAAGCTCATCTTTCTTTATATGCTCAATTAAATCATTTATTGTTGGATATGCATAAAAGTCAGAAATATTAACTCTATTTGGATATAGTTCTTCAAGTCTTGAATGAATTCTTGTAATTTTAATAGAATCTGCTCCAAAAGACATCAATTGCTGCTCTAGACTTATTTCTGTAACTCCCAATTCTTCCTTAATTATACTAATAAAGTTTTGTGATACTGTGTCTAAATCCTCATTTAATAAATTATCATGACTAGACTCTTTTATTTTTTTAAACTTTTCTATTACTTCATCATATATTCCCTCATTAAATTCTTCTACATATTTGTATCTTCTTACCTTACCACTAGTAGTTTTATATATTCGTTTAATAGGTATAACATATTGAGGTTCTATTCCTACCTTATCTACTACAACCCTTTTAATATCATTGATTAGTTTAATTAATCTATCATCATCACCTTTAAAGTTAACAAATATTCCTAGATTCTCTTCCATTGTTCCTTTATTGGCAACTGAGCAAGCAATTACTTTATTTGATTCAACGCCTTCAACTTCAGAACAAACTCTTTCAACATCTGTTGAGTAATAATTAACGCCATTAATGATAATTAGATCCTTTTTTCTACCTGTGATATATACACAACCTTCATATAAGGCACCTAAATCTCCAGTAGAAAGCCAACCCTCTTCATTTATCAGTTCTTCTGTAACTGTTTTATTATTGTAATATCCCGAAGTTACATTTTCACCTTTTATTTCAATATTCCCGATATAACCTTCCGGCAATACCTGTCCTAATTCATCAACTATTCTTAAGTTACAGTTTACTAACGGATATCCATTATTACATAGTTTAACTGCATATCTTCCAGTGTTTTCTACTATTTCAATAGGTTTTCCTATCGTAAGTTTACTTCTATTTACCATTAAATACCGTATTTCTGTGTTTGGCTTTGGAAAAGAAACTCCTAAACAAGCTTCTGCCATTCCATATACAGTATACATTGATGTTTTGTTTAAATTAAATACACTCATTCTATTAATAAATTCTGCTGCTAAATCAACATCAATAGGCTCAGCCCCATTAAAAATCAACCTAACATTTGATAAATCCCATTTATTCTCACCTTCTATAAAATGCTTTAAAAAATGTTTATATCCAAAGTTTGGTGAAGATAAAAGTGTAGCTTTAACTTTATGTGCTAAATCCATCCAAAGCATAGGCTTAAATATAAATAAAGATGAATCGATTATAGTTTGATTGATTCCCCTATAAAATGGAACCATATGAAACCCAATAATGCCCATATCATGGGTTAATGGCAGCCAGCTTAAAGTAGAATCATTTTCACTTACATTTGCTCCATTTATAATATCTTGTATATTGCACATTAAATTTTTATGAGTTAATATTACACCTTTAGGGGTACCTGTTGAACCAGAAGAGAATTGAATAAATGCTATATCATTTTCATTTACAACTTGAGGTTCTCCAAAAACTTCTTCATCAAATAAATCTTCTATTAGCAATGATCTAGTTTCTATTTCTTCAACCACGGTTGCTTCAGTATCATTTTTTAAATCTCTTATTATTGCTTGTTGCCTTTCTTTGCCAAATACAACCATAGCTCTATCTGTAATATCAAAAACATTTATTAATTTTACTCTTTGTTCCTTATTTGTAGCTTCTATCAGTGGAATTGGTACAATTCCACCTAAAATACAAGCCCAAAACAGTAAAACAAATTCTTCATTCTTGCCAATTTGAAAAATCAATTTATCATATTTTTTAAATCCTATTTTTTGTAGATTGCCTAATCTAATAAGAGCCTTCTTATATATTTCAGAATAAGAATTATAATTACTCATATTTTCTTTACTTACAAAAAGTATTCCCTGCTCTTCTTTATCTTTGTTAGATGTTATTACTTCAATTAAATTTTTATACTGTACCATTTTATTGCTATTCTCCAACTTTACTTATTATTTTAATTGTCCCATCAAGCATTCTTATAACGCTATTACCATACATTGCAGAGCTTTCTGAATGCGTTACCTGAATAATTGTAGTTCCAAATTCATGATTTACACTTTTAAATAAGTTCATAATGGTTTCTCCCGTTTTTGAATCTAAATTTCCTATTGGTTCATCTGCCAATATTATTTCCGGGTTAAAAATCAAAGACCTTGCAATAGCAACTCTTTGTTGCTGACCTCCTGATAACTCTCTTGGAGTTTGCTTTAACTTATTGCTTAGCTCTGTAATCTCAAGTATTTTTTTTAGCTCATTTTGGTAGTCTTTTCTTTTCTTCCCATCCAATACAATTGGTAACATTATATTATCTTCTACTGTCAGATTAGGAACTAGATTATAAAACTGAAAAACAAATCCGAGTTTACTTCTTTTTATTTTCGCCATTTGTCTTTTTGTCATATCGTCATATTTTACACCACAAATTTTTACCGAGCCAGATGTTGGATTATCCAATCCGCCTAAAATATATAATAAAGTTGATTTTCCACATCCTGAAGGACCCATTATTGATGTAAAATCTCTCTTTTCAATTTTAAAGCTTAAACCTTTTAGCAATTCTTGTTCTTCATTTCCTATCTTAAAAGATTTTCTAATATCTATCGCTTCGATAGCATATTCCATAGTAGCTTTACCCCCAAAATTATTCAAATCTTATTTCTTCTATTACTGAAATATTTTTCGCTCTAATTAATGTACTGATACTGGAAATCAAAATAACGAGCAATGCAAGTAATGAGTATTTTAATAAATCAGATGCGGTAAATATTACTTTCATATAAGTTCCCATTATCTTAAATACGCCTTCAAGATTCAATACTATTATCACCGATGAGAAAATACCGACCGCAATACTTATTAGTCCACAATGTAAAGCTTCCAAAAATAACATCATATATTTACTGCTGTCGTCCATTCCAACAGAAGACAAAACTGCAAGTTCCTTTTTCCTTTGAATGAAATTTATGATCATATTATTTAATATTCCAAAACCACCTATAATCAGACAAAAGAATGATGCTCCTTGAAGAATACCAAGAAATGATTTGTTGGTATTAACATCCCTGGCTTTTCTTGTCTCTTCCATCTCAATATACTTTACAGAATTTTTAATGTCACCACTATTTAACGCTTTAAAATACTGATTAACATCCACTCCAGATTTTAATTTAACAGCAATTCTGCTTGGATTAATCATCTCAAAATCTTTTTTTATGTTTTCTTTGCTTATAAGAGCAACTGAGCCCATATTTTCCATTTGAGCATTAAAATATCCTGTAATTTTATATCTAAACACTTCTTTATCTTCTCTTACAATATCAATATAATCTCCTACTTTTTTATTAAATTTATCTAGAAGACTGTTTGACATTAAGATATTTCTTTCATTTTCTTTTAAACTATTCAAATTCTCTTCCTTATTTTCATAAACAAAATAATTATTGTATTCTTTATATGCCTCTGGATCCATGCCTTGAATTTGTCCTATTTTCCCTTTTTCATTTAAAATTTTAACACCGCGAAGGTTGTACAATTCAATATAGCTTTTTATATCTTTTTCCTTATTTAGATACTCAGTAGTCTTTTTTAAATCCTGTATCTCCATAATCTCAATATCAGCTGAAAATTGTGAATATAAGTTATCAAGGCCTTTAATTATGGAAAAAGACACTGTTGATATTATCACTATAACAACAATACAAATACTGGTAAGTCTAATGTTGTTCAGCAATGATTTTGATGAAGTAACATTATTTAATGATAGAAAATTCACTGCACTAAGTTCCTTTGTCATTTTGGCAAGCGGTTTAACCAAAATATTAATCAAAGTATCTAACATAATAATGCTTAAAATAAATACTATTAAAATATTAATTATTGATACTATTGAATCATATTTAGCACTTATTAAATATTTGTCTAAAATGATAAAAAGTATTAATACTATTCCAATAGCAAGCGTCCAATTTTTTCTTTTTAATTTTTCTTCTTTAATATTAAGGATAATGTTTTTAATTGATATCTTATTTGTTCTTAAAACTGGAATTACAGATGCTATAACTGATAAAGCTATAGCTAAAAGAAAAGTATATAGAATATATTTCGCATTTATGTCTACATTTACAGACACTCCAAATTCCTTTGCATCGCTATTTATATACAACAAAAAGTAACTGCCTATAAATCCTAATATATTTCCTATAAGTCCAGCAAATAACCCTAAAATAAAACTTTCCAAAAAGAAAATCCTATTTACTTTGCCTCTTGTAGCCCCCACACTTAAGAATGTTCCCACTACCGGCATTCTTTCAATTATTATCAGGTTTATGGAAGTATAGATTATAAAACTACTCATTATTAAAACAATAAGTAATATTATTGCCAAAGGTTGGCTAATATTTGAATTTAGACCATCTAAAAATTCTTCGGGACTTAAATCAGTTATCTTGTATTTTTTATAATTTTCAGTAAGTTTTTCACTTCCAGCTTCTTTGCTTGTAACTTTGGTTAAATCATATTTCCCATAAATCATGGTTGCTTTATCTTTTATACCTAACTCTTTTTCTGTATATGAATATGGAGCAACCACCTTTATTCCATTTGATTCACTATACATAAGTCCTTCGTTTTTTGTAATAGCACAAATTTTAAATTTCTGAATGTGTTTATTTACTTTTATATCAATTTCAGAACCTAATTTCAGATTATATTTATCACTTATTATCTTTGTTATTATTATCTTATTCCCTTCAAAGGGTGTAATATCTTTCTCTTCAATTATTGTGGTATTTGTCAATAAATTAAAGTTATTATATTCAATACCATTTATGTCGACATCTTCACTTTCTCCATTATATTGGTAACTGCCATACATATTTAATATTGGAAACTGCTTATCTATAATATCATCCTTTAATTGCTTTTCAATAAAAGGCGAATTATTATTGGTATTGGCTGAAACAATAAACTCTGTATCCCCATAAGCTGTACTCAACTTTTCTTTTGCAATATTAACTATTGATTCGTTAGATGACATTGTAATGTAAAAAATAGCTGCCGATAAGCTTATTGATATCAATAACAACAATGTTTTCATTTTCTTTTCTAGCATACTTTTGAGTAAAAACTTTAATATCACTGGTTCTCCCCCTAGACTACAACATAACCTTCATTCTTTTCTAAACTAATATAAATAAATTATATTTCTTTGCTATAAAAACTACTTTATTTTTATTTACAGTTTTCTACATTTAAAATATTTACTTTTTTCAAACACCTAAGTTTTGTACAAAACGAACCAATTATATGTTTTATATGTTTTATATGTTTTATATGTTTAAAAAGTTGATTTTTAAATGCAAATGTACACAATCCAACAGCATTTGACAACGTAATTCTGCATCCAATTTCTTTAATAATTTGTAGATACTTAGGTAAAAAAATTATATAACGAGCTTATTATACTACTTACAAATTTATTTGTAAACCTAAATTATCCATAATAGCACGGAAAACGCATGAATATTATCTCCAGTCAAGAATTCCATAAGGAATTTTTTAAAATATACCATTGCGGCATATGTAGTATAAGACAATGTTTGTATTGGGAGCATATTGGAAAAAGCAAATCCTCCAAACACAGCTATCATTAGGAATGCAGCTCCTGTAATTAATGGAGCAGTAATAGCCAAACCGGAGGCTACACTATGCTTATTATCTCCTGTCTTAATATATTCTTCTCTAACACGGCTTAAAAAATAAAAAGATTATGTTAAAGGCCATAAATTGATAAGCTTTATTTACTATACCATTTTTTAAAATTAAGAAAAAAAAATAGTGTTTTGAAACAAAATATTTTTCTAACTTTATAAAGATGGGGCCTTGCAATATGATTTTTAATCGCTATTGCAACAGCCCCGTCTTTTTAATGGAGAATTTAGCACAAATATAAAAACTATATGTTGCTAGGAATTCCTCACCCTATACAGTACCTCTCTGATAAGTGGAGTTATTAAAAAGCAATTGTCTAATTCCTCATTTTCTAAGGACCAATATAAAATAGTGTTCGTATGAATTGAAGCATCTTTAAAAAGGTAGTATTCTATATCACCCCAAATTGTCTTGTCATGAATTCCTTTTTTCAACAATTCGTTGTATGAACCAATTATAACAATCATCAGTGCAAACTTCTCTTCATTATTTGCACATCTTTCTTTGTAAAATTTAAGAAACTCTGACAACCTTTCATCATCAGCTACTTCATATTCCCAATCTTGTGAAAATTCGGACTTAAATGGCAAATTCAATTTCTCACTAAGACTATCGATAGCTTCCTTAGTTACATACTTCATAAAACTTTCTTCTGACTCCATTTTTTCCATCCCTTTCATTATATAACATTTACTTTTTTGCTTTAGGTTTTGTAGTAGGGAATTTACTATTTATTGGGTATCCAGAATTTATTCCTCCTGTGTCGTACACGACTATTATAGCCTTATCTGTAGGCAATTCTGTACCATCCGCTAAAAATGATCTGCCTTTTAATCCTTCAGGAAGATCAACAGTATGAGCACCACCACCACGTTCTTTTGCAATCTTTTCCATAAATTTAGCAGCTTCGACATCATCTAACCATTGTCCAATTTGATGTCCTTTATTTCTTGCTCTATCAATCAGTTGTGAAGGTTTCATTTTTGACCCATGTCCACTTATAGAATGTCCATAAGTTGGTACACTTTTAGGATTACCCCACTTTAACTTACTTTGATACTGAGCTTCAACACTTCTTAAGAATTTATCGTATTCATCAAGAGAACTTGCTACATTGCCTTCAGGTCCGACATAAAAATCTGTATTTGGGCCACGACCGCTTGCATCCGTCGCCATACAAGGATGGGTGCTGGTATTATGAACCAATACACATCTCCAGCCTTCAGGTATTCAGCCTCTACCCAACCTTTTCCAGACACATAGAATGGATGAGGTTTTGTAGTCCTTATCACCTTATCTTTAACTGTAAGCTGGATCAATGTACCGGTTTTGCTTACAAATAACTGTTTTACTGCTTTATAGCCTTTTTCACCTGTATCGGTATTTTCAGAGTAAACAAGGTCACCAGGTCTAACACTAATTATTTCCTTGAAACCTTCTTTTACCTTAACAAGGGTTTCAGCCGTAAAGCACATGCCTCCGATTTTCGGCTCATTATCGTTTAACAGCTTTTTAGCTGACTCGTCAATGTCCGGATCTGCTTTAGTGCTACTTGATTTACTACTTGATTTTTTGCTGCTTGATTTACTGCTGCTTGAGCTTGACTTGGCTTTACTTTTACCCTGACTCTTCTTAGTAGGTTTTGAAGAAGCTCCCTTCTTGGTTACTTTTCTTGTATTACCTTTTGTCTTTTTTGATACTGAGCTTGTTACTTTCTCTGCATAGTGAGATCCCTGTGATAGCATTTCAGCTCTTTCCGCTGCCTCACTTGCATACTTCTTTGCATAATAGCCTGCATCATCAGACTTGCTTGCTATAAAGCTAGCTGTTTTCTGAATCACCTTATTTGGCACATCGTCTGCTGCTTTTTTAACCTTATTGAGTGTTTTAAGGAGCTTCGCACCTGATTTTGTTTTTGAAAGTACACTTACAAGTTTTGCACCTATTGCTCCACCTGCAAATGTCTGTACCACTGTAGTTATTACTCCTGTCAGATGGTATCCCATTTTGCGTACCTCTTTATCACTGTATGATGACCAAAGCTCAGGTTTTAAAAGCCCTGCATTAGAAATAACATATCTGAAATCTTCTGTCAACCCGTCGAACATAGATTTTGCGAGCTGCCCTAAATCCATATCTCCAAACAGTAATTCCTTACCAAGGCACAGCAATGTCCAAGGTGATGTTATAAGATCCTTTATATCTCCTATAAGTCTATCCCCTGCACCTTTTAATAAATCACCTGTCTGTGTTGCATAGTTCATGTGCCCGGTTGGATCGTCATACATCATTGGCTCATTATGACAATATATATAGAGATTTAATGACAGCGGATCATTTATATCTCCATAGTATGAATCTTCTTGTATGAACCTGGCAGTAAGAGGATCATAAAACCTTGCATTCAGATAATACAATTTTGTTTTCTCATCATACTGGTATCCTGCATATGTTATATTGTTATTTGCATTTCCTGTACGTTCAAGTATGTTACCGAATGCATCATAATAATATGTACCTGCAAGAATTCCATAAGGGTCTATAAGTGCTGTTACATCGGCATGACCATTATACATGTAATAGTATGTATCTTTTATGCTGCTGGTTGCAAGACTGTCTGCACTTCGCTTTAAAAGATTAATTCCGTATATGTTTCTTGCCTTTTCTCTGCCGGTTGAATCAACTTCCAGAATTACCTTATCGGCTTCATACATGTATCTGGTTATCACACCGTCAATAACCATTTCATTTCTGTATCCATCACCGTTGTACTTGTAATCAATACTATTCTGAAGAACATATGAGCTTGTTCCAGAATTCCATTCGTAAAGCTTTGTATTTTGGAGTCTGTCAAAATCATATGTATTATCAGTTTTATACTGCTTATTATTCAGATAGTTCTTTTTGATTATCTGACTAAGATTACCATTTGCATCATAAGTACAATCAGATTCTTCAACAAACTGTGTGCCTCTTTTTACTACTATACCCGATTCGCCATGTGCAGTCTTGTTCTTAAGTCTGTTTGTAGTCTGAACATAGTTATAGGTGGTTGTTGTAACAACTCCATCTATAGTTGTTGTTTCTGTAAGTCTATTTCCGGCAGCATCGAATGTATAATCAGTTATTCTGGCAGTAGGTCTACCATTTATTGTTATATATTCATTAATATTTTTAAGCCTATTCATGCTGTCGTACATATAGCTTGTATTGTTTATTGTTTTAGGATCGGACTTGGTTTTTAAATTATCAGCATCATCATATGTATATACATACGTTTCCTTTGGTGCAGTACCGTTCCATGCATTGGTAATTTTGTATACTCTGCTATCCTTGTAGTATTGATACTCGGCACAAGCTACTATATTGCTACCATTCATGGATTCCAGCTTTTTCAAACTTCCTGACGGATAGTATGTGTATGATGCTATTTGTTTCTGATAGCCATCCATTGTGTCATAAACTTCCACCAATCGGTCTTCGCTGTCAAATACCTTTGTTACCTTGTTTTCTGTAGAGCCGTCTGTTTTGCTCTTTTGTACGGCAATTTCAGCTATTTTATCGCTGCCGACAACGCTATCATAAAGGTATTCAACATCTCTTATTGAAGTATTTTTTGATACAACCCTGTTGAGCCTGTCATACTTCCTTGTAATAGTATCGGTTACAACGCTTGTACCTCCGGTTACCGTTTCAAGATTTCCGTTTTTATCATAGATATATGATACTATTGGACTGTTGTTGTATTTTTCAAACAAGATCCTATTTGTTGATTTATAATTAAAACTGACCCCCGATTTACAAGTAAAATTGACCCCTTGAGAATACAAATGTATCCTATCCATATGATCAATACATGTGGAGGGATAAAAGAGGTGAAAGATGTGCAAGATTGGATAGCTGTAAA
>DATCTW010000036.1:0-48985 GCA_036567745.1 Ignavibacteria bacterium | reverse complement strand
GTTAATATTATTAAAAAATAGAATATTACAATCCTTTATTGTATTTATATTTTTCTTTATTGTATTTTGTTTTACAATATCTTCCAATTTCTCTGTATCTCACGATAGCATTGCATATATAAACGCAATTGACAAAGGAATAAACTTATTTCATCCCCATCATCTTTTATACCATATTTTCAACTTTAAGGTTTTGCAAATTGCAAGGTTAATTGATAATTCATTTGATAGTGCAAAGGTAGTATCTATGGTAAATTGTTTTTTTGGTGCATTATCACTAGTAGTCATATTTAATCTTTTTAAAACAAGATTTAAAATTAAAAGGAATTGTATTATTATTACAGGTATATGTTTAATTGCATTTTCGTATGGTTTTTGGTTCTATAGTGATTGTATTGAAGTATATATTATTCCAATATTTTTCATGCTTTTATCATTATATTTTATTTTAGATGAAGAAGAAACCAAAAATATCTTTCTTTCTGCAATTTTTACTTCTCTGGCTATATTATTTCATCAATCTCATATACTTCTGCTATTTTCAATAATTATTTTTACTTTACTTAATTATAAAAGCAAAAAAAATATAATAATATATTTAGCTATTTGTGGTGGAATAGTATCAACAGTATATCTTTATGTATTAATAAATATTATAAAGATTAATTCTTTCTTTGATATGGTAAATTGGGTTACCTTTTATATGCATGGCTCTTCTTATTGGAACCCAATATCTTTTTCAACTTTATTAAAAGCATTTATTGGATTTGCACGTTCTATTATTTCAGGTAATTTCCTTTTTAACATTTTGGATCAAGAGCAAATAAAGATATTTTTTAGAGGAAAATCATTAGATGATGAGTTTTTTGCAGTAATGGATTTAGGATATAATAAATCAATGTTTTTATTATTTCTGATGATTTCTTTTACTCTCTTTTTTGTATATTTTATTATAAAATATCTGAATTATTTACCACATTTATGGAGAAATAAAAGAAAAGAAGTATCATTACTACTAGTATCTCTTTTCGTTTATTCGTTATTCTTCTTTTTTTGGGATTCTGCTAATGTTGAGTTTTGGATTCCTCAATCAATTTTTATGTGGCTATTGATAATTTTGTTTATTTCGGAAGTAAGTAATAATGTGAAATGGAAAACTAAATATTACTTTTTACTATATTTATTACCAGTTATTCTTTTTATAATAAATTTTAATGGTAGCATAAAATCTGCAATTAATCCTCAAAAAGATTACTATTATAAAAAAATTGAATATTTGATTAATAAGGCCAGCAAAGATGATCTTATTATAATTGTTAATGAATGGCTTAATAAAGATTACATTGAACGATTTATTCCTGTGGTAAAGGTAATCCCTATTTTTGATCTGAATAAACAAGTTGATAATAAAAGTAAAATAAAATTATTAGATAAAGAAATTAAAAATGCATTAAATACAAACAAAAATATTTTTCTTCTCAGTGAAGTATTTTACAAGGAGGAAAGACTATCAATATACCAAGAATATCTGAACTCAAACTATTGTTTCGAAAAATATCACTATGATGGTTTTAACGATTTGTATTTAATTGATGGTTATTGTAAATAATTGAATATTATTATTAAAAGGGTATTTATAAATATTTAAATGCCCTATTAATTAAAATAAAAAAATAATAAAAAGGAGAAAAATTATGTTTAAAAAAAGCAAAATTTTTTTATTTTTAGTATTGATATTCCAATTTGTCAATACTGAAATATCCCTGCCACAAAATAAAAAGTTTATTATCTCAGGTGATGGAATTTATGTGCCAGGTATTTGGACTGGTAGTGGTGCCATAACTGATGACTATTGGTGTAAGCTCCAAAATCTTGGATTAACAGATGTATGTAATTCATGGAGACATTCAGATCATAGTGAATGTTCAGTTAATGAATGGGTAGATTATATTAGAAAAGCGAAAGAAAAAGGTTTTACAGCTAGATTAGATAGATATTGGCAAAACACACCAATAATTCAGAGAATAGTAAGACGAGCACTAAAATATGAATTACATTTTGAGAACACAAATGATTTTGATATCAATTCGAATTATGTTAATTTGAGTAATGATATTAATGCTACAAGTGATCCAACTGAAGGTGGAAATTATAATTGTATAACAAGTAAGAGTATAGCTGGAGAAATGATAACAGGTAGTAAACAAACTAATCATCCGGTTTATGCAATTATGACTGATTCAGTTGTTTATCAAACAAGCATTAGAATGAAACTGAATAATATACCAATTGACATAAAACCTATTTTAGAAATTGATAAAATTGTAAATGGTAATCACCACAGAGATACTATCTATAGCAATGTATTTCATAATAACAATTTCCATTTATTAAAACTGAGTAGATTTTTAAAAAATGATGTAGGAATTTATTGTGTAGATACTTTGACACATAATTCAAAAGAAGATCTTCATATGTTGCATAAAAATCCTTTAGATATTAAAATAAAATTGCTTGGCAATTACAGCGTAGTATTAGATTATATAAGTTTTGATACAGATACTTCGATTGAATTGTTTGAAGGTAAATTTACAAATTCTATAAGATCAGAGATAACACCATTTTGTAATGAAGATAATTATAATGGTTATAAGATTGCTGATGAATTGTGGGATAGAGGTCAATTTCGAGCAGTTGGTTTTATTCAAGATCAACTTGATTCAGTATGTGGTAACAATAAAGGATTAGGTTTTTGTATTGCAAATGTATCTTGGGAATCAATGTTTAGTGCGTATCCTAACTATAATAAAATGAAAAGATTTATAAATGAAACTAAGCAGAAAAGAATAATTGTAGATATTTATCCTTTTTCAATTAAATTTAAAACTCCACCATGTAAAGCATTGATGCAAGAAGAAAATGGTCAACAAAATCCATTTTATGAAATATCTATTCAGAATTGCTTAAAATATCATACAATTAATGGTTTAGACAGAGCTATACATGCCCTTGATAGTATTAATATTTCTCAAAATAAATACTATCCTCTCTGGTTATTACCCCAAGTAGATGGATGGCCGAATGATAGTTTACGAGAACCTTATAATAATGAAATAAAAGCTCAAATCAATATTGGGTTAGCTTTTGGTGTACAAGGTATCGATTATTTTTATGTTGCTAGTCACGGTAATGATTATGTTGGATTAATTAATGATGACAAAACTGAAAGGACTAATAATGGATTTGAAGTGCCTGGCAATAAATGGGAGTGTGTTCAGAGAATAAATAAAAGATTGAAAGGAATAGTTGGTTATACACTTGCTAATAAACGTAGAAATAGTACTTTATCTAATTACTCAAATGTTGTTTCGGCGGATACTCTTTTTTCTCCAAAATTATTGTGTAATTCAATGATTATTCAAGATATAAAATCCTCTACAACATCAGATTTTTCTTCTATGGATAGTCAAGAACAAACTTATGTTACAATAGGAGATTTTAAAAATGAAAGTGGTAGTGATTCAGATAGCAGTTTTATTTATGTAGTTAATAGAAGATGTCATAATACTTTGGGAAAAAGATATATTAAGATATTTTTTAATAATTTTGGTAATAATAATGCTATTGTAAAAAATATTGAAACAAATGAAACATTTATTGTTAACAATAGTAAAAATTATTTTTATGATGAGTTTGAGCCCGGAGAAGGAAAATTATTCAAAATAACTAAAAATATAGTAAGCGATACTAATATTATTAAGAATAATATTATTATTCCAGCAGGTACCGCCGTAACTATTACAGCTGGTAGCATATTAAAGTTTTCATCGGGTTTAAATATTACTTGTTATGGTGTTTTATCAGCTCAGGGTACTACTGAAGGTAAAATTACTTTTACTAGTTTAAACACAAATGAATTTTGGGGAGGAATAACATTTGTTGGTACAGGTGCATCTAATTCTATAATTCAGAATTGTAAAATTGAAAGAGTAAATAATAATGGGTCAGCAGTAAATGTAATTAATGCCGGGAATGGTATTACTATAAGCTATTCAGACATTTCTAATTTAGGTAATGTAAATAATGCAATATATGTTAACAATTCATATATATATGTATTTAAAAATAAGTTCGAAAATAATTATAGTGCTATTAGATGTTTTAATATTGCAACAGCTGAGTGTGGTTCTTCTGGTATTTTTAATAATATAGATAATGGTAATAACAAGATTTCTTTAAACTTAGTTGGTATCTCTGCTGAATATAATTCTACAATATATATGGAGTTAGGTCAACCAAATGGTGCTTATAATTCTATTAATAATAGTAGTATTAATGCATTTGCGTCAAATAATTCTATTATATGGGCTTCGGGAAATTATTGGGGAAGCAGCATTCCAAATCCTAATTATTTTTATAATGATGGTTCTAGTTATATTGATTATTCTCTATATTTATCTTCATCTCCTTTATTCAATTTTTCTAAAAATGAAATTAATAATTATGATATTTCTGAAACTGTTTCTTTTAAAAAAAATAATACATATAGTACTCTAGAATCAAAAGATAAATTAAAAGAAGCAAAATATTATTTTGATAATGGATTATATAATGAGGCTTTTTTGATTTATAAAGATTTAATTAATAATAATAATAAATTAATAAATATACAGGCTAATAATGGATTGTTAAATATTTTTAGATTAATCAAAGACAAAAGTATTTTAGAATTATTGAATATAAGAAACTGTAAAGATAACTTATTTATACCTTTTATTAAAATTTATAATTCTAATGCTTTATTATCAATCAACGAATTTGATGAGGCAATAAAATTAAATTATGAGGTTTCAAAACAATATCCTTCGTCTATATTCGAAAAAACAGCTTTAATTCAAAATGCATATATTAGTTATTATAATCTTAAAGATACTGAAACAACTAATAAAATAATTGAATACCTTAAAGAGCATTACAGTGATGATGAAGATGTCAAAGAATTATCCTCTCTTATATTAAATGATAATACTAAATATAATAATGATTACATAATAAAATTTAAAAAAGATAATTTATTCAATAAGAATAATAGTAATGAATCTAATTGTGAAATAACTAATTACCCAAATCCTTTCAACCCGACAACAGTTATAAAGTACTCATTACCTAAGAGCACAAAAGTAAAGATTATAATATATGATATTATGGGTAGGGAAGTAAAGACATTAGTAGATGAATATAAATTAGCAGGTTCATACTCTGTCTTTTTTGATGGAACAAATCTTTCAAGTGGTACATATTACTATAAATTTGTAACATCTGATTATATTAAAATTAACAAAATGCTTTTGATTAAATGAATGAATATGAGAGATAGCTAAATTAGCTATCTCTCTTTTATATTGATTTTTGTTTTTTTTATGTTATGTTATATAAAAAAATAGAGAATATTACTCATTATGAATGTTAAAGCAAGTTTAGGTTTTTTATTATTTGTTCTAATATTTTTAAACACAAAAATATCATTTTCACAAATATATCATAAGAATCAATTAATAGAATTACAGTTTATTTCATCAGTCCAATATGATAATCCTGTAAAAGATGTTACTTTAGAATGTAGTATAACGAATGGTATAGATACTCTGGTAGTATGTGGTTTTTGGGATGGTGGAAATATTTTTAAAGTAAGATTTTCATTAAATAAGTTAGGTAAATGGAGTTATACGACAAAATGTTCAAACAAAGACGATTTAGGCCTTTATAACAAATCAGGATATTTAACAATAACAGAGTACACAGGTGATAATTTACTTTATAAGAAAGGTAGAATTAGAGTTTCACCTTCAAAACGTTATCTGGTTTATGATGATGGAGACCCCTTTTTCTATTTGGGTGATACAGCATGGGAAATAACCTGGAAATCTTATAAAGAACAGGTACTTCAATATATTTCAGATAGAAAAAGTAAAGGTTTTACAGTATTACAAGTAGTAGCTTTTTCTCATCAGTTAATATATTCTTATGGAATAAGAAATAGATATAATGAAACTTCTTTTGTTGATAATGATTACATGAAAGTAAATCCTAGATATTATGATTATCTTGATTTCATAGTAAAAACTGCTAATGACAGCGGATTAATTGTATGCTTAGTGCCTTTATGGGCAGCAATGTCTGAAGTAAACTATAATCCATTATATCCAGCAAGGTATCTTTCAAAAGAGGAATCTTTAAATTTAGCAAAATATATAGGTGCAAGATATTCTGGTTGTTTCATTTTTTGGATTATAGGAGGTGATAATACTTATGATACACCAGAAAAGAAAAATTTTTGGAGTTCCTTTGCAAATATTATTAGAAAAGGTAATGGGAATGTTCAATTATGTACATGTCATCCTTCTGGTTGGTCTTCTAGTTTTGATTATTTTGATAGTACAGCTCATTGGTTAGATTTTCATATGTATCAATCATCTCATACTGCAGGTGGTGATTATACTTGGATAGCTGGTATAAAAGGTTTTAATCTTTCAAATATAAAACCAGTATTAAATGGTGAGCCAAATTATGAAGATATTTATAACAATTTATGGCTTCCTGGAGATACAACACAATTAATTACTTTTCGTATTAGATCAATTGATGTTAGACAGGCAAGTTATGAAAGTATTTTATCTGGTGCATTAGTTGGTATTACTTATGGTGCTAATGGTGTGTGGCAGTGGCATACAGAGGAATTACCCGGAAGCCATATACCAAGATTTACTGTTATGGAAGCTATTAAATTTCCTGGATCAAATAACATGACTATTGTTAGAAAAATAATGGAAAAATATAAATGGTTTAATTTTATTCCAAGACAAGAATTAATTATGGATTATAAATCTTCAGAAAATTTTATACCTATTGCTGAGAATAATGAGTATTGTCTAATATATTTTCCTTCAAATACTAATTATGTAATTTTATCTGAAAATAATAATTTTTTAAATACTTTTTCTTTTTGGATTAATCCTTCTAATGGTGATTCATTAAAAAGAGGCTATCATAATTATAATATTGCTATCTCACCACCTGATACTAATGACTGGTTATTGGTTTTTGACAAGAAAAACTACGATATATCAAATATCAAATGGGCTATGCTTGATGATAACATAAAATATTCAAATAACTTTCCTAATCCATTTAATTCTCAAACAACAATAAGGTTTGCTTTGCATGAACCTTGTTCTATTAGTATTAAGATATATGATGTTTTAGGTCAAGAGGTATATGATTTTGGTAAACAATTTTTAGACGCTGGGTTACAATCAGTGATCTGGAAGCCTCAAAATCTATCGTCTGGTTTGTATTTTTACAGAATAGAATCAGAAACTGCACAAAAAATTGGTAAAATGATATACATAAAATAAGTATTATGGAAGGTTATAAGATATCTATCAGATTATAAAGATATATTTATCAAATCCTGAAAAAAGATGGTTAATAATTTTTTTAATAAATCTCCTTTTTTGCAATTACTTGTATAATAATGATACAACTATACTATTACGAAACACTAATTTATGTGGAAAATGTTTCAGTTTAGATAAAATAATCTAAAAATATTTTATAAGGTATTAAAATTAATTCAACTATTTTAAGTAATAATATTCTGAACATAGGAAGCTGAAGCAAGAATAAGACAATAAAAATACCAATAAAACCTATTCTTCTGTAGTAATAAGCGATGCTATCAGGTAAAATTGTAGCGAGTATATGAGAGCCATCTAATGGTGGTACAGGTATTAAATTGAAAACAGCAAGTATTACATTTAGTGAGATTCCACTGATAAACATTTTTGAAAGAAAATAAATAAGTGAACTGTCAGTAGGATCAGGTTCAATATTATACATTAAAATATATCCCAAACAGCAGACAAAACCTATAATAAGGTTGGATAGTGGGCCAGCAATTGAAACCAAAAAATCATCTCTTTTGAAATTATTAAAGTAGTTTGGGTTTATTGGTACAGGTTTTGCCCATGCAATAAAAACAGAGCTACCTGAAAGTACAAACAGTAAAGGTAAAATAATTGAACCGAAAAGATCAATATGTGGAATTGGGTTAAGCGTCAGTCTTCCAGCATCTCTTGCTGTAGGATCCCCACACTTTAATGCAGTATAACCGTGTGCTATTTCATGAACTATTACAGAAAAAATTAAAATTGGTAATACATATAAATAATTATTCATTTTGAACCTACTTCCTATCCATGAGGATGAAATGTTTTATGTACTTCTTTTAAAAATTCACGATCAATATGTGTATATATTTGTGTAGTTGATATATCAGAATGTCCTAACATTTCTTGAACAGCTCTCAAATCTGCACCGCCTTCTAAAAGGTGAGTTGCAAATGAATGTCTAAGAGTATGTGGATGGACATTTTTTTCGATTTTTGCCAAGGATGAATATTTTTTTAGTATATCCCATATAAAAGCACGTGTTAGTTTTTTCCCACGTCTATTTAAAAATATAATATCAGAATTTGATTTATTCAATAGAATTGGTCTTACATTTTTTATATATGACTCTAAATAATATAATGCAGATTTACCAATCGGTACAATTCTTTCTTTAGAACCCTTACCTATAACTCGTATAAGCTCCATTTCGAAAAGTAAATTACTAAATCTTAAATTTACTGTTTCTGATACCCTTAATCCTGTGGCATACATAGTCTCAAGTATTGTTCTATCTCTGAAACCATAAGGAGTAGATAAATCTGGTTGTTCAAGTAGTTTATCAATTTCCTCTATTGTTAAGACTTCAGGTAATTTTTTTGATAGTTTAGGTCTATCTAGATTTTCTGTTGGATCTATATCAATTAAATTTTCTTGTATTAAGAATTTGTGAAAACCTTTAATTGCTGAAAAATTTCTATGAATACTTGCTGTTGCTAATTCAACTTTGGTAAGTTCCTTAATATATTTAGAAAGCAAAGATTCACTAATTTCTTTTAAATCCTTGTTATGTTCATCAATAAATTTAATGTATCTTGTAAGATCAATTTTATATGATTTTATTGTATTTTCTGATAAACCTTTTTCAAGCTGTAGATAGCTGATAAAAGAATCAAGAATTCGTTCTTTAGTCATTGTGTTGCAGGTTTGTTTTGATCTTGGCTTTCAGGATACTTTAATCTTTTGTGATGAATACCAACAAATATTTTTAAGAAGCTGGATTTAATTTTTGCAATTTCCTGCATTGTTAAATTGCAATTATCCAATTCGCCTTCGAGTAGTCGGCTCTTAATTAAGCTATCAATTAATCCTTCCATTTGGGGTACAGTAGGTTCTACCATAGCCCGTACTGAAGCTTCAACAGAATCAGCAAGCATTACAATCCCGGTTTCCTTAGTATTTGGCTTGGGTCCAGGATATTTAAAATCAATTTCTCTTATCTGATCCTTAGAAGTTTTTCTTCTTCTTAACGCTTTTTCATAGAAAAATTTCACAAGGGTAGTTCCATGATGCATTGGTATAAAATCTATAACCATTTGAGGTAGTTTATATTTTTTTGCAAGATCGATACCTTCTTTTACATGTGATATGATAATTAATGTGCTCATATGAGGTGTAAGTTTATCATGTTTATTTTTACCACCCACTTGATTTTCAATAAAATATTCTGGTTTGAGAATTTTACCTATATCATGATAGTAAGCCCCAACCCTAGCAAGCAACGAATTTGCTCCTATTGATTCAGCCGCTGCTTCTGCAAGTGAACCAATTACAACACTATGATGAAATGTACCCGGTGCTTTTGATGATAGTTCTTTTAATAAAGGATGATTAAAATCAGATAGTTCAAGCAAGGTAACATCTGTTGAGATTCGAAAGACTCTTTCAAAGAAAATTAGAAATCCGAATGTAAGTACTGGTGAAAATATTGAATTAATTCCAGCATATAGCAATTGCTCAAGTATTGTTTTATAATTATCAAAACGTTCTAATCCAATAGAGATAATGGATATTGAATATCCTATCATAATAAATAGAATGGATCGAAAAATTTGATTTCTGTTCTTAATATCCCTTACTGTATATACAGCTAATGAACCAGCAACCAGAGAAGCTAAGAATATTGAATAGTCATTACCACGAATGGCGGAAACTATAAGTGATGTTGTTACTGTGCTGTAAAATCCAACTCGTGAGTCAAATATAATTGTTAACAGCATAGATGAAACTGGCAAAATAATAAGATATTGAATGGGCTCATTAGTTTTTATTTGCATTGATAAATATGCAAGAAAAGATATAAATAGAATTAAGAAAGTAATTAACAAAAGCATTAAATTGTCATCGAAAATCTTTTTTCTGAAAAGATACAGGTAAATTAAAAATAATAAAAGCATAACAAAAGTATGTGAAGCTTTACCAATATATTGTAACGTAGTATTTATTTTGCCGGTTCTTTCAGCTTTTGCTTTTCTATATGAATCTATTTTTAACTTAGTTTCATATGTTATCTTTTCACCATTAGAAATAATTTTTTCGTTTTCTTTTACTATTCCCAGAGTTCTTGGTACTGATTCTATTAAGATATTTTTTTCTCTTTGAGTTGCATCATAATCAAATATTAATCCCGGTTTAAAAACTATTTCGGATATTTTATTTATTAATTCTGAATAATTTTCTGTATCAGGATAGCTGTTATAGAAATTATTTTTTATAATTTCTTTTATTTCTGGAACATCATAAAAAAGAGTTTTTGAATATATTTTTTCTATATTGTTCTCACGAACAGAAATTTCTTCTGATTTAATATTGGATTTTGGAATTGAAAGTATATTTTTTTCAGTATAATTGTTTTGTGTTTCTAAAAATATCTTTTTAAAAGAAGTAAAATTTAAAGAATCCTTGTTTTTTATGTAATCACGTTTTTTTAAATTAATTAAATTTTGCCAGTCATTATATGAAAATCTATCACTGTATCTTTGAATAAATTGAATTGGTAACAGTGTATCATATTTCATTTTAAATGCGTTACCATTCATTCGATATAGAATGGATATCTCAAGGCTATCAAAAAATGTTTTAGAAGAATCATTACTTGTGGAAGACTTTGTAACTTTAAATATTGGCAAAAAAGAATTTTCTACTTTCTCTACCTCGGATTTGTAGTCTGCTTCATCTCGAAAGATGGGAAATGTAAATGATGCTATTAAATCATCATAAGTCCATATTGCCCCTAAATTGTATTCATATTCAATAGACTTTCCAACAGGGAACATTGATACAATTAAAAAAATAAGTAATGCAAGTATAATAAGACTAAAAATTTTATTATTCTTAAATTCTTCTGAATTTAATTTGTTATCAAGATATTGGAATATTTTTAACATAAAAATGATTTATATGGAATATTTGAAAGAGGATTACCATAAAAGATAATCCTCTTTGATAATAATTATTTACTTAATGTTTCCCATCCTCTCTTGTTGAGGTCGAAATATATTACTAACATAGCTATTATTGCAACAACAAGAAATACTAATCCTAATATCCAGTTGCCAAATAATATATGACCTACACCAAATAGTGTCATATAAATTAATACACAACCAGCAATCCAATCAAGTAAATTAAACATCCCATCTTTTTGTGGTACAACATCAGTTACTTTTTCAGCGATAGGTTTCCAGAGCATAGCCGAAGGCCTTACTCTTCTGTAGAATGAAATTAGTTTCTCTTCTGGTTCCGGTTTGGTAAGAAAAGTAACTATAAGCCAGATAATTGTTGTTATACTTGTTGTTATCAATACCATATACGCAAATATTTTTGGATCATCCATATTTACGTTGTATACTGATTGAAAAACATATTGTAAACCAAGTGAGACAATTAAGGCACTTGCCATAGCAGATATTTCACTCCATGCATTTATTCTCCACCAGAACCAGCGAAGAATGAAAACTAAACCTGTTCCAGCTCCAATTGCTATAAGGAATTTCCATGCACCGGAAATTGATTCCATAAAGAATGAAGAAATTGCGGCAATTATCATTAGTATTATAGTTGTAATTCTAGAAACAGTAACGTAATATTTTTCGCTTTTATCTTTTACTAAAAATCTTCTATAAAAATCATTTACAATAAGTGAACATCCCCAGTTTAATGAAGAACTAATTGTAGATAAAAAGGCTGCTAAAAATCCTGCTATCATTAGTCCTTTTAATGAGTCAGGCATATAAGTTAACATCATTTTTACATAACCCACTCTTGGATTTGCAATAAATGCAGGGTCATTTTGTAATTGTACAACAGCAACTAATGCTACTAATATCCAAGGCCATGGTCTTACTGCATAATGAGCAATATTAAACCATAGTGTAGCAAGTATTGAATGTTTTTCATTTTTTGCTGAAAATATTCTTTGAGCTATGTAACCTCCGCCACCCGGCTCAGCCCCTGGATACCATGAAGCCCACCAGTTAACAGCTATATATACGAAGAAAGTAATCATAGGCATCCATGCCGAGTTTAAGTCAGGTGTAAATGACATAATTGAACCGGTAGAATCAATTTGAATTAATTTATCTTTTAATGCACCCATGCCACCTATTGCACTTACAGCGAATACAGCTAAAAGTATCACTACGCCCATTTTCAAAATAAATTGGAAGAAGTCCATAATTAGTAATCCAGCAAGACCTGAAAGAGAAGTAACAAAAGCAGATACAATCATCAAACCAAGGCAAATAATTACAGCAGTACTTCTATCTATTTTAAGAGTTTCGGATAAAATTGTAACCATTGCAAGTGTTACCCATCCCATTATGATAATATTTATAGGTAAACCAAGATATAATGCACGAAAACCTCTCAAAAAAGCTGCTGGTTTGCCGGAGTATCTAATCTCTGCAAATTCAACATCTGTAAGAACGCCAGATCTTCTCCATAATTTAGCATAGAAAAAAACAGTTAACATTCCGCTGAAAACCATACTCCACCATATCCAGTTTCCAGCTATTCCATTTTTGGCTACTAACTCAGTTACAGCTAATGGAGTATCTGCAGCAAATGTTGTAGCAACCATGCTTGTGCCCGCAAGCCACCAGGTTGCATTTCTGCTTGATAAGAAAAAATCACTTGTACTACCTGAAGCTCTTTTCCTGGTGTATAAAGCGACTCCAAATAGTATAACGAAGTATAAAATAATTACTAGAAAATCAACTAAAGATAATCCCATATCAAATTACTCCTATAAAGTATATTCTTTTTTATTTATTCTTTTGAGTAAAATATGTTGAATAATAACCCACTAATATTGTTGTAGCTGATCCTATAAAAGTATACCATGTCCATGCAATTTTTGTAAAGAAAAATACAAACACCATCATAAGTAAACCAGCTGTAAAACCAATAATTGCATCCTTCTCTTTTGGGGTTTTGAATAAAACACCAAGTAAAAATGTTCCAAGTAAACC
Organism: Ignavibacteria bacterium; assembly: GCA_036567745.1. Classification (GTDB taxonomy): domain Bacteria; phylum Bacteroidota; class Ignavibacteria; order DATCTW01; family DATCTW01; genus DATCTW01. The sequence goes on along the minus strand of DATCTW010000036.1, from coordinate 35,505 downwards.
ACCATAAGTTAATGAAGCTATGGCTAATGCGATTTCAAGGACAGCATCAGATGTATTCATAAATAGAAAAGCGGTTAGAACTAAAATCACTGTCCAGATCAATGAAAATTTTCTTGATAATTTTAGATCGTCTTTCTCATTGTTATTTTTCCCAAAATAAGGTTTATATAAATCTATAAGTGTAGATGAAGCTAGAGAATTTATTGAACCGCTTAATGCACCCATCGCTGAAGCAAACAAACTTGCTATTATTAATCCTGAAATTCCACTGGGTAAATAATGAATAATAAAATCAGGGAATACTATATCTCCTTTTGTAAAAGCACCTGATCCATAAAATGTAAATAAAACAATACCAATTAAGAGGAAAAACCCAAATTGTAAAAACACCAGTATACCACTTCCAATCATAGCTTTTTTGCCATTCTTCAGACTATCTGTTGCAAGCACTCTTTGAACTATTAATTGATCCGCACCATGAGAAGCCATTGAAAGGAAAGCACCTCCTATAATGCTTGCAATGAAACTGTACTTTTCAGCAAAGAAACCTGCAAAACCTTTATCAAAACCCCAGTTAATGAAATCAAATTTGTTATTTGCTATAGCTGTTTGCATAACCGTACCCCAGCCACCTGGAATTTTATCAAGAAGAACAAACAAAGCAACTGTTGCGCCAAATAAATATAAAAACATTTGAACTACATCAGTCCAGATAACTGCTTTCATACCACCAGTATATGTATATATGAAAGTGAAACCAGTGATTATAATTATTGCTATAATATAAATCCAGGTATCACCCAAGCCGGTAAAAATCTGATATCCTTTAAAAATAATTGCAAGAGGTATTGCAGTTGTGAAAAGTCTTACACCGGTAGCTAAAGTACGTGTGATTAAAAATATGATCGAAGCATAATTTCTTGTTTTTTCACCGAATCTTTTTGTAAGCAAAGCATAAGCAGTAACAAGCTCACCTTTAAAATAAGCTGGTAAAAAAAGAAAACTTATTACTATTCTTCCAATTATATAACCAAGAGCAATTTGTAAAAAATTAAGATTTCCAAGATAAGCCATACCAGGTACACTAATAAAAGTTATTGTACTGGTTTCTGTTGCAACTATAGCAAAACATACTGCCCACCAGGGTATATTTTTACTTCCAAGGAAATAATCTTTAGTTGATGTTTGTTTACCTGCCGATAAAATACCAAATACTGCTACGCCTACTAAATAAATTAACACTATAATGTAGTCAATTAAAGTAAATCCCATATAATTCTCCTTTTTATAACTTTTAACTCTTTTATCTTAAATATTATTTATATTAAAAATACAGTATACACCTTCATTTCTCATATCAAAAGAAATTTGTACATAATAATAAAATTTCAATTGAAAATTAAGACTTGATTTCGAATACTCTATCTAATTTAGATATTTTAATAAGTTTTAAAACATTTTCTTGACAATTAAGTAAAGTAGTGGTGCCATCGTTCTTAGAAGTGTGCCTTTGAAGAAGTAACAAAGCACTTAATCCTGAACTATCACAAAATTCAACTTGTGATAAATCAACATTAATTTCATTGATATTATCATCTAATAATACAAGAAATTCAGCTTTAAGGTTACTTGAATTACTGCTATCCATTCTCTTTTCAAGTATTTTAATATTTAAAGTATGATCATTTAAGTTACTTTTAATTCGCATTTTAAGCTTCCTTATAGCAAAACATTTTTAATTTTTTCATTAAAGAACTATATATATTTTTATTATGGGTCACTGAATTAGGATTAAACTGGAAATTATAAAACTTATCAGAAAAATCCTTAACAAAACTTATTCTATATTTTACGTTTACTTTTTTTGCAATATATGAGGAAAGTAAATTAATTTCTTTATTAAAATCAATGACTAAATCATAATTATAGTCAGATATAATGTTTCTAAATGATTTTTTGGGTAAATAAAACTTATTAATATCTAAAGATGAAAATGGAAATATTTTATATAATTTATCAAGGTCATTTATAGCAGAAAAATGAGATCGTACCAATAAAGTTGGTTGAAGATTTGGCCAATCTTTTTTTAAGTTCATTATTGCGTCTTTTGCTTCTTCAAATTCAAGAGGATCTTCGGGCATAAAAATTAGTATTCTACTATCTTCTCTAATAAATTTTGTAAAGTTTAGCATAGAATCTTTTTTCTTTCTAAACTTTAATTGTATATATAGCAGACCTAATTTAAATCTAAAATTTTCTAACATAATATTACTTATTTTTTCGTTCCCTTAAAATATAAAATTTATCGAAAAAATAATAGGATAATCCAATTCTACAACTAAAATAATTATCTCCATTCCCTTTTTTTATGTCATCAAGAAAATCTGACATTGCAAAGTTATACTCTCCAGAAATGTTAAGTGAAAATTCTTCTGCAAAGAAAAAGTTTACTCCCAAACTAACAGGAATTAAAGCTGACCACTTTTGATAATTTCCCATTGCTGAATTATATAAAGGTTTGCCATTATCATATTTTGGATCAAAGTATAAAATCCCGATACCTCCACCAATAAAAGGGTTGATTCTGTTATCAGGTAGAATATTATATAATAATACTGTTTTTATATGCCAGGAAGAAGTTTTAAAGTTGTAATTATCTCTTGATCCATTTAATTCGTTGAAACCGAGATTTACACCTATTCCAAAGTAAGGAAAAGCGCTATAATTAATATTTACTCCTCCACCAAGAGATACTCTTTTTGAAGCTTCATCCGGAATGAGCATATTCACATTTAATTCCGGACCTATACCAAGTTTTAAACTTCTCACCTGTGCGTTTGAGATATAGCTGAGAATAAATAAAAATAATAATAAATAATTTTTTTTCATTTTATTTTAACATTTTTTTAAATTCGGATTCAGTTAACAAAGGAATTTTAAGTGATAAAGCTTTTTCATATTTTGAACCAGGGTTTGAACCAACCAAAACATAGTTTGTTTTTTTGCTCACAGAAGAAGTAACCTTGCCTCCAAGATTTTCTATTATTGATTTTGCTTCTTCTCGAGTGAAATCATTTAATTCACCAGTAAGCACAAAAGTTTTACCATAAAAATTTGTATTGATGTTTTTGTTTTCTTTCTTTTCTTCAAAATTTAATCCAGCAGATTTAAGTCGTTCTATAATTTCTAAATTGTGTTTATCTCTGAAAAATCTAAATACACTTTGTGCAATTTGAGGGCCTATTTCATAAATAGATTGTAATTTTTCTATATCAGCTTTTATTATATTATCAATATTACCCATTTGATCGGCTAATATTTTTGCAGTATTGCTACCTACATATCTTATACCAAGGCCAAATAAAACTTTATTAAAGGGTTTTTCTTTACTCTTTTCAATTGAATCAAGTAAATTTGATATGCTTTTTTTGCCTTGTCTTTCTAGTTTTATTAAATCATTGTAAAAATTTTTTAACGAATATATATCGGCAATATTTTTTATAAAATTATTGTTGACAAGTTGTTCAACTACTGCCTCTCCTAAACCCTCGATATCCATCGCAGTTCTTGAAGCAAAATGAATTATTCTCCCCTTTACTTGGGCAGAGCATTGGCTGTTTTCACAATAATAAGCAACCTCATTTTCTGGCCTTACTAAAGGACTGTTACATACAGGGCATTTTTCAGGCATTGTAAAAGGTTTTAATGTTTTTTCTCTTTTAGAAGGTTCAATAGAGATGACTTTAGGAATTACATCTCCGCCTTTTTCAATCCAGACATAATCACCAATTCTGATATCGTTTTCTTTAATGAAGTTTTCATTATGAAGAGTAGCTCTACTTATAGTAGAACCCGCTAAAAATACAGGCTCTAACTCTGCTACAGGTGTAATTGTTCCAACTCTTCCGACCTGTAGGATAATATTTTTTAACTTAGTTAGAGCTTTTTTAGCTTCAAATTTGTAAGCAATTGCCCAACGAGGGCTTTTTGCTATCGAGCCTAATATTTCCTGATGTTGTAAGGAATTTACTTTTATAACAACTCCATCAATATCATAAGGCAAATTATCCCTTTTCTTTTCCCATTCATTACAAAACTCTAATACCTCATCAATATTTTTGCACAATCTATGATTCTTATTTACAGGAAATCCTAATTGAGATAAAATTTTTAAATTATCATAATGTGTTTTTAAGTTAGCTTCATCTGCGTAAAGATAGTATGTAAAAATTGATAGATTCCTTTCAGCCACAAGCTTTGGATCCTGTAATTTAAGAGTTCCTGCAGCCGCATTTCTTGGATTTGCAAAAAGTTTTTCTCCTGCTAGTTCTTTTTCAGAATTTATTTTAAGAAAATCGGAGTGTTTCATAAATACTTCACCCCGTACTTCAATATTCTGTAATTCTTTTTTATTCGTTCGAAGTTTAAGTGGGATAGCTCTAATTGTTTTAAGATTGTTGGTTATCTCGTCTCCCTGAAAGCCATCACCTCTTGTAGCTCCTGCAAAAAAATATCCATCTTTATAAATAAGTGCTACTGCTGCACCATCAAGTTTTAATTCAGTGACATATTCATAAGAAGAGTCGCCTAATATAGTTTTTACTCTTCGATCAAAATCTCTCAGTTCAGCTTCATTGTAAGTATTAGATAAGCTCAACATTGGTCTTGAATGCTGAAAAGTTGGGAATTCTTTTGTGGGTTCTCCACCAACTCTTTGAGTTGGAGATGTGGCTGTAATAAATTCAGGATATTTTTTTTCTAACTCTATTAGTTCTTGCATTAATTTATCATACTCATAGTCTGATATTACTGGTTCAGCAAGAACATAATATCTATAATTGTGTTCTTCTATTTCTTCTCTTAATGATTCAATCTTTTTTTTTACTTCTTCTTTTGAATCCATTTCTTTAAATATTATGGATGTTTAGAATCTAGAGGTTTTAGTTCCATCATTTTTAGATCGGGTTTAGGTGTTGGAGGTTTTTTTTGAACCTTAAATGTTTTTAGACCTTCAGGTGTAACAGTTGCACCGCTCAGAGAGTCTGTTTGGCTTAAACTACCTAATAGTTTCTCATTCAAAAATAATTTAATTTTTGTTCCTTTACTTGCAACGACGGTAAATTTTTCTTTGGCTCTAAAGTATTTTTTGTTGTTTGCTTCTATTATACCTTTTTCAGTTCTGTTGTTATCTATTTTTACATTAACCCAAACGGCAATATCAGTTAATACTCCAAGAGTTAAACTATCTGTGCTGATGATAGGTTGATTGGTTAATTCTGTTTTTATTGTATCTTTTTTCTCTGAATATTTTTGTTCGGTTTCTTTTATTACTCTTTCGAAAGGAATTTTTTCGGGTTCTTCTGATTTTTTCTCTGGTAGGTTAATTAAAACGAACACCAATATTATTACAACAGCTGTTATTACAATAAATAAAGCTGAATAATTAATTTTTGGTTTTGAAACACTTTGTATTTTTGTTTGTTTTGGTAATTCTTCTTCGAAGTTTTTAACAGGTTGTTGTTCAGTTGAAGTTTTAATGTTGGATAAATACTCTTCAATTTTTTTTATGGAAGAGTCTATTTGCTGTTCTTCTTTCTGCTTTTCTTCTTCGGGTTTAGTGGTTTTTGTTACTTTGTGTTTATCTTCGGTAAATTTGCCTTCTAGATATTGTTCGTATCTTTTAATAGTATCATTTGGATTAAGGCCAATATATTTTGCATAAGCTCTGATAAATGCACGAATATAAGTTTGGGGCAATAGATTAAAATTACCGTTTTCAATTTCTTCAATAAATTTTTGGTTAATTTTTGTTTCTTTGGAAATTTCCTGAAGTGAAATACCCCGAGATTCTCGAGCAGATTTTAATTCTTCACCAAATCTTTTCATTAATAATCAAAGTAATTTCTATATTTATTTCAAAGTCGGAGCGGCGGGATTTGAACCCACGACCCCTTCCACCCCAAGGAAGTGCGCTACCGGGCTGCGCTACGCTCCGATTATATTATAATTTATCTCTTATTTCTTCTAACATACTTTTTATTTCGAGCAAAACACTTTTTACATCTTCAGTAAGTTTTACATTTCCTTGTTTTACTTCAGTTGAAACGATATTAGTTTCTTTTACTGTATTGTTTGTTTTAACTTCTGGTTTATCTAATATTTTCAGTTGTTCACCATCTGCATCAGGATTGTAACTTTTTAATATTTGTTTTGCTCCTTCTATCGTATATCGTTCTTCTCGTAATAACTTCTTAATGTAAAGGATTAACTTAATATCTCTATTTGTATATATTCTATTACCAGCTCTATTTTTTTGAGGTTTTAGTTCCTCAAATTCTGTTTCCCAATACCTTAAAACATATTGTTCTAAATCGGTGATTTTACTCACTTCACTAATTGAGTAATATAATTTTTTTATAGATAAATCTTTCATAAAACAATCTGCTTTAAAGTATTGCTTTAGCTATAATAACAAAATTTTAATAAAATAGCAATATCTTTATATTGCAATTTTGATTTTATAATAAAAATATGTTATTTATAATTTTTAGTTCTATCAAAAAAACTTTTTTTGATGAAATTATTTAAAATTCTTTATTTTCAGCAATAGATGTGAAATTTTTTCATCTGATGGAAATTTTTTATTTTTTTTTGCCATCTATGAGATTAAAAATTCGTATTTTTTTATTATCAATAGCATTAGAGTATCAATTACAAAATAATATTAGAAATGAAAATATATTTTTTGGTTAAGTTCATACATTTATAATTTTCACAGTTCGATAGAGAGGAATTAAGAACTCGTTATTAGTTTATAAAGATATGAAGGAAAAATTGTTAAAATCATATTATATATAGGTACTTATATTTTATTCGTAGAATATTTATAAAAATAAGAGTGGTTGCATAACTAAATGGGTTTGATTTTTTATTTTTTTTTATTATATTACTCAAACATAATAAGAAAAAAGAGCAATGAAAAGAATACTGATTGTAGATGATGACGAAGGTCCTTTAAGTGCATTACAGGAAGCACTTGAATCAAGCTATAGTATTGTTACTGCACAGACGATTCAAGCAGCGCAAGAGATACTTGAGAATAAAGAAGAACTCGTTGATTTAATAATTTCTGACTATCATTTAGGCAAGTCTGGTACAGCAAATGACTTAATTAATCATATAAGAACACATAAATATTTACGTGTAAGAAATTTACCAATAATAATTATCTCCGCAGATAGAGATCAAAAGTGGTTTATTGAAAGTCAAAATTGTACTTTTATTCTCAAGCCGTTTAAACTTGCACAACTAATGCAAACAATTAATGAAAAACTCGGCGAGTAAATATTGCTGGTCATACCTAAATAATAATTAAAGGGACTAAAGTATGGCTTCAACAAAGTATAAAAACATTAAATATACTTTTAAAGATTTAGAGCGTCTTCGCAACAGATGGAAAACGGAAGAAGGGAAAGAACGAAGGCGTAGAATTATACAAATATTACAAAGTGGATCTACTGATTTGGGAGATTTAACAGTTTTTCCTGATGAAAAAGATAAGGTTGCCGAGGAGATTCCCATTGGAAAAGATTTGAGAGGAATAAATCTAGCTTCTATAGAATTTCCTAATGGATTAAACTTTACAAGATTTCACTTTGCAGGTGCTATACTTGAAGCCGCTGATTTTTCTTTATGTAATTTTTCATTTTGTCATTTGGAATATACAAGCTTTAATGGCTCAACCTTGAACCGCACAATTTTTAAAGGTGCGATAATGGTTAAAACTACTTTTGTTGGCTCAAACCTTGATATGGCAATTTTTGCTGAAGCTATTGTAGATGGCTATCAACTGATTGCACATAGGACTTTTATGGAAGATGGGTTCCGCGATTTTTCGAATAAACACGGTTTCATTGATAAGAAACCGGGCTTTTATAATATGATAAAACAAAAGTATAAAGAGCTTGGTCGATATGATGAAATGATACCATTCCACATTCTTGAGATGAGAAGTAAAAGAGATGAGAAATTTATTATTGAGAAGGAAATCATAAAAAATGGTAAAACAATTTTAAAAAGATATAAAACCCCATTATGGTATATTGAAAAACTATTTTTTGATATCTGTTTTGGTTATGGTGAAAAATGGTATAGAGTGTTTTTTACAGCAATTTCTATAGTTTTACTATTTAGCTTTTTGTATATGATTGAACCTCTAAAGAGCAACTGGGATCCTGAAGTTACAACAACAAACTGGATAGATACTCTTTATTTCAGTGCGGTTAACTTTACTAATCTGGGTTCACAGGATTGGTTGCCAAATGGACCTTTACATAGGCTGTTTATGTCAATAGAATCTATTAGTGGTTTATTCCTAATTACGCTCATAATAGTAATATTTACTAGAAAAATGATTAGAGAGTAAGTTCGCTTTTTAAATTAAATTGAATCCCCATGCTAATTTGTATGGGGATTTTTATTTTAGAACTTTTAAATAATATAATTGCTTATGAAAATTGTAGTTGATTCAAACATTCTTTATGCTGAAAAAGTTTTTAGTGAATATGGTGATTTGTTTTTTTATAAAAATAAAATAGAGAATAGAGATGTATTAAAAGATGCTGACGTTTTGTTATGTAGATCAACAATGAAGGTAAATAAAGATTTACTAGAAGGTACCAATATCAAATTTGTTGCCACTGCTACCTCTGGGATAGAACATCTGGATATTGACTTTTTAAATGAAAGAAAAATTGAATTTTGTGATGCTAAGGGTAGTAATTCTAACTCAGTAGCTGAGTATGTTATTGCTGCATTACTTGAGCTATCTCATAGATACAATTTTGAATTAGTTGGGAAAACTCTTGGAATAGTAGGATGGGGTTGCGTTGGGAAAAAAGTTGAAAAGAAGGCAAAAGCCCTTGGTTTGAATGTATTGTTAAACGACCCTCCATTAGAGGATAAAAAGGTTGAAAAAGATTTTGTCTCTTTAGATGATATTTTAAAGTGTGATATAATTACTCTACATGTACCACTTAACAATGAAGGAAAATATAAAACTCTTGATCTTTTTAATAATGAAAAATTTTCAAAGATGAAAAAAGGTAGTATTTTTATCAATACATCAAGAGGAAAAGTAGTTAAAGAAAATGATTTGATTGATGCAATAAAAAACAATGTAATATCTTATGCTGTTTTAGATGTTTGGCAGAATGAACCAGATATTAATATTGATATTTTGAAATATATTAATATTGCAACACCCCATATAGCAGGTCACTCACTTGATGCTAAAGCCCTTGGAACAGAAATGATTTTAGACAAATTCTGTTCATTTTTTAATTTTCAAAAAAGAATTGATGTTTTAAAGTTATTGCCTGAACCTGATATTATTGAGGAAGAAGTAAATGGGTACGCCAATTTATTTGAAAAATTGCATAACATAATTGTAAAAATTTATGATATTAATAAAGATGATTTAAATTTTAGAAAAATTATTTCTCAGAGTAATATTAAAGAATATTTCAACTATTTAAGGAATAATTATTGGCCAAGAAGAGAATTTTATAATACTTCTATTAAAACAACGAATCAGGAATTAAAGAATGTATTTGAGCAAATAGGATTTAATATAAAATTATAATATAATAAGTTTTATTCCTTGTTATTATTATAAATATAATACTTAATTTATAGGCAATTTACTACAATATACTATAATTTTTTAGATAATTGCAATTTACATTTCAAATTGCAAAATACAATAAATATAAAAATATAAAAAATAATACATCGATTATAATTTGTTTATTTTCAATATTTTATTTTATAATGATTTTTGGTATAAATTTTGATAGTATTAATTAAGTGAAAAAAATATTGAAATTTAATTAAATATCCAAAAATAAAACAAAAGAAAAGGATATGCCAGTAAAAACAACAAAATTAGAAAATGATATAGTCGTTCTCGAGTTAAGAGGGCGCTTTGTTGGTGGTGACGAAACCGATCTTTTGAAGAAGACAATACAGGAACTTCAAGAGCAGGGTAATAAGAAATTAGTCATCGATTTAGAGAAAGTATTATATCTAAATTCAACAGCTTTGGGTATATTAGTTGCTGCCCACACACATTACGCAAAAGAAGGCGGTCAGGTAAAATTATGTGGTATCACAAAGAACATTGAAAATATCTTTGTAATTACCAAGCTTACTTTAGTATTCAGTGTATATGAAAATCAATTGGAAGCCGTGGCTAGTTTTTCAAAATAAAATAAAGTAAAATTAATTTTAATTTAATTAACATCAATATTAATTAGTTAATGCAGGAGGAAATGCATGAAAAATTCAGTATTTGTAACAATAGTAATGGTAATAGCATTTGCTATTGGGTCTTATATTTATTATGGTATTTTTGGTACCGCAGAACACACTTCAATTTTGCATCACCTTTATCAAGGTGGGCCACTCGTTATCGTTTTGATCGTTTTAACTCTTATGAACATTACTTTTGTATTCGAAAGAATTTTCTCATTAAATAAAGCTGCTGGCCGTGGTTCCGTTACAAAATATCTTAAGAATTTACAGACAAGTTTAGCTAATGGTGATGTTGAGCAAGCTATTGAACATTGTGATCGTCAAAGAGGTTCAGTTGCAAACATTATCAGACAAGGATTAGAAAAATATCAATCATTAAAGAACTCAAGCGCACCTTTAGAAGAAAAGATGAAAGATGTTCAGAAAGCAGTTGAAGAAGCAACTATGTTAGAAGTTCCTCTTCTTGAGAAAAACTTAATAGCTCTTTCAACAATAGCTTCTATCGCAACAATGGTTGGTTTGCTCGGAACAACAATTGGTATGATTAGAGCATTCCAGGCTCTTGCTCGTGCTGGTGCACCTGATGCAATTCAGCTTTCAATTGGTATATCAGAAGCTCTTGTTAATACTGCTGGTGGACTTATTGCAGCTATTATTGGTATCGTAGCTTATAACTTCTTCGTTAATAAAGTTGACTCATTCACATATATGATTGAAGAAGCAAGCTTTAACGTAGTTCAAACACTTTCAAATAAAAAGTAATTCAATAATAGGAGGCAAGTAAATGCCAAAAAATAAAAAACAACGTGTCGGTTTAAGGATGGATATGACTCCGATGGTTGATATTGGCTTCCTGTTATTGACATTCTTCATGTTAACTACACAATTTAGACCACCAGAGATACCGGAAGCCCAGGTTATATTACCAACATCTCATTCGGATATTAAACAGCCTGAATCGGACGTTATGATTATTACTGTTAATAAAGATGGCGGTGTATTTTTAAGTCTTGATTCCCAAAAATTAAGAGAAGCTCTTTTAACTAAAAAGATTGAGGAAAATTGGGATAAAATAGATCCTAAAATCAAATCACAGTATAGCGATCCTGCTACTATGGCAAAATTGGTTCCCTCTTTCCCTGTTCAAATTTCCGATCTTTCTGATTTGCTTATGCAAGCCAGAATTAGAAATCCAAAGCTTAGAACAATCATAAAGGGTGATAGGGAAGCAGACTATGGACCGGTAATGGATATTATGGATATTTTACAGAAAGTAAACATTACCAGATTCAATTTATTAACTGATTTAGAAATGCAATAAAAATTAAAGGAGTAGAAATATGGGAGCACTTGAGGGCGGTGGTGAACGCCAAAGTGCCGTAATGGCAAAAAATAAAAAGAAACATAGGAAGAAAAGAATAGGTATCAGATTAGATATGACTCCAATGGTTGATATTGCGTTCTTACTTCTTACGTTCTTTATGTTGACTACAACAATGTCAAAGCCATCAACTATGGAAATAAACCTACCTCCTACTGAAACTAAAGTAGAAGTAGCAGAATCAAATTTAATTACTCTTAGAGTAAGTGAGAAAAATGAAATATTTTGGAATATGGGTGTAGAAAAGCCTGAAAAAATATCATTTGATGGTTTAAGAAAGCTTTTAAGTGAGAAGTTACAGGCTAATCCAAAGTTGATTGCTTTATTAAAAGTAGATAGAAAAGCTAAATATATTAATATGGTTGATATTTTAGATGAATTTGCACTTACTAATATTAATAAGTTCAGTATAGCTCCTATGCAAGATGAAGATAAACAGATTATTGAAAAATTAGGAGGTTAAGATAGTGCATTTTAATAAAATTTTAATTTATAAAGGAGGTTACAATGGCTAAGAAACCTCAAGGTCCGTACGGAAGGTTGGAGCTGAAATCAAAGTATCATAAATTTTTGTTTATGGGATTGATGGTTGCTGCTGCTTTCCATTTTTTAGGAATTGGGAGCTATTTTTTAGCACTTAAATTACAGGAAACTGATGAAGAAAATATACCTGTTGTAAGAATGCTTAAATATAGCGAAATGGGACCACCTCCATCAATTCAGAATACAGATGTTGCTCCTGCGGTTGCAGTAGCAGCTGCTGCAGCAAGACCAACAGTAGGTATACCAGTTCCAGTACCTGATGCTGAAGTTGCACCAGAAGCAACTATTGCTTCACAGACAGAACTTTCTCAGCAGGTAAGTAATATTCCAGAAGTTTCTGGTGAAGGTACAAAGGTAGAGATTCAACAAGATATAAAAGTAGATGTTTCTCAGGAAGATGAGCCAGATCAGAATGCTTTTATCCCTGTTGAAAAACAACCTCAACCAATAAAACAACCACAGCCAAGATATCCTGAACTTGCTCAAAGAGCTGGTATTGAAGGTACTGTTTGGGTAAAAATTCTGGTTGATAAAGAAGGTAAACCCAAAAAATGCGTTATAGTAAAATCTGATGCAGAAGTTTTTGATGAATCAGCAAAAGAAGCTGCAATGAATTCATTATTTACTCCTGCAGTTATGAATAATGGTCCTGTAGCTTGCTGGGTCGTTATACCATATAAATTTAAATTAAAATGACCCTTGTAAAAGCTTTTAGAATATTTGGTTATTTTGTATCAATAGTTCTTTTTGTATTTGGTCTTGTTTTAGTTACTGGCTTTATAAATTATGGCCGTCTAAAATATGTGCCAGATAAGTTTAGGATTACCTTTGGTGTTGTATTTATTTTGTATGGTATATATCGATTCGTGAGATTGTATTATACAAGAGATTATGATAAGAACGATGAAAATGATGAAAAAGATATGGATTAAATATTTGTTTGTGTTTGTGATGTTGTTGGTTTTGTTTTTGGGATGTTATGAAGAACAAAAAGAAACAACAACCAGGGGTAATCTGTTAATTAATATAGATGAATCAATTGCGCCGGTGATGAACGATGTTGTGTTAGATTTTGAGAAGTTATATCCTGAGGCTAAGATAAATAAGGAAGTGGTTTCGGCAAGGGAAGCAATTGCAAATCTGGTAAATGAAAAAGTCAGTCTTATTTTAATTTCGCGAGAATTGAATGACGAAGAGAGACAAACTTTTGATAGGTATGGGTTACAGTTATATTCTTATAAGATAGCAATGGACGGATTAGTTTTGATAGTGAATAAGAAAAATTCTCTCAGACAAATTGATTTACTGGATTTGAGGAAGATCATCACCGGTGAAATTGACGATTGGAAAGATGTTAGGACCAGTACTGTAGTAGGAAAAATTCAAATATTTGGTGAAGATAGAAATTCAAGCAGCTATGCTTATATGAAAAAACATATTTTAAAGGAAAAAGATTTTTCAAAAAACTTTTATCCTTGCTCAACAAGCACCCAGGTTATTGATTATGTTTCAAAATACCCTGGTTCAATTGGTTGGGTAGGGTTAAGCTGGAAACCGGCAAACAATAAAAATGTAAAAATTTTAGAAGTTGCCGCTTATGATTCTACAGCTATTGTTCAAAATTATTTCGAACCATTACAGGCACATATATATCGAAGATACTATCCATTGTACAGAAATATATATGTTTATTCGAGAGATGAAGGTACATATAAAGTAAGTGCTGGATTGGTTTCTTATCTAACACACGAAGGACAGAAAATTATATTAAATAAGGGATTAGTACCAACGGTATATCCTGTTAGGTTAATTCAATATGGTAATTAAATTTATATATAAATTAAGGGGAAAAAAATGAGAAATAGTAAAATATTTTATTTTGTAATATTAATAGGTTTATTTTTATTTATAGAATGCAATTTATATTCACAAGCTATACCAAATTTTGGAGGAGATAAATCTTCAAAGAAAATTTCTGAAAAGACAGAAGAAGCTTATCCTGATATTGATGAATTCGTTGCTGTTGATCAACAACCCGCTATTATCAAACGTGCACCAGTAAGTTATCCTGAATTAGCAAAAAAAGCTCGAATTGAGGGTAATGTTTATTTAAAAGTTTTAGTCGATAAAGATGGTAAACCAAAAAAAGCTGTAGTATTTAAATCAGATGCTGAAGTATTTAACGAAGCTGCAATTCAATCTGCATTAAAATCTACATATTCAGCAGCAGTTAGTGATGGTAAACCGGTTGCATCGTGGCTAGTGTTGCCATTTACATTTAAATTATAATAATTATAAAAAATTTGAAGGGGAAGAATATGTTTCCGAGAAAAAGTTACTTTTTGATTTTTTTCTTGGTTTGTCTATTTTTCTTAAGTAAAGAAGTTTATTCTCAAGCTATTCCAAATTTTGGAACTGATAAACCAAAAAAGGCCGCAACAAAGGATTCTAAAGATTCAAAAGATGAAGAGTTTCCAGGAATAGATGAGTTTGTTCCCGTTGACCAACAACCTACAATTGTAAAAAGAGCACCCGCTACATATCCAGAACTTGCGCGAACTGCAAGAATTGAGGGAACTGTATATTTGAAAGTTTTAATAGACAAAGAGGGGAAACCAAGACAGGTGCATGTGTTTAAATCAGATGCTGAAGTATTTAATGAAGCAGCAAAAGAATCAGCTATGAAATCAACATATACACCAGCAACAAGTGATGGCAATCCTGTTGCTTGTTGGCTTATTGTGCCTTATCAATTTAAACTTAAATAGATTTGTTTATGATCATCGCCGATAATATTATAATATTGCTATAAAGAGGTTAATATGAAAATATCAAAAAAAATATCGTTCTTTTTTGTTCTCATTGCATTTGTATCCCTAAACTATTTTGCTTGTGCACAAGATATGTTGCAATTAGGGATTGATAAAATACAGAAAAGAGAATATAAGTCTGCAATTGAAGACTTAAAGAAAGCAGTTGAAAAGACTCCAAAATCTAGTAAGGCTCACTTTTACCTTGGCGAAGCATATTTTTTAAGCAAGCGTTATGATGAAGCTGAGGTTAGTCTTAAAAAAGCTATAGACCTTGATGATGAATTCGCTCAAGCTTATAAAAGGCTCGGCGATGTATATTCAATAAAAAAGCTATATCGGGAAGCATTAGAACAATATGCTCGTGCGGCTAAACTTGATAAAAAGAATTCTGATTATCAATTAGCTTTAGGACTTGCATACTTAAATGTCGATTCTGTAGACAAAGCTATTGCAACAATATCTCAAGCACATGTTAATAATCCAAAGGATCCAGCACCTTTAGTAGCATTAGGAGATGCATACTTAAAGCTTAATGTTCCAATAATGGCAGTTGATAATTATAAGAAAGCAATTGAACTTGATAGTAATTATGCTGAAGCTCATAAGAAGTTGGGTGATGTTTATTATACAAAGATGAAGATGTATAAAGACGCACTGAATGAGTATATTGTTTATGCAAATCTTGATTCAACCAATGCTGATAATCTTGAAAAGGTAGGGCATCTTTTATTCTTTAATAAAATTTACAATACAGCAATTATTTTTTATGAAAAACTCGTTAAGATTGATAAAGAAAATTATAATGCTTATACTGAGTTAGGTGCCTCTTATATGTTTACAAAAGATTTTGATAATGCTATAAAAAATCTTGAAATAGCTATTAAATTAGACCCTAAACCAGTTGAAGCATTAAGATACCTTGCTAATACATACTATTATGATAGTAAACATGAGAAAGCATTTAAAACATTTGGTGAGCTTGAAAAAATTGATACCTTAAAAGCAGAGGAATATGCAAAATATGCAAGAGCTGCACTTGGTATTAAAGATAGTACAGAAGCAATAAATTTATTTAAAAAAGCAATTGATATCAATCCTGACCTAGATGTTTATTCAGAGTTGGCTGCAATATTTCAAAAGCAAAGGAAAAATAAAGAAGCTGCTGATTTTTACTATAAAAAAGCTGAAATTGATACCACAGCAAATAAAGTTAGGTATTATATAGCTGCTGGTCAATTCTATAATGCAGAAAAAGAATATGATAAAGCAATCGAAAGTTTCAAAAAAGCATCAGAAATAGATAAAAATGATCCAAAGGTCTATTTCTTTATTGCTCAAGTTTATAAACAGTATCCTAAAAATGATTCAATGAAACTTGCAAATGATTATTATAAGATGTTTTTAAATCTTGCAGAGAAAAATGCCTCAAACTTTAAAGAAGAAATTAAATATGCATATTTTGATCTCGGAGAGTATGAATATAAAGTGACTAAAAACTTCTCGAAAGCTTTATCTTATTTTGAAGATTTATTAAGATATGATATGAAAAATCAAGGTGGATTGATGTATAGAGCCATTTGCTTGATGTCAATGAATAAAAAAGAGGAAGCCTGCAAAGCTTTTGATAGAGTTTTACAATACTATCCGAACAATAAAGATGCGGAAGATTTGAAGAAAAAGAATCAATGCTGGATTTACGAAAAGTAAATGTATTAATTATGAAATAAAGAAAAACCCTCGATTTTCGAGGGTTTTTTTTTAGTTAACAAATAAAAGTGTTTCTTGAGAAAAAATATTATTCATTGATAATGAAAAATAATCTTGTATATTTGTATAAAAACATGTGGGGTGATTATGAAAAATATAATAATTTCCTTTTTTATTTTTATATTTACTGTTTTTATTATCAGTTGTAGTTCAAGTAAGAAAATAGAAAAAGAAGAGATAAAACAAGAAGAACCCAAGAAGCCGATCATTCAAATTGAGAAACAAGCTGAAGTAAACTATGATTTTACGGGTAGATTTTTGGTGCCAAATTCAAATATTGTGTTTGATCAAAATGATGAATCTGCAATTGAAGATCCTATTATTGGGGAATTTGTAAAATTAAAAAGTGGTGATAAGTATACGGTAGTATTTCATAGATTTGAAACAGATACGATAACAAAAAATAAATTGAGTGAAGTAATATTTGCTTTTGAGCTTTCAAATATTGAAATTGATGTAAAATTATATCCTGAAAAGTTTTTGTATTATTATATGAATTATTCTGAAAAAAGTAGAATTGACGGTAAAACAATTCATGGTTATCTTATGTTTGAAAAGATAGACGGTAAAGTAGCTGTAGGAAAACTTGATTTTTCAATAGATGGTGTAAAAAAAGTATTTGATCATGATGATGTCGAAGTTACTGCTGAATTCAGAGGTAATTTTAGAATTCCTTTTGGTGATTTGAAAACTTATAAGAGATAGTAATGGGTTTTAATTGCGGTATTGTTGGTTTACCTAACTCTGGTAAATCTACATTGTTTAATGCGCTAACAAAATCAAATGTTCCTGCTGAAGCTCATCCTTTTTGTACTATTCAACCAAATGTTGGAATTGTAGCTGTACCAGATGATAGACTTGATAAGCTTGCTTCAATATTTAAATCTCCAAAAGTGGTACCTACGACAATAGAGTTTGTAGATATTGCTGGACTTGTAAAAGGAGCAAGTAAAGGCGAAGGACTTGGGAACCAGTTTTTAGCAAAGATTAGAGAGGTTGACGCAATAATTCACACTGTAAGATGTTTTGAATCTGAAAAAGTTTCCCATGTTTATGAAACAATAGATCCTATTAGAGATATCGAAATTATTAACTATGAATTAATACTAAAAGATATTGAAACAATAGAAAAAGTATTAAGTGATATAAAGAATAAAGCAAAAAGTGGGGATAAGAAATATAGAGCCGAAGCAGATTTTTTAGAAGGTTTGAAAAATCATTTGCTTTCAGGCAGTTTTGCTAAAACCTTTAGTGTAAATGATATTTTTTTAGAACTTTTTAACAGATTATTTTTGTTAACTTCTAAACCTGTTTTATTTGTAGCAAATGTAAGTGAAAACTCTTTATCTGTAGATGACATTGCTTTCAGTAAAGTAAAAAAATATGCTGAAGAAAATGGTACTGAAGCAATAAAGATATCTGCAAAAATTGAGTATGAGATAGATGAATTGCCAATAGAGGAACAAAAAATATTTTTGGCTGATATAGGTTTAGATGAATCTGGTTTGAGTAAAGTTATCAGAAGCGGATATTCAATTTTAGATTTAATTACTTTTTTTACACATAACGAAAAAGAGTTAAGAGCATGGACTGTGAAAAGAGGGACTCATGCTCCACAAGCTGCTGGTAAAATCCACTCTGATTTTGAAAAAGGGTTTATTAAAGCTGAGGTTATTAAGTATGATGATATAATAAAATATGGTTCTGAGCATAAAATAAAAGAACTTGGATTAATGGCAATACATGGGCATGATTATGTTGTTAATGATGGAGATATAATATTTTTCAAATTTCACATTTAAAGAATTTTTTAGGTAAATATGAATAAAAATCTTTATTATTTTTTTAAAATTATTTTATTATTTATTTTTTTTAATTATTTTGCCTTCTCTCAAGATAAACCTTCTAAAGCATACATTCAAGATATTGAAATTGATTATTCATCAACAAATATTGTTTATGCTGCAACTTTGGGTCAGGGGTTATTTAAAAGTACAAATTATGGTGAAAAATGGGTTTTAATCGTAGATACAACAAAATATAGAGAGTTTAATGTTATAAAATTATTCCCTAATAACCCTAATAAGTTAATAACTGGTGGGGAAAAGACGGGTTTGCTTCTTTCGGAAGATAAAGGTAATACATGGAAAGAAATTGGATTGCAAAACAAAACAATTTGTGATATTAGCATTGATGAAAAGAATCCCGAAAGAATTTTTGTGCTTACTGAAGAGGGTATCTATTTTAATAATAATATTAAAGAAGATAAGTGGCAATTGAGTTTCGATTACAAAAGCTATATTGATACAGCTTATAAAAATAAAGACAAATTTCCATATTGGTACTACACAAGATTTCAAAGAATTGCAATTAATCCTTACAATCCTAATATGATATTAGCTAGTGCGAGGTGGGAAGGTGGTTATTACCAGAGTAATGATGGTGGCAAAAAATGGATTCATAAAACTATTTCTGGTATATTTAGAAGAGTTGATGGTATTTTTTTTCATCCAAAAGATCCCAATATAATATATTTAGGTACGCATCATCAAGGATTGTTTGCCTCATATAATGGGGGTGTAAGTTTTGTTCCTCATAGTGATGGATTAAAACCCCAAATTAGAACACCTTATTATGGTGCATATTTGATATCAGGATTTACTATTGACCCAAGCAATCCAAAAATATTTTATACCGGTTCTGATTATTCTAATTGGAAAACAACTAATGGGGGGTTATCCTGGTTTGAATTAGATAAATCTTTAACTTGTGAATTTGTGAGAACGATGTCTGTTGATCCTAAAAATTCAAATATTGTATATGCCGGTTCAAATGTTGGAGTATATAAATCTACAGATAAAGGAAAAACATGGAAAGCAATTAATAATGGGTTTAGAGAATTTAATTTTGATAAGATTATAGAAGTAAAATTAAAAGGGAAAATGTATCTTTATGGGTTATCAAAAGATTATCCATTTGTATATAGAAAATCTAATAACGATAGCTGGAAATCATTTTCATGGCTTCTTTCTGAGTATCAAATAAAAGAAGGTAAAGATATTTATTATGATAAAAAAAATAAAATACTTGTATTGGTTACCGATAAAGGTGATTACATAAGTAAAGATGAAGGGTATAGATGGTGTGGAGAAGGATCGAAAATAGAATTCAAACCTCTAAAAAGTGATAAAAACGAGATTAAAAATAATGTATCTGATTCAAACTCTTTTGTATTGAACATATTATTAGATGGAAAAGTTTTTTTTGATGATGCTTTTGTAGAAAGTTATTATAAAAAACCACCATATATCTCTTTGCAGTTAGTTGAGGAGGGATATCCATATAATAACACAATACCCTTGTGGTGTGTGAATATTAAAAATAGTTTGAAGTTTGATGTCAACATCCCAAAAAATTTGGTTAAATTAGATAAAAAATATATTTTGTACGCTGAAGTTCGTGATTTTCAAAAAAATTATAAAACTGGTTTTATAAAAGTAAAATTTTCATCTAATAAAGATACTTATAATTTTACTATTATGCTTAATGAAGGATTTTGTTTGAAACACTGAAATTTGATATGTGTTATTAATTAAAATTGAATACTGAATTATATAATAAATACATAAATGATGCTGTTTTTGTTGTAGTTGATGTTGAAACAACGGGTCAAAATGCTTATAATGGAAGAATAACTGAAATTGGAATGGTTAAAGTAATTGATGGAGAAATTGTTGATGAATACTCAACTTTAATCAATCCAGAGCAGTTTATACCACCATACATTACCTTTATAACCGGCATAACTAACGAAATGGTATCAACAGCTCCTACTTTTTATGATGTTCATAATAAAATAAAATCATTTCTAGGCGATAATGTTTTTGTGGCACATAATGTAAGTTTTGATTTCTTTTTTGTTAAAGAATCCTTTTTACGTGTAGGTGAAGAGGAGATAAAGAATGATACATTATGCACAGTAAGATTAGCTAGAAGGATTTTACCAACTACAAAAAGTAAATCTCTTGATTCTTTAATCAAATATTACAATATACCTGTAAATAATAGACACAGAGCTCTTGATGATGCAAAAGCTACAGCTAAAATATTAATAAATTTCTTAGATGTTCTTGAGAATAAATATGATATTGAATTATTATCAGACGTTTTAAGTTTTCAATATAAAAAAGTCTTTCAATTAAAGAATCCACCGAAAAATTTTTTACTTTTGAAAAATGAAATAGCAAATCTTCCAGAAAAACCCGGCGTATATTTTTTTTATGATAAAAATGATTTTCTTTTATATATTGGAAAGAGCAAAAATTTAAAAGAAAGGGTTGAATCATATTTTTATCATAATACAGGGCATGATAGTAAAATTTTTGAAATGGTAAGAAAAGTTCATTCACTTAAATATGAAACTACTGCTAGTGAACTATCTGCACTTCTGCTTGAATCTTTATTAATAAAAAAATATAAACCTTTATATAATTCTGCAAGTAAACGATATAAAAAATATCCTTTTTTGAAAATCAATGTCAATGAAAAATATCCTGTTTTATCATGGGATTATGAGATAAAGGATGATGGAGCAAAATATTATGGCCCATTTACTAATCGATATAGTATAGAAGTGTTTCTAGAAGCTTTGAACAAATTATTTAAATTAAGGGAGTGCAAAGATTTTAAACCTAAGGCAAAAAGATCTTGTATTTATTCTGATATAGAAAGATGTTTAGCCCCATGTATAAATGATGATTATGAAAAGTATGAAGAAGAAATTAAAAATGTGTTTAATTTTCTAAATGGTATGAATAAATCAATAATAGATAAATTTGTTGAGACGATGAATGATAAAGCAGAAAATTTATTGTTTGAAGAAGCTGCTGAAATTAGAAATAAAATTTGGGTTATTGAGAAGTTCATAGAAAAACATAAATATCTTCCATATTCAATAAACGATGCTAATTTTTTGGTTGTTGTTCCATCTTTTAGAAAATCATTTGAAATATTCTTAATTAAAAACAGCAAATTGATTAGATCTATATACTTCGAATCCTATCAAAAAAAACAAATTGATAAATTTCTTGATGAAATAATTAATCAGGCTGATCTTTTCGATGTTAATTACACAAAAAAAGATTTTCACGAATTTCATATCATAATGAGTTGGGTTTATAAGAATAGAAATATGATAGAAATTATAGATTTAAATGAAAAATCAAAGAAAGATATTCATTCACAAATAATTAGTTTTCTAAATTCCTTTTAATTATATTTTTTCAATTTCAGAGTTGGCCGTGTCAATAAAAGTTATAAAATTTTCTGGAGGTGTTCCTGTCAAAACAGCATCTGCAGTTGAAATGATATGTTTATAACCTTTTACTGAATTAACAATATTTATTACGGCTTTTTTCACATCTTCAACATTCCCATCTCTTAGTAGATAAAGATCGATATTACCTTTAGTACAAATATTTTTATCAATATATTTTCTTGATTCTGCAAGGTCGTTATCACCGGCTGGTGGAGGTGCAATAGTTTCAATTACATCTGCACCTAATTTATTAAAGTCTCCATCCATAATCATTTTTCTGGTCAAGCCACAATTATGATACCAAAAAAGTGAATTATAGTTGTGTGCAAAATCTGCAAAAGCTTTTATATAAGGTAAGTCCATCTCTTTAAAAAGCTGAGGTGAGGTCATCTCTAAACCATAGGAAGAATCACTCATAAAATCTATTCCTTCCTCAATAGCGATATTCATAATAAAAATGGAAGCTTTATAAATTGCATCCATACTTTGCAAAAAGGCGCTTTTATAATCATTCCAGTGAATATAGATATCCTGAGGATTTATTTGATAGGCAAGCCATGATGGGTGAGGATGACCAATAACAATCACACCATCTTCACCAACTTTTTCCCTAAAATTTCGAAAATATTCTCTAATCTTATTTTCTTTTTTTTCAATTTCGTTGCAAACGGCAATAACCATAAAATGATCTTTTTCTGTCTTTACAGGTGCCCCAGCTTCATCAGTCCATTGTGTCTCATTTTTATAGTCCTTTCTAATCCATTCACCAAGCTCTGTATTAATATATGAAATTTTATATTCCTTTGTAGATCTACTTTCATCTACTTGCCAATCAAAAATTAATCCGGGTAAATCTGTCATAAACATCGGAATATAGTTTAAAGCTTTTGATAAGGTTATTTCGTCAATGATAAAATCGTTTGTAATTTGCAAATTCATTTTTTTTAAAACACTTTTTATCACTGGATAATGTGGTAAAAAAGGAGAAACAATAAATGGTTTATCGAAATTTCCTTTAACATATTCAACAAATATTTTTCTTGGAGTCATAATTTATCCTTCTGAAATAATTCTATCAACAACAAGTTGTCTAAATTCAGGTGAAAGATTAGCGAAGAAAGCACTAAAACCAGTTACTCGAACTACTAAATCAGGGAAACTTTCTGGATTTTTATGTGCCTCAAGTATTTTATTCTTATCAATTACATTAATATTTATTTGTGAACCGCCAAGTTCAAAATGTGTGCTAATTAAATTAGATATTAATTCTAATCCCCCCTCATCTTTGGAAATTCCGGGGTCAACTTCTAATTGTAAAGGTGATGCATTGCCATAGCCTGATTGAACAGATGCAATTGCATTGGAAAGAGCAGTTAAAGCACCATCTTTGCGAAAGCCAGGGTCAGGATTAGATCCGTGTGAAATAGGAGCTCTTGCAAATCTTCCATTTGGTGTGGCTCCTACATCTTGACCCATTGCTATATGAGATGCCCACGAAAATAATCCGGGTATCATATTATGTCCTTCTGGTGTTTTCTTTTCTTTAACTAATTTTGTAAATGTTTTAGCAATTTTAATGGCATATTCATCTGCAATTGAGGAACCAGAACCATATCGAGGAATATTCTTCATCATTAGTCTTATCTTTTCGCCATCAGCTCCAGACCAATTATTGTCTAATTGTTTTAATAAATCTTTCCATGATATCCTTTTTTCTCTTACAACTCTTTGTTCTACTGCTGCAAAAGAGTCTGCAACTGTAGCCAAACCAGCACCATCTAAACCAAAGTTATAATACTCAACACCTCCATTAGAAGCATCAAGACCTTTTTCAATTGTGCCATGACAGAGCAAACTTAGATGAAGTTCTGGGTATACTTCCCACATATGTTGAAATTGAAAATCTAAACATCGTGCCATAACATCAATTGATTGTGATAAATGCTTTTCAAAAAGAAACCATAACTTTTCAATTGAAGGTTCTTCATTGTTATTCTGAAGCATCTCACGGAAAGCCAAATCAAATATAACAGGAAAATTAATCTTGATACAATCGTTTATACAATATTCTCTACCAGGTAAGCCGTACCAATGACAACCAGAATAAGCTCTAGTTCGTGCCAGTTCAATTGAAAAACCGTTTTTAGTAAAACCTTCTATTGTATTATCAATTCCTAAAAACTTAGGTATACCTGTTTTATCTTCAAATAAAATTTCAACACCTTTTAGTAATAAATCTTTTGGGACAGTTTTACCAACAGAGACAGCAACATTTACAGGAATTCTAAGCCAATGGGTGGCTTCTAGTACCAGATAGGAAAGAGGATTAGTAACTTCATTTCCGTCTTCATCTGGACCACCTAACTGTGAGTAACTTGTATCACGAAGGAAATAACAAGCTAATAAAAACTTTGCTTTTTCTTCTGTTAATTCGCCTGAGTCAATATCTTTTTTATAATAGGGATAAAGTAATTTGTCTATTCTACCTAGTGATCCACTACCATTATACATTTTACCAGCCATTTGATACCAGAGCATCCATTGTAATGCTTCTTTAAATGTTTCAGGTGGATCATTTACGATTTTATGGTTAATTTGTGCCATTTCAAGTAAATTTTCTTTAAACTGAGGATTTTCTTCATTCTCAGCCATCTTTAAAGCCTCTTCGGCATGATTTTTTATCCATATTTGCATACCCTCAATGAAGGCATCAAGTCCATCGTAAAATTCAATAGCTTTCTCTGATGTATTAATTTTACGATATTCTTTAATTTTTTCTTTTAATCCTTTCCAACCTAAATCAAATCCAATTTGTAAATCTTGACAAAAATGATTTGGAGCTCCAATACCACATATTAATTTATACTTATCAATTTCTGGTTTTAGAAATGAGTAGTCAATATCTGGATTCCATTGGGGACTTCTATATGAAATAAAGTTCACCATGTATGCACCAGCAAGCTCACTTAATGGATCAATATATACTGGGTGGACTTTTAGAAGATCTCGAAAGTTTTCGCCACAAGCTCTTGGACCAAAAAAGCCCCCTGAAGGATGGTTGCTTTTAGGGACAAATTCTTTTAGAACAGCATCCTTAACAGGCACTCCTGATGAATTTATAGTTTCTAATACTAAAATAGATTCTTCTGGGGGTAATACAATTGCTTGATCATCAAAATCCATTGAACCAAGCAATTTTCTTTTTTTGTTTGTCATCTCAATCTTTTTTTCACGAAGCTTCTCGATTCTTTCTTTATAAGATAGTACTTCCATTTGTTCTCCAAATATTTAAAAGTTTATTCTATATTCTTATAGTACTCTAAAGCAACATTTTTTAAAGTATTTATTCTTTCTTTTGATATTTGATTTAAATTCTCAGAAAGATTATTATAATTAAGGCTTTTATATTTATCGCCAGCTAGTTTATGAAATGGTAGAAATTCAAGTTTAATTTCTTTTGTATTTTCCGGGTTAAATTTTTTTCTTATCAGGGATAAATAATCTACAAACTTTGCTATTTCAATTATTTCTTCTTCAGTGTCATTTACAGTAGGTACAATTGGTACTCTGAATATTGTATTAATATTTCTTTCAGATAATTTTTGTGCGTTTTCAAGAATAAGATTGTTGCTAACCCCAGTAACGATTTTATGTTTTTCTGGATTGATGTGTTTAATATCCATCATTATCAAATCAGTTACAGGAAGAATTGTTTCGATTTGATCCCATCTGCAATTTCCCGAAGTTTCTACCGCAGTATTTATATTATTTTCTTTACATTTTTTTAATAGAAAATATGAAAATTCTGAATGGAGTAAAGGCTCTCCACCTGATAAAGTTATTCCACCACCTGATGATATGTAATAATTTTTATCTTTTAATATTTCTTCAAAAACCTCTTCTACAGATAATATTTTACCTGCAATTTCTAGTGCATTAGAGTAACAATAAGAAACACATTCTTCACACGAAACACAAAGGTTTCTATTATAAATATGTTTATTACCCTCTATTGTGTGAGCAGAATGAGAACATTTAATAATACACTCGCCACAAAATATACATTTGCTTTCGTAAAATAAAATTTCTTTTTTTGGATTTATTCCTTCAGGATTGTGACACCAAAAACATTTTAAAGAGCAACCTTTTAAAAAAACAGTTGTTCTTATTCCTGGACCGTCATGAATTGAAAATCTTTGTATATCAAATATAATAGCTTTATAATTCAAAATTAATCTTAATAATAATACTGTTTATAAATATAATATATTTTGTTCAAGTTAATTTATTTTTTGTGATTTGTCAATATAAAAGGTAAAACAGGGTTTTATTAGTAAAACATTAAAAAATGAAAAAATTAATTATTAGAAAAGGAAAGTTCTTTAGAAATGATTTTATCAAAGTCTAATTCTTGTATACTAAAACCTATCACTTTATACTTGTAGAAAAGAACTCTTACCTGGTAAGTTGTTCCTAATCCATCGTTTCTATCCC
The DNA here is from genome assembly GCA_036567745.1 of Ignavibacteria bacterium. Taxonomy (GTDB): domain Bacteria; phylum Bacteroidota; class Ignavibacteria; order DATCTW01; family DATCTW01; genus DATCTW01. The sequence goes on along the minus strand of DATCTW010000036.1, from coordinate 8,876 downwards.
AAACAGCAATAAATTTATTTGTATTTAAAAATCTTATTTCTGATGGTTCATTCCATGCGAGCAATACTCTATCAAATGGAAGATTTGGATTTTTCAAAAAAGTTTTATCTTTTTCAATATTTTCTGGTTTAACAGAACAACCAATAAAAAAAATTAATAGTATAAATAAAAAACTTACTTTCTTCATATTTTTCATATTATTCTTTTACTTATTATCGGTAAATTTTACCTTTACTTAAAAGAAAAAGTAGATTGATTTTTAGGTTATATCAAATTATATATTCTAATAAATAAGCAGAAAACAAGTAAATATATAAGTTTCTATTGAATTATAATTTTTTAAAAGTTCTATAAATACTTATGAAAAAGGGTAGATAATTATTTTAGCTAAATAAATATATTTTATAAAGTATTAAAAAATTATGAAGAAATGGTAATTTGAAAAAATGAATTTTTTTACCATTTTAAGCCTTTTTATATTGATTATGAGAGAAAAATTTATTATTATAACTTACTTATAACCATTTAAGGATATTTTGAGTAACGGTAAAAAAATATCTATAGCTATTGATGGTCCAGCAGGATCAGGTAAAAGTACGACTGCAAAACTTGTAGCAAAAGAGCTCGGATTACAGTATATAGATACAGGAGCGATGTATAGAGCTGTAGCATTAAAGGTTCTAAGAACAAATACCAATCCAGATGATATTGAGAAAATTTCTAAACTAGTAAAAAATATTGATATTCAATTTAAGAATGAAAATGATAAACAAAGAATTTTCCTAGATAATGAAGATGTTACAGAATTAATCAGAGATCCTGAAGTTACTAATTTATCAAGCCCTATAAGTGCATTACAACCTGTTCGTGAAGCAATGGTTGCATTACAAAAGAGTTATGGTAAGAATGGTGGTGTTGTAATGGAAGGAAGAGATATTGGAACAGTAGTGATGCCACAAGCAGAGGTAAAGATTTTTTTAATAGCAAGTTTATATGAAAGAACAAAACGAAGACATCTTGAATTGCAGAGTAAAGGTGTTGAAAAAGATTTTTATGAATTGGAAAAAGAAATTTTAGCAAGAGATGTAAGAGATTCAACTAGAGAGATTAGCCCTCTTACAAAGGCACAGGATGCAATAGAAATAGACACTACTAATTTAAGTATTGAGGAACAGGTAAAAAAAATAGTAACAATTGCGAAAGAAAGGACTAATAAGTAATGTTAGTTACTGTTGATGAAAATTCCGGGTTTTGCTGGGGTGTAGTAAGAGCTATTGATTTTGCAGAACAAGAACTAAAAAGAAATGGTAAGCTATATTGCCTTGGTGAGATAATACATAATCCTATTGAAATAGAACGCTTGGAGAAATTAGGATTGGTTACAATCACAAGAGAAGATCTACCAAAAGTTAAAGATGCAAAAGTATTGATAAGAGCACATGGTGAACCTCCTTCAACATATAAGATTGCAGAAGAAAATAACATTACACTTATTGATGCCACATGTCCTATTGTTACAAAAGTGCAGGATAGAATAAAAAGTTTTTATGAAAAAGGATATCAGATAATAATATTTGGTAAAAAAGAGCATCCTGAAGTAATTGGATTAAATGGGGTTTGTGAAAATAATGCAATAATAATAAAAACAAAAGAAGAGATTGATACAATAGACCTTAAAGAGAAAAATGTTATATTTTCTCAAACAACTATGGATAAATCGGAATTCAAGGTTATAGTTGATTTAATTAACGAAAAGGCAAAAAAATCAAACTCTTTTCATGAAATTGAAGTATTAGTAAAAGATACTATTTGTCGTTCTGTTTCTGATCGAGAGGCTTTATTAAGAAGTTTTTCTGAAAATAATGAAGTTGTGCTTTTTGTATCCGGAAAGAGTAGTTCCAACGGTAAGGTTTTGTTTGAAATCTGCAAAAAGGCTAACAATAACTCATATTTTATTGAAAGAGCAGAAGAAATAAATGAAGCTTGGATTGATGGTAAGAAGAGCATAGGTATAACAGGTGCTACTTCTACACCGAAATGGTTGATGGAAGAAATAAAAGATTTTATTATAAACAAAAAATATAAATTAAAAACAGCCATCTAATTAACTGAAACTGTAAACTAAAAATTTTTAAACTTTTTTTAAATGTTTTGATATTTATGGCTGGATATCAAAAATTTAAGAAAAGTTGCTTGGAGGTTAAATGAGTGCTGAAGAGAATGTAAAGGTGACCGAAGATGCTTTGGGCACTAAATCAGCAAAAACAGGAGCAAAGATCAACATAATTCAGAATGAGGATAAACCTTATTCAAAAGAAGAAGTTGATCAAATGTTATCACTTTACGAAAAAACTTTTGGTACAATTAAGGAAGGTGAAATTGTAAAAGGGAAAGTACTATCAATATCAAACAATGAAGTCGCTGTTGATATTGGTTTCAAGTCAGAAGGTTTTGTCCCTTTAAGTGAGTTTTCCAGTACCGAAAATTTAAAAGTAGGTGATGAAATCGAAGTTTACCTTGAAAGCATCGAAGATAAGGATGGTCATCTTGTTCTTTCCCGTAAGAGAGCAGATTTTGTAAGAATATGGGAAAGGATTACTCAGGCTTATGAGAAGGGTGAGATTTTGCAAGGTAGATGTTTGAGAAGAATAAAAGGTGGAATTGTAGTCGATTTAATGGGTATCGACGCATTTTTACCTGGTTCACAAATTGATGTAAGACCAATAAGAGATTTTGATCAGTTTATTGGTAAAACAATGGATTTTAAAATTGTTAAGATTAATCATCCCCTTGAAAATGTGGTTGTAAGTCATAAAGTTCTTATTGAACAAGAAATTGCTGGACAGAAAAAGCAAATTCTTGATAATTTACAAAAAGATCAAGTATTGGATGGTTTAGTAAAAGCAATTGCCGACTTTGGAGTATTCATTGATTTAGGTGGTGTTGATGGTTTAATCCATATTACAGATTTATCATGGGGTCGTGTAAATCATCCATCTGAAGTTGTTAAACTTGATCAAATGCTTAAAGTAAAGGTTCTAGATTACGATCCAGAGAAAAAGAGAATATCTCTTGGTCTAAAACAACTTCAACCGCATCCATGGGAAAACATAGATGAGAAGTTTAAAGTTGGTCAAAAAGTTTCAGGTAAAGTTGTATCTCTTACAGATTATGGCGCATTTATTGAGATTGAAAAAGGTATAGAAGGCCTTATTCATATTTCAGAAATGAGCTGGACTCAGCATATTAAACACCCATCACAATTTGTTGCAATGGGTCAAATTGTGGAAGCTGTTATTCTAAGCATTGACAAAAACGAGAAGAAAATTTCTTTAGGAATGAAACAACTAGAACCAGATCCATGGGGTAATTTATTACAGAAATACCCTGTCGGTTCAAAACACAAAGGTATTGTAAGAAATATTACAAACTTTGGAGTCTTTGTTGAATTAGAGTCTGGTGTAGATGGATTGATTCACATTTCTGATCTATCATGGACGAAGAAAATAAGACATCCGGCCGAGGTAGTAAAGAAAGGTGAGACTATTGATGTTGTTATTCTTGGAATAGATATGGAACAAAGAAGAATATCCCTTGGCCATAAACAAGTTCAAGAAAACCCATGGGATAATTTTGCTGAAGTCTATAAAGTTGGTGTTGAAACCGAAGGTAAGGTCGTTAGGCTGATTGAAAAAGGATTAATAGTAGAATTACCTCTCGGAGTAGATGGTTTTGTTCCTGCATCACAGTTAAGTCAAGCACCAATTAAAAACATAGCAGAATCATTCAAAATCGATGATGTTTTACCACTTCAAGTTATTGAGTTCGATAAAGAGAGTAAAAGAATTGTTCTATCAGTAACTGAATACTTAAAGAACAAAGAAAAGAAAATTATTGAAGAGTATTTCCGTAAACATCAACTTACTCCGGTTACTCTTGGTGATGCTGTTAAAGAATCAACAATTAATCCTGAAATACTTGCAGAAGAAAAGAAAGCTTTTGATGAACAATTTTCTGCTCCGCCAATTGACGCGAATAACAAGAAGTAAAATAAATATTTATTTATTGGGAGAGGAGTTGGCCTTTAGCCAACTCCTTTTTTTATGAAAAACGTACATATTCATACATTAGGTTGTAAGCTAAATTATACAGAATCTTCATCTATTGCAGAGCAATTCAGGAAAAAAGGCTTTAATTTTAATCCTGATGATAAGCCCGATATTTTTATTATCAATACTTGCTCAGTAACTAATAATGCTGAAAGAGAATGTAGGCAAATAGTTCGAAAAATAATAAAGAAATATCCCGGTACATTTGTAATTATTATTGGTTGTTATGCTCAGATTAGATATCAGGAATTATCAAAAATAAAAGGTGTAGATTTAATTCTAGGTAATAAAGATAAGTTCGATATATTCACTTATGAACAAACATTTTCAAAAAAAGAAAAACCGGAAATTTTTGTTTCAGAATTTTCAGAGGAAGATTTAGCTACTCCTGCGTATTCATCTGTTGAGGATAGAACTCGTGTTTTTTTAAAGGTTCAAGATGGATGTGATTATAAATGCAGCTATTGTACTATACCTTTGGCAAGAGGTAACAGCAGAAGTATTGATCTTAAAACAATAGAGAAAAGTATTATTGCCCTTGCTGAAAAAGGTTTCAAGGAAGTAGTTATAACGGGCGTTAATGTGAGTGATTATGGCAAAAAAATTAACTCAAATTTTTTTGAATTAATAAAAAAACTTGATACTATTATTGAGATCCCAAGAATAAGGATTAGTTCAATAGAGCCAAATAATCTTAATGATGAGATAATTGATTTCATTGCAAATTCGAAAAGAATATGTCATCACTTTCATATTCCACTTCAAAGCGGTGATGATAATATTTTAAAGGATATGCAAAGAAGATATAATGTTAAGCATTTTGTTAAAATAACAGAAAAAATAAAAAAAACATTACCAGATGCAGGTCTTGGTTTTGATGTAATAGTTGGTTTCCCAACAGAAACTGAAGATAATTTTAATAATACATACAGACTTTTGAAAGAGATTGATTTTACATATTTGCACGTATTCAGTTACTCCATTAGACCTGGAACAAAGGCTTCTAAACTGAAAATGGTGCCTACACATTTTGAAATTGAAGATAGAAGTAAAAAATTAAGAGAACTTTCTATCAGAAAAAAAACCTCTTTTCTTATTACTCAATTAGGAAAAACATATGATGTTTTGTTTGAAAGCGAGATAAAGGATAATAAAATATTTGGTTTTACAAGTAATTACATTCGCGTTGGAATGCAAGCAAACAACGAACTAATAAATAAAATTGTAAATGTAAGATTAGAAAAAGTAGTAAACGGTTATTGTGAATCAAGTTTAATATAAACAGATTATATGCTTAGGATAATAAATGTAAAAAAGGGGAGTATAGCCAGTAAATTAGGCTTTAAAAAAAATGACTCTATTATTGAGATTAATAATAAACCTGTAAGAGATGAAATTGATTTTAAATTTCTTACTTCTGAAGAAAAATTAAATATTAAAGCTATTTCAGAAGGTAAAGTAAAAAATTTTAAAGTGAGAAAAGAATTCGATGAACCACTTGGTTTATTTTTTGAAGAGATGAAAATGTACTCTTGTGGTTCTGATTGCATTTTTTGTTTTGTTACACAGAATCCAAAAGGTTTAAGGGAGTCATTATATTTTCAGGATGGTGATTATAGAATGTCCTTTTTATATGGGAATTATGTTACGCTTACAAATGTTGGTCCAAATGCTCTTAAAAGAATTGTTGAGCAAAAACTATCACCACTATATATATCCGTTCACTCTACAAATATCGATGTTAGAAAATATTATATGAATTTAAAAGATGATGATCATTTGCTCGAAAAATTAAAATTTCTTACAGATAATAACATAAAATTACATACACAGGTAGTTTTATCCCCTGAAATAAATGACGGAGATGTATTAAAAAAAACAATTGATGATCTTTATAAGCTAAAAAATGGTATAGAATCATTAGCTATAGTACCTGTTGGATTGACAAAACACAGAAAGGGTTTACCAAAAATAAAAAAGGTTACTCCAAAATATGCCAGACAGTTTATAAATTATATTACTCCTATTCAAGAAAAAATTAGAAAAGAAATTGGAATAACATGGTTATACCTTTCTGACGAGTTTTATCTTTTGTCAAAAAGTGAATTACCTCAAAATGAATATTATGATGATTATCCACAAATTGAAAATGGGGTGGGAATGATAAGATTATTTTATGATAATTTTATTTCGAAAATAAAATATTTCCCAAAGAGAATAAAAAATAAGAAAGAAATTTCATTTATTACAGGGATTTTGCCTTATAGATTCATGCAAAATAATGTTATACCAATTTTAAACAAAATTGAAAATTTAAAAGTAAACTTATATCCAATAAAAAACACTCTTTTTGGAAGATCTGTAACAGTTTCTGGGTTACTATCAGAAAAATGTTTGATAGAAGGTTTGAAAGGTAAAAGGTTAGGAAATCTTGTTATATTGCCTGATAATATTATAAATCACGAAGGACTTTTTCTTGATGATAGTACTCCTGAGATGTTTTCAAAGAAAATCAAAAAGCCTGTTTTAATATTTGATAATAATTGGAGGTCATTATTTAAGTACGTGGAAAATTTATGACTTTAAAAATAATACATTTAATTCTATTTTCTCAAAAACGGATAAGTATTATGAAACATACACTATTATTGTTAATAATTGTTTTATTTTGTTTTTCAAAATCTAATAGTCAAAACAGCGTTTTCTCACAAGATTATATTAAAAATCCAGAAAAAAAATTTAATTCATTTTATGAGGAGAAAAAGGAGAAAAAATCTGCTTTCCTTGCAGTTGTATATTCACTCATTTTGCCAGGAGCTGGCGAGTATTATGCTGGTAGATTTGATGTAGGTAAGTATTCACTTGCAGGAGAAGCTGCATTATGGATTCTCTATACAGGTATGAATATTCACGGCTATCAAGTAAGAAATGACGGCAGGGCTTTTGCAAGATTGCACGCTGGTTTTGATGATGAAAATAAAAATGATGATTATTATGTAAATGTCAGTAATTTTATGAATACTTTTGATTTTAATGAAAAACGACTAAGAGATAGAGATTATAAATCATTATATGATCCTTTTTCAAATATGGCATGGAACTGGGATAGTGATGAAAATAGACGTAAATTTCGTGATATGAGGGTAAGAGCTGATGAAATAATTAATAACACGAAATTTGTTGCAATTGCAATGATAGCTAATAGAATTTTTAGTGCTGTAAATGCTGCACGGTTTGTTTCGAATTATAATTCAGACCTCAATATTTCGCTTAATCCTATTGGATTTGAAAATAGATATGATGGTTTTCTATTAAAAATATCCACAAACTTTTAATAAAAGCTTCTCTTAACAAAGAGAAGCTTTTATTATAATTTATCACTCACTTAATTTAATTGAAATATCCCCTCCACTTGTTCTTGCTTTTACAAGTGGTCCCCCACCGTTTATACTTCCAAGAATATAATGCTCTTTTATTTTTCCATCAAAGTTATTATAAGTGTTTAAGCTTACATCTCCCCCACTTGTTTTACAATCTAAATCAGCTTTTATATATTTTGAGGTTTCTATATGAATATCTCCACCCGAGGTATTTAATGATATACCTTTATTATCTCCCTTTAAGTTAAGTTTAATATCACCTCCAGAAGTTTCTGCTGAAACACTACCGGAAATATTATCTAATACAATATCACCTCCAGATGTTTCAAGATTTACATCTCCATTGCAGGCAATTACTTTAATATTACCGCCGGAAGTGTGAGCATTCAGTTTGCCTATAGAGTTTTCAATAAAAATATCACCACCGCTAGTTTTTAATTTACTATCACTAAATAAGTTGTGTAATATAATATCACCACCCGATGTATTTAAATTTGGATAAAATTCTTTTGGTATATTAATTAAGAATTTTACAGAAAGCCAACCACTAAATATAAAATTTTTGTCAGATTTTGCTGTGATATTTATATTATTATTACTAGCATCAAAATAAATTTTGTAATCTTTTTTTCTATTCTCAGTTCCTTTAATTATGGCAATTACTTTAACCTCGTTTTTATCCCAGGTATTAACATCAATATCAGCGCCTGATACGTTTACATAAATGGATCCTTTTTTATCAACTGAAAAAGTTTTTACTACTGTATCGGGTTCAGATTCGAAATTTAGGTTATTATCAAAAAACGGATTGCAAGAAAAGTGTACGTTATAAATTTCATTATTTTGATTTGCCAGAGCATTAGAATAATATAGTATATATAAGGTGAATGCTATTCCAATGACCGAAAAAATTGAAAGCTTAATAAAAATTACTTTTTTCATTTTTCCTCCTTGTTTAAATATTTATATATAATTACGAGAAAAAATGAAAAAATGTTTCATAATTTTGTGAAAATTTAGTATCTTAACCAAACGTAAAGAACAAGATTTTCACTTCTTGTAGCATACCTTCCACGATACTTAAAATTCGAGTTGATTTGAGACTGAAACCCTCTTAGTAGATCTAAGCTGTCAAATTGTATTTTTGCTATACTTCCTTTTGTGAGTCTTCTTACAGCTTCATAGGCGTAAGCGTACTTGCTGACTCTTTTTCTAATGTTTTGAATTTCATTAAAATCTTGAACTATTTGGTAACTAATAGACATAATAAAATCCTCCAAAGTTTTTATTTATTCAAATACAAAAGATGTGCCATAATATTTTTTATTATAAGTATTTAATAACATTGTATTTATTTAAACTGTTTTTGATATTTAAAGTTAGTATA
>DATCTW010000035.1:0-5134 GCA_036567745.1 Ignavibacteria bacterium | reverse complement strand
AAGATTTTGCCGAATTTAAATATTGTTTCCGATATGTATGAGTGTTTAAAAGATGCCGAATGTTTGGTAATAACGACTGCATGGAAGCAATTTAAAGAAGCAGATTTAGAGAAAGTAAAATCATATTTGAAATCACCGAATATAGTAGATGGTAGAAATTTGTTTGATCAAAAGAAGATGAAAGATTTGGGTTTTAACTATGTTTCGGTTGGGAGATGAAAAAAGTCGTCAAAATAGGTAATGTTATTTTGATTAGTTTTTGCCTTTTAATTCCTTTATTTTTATTTTTAAACCGGTTTTTAATTCCGGATGTCTCCTATGATTCTTTAAATTATCACCTGTTTTTGGGTCAAAGAGGTGTCGACAGGCAAAATACTCCTTATGAATTTTACCCGACAGGAATGCATAATTTCTCTCCAATTTTAGAAGTCCCGGGATATTTGGCAACAAAACTTTTTGGATACAGAGTAGGATCAATCACTTCACTTATATTTTTATACTTGTCGATATTCATTTTATATAAAATATTTAAGCTATATGAACCAAAAATAAAGCTTTTAGATAAATGGTGGCTGACATTTTTCTTTGTGAGTTCTTTTTTATCCTTTGAAGCTTTTTTACAAATAGCCACTTTTTACGTTGATATTGAAGTAGCCTTTTTGAGTTTGTTGTCTTTTTATTTTTTACTAAAATATGAAAAGAAATCGTATTTTATTGATTTAGTTTTTTCTGCCGTATTTCTTGGTATTTTATTTTTGGGAAAATTAACCGGAGCTTATTATTTGGTTACTTATTTTATTTATCTTGGTTATGTCCTGGTTAATGATTCAAAAATTGATTGGCGACAAAGGATTATGAAATTTTTATTAAGCGGTCTTATCGTAATTTCCTTTTCTCTCCCCTTTTGGTATAAAAATTATTTGAATACCAAAAATCCGGTTTACCCCTATTATAACAACATCTTTAAATCAAATTTATACCCTACTAAATATTTTACTCAAGATAAATCGGGTCCAGATAATACTTTTGAAAAATTATTTTGGGGAGTGGTTTCAATAAAAAAACCTGAAAAACTTGGTCAGGTTCACGATCTTTTCCACGACTATAAAATTAATATTTATTTTATTTTAATAATATTTGTTTTAATTTGGTCACTGATAAAAAAGGATAGGGATTTGATAAAACTGAGTATTTTTTATTTTGCCACCTATGAAATTTGGGCCTGGGTATTTGGATATTTGAGATATGCCATATTTTTGGAATTTATGGGCGGAATCATTCTACTGATTTGGCTTAGTCGACTAAAAGGCTGGACAAAATATTTAATTATCGGGCCCTTATTTTTTATAATGCTACTCCAGGGAAAGAGAATCGTTAATTTATCTTTGGCTTATGACATAAGTTTTAGACCTGGTTATTTTTATAACCGTCTGAGTTACCCCAAGCAGTGGGAATATTTTGGTAATAAAAAAATTTCAGTAGATGAAAAATATCTTAATGGGTTTCAGCCGCAGGTTTTTTTAAACTGTGCCTCTCCAAATATGAGCTACTATACTTTGTCTGATTTCAACAAATTACCGGTACTAAATATTGACCGGAGAGCCTATAGCGAGATGACGGGAAACAAACTTTTTGTTGATATCCAAAAAGAATGGTTATCTAAAATAGTTAAGGGTAATACTGTTAAATTTGTGACAATTGCCGCTGAAACTGGTCTTAATAATTTTTATCTTGACTGTAAAGCAAACATAATCAGTCGTGGTTACACGATCCTGACTGAGGTTGATAGTAACTTTTTGGGATATGAGGGTCAAAGGCTTAAAGTAATTTTTGGGGAATTTAACTGGTAAAATAGGTCATGAAATTGGTTGTCCAAATTCCTTGTTTTAATGAGGAAAAGACCTTGCCTTTGGTCTTATCTGAAATTCCTAAAAAAATAGAAGGGATTGATAAAATTGAAATTCAAATAATTGATGATGGGTCAACTGATAAAACGGTTGAAGTTGCCAAAAAATTCGGAGTAGATAAGATTATCAGACATAAAATCAACCGGGGGCTGGGTATTTCTTTTAGTGATGGAGTTGAGGCGGCGCTAAAGGCCGGAGCAGATATCTTAGTAAATACCGATGGTGACAATCAGTATCCAGGGAAATATATTAGCGATTTAGTTAAGCCAATCATACGTGAAGAGGCCGATATTGTAATTGCTGACAGACAAACAAAGACAGTCAAGCATTTTTCAAGCAATAAGAAAAAATTGCAAAGTCTTGGTTCGAGTATGGTTCGTTATTTATCGGGTACCGATGTCCCTGATGCTGTATCTGGTTTTAGGGCTTATAGCCGTAAATCACTTATGGAATTAAATGTTTTAACCAAGTTTTCTTATTGTATTGACACGATTGTTCAGGCGGGAAAAAAGGGTCTAAAAGTCGTCTCAATTCCAATTGAAATCAATAAACCGACTCGTGAATCAAGGCTGTTTAAAAATACACTTGAGCATGTCCGCAAATCATCCGTGAATTTACTGAGATTGTTTGCCATTTATGAACCATTTAAAACTTTTTTAATTATCGGCTCTCTACTGGCAATTCCGGCTTTGTTTTTTATGATTAGATTTATATATTTTTATTTGTTTATCCCATCAGAAGCTAGAGGCCATATTCAATCATTGGTATTTGGCTCTGCCTTTATGGTGGCTTCAGTCCAAATGCTGGCTCTGGGGATACTAGCTGATTTAATTAGTGTTAATCGAAATTTGATGGAAAAAATCTTAAAGAATCAAAAAAAATAATGTTAAATAATTTTAAAATTGATTTTTGGACTTTGTGGGGGATGACAGCCCAAGGTTTATTTTTTGGCCGTTTTATTATTCAGTGGTTTTATTCGGAGAGGGCAAAAAAGACGGTAATACCCATAATATTCTGGTATTTGAGTTTAATGGGCGCAGTCATGACTTTAATATATGCATACGTTAGATCTGATTTAGTATTTTTACTGACAGGTTTTTTGCAAATATTGCTGTATTCCAGAAATCTAGTGCTGGCAAAGAAAAAAAATGAGTGAATTTGTCGAGGGTAACTACGAGGATAAGTACAATAGTAAAAATCCTATTTCTCGGCTGCTAATGAATAATTTTTTAAAGTCTGTAACTGAATTATTGAAGACAACTGATTTGAAGACTACTAGTTCAATTGCTGAAGTAGGGGTGGGTGAAGGTGAATTACTAAAAAATATAATTAAAATTTTCCCAAAGGCTAAATATAGTGCCACTGATTTGTCAAAAAGAAAGGTTAAGGATGCAGAAAATAATTTAAAAAAGAATATGATTAATTTTAGTGTTCAAAACGCGGAAAAATTGTCAAAGTATAGAGACAATGAATTTGATTTAGTAATTTGTTGTGAGGTGCTTGAGCATGTGGGAAATTATAAGAAGGTTTTAAAAGAATTAAGAAGAATTTTAAAACAGAGGAAGTATTTAACTGGGGAAATAGTTGTTGGGGTTTGATTTTAGATTAGGGTTTTTTGCTCTCGTCTTTTTTCTATTTTTACACAGCTTAGATTTTAAGCTCTAAAGTAGTTGTCTACAGAAAAATGACATTGTTCGATAAACATTTGTTTAAATAAATTAAGGTTGTTTTGCTCATAAAACAATAGTGTTGCCTCTTTATAAAGGTTTTCGTCAACGCTTCTGAGGGGTAGGGGAAAACTATTGTTGGCGATAAGGATGGCGTTACCCAAAATGCGACTACTTCGTTTATTTCCGTCTTCGAATGGTTGAATATAGCTAAGCAGAAGAATGGAATATAAAGATTTGGCAAAGATGTTTGAAGTCCCATTAATCAATTCGCAAAAATTATCGATAGCTTCAATAATTTGAAATTGATTATCGAGGGGTTTAAATTTGGTACCGGTAATTCCCACCAGAGTTTTTCTAAGATTGCTGGTTATATCTAAATCTTTAGTAATTATTTTATGTAATTGTTCTATTTCAGAACGGTTAATTTTTTTAAAAATATTTTTATTTTCAAAAATATAATCGAGGGCTTTTTTGTGGTTTAGGAGCATGATAGCTTCGGTTTTCTTTTTACCTTTGGCCTCACTACCCTCTTTAATCAAGCGTTCAGTTTCCAGTAGAGAATAGGTATTACCCTCGATGGCACTTGATTTCCAGCTAAGCTCGATGGTGACTCTTTCTACTTCTCTTTTGATAATAGTTGGTGATAACTGGGCATAATTATTTTTAAATTTTGAATTTAGCTCTTCTAATTCTTGTAATTCATCGGAATTAAAAAGGGGAAATTTTGATAACAAAGAAAAAATATTTAAATTAAAGGTGGAAATGATATTTCTATTGTCAGCTTCTAGACTAAAATATTTTTGATTATCTATTGGTCGGAAAAATAAAGCTTTGGGTAAAAGAGAATATTGAGTAGCGGGACCCAGACCGCTACGCTCAAGATAGTTTAATTCAACTAATTCCGAAAGATCTCTGGAAATAGTGAGGATAGTGACTTTTTCATCTAATTTTTCCAATATCTCTTTGGGGCTAATTTTTTGCTCGGGATAAAAAATTTCTAGAATTTTTTGTTGTCGATTATTTAGATTGTCCATAATAAAATCATATCATATATGATTAAAAATCATATCATTTTGATATGATTATCGGGGTAAAATGAGGTGATTTGATTTTAGCTCTTCTAAATTTTAGCAATCTCATTATCCAAAAACATTAGGGTTTCAATCTTTAATGTTTTCCTGATTTTAGTGAATTTGATAATAATGGATTATCAACTATTTCTGTTAATATTCGAAGTAAATGAGCCTTGTGGATGCTATCCTCCGCGGTGACAATGATCATAGGTAGCCAATCTCCTGTTGAATTTTTTTAACTTTTTTAAAATTGATAATTTTATCAGCGTCAAAATGATAGCTGGGTTGAAAATAAAGCATGTCGGCAATGGCCCTTTCGATGGTGGCTTCAAAAATACCTTGGTCGTTTTGAATTATTCCAATTGTATTATTTAAAAATTGGGGTTTTAGTTGTCGGACTAAGTATGAATTTTTAATAATAGTAAATTTGGCCGGTTTGCTAGACACAAAAGTAATTTTGCTCGGTGATTGATTAATTATTCCG
>DATCTW010000034.1:0-23140 GCA_036567745.1 Ignavibacteria bacterium | reverse complement strand
TAAAAAATAATAAGAAAAATAAAAATGAGAGGTGTTTAAATATAAATAATATTTTATTTAGAATTTTGTTTATTTATCATAAAATCACAAAATTCTATGTATTCATTTGTTTGGTTTATTAGAGATTCATTCGATAAGTATAGGATAGCTTTTTTAAACATTTCTTTTGCTTCTAAAAATTGATAGGATTTTAACAAGCAAAAACCATAGAGATAATACTTTTCATAAAGGAAAAAATTTGATAAATTTGAATCGTTTATTTTTTTTAAATAATCCAGAGATTTCTCATATTGATTTTTATTGAATAAAATTTTGGCTAATATGAGATTGCTTAAATTGTAATTATCATAATAAATAATTTCATATAAATATAGCATTTTAAGAGATTCATCATTGTTTTCAGCAAAATATTTAATCATATTTTCTCTATTTTTCTCATCATTTATAATGGTCATTCTAAGTCGAGAGTTAAAATCTAAGTTTTCAGAAATATGATATTTAAAGACCATATTGCACTCCTGATAAGCAGAATCATAGTAAATTGGATTTTTTTCTGTGTAAGCTTTTATCATAAAAGCATCTGCTCTGTAAATTCTTAATGGTATATGATAAATATTCTGTGAGTTATCTGAAAGAAATTGTTGTGAAATTTTTATAACTTTATTATATTCTCCTTTTTTAAATAAAGCTATAATCAAACCATTTTTTGCAGTAAAGTTATTAGAAAGTAATATTGATTCTTTATATAATTCAATTGCTTTATCGTAATTTTTATTTTGAAGTTCATTGTAAGCTTTTTCGTTTAAATTTGCGATTGTTCTAAAACATACTTTTTGAAACATAGATGGGCGTTTAAAAGTATAAAAGGTAATAACAGAATCTTCTTCAAAGTTATGATAAGTTAAAAGATATTTTTTCCATTCACTAATAAGGTTATCTTTATTTTTCCCAAAAAGCTCATAGTACTTTCCTGTTGAATAAAGGCTTTTTACCTTATCAACACTATAGTGTTCAATTAAATATTTTATGAAAGAGCCAGATAATACATAGGCAATATTGGAGTTATTAGATATAAAACCATAAGTAGAAAAAATTTTATCGATGTTTACTTGTGGTAGAAATTTTATTATTGAAGAAGAATACTCATGTAAAGTTCTATAACCCCACTGCCATTCTATAGCCATTGCTAACCCTTCAATAATATATGCACTAACTCCTACTTTTAGTATAGGTATGCCAAAATCAGAAGCTATTATATGCACTAGTTCGTGTTTTAAAGCTTCATCAATACTATTTTGATTTATATGAATTTGCTTTAACCATGGTTTGGCAATAAGAGTATATTTTGCTCCTATTAGATTATTTTTTTCTTGAGGAGTTGGATAAATAAATAAATCGATTTTTGATTTAAAGTTAACTTTAAGTTCTTTACTTATTTTGGTGAGGTAGAATTCACTTAGGTTTGAGATTTCTTTGAGGTTTGTTGTATTAATGTTACTAGAAGAATAATATATATTAAAATGTTCAGTCTGATATTCGGATCCAAGTTTTGAGATTATATATCTTTTACTTGATGTGATACCTAATTCATTTGAGAAAAAGTGAAAAAAGAATATTATTAGTAATAAAAAAATAGTTAATGGTTTTTTTAATGTATGTTTTAATTTATAAATTTTAATCTTATACTTTACATTGCTATCAATTTGATAAAAAATGTACGCGAAAGAAAGTAATAATATCGAAATAATAATAATATAAAACCTATAAATTATTAAACTTGAGGTTATACTAAGTTCTTCATCATACATTAAACCTGGAAAGAATCCAATTAAAGGATTGTAAATAAATAATTGCGGGTTAATATAATATTCTAAAAAACTAAATATGATTATCAATAAGAATATAATTAAAAGAATTATTCTTTTATATTTGTTGAAAAAGGAATAGACAAAAGTTGAGAGAGAGACAGAAAAAATTACAGTAACTACAGGAATTAAAATAAAAAATAAAAGGCCATGTATAAAAGAGCAGTTTTTAACAAATATAGAGTTTAGAATAGAAAGCAATAGTGGTATTAACAAAAGTAATAAATTTATTTTTATTGATAAAATTATTGAATCAAAAAAATTCTTTTTTTCGTTTTCGATGAATACAATTTTATAAGTTATGAGAGAGCTGGTAAAAAAAGAGAATAATCCTATTATTGCAGAAAATTCATAACCCAGATAGTTAAATAAACTCTGTGAAAGAAGAATTATTGTAATAAAAAAGTATAGTATTACATATAGTCTAATATTTTTGTTTTTTAAAAAACTCAACATAATTGAACACGCTTAAAATAGGGATATATTTTTTCTTGCAATATAAAGATATTATTATTATTATCAAGTGATTTTGTTTTTTCCGGTTTTAAATTATTATTTAAAAATAAAGAATAATTACTTAAGGCGAATTATGAGTGAATCGAAAACAAAAACTGAATTGTTAAGACAAATAGGGATAGTAACCGCAATAAGTTGTAGTGTGGGTTCAATGATAGGATCAGGTATATTTAAAAAACCAGGTATTATGGCTACACAACTTGGTTCTCCTGAGTTACTTGTTTTAGTATGGATAGTAACAGGTTTGATGACTCTTTTTGGTGCATTAAGTATTGCAGAAATTGCAGGTATGATACACGAGCCCGGCGGGCAATATATCTATTTTAATAAGAGTTACAATGATTTTATTGGTTTTCTATATGGTTGGGCTGTTTTTGCTGTAATTCAAACCGGTTCCATAGCTTCAATGGCTTATGTATTTTCTGATTCTTTAGGTTATTTTATAGATTTCCCAAGGTTTAACTCATCAATAGAATCATTCACTATTCACCTTCCATTTATCGGTGCAATAACTCCCTTAAAATTTATTGGATTAAAACTTTGCACAATTGGATTGATATTATTTTTAACTGCAGTAAATTATATAGGAGTAAAATTTGGTAGTATAGTACAGGTTACTTTTACAAGTTTAAAAATTTTTGCTATAGTAGCCATTGTCGTTCTTGCAATTTTTCTTGGGCATGGCAATATAGACCATTTTTATAAATCTGCCGATCTTAGTTCATTAGGTAATACATCTATTTTTTTGGGGTTCATAATGGCAATGTCAGGTGCTTTTTGGGCATATGATGGTTGGATTAATGTTACATATTTAGCAGGTGAAGTCAAGAATCCACAAAAGAATTTACCAAGAGCTCTTTTCTTAGCTGTTGTTATTGTAATGGCTGTGTATATTTTAGTAAATCTTGCCTATATTTATATCATTCCTGTAGATGAGATGGCAATGAAATATAAACAAGCTGAAATAACAGGTGGATCTTATCTGGTTGCTACTGATGTTGCAAGTAGTTTTTGGGAAGGTATGGGGGGTACTATAATTGCCGCTGCTATAATGCTATCTACATTTGGAGCAGTAAATGGTACGATAATGATGTCTGCCAGAGTCCATTTTGCAATGTCAAAAGAAGGTTTATTTTTTAAGGGGCTTAAAAATGTTCATCCTAAATTCAATACTCCAGCTAATTCGCTATTAGTGCAGGGCTTGTGGGCTTCAATTATGGTTTTTAGTGGAACATTCGATCAATTAACAGATATGATAATATTTGTTAGCTGGATTTTTTATGGAACAGCTGCATTTGGTGTATTTATGCTAAGAAGAAGGTGGCCTGATAGATATAGACCTTATAAAGTGTGGGGATATCCAGTAGTGCCTTTATTATTTGTTTTATTCTCATTCTTATACGTTGTATTTACTTTGTATAGCGATGTGTTAAATTTTGTTGAAGGGAAGTCTCCATTAATAAATTCAATAATGGGTGTTATGCTTGTTGGTTTAGGAATACCTGGATATGTCTTTTGGAAGAGAAGGAAAAATAACTCTTAAATTTATTAATATTTTTTAATTTTTTGTTGCTTTTTATTAGTTTTTTATATAATTTAACTTTAGAGAATATTTTTCATCTCAATTAATTTTTTTAATATTTTAAATAGGGAGGACCTATGAGTCTTTTAAACCATACTGTAGGACTAATTGCTAAACCTAAAGTTGAGTGGGAGGCAATCAAAAATGAACCGATGACTATAGCACAAGTGTTTACAGGTTATGTAGCAATTTTAGCTTTGATTCCCGCAATTGCAAGTTTTATTGGTTTATCATTAGTTGGAGTATCAATACCAGGATTTTATAATTATACAATTAAGTACTCAATCGTTGGTGGTCTTATTAATGCTGCAGTTAGTTATATTATGGCTTTTGTAGGTGTTTATGTTGCAGCTTTTATAATTAATGCTCTTGCAAGTAGTTTTGAATCTACCCCCAACATGGAAAATGCTGTAAAATTAGTTGCATTTTCCTATACACCAGTTTGGCTAGTAGGTATTTTCTCGATTTATCCTCTTTTAGGAATACTTGGTATTCTTGGTTTATACAGTATATATCTTCTTTATTTAGGCCTTGAACCTATGATGAATACTCCAGCCACAAAAAAGATGGCTTATCTTATAGTATCTATTGTTGTATTAATTGTTATATTTATAGTTATTGGTTTGGTTGTGAACTTGGTTACTCCTAAACCATACTATGGTAGTTATTATGAAGCTCCTTATAATTTTTAGTTAAAATATTTTGTGATAAAAAACCCCTTTTATAAAGGGGTTTTTTATTGTACATTAAAATAATTTACCAGAAATAAACTCAATTGAGGAATATAAGTTACTAAAAGGAGAGTTATTATCATTACAGCAATAAATGGTAAAACTGACTTATAGACTTCGAATATTGGTTTATTAAAACGAAAGCTTGAGATAAAAAGATTCATTCCTACTGGTGGGGTTAAATAACCGATTTCTAAATTTAACAAAAATATAATACCAAGGTGTATTTGATCTATTCCATAGCTCATTGCAATTGGTGTAATTAGTGGCACGACAACCATAGTAGCAGAGAAGATATCCATCATCATACCAACAACTAATAGGAATAAATTAAGTAATAAAAGAAAAACTATTGGACTCGAAATAAAAGTTTGAATAAATTGAAAAAGCTTTTGAGGTACTTCAGTGAAAATGAAATAATCAGTTAGTGCTAATGCAGAGCCTAAAATAATTAATATTGCTCCTACTAATATCATACTTTCCTTAATTATTTTAGGTAAATCTGTAAACAATTTAAGATCGCGATAAATAAAAAATTCTACAAAAAAAACATAAAAGGCTGTAATGGCGGCTGCTTCAGTAGCAGTAAAAATTCCCCAATAGATACCAATAACAATTAAAAATGGTAAAGGTATTTCCCATATTGATTCACGGATAGCTACAAAGATATTTTTCAAATTGAATGGAATGCTTTGCATGCCGGATTGTTTTGCTTTAAAAAATCCGTAAAGAGCAAGCATAAGTATTAAAATTATACCGGGTAGCAATCCAGCGACAAATAATTTATTAATACTCAGCACCTGACCTGATGATTCTAGATTAAATAAGCTTTGTTGCAAAGCTTGTTGTGCTACTAATGCATATAAAATTATTGGTAAGCTAGGGGGGAATAAGATTCCTAAGCTACCACATGTAGTTATTAACCCTAATGAATATTTTTCAGAATATTTTTCCCTAAGGAGCATAGGTAAGAGCAAACCACCTAAAGCGACTATTGTTATACCACTTCCACCTGTAAAAGCTGTGAATACTGCACAGGATACTAAAGCAATTATTGAGAATCCCCCTGGTATTACACCAAATAAAGCTTGTGATAAGTTTAATAATCTTTTTGGAGCTTTGCTTTCAGCTAAAATATAACCTGCAAAGGTAAACAATGGTATAGCTATTAGTGATGGAACATCTGCCATTCTTGTTAAGCTTGAAATGACTACTCCTGGTTCCTGTCCTTCACCAGCAAAGGCTAAAAGTGTAATTATGCTTATAATAATAAAAAGTGGTTCACCTAATAAAGCTAAAATAAGAATAATTATTCCTAAAAGTATAGTTCCCATTTATGCTTTTCCTTCTTTTGTTAACATTTTGAAAAAAGAGTTTGCTTTAAAAAAAGCTCTGATAAGAAAGTGGAAAAGCATTAATAGAAATCCTATGGGAACAATACTAAAAAAATATATTATTGGTATTGAATTGAATAACTTTACGTCAGCAGGTAAACCTATTTCAATAAATTGGAGAGTTGCTTTTAATAAAAAATAGCAAGTGATTGCAGCAACTAAATGTGTAATAAAAGAAGAAAGCACTTTATACTTGTTAGGGATAAATTTTGTTAGAGCTTCTATGCTAATATGTCTTTCTTCTGCTGTAGCAATAGAAGCTCCAATAAAACCAACCCATACAACAAGGTAACGCAAAAAAGTATCAGCCCATAAAAATCCTGAAGAAAATATGTTACGTAATACTACCTGAAGAAAAGATAGTATTACCATAACAATTAATGAAATAATTAGAAATGCTAATTCAATTTTAGAGAATATTTGTTCAAGTAAGAGTAATAATTTCATTTAATTTTATTTCCTATTGAGTTTAACATAATTGAGAGCTCCACCAGATAGAACAATTTCTTTCTGTCTGGGTGTGAGCGTATAATTTAGTTCTATGTAAGAATTAGATCGAACAATTCTAGCCTTCAAAACACCATTTTCTGATATTATTTTTCTTACATCCTTTATTTCTAATTCATCTCCTTGATTGATTAAATCATAATCAGAAGGATTTGAAAAAGTTAATGGTAGGATGCCAAAATTTATTAAATTTGCTAGATGAATTCTTGCAAAAGATTTTACAATTACTGCTTGTAAGCCAAGATATTTTGGTGCCAATGCAGCATGCTCTCTTGAAGAGCCCTGCCCATAGTTATCACCACCAACGACTATACAATGGCCTGCTTCCTTAGCTTTTTTTGGAAATTCGGAATCTATTCTTGAAAAAACATATTCACTTATTGCTGGTATATTTGATCTTAGAGGTAGTATTTTAGCACCCGCAGGCATAATATGGTCAGTCGTAATATTATCACCAACTTTTAATAATACTTTTGCTTGTATTGTATCAGGCATTGGTTCAAATGCTGGGAGAGGTTTAATATTTGGTCCACGTAAAACCGTGATATTATCTACTTTTTTAGGAGGAGGTATAATCATGTTATCATTAATTATATACTTCTTTGGTTCTTTAATTCTTATTCCCTTTATATTCAAATTTCTTGGGTCGGTTATTACACCTGTGATAGCACAGGCAGTACACACTTCAGGACTTGCAAGATATACTTTTGCATCAGCAGTTCCAGAACGACCCTCAAAATTTCTATTAAAACTTCTTACAGATACAGAACCAGAAGCAGGAGCTAATCCCATGCCTATACATGGCCCACAGGCGGATTCTAAAACACGAGCACCAGCTGCAATTATGGTTTCTAAAATACCATCTTTAGCAATCATTTCAAATACCTGTTTTGACCCAGGTGTAAGAGTCATAGAAACATTAGGATGAACATGTTTACCTTTTAACATTTCTGCTGCAATGGCAAGATCGTGGTATGAAGAATTTGTGCATGAGCCTATACAAACTTGAGCTACAGGAATTCCTTCAATCTCACTAACTTTCACTACATTATCAGGACTGTGTGGTTGAGCAATTAGAGGTTCTAGTTTATCTAGATCGATTTCTATATGTTCATCATAATCTGGTTTAGGATCAGGAGAAAGTTTTTTCCATACTTTACCCCTACCTTGTGCAATTAGATATTTTTTTGTAAGTTCATCGCTTGGGAATATTGAAGTAGTAGCTCCTAGTTCAGCACCCATATTTGATATTGTGAATCTATCATGTATTGAAAGGGCTAATACACCTTCTCCATAATACTCGATTATTTTTCCAATTCCTCCTTTTACAGTAAGCCTTCTTAACATTTCAAGAATCACATCTTTACCAGTTACCCAGTTTTTTAGTTTACCTTTTAGGTGAACACCAACAATTTTGGGCATAGTCATATAAAATGGTTCACCCGCCATTGCCAAAGCAATATCTAATCCACCAGCTCCGATGGCAAGCATACCCAGTCCTCCGTTAGTTGGTGTGTGACTATCAGATCCAAGCAATGTTAAACCTGGTTCACCAAACCTTTCTCTGTGAACCTGATGACATATTCCATTGCCAGGTCTACTAAAATAGATTCCATATTTTGCGGCAACGCTTTGAAGATATCTATGATCATCTGCATTTTCAAAACCTGTTTGCAGCATATTATGGTCTACATAGCTAACAGAAACTTTTGTTCTTACTTTTGGTATCCCTAAAGATTCAAATTGAAGATAAGCCATTGTTCCTGTTGCATCTTGTGTAAGTGTTTGGTCTATTTTTATTGCAATTTCTTCTCCGGGTGACATTTTCCCAGATACAAGATGTTTTTTTATTATTTTTTTAGCTAAACTTGATCCCATGATTATCTCCCATATTTCTGGTTTTTAAAATAGTATTTTTTTTTATAATATGATATACTTTTTTTAGTGCTTTTAGATTACAGAAAGGATTTTTATGTTTTATAGTCAAGTGTACCATTCTCTTGACGAACATGATGAGTTATAAATTAAAAAATAAAAATAGAGCAACATATAACATGTTGCTCTATATTATTAATTATTCTGGTTGAGCAACTTTTCTTTTAAGCCACTCAGTTGTAAAAGATTTTGGTCTGATAATTGGAAGCATCATTGCACGGTTATATATTGTTTGCGCAAGCATGCCCATTATTCTTGAGACACCAAATAGAACTGTATAATAATCAAATTCTTTTATACCATAATGGTAAAGTAATACACCTGAAGCAGCATCAACATTTGGCCACGGATCTTTAGCTTTACCTTGTTCAATCAATACTTGTGGTACTATTTCAAATACTTTTTCTACTATACGGAAAATTTCATCGTCCGGCATGTATTTTTTACCAAAGTTTAAGAATGCAGTAAACCTTGGATCAGTTACTCTAAGAACAGCGTGACCATAACCAGGTATTACCTGTCCACTTTTTAGAGTATCCCATGCGTATTGTCTAAGATCATCATCAGAAGGAACGCCATTAAATCTTTCATAAACTTGTAAAATCCACCTCAAGCATTCTTGATTGGCTAATCCATGTAAGGGACCAGCTAAACCATTTAATCCAGCAGAAACGGCAAGATATGGATCTGATAGTGCTGATGAAACAACAGAAGTTGTAAAGGCACTTACATTACCGCTCTCATGATCAGAGTGTAATACCAAATACAATCTTATAAGTTCTTTAAAATCACCATTGGGGTCATCAATGCCTAACATATTTGCAAAATTAGACGAATAATCTAAATCGGGGTTGTATGGAATTCTATCACCTTTATCATATCTATATCGATAGATAAATGCAGCAATTGAGGTAACTCTTGCAAGTATGTTTAATGCATCTTCAAGGATGTACTCCCAATAATATTCTTTCTTTAAACCTTTTTGATATTCTTTGTAAAAAACAGATTCTTTTTGCATTGAAAGAATAGCTGTACTAAACATAGTCATTGGGTGAGAATCTCTTGGCATAGCTTTTAGAACATCATAAACATAACTAGGCACCTCACTTCTTAGTTTTAATTCTTTTCGTAAATCCTCTAATCCTTCATTATCTGGTTTTTCACTTGAGGTAAGTAAGAAAAATATTTCTTCTGGTGTTTTGTCTGTTAAGTGTCTAATAGGTATTTCTCTTATGATAAGCCCTTTATCTAATTCGACTGAAGAAGTATCACAAAGGAGGCAAGTAATTCCTCTTAATCCACCAAGGGCTTGATCGACAGTAACCTGTGATATTACAGTGCTGCCATATTGCTTGCTAAGGTTTTTGAGTATATCTCGTTTAATAGGGATTAGTTCTGAGAGGCGTTCCTTTAGAGTAGCCATATAAGGACTCCTTTTAAATTATTATATATAGGTTAATTGTTGGTGTAGTTCTTTCAATCCCTTAAAAGATAAAGGTAATATATTATAATTAAGATGTCAATAAAAAAATTACATTGATAGAAAGAATTTTACACCTTATAAATTAATTCTTGACTATTAATTAAAACAAACATATATTCTTTTAAAATGTTAATCCTATGAGTAATATCAAAAAGTTTTTTGTTGGTTTAAAATATCCATTTAAAGGATTTTCTTTCATTTTTTTGTATCCAGAACTATCGAAAATAGTTGTTGTTCAGCTTCTTTTAAATATTATAACATTTATAATAATTTTTAGTTCCTCATTCTATATATTTGTTAGATGGTTGAATGCGCTCTTTAGTTACGGAGTACACTGGTATAATCATTTTTTTTATTATTTTGCCTTAATATTGGGGATAGCTGTCGTTTTAATAATTTCGGTTCTATTTTCAGGTATTTTAAGCGGGTTGCTTGGAGGAGGTTTGAATAGCAGGCTTTCAGAAAAAACTGAAGAAATATATAAAAAAATGAATAAAAGAGTTGAAATAGGTTTTATAGAGGGGTTTATAAGAGATTTAAGTTATGAACTAAAAAACCTGCTTTTAATCATCTTCATTTTTATATTACTCATTATAATTAATCTTTTACCTGTAATTGGAACTATTTTATTTACAATAATTACTTTCTTTTATTCTCTTTATGCTATTACCTTTAAATATTTGGATTATGTAATGGAATCGAGGAAATTTGGATTTAGAAAGAAAATAGTAACTGTGTGGAAATCGGGTCCTTTTTTTATGGGTTTTGGTTTATCAGCTCTCTTGTTATTTCTAATTCCTATTGTCAATTTCCTTGCTCATGCTACGTGTATAATTGGCGGTACTATTCTATATATTGATGAAATTGAGAAATAGAAAGTTGTAGCTTTTTTATTTGTGCTGAATCTAATAAAATATATATTATTTGGAGAAAAAAATGGCACATTATCAAAAATTAAATCAACCTGAAAAAGGGGAAAAAATTACTGTAAATAATGGGGTATTACAAGTTCCAGAAAATCCAATTATTCCTTTTATCGAAGGTGATGGTACAGGTCCAGATATTTGGAGAGCTTCAAAAAGAATTATAGATGCTGCTATTGAGAAAGCTTATAATGGTAAAAAAAAGATTGAATGGTTTGAAGTTTACGCAGGTGAAAAAGCTAACAAGTTTTATAATGAAGAAATATGGTTGCCTGATGATACCCTTGAAGCTATAAAAGAATATGTTGTAGCTATTAAAGGACCTTTAACAACACCTGTGGGGGGTGGTTTCAGATCTATAAATGTAGCTTTACGTCAGATGCTAGATCTTTATGTTTGTTTAAGACCTGTAAGATATTTTTCAGGTGTACCATCTCCAGTAAAACATCCTGAGTATGTTGATATGATTGTTTTTCGAGAAAATACAGAAGATATTTATGCTGGCATTGAGTGGAAAGCAGGTACAGAAGAAGTTAAAAAAGTGATCAATTTTTTACAACAGGAAATGGGTGTCAAAAAGATTCGATTCCCTGAAACATCAGGAATTGGAATAAAACCAATTTCTGAAGAAGGCACTTCAAGACTTGTGGAAGCTGCAATTAGATATGCAATAAAGCATAACAGAAAATCTGTAACCCTTGTTCATAAGGGTAATATAATGAAATATACAGAAGGTGCGTTTAGGGAGTGGGGTTATAAAGTAGCGAAGGAAAAATTCCCTAACGAAACAATATCATGGGATGAATGTGGTGGCAATCCTCCAGAAGGTAAAATTCTTATTAAAGATGTAATTGCTGATGCTTTTTTACAACAAATTTTAACCCGTCCTAAAGAGTATGATGTTATTGCTACTCCAAATTTAAATGGGGATTACATTTCTGATGCCTTGGCTGCTTGTGTGGGTGGAATTGGTATTGCACCAGGAGCGAATATAAATTATCAAAATGGTTATGCAGTCTTTGAGGCAACTCATGGAACAGCTCCAAAATATGCTAACCTTGATAAGGTTAACCCGGGCTCTGTTACTTTAAGTGGTGAAATGATGTTAAGGTATCTTGGTTGGGCTGAAGCTGCAGATTTGATTATTAAAGGTATGGAAGGTGCCATAAAAAATAAAACAGTTACCTATGACTTTGCAAGACTGATGGAAAATGCAAAGGAGGTAAAATGTTCAGAATTTGCCGATGAGGTTATAAAAAATATGTAGATCTTTTTTCATGATCTAAAATATAAAATATTAATTTAAAAAAAGTTTGAATCTAACTATGCTTTTTGTGTTTTGAAGAATACAATTTGTAAAATATAGATTTTTTATTTTATAAATTGAAACTTTTATAACTATGTTTTAGTATAATTTAATTATATTAATTTCACTATTTAAAAAATAGTACTGGGTATAAATCATGAAAAAAGCCTTTACTTTTTTATTTTTTTTAATTTTAACGAATGTTTTAGTAAATGCTCAGATAAGTATCAATGTTGTTATTAAGAACCCAACTCCAAGTAACCTATCTGAGTGGCAAACAGATCCTTCAAATGTTCAAATTATTATTAATAACTATTCATCTCAGAGTTATCCTAATAGTTATATTTCTTTTAGTATTGTTAATGATAAAAATATATCAGTAGCAAGAACAGATGAAAAAGATAATTCATTGCCCAGAATAAATATTCCCCCAGGTCCCTCAACCAATGTTTTTAATGGTACACAAATATTCAATCTTAATGCTGTTACTTTTGATCAATCTATTAGAAATATTGCAACAAATACAAATTCGATACCAGAAGGGAATTATCAGTTTTGTGTAAAATTGTTTGATCAATATGGAAAGGAATTATCATCTACAGGTGAAGTTTGTACTAATTTCTTCATAATGATTCCTGATCCTCCAACATTAATTTCTCCTGTAAATGATGATATCATAATGTCTCCTAACCCAAATTTTGTTTGGTCGCCGGTTACAAACATTCCCCCTGGCATGATTATTAGTTATAAAATAAAAATCTGTCCAATATTTAATGGCCAATCACCAAGAACGGCAATTGAAAGCAATCAAGTTCTGTTAGAGAAAGATAATATTAAAAATACATCATATCAATACTTGCCTTCGGATTTACCATTTAACTATTTCCCAAATGCTATTGGGTATGCCTGGATTGTGCAAGCTTTTAACCAATTTGGTGTGCCGGCTTCAAGAAACGATGGTAAAAGTGAAATTGGCACCTTCAAATTGAAACAAGAAGAATTATCAACTATAGAATTATTACCCGTATACCCTGTTGATAACGACACTTTACCATGGAATCCACCACATTTAATAGTAAAATATAATCCATATAGAGATGATATTAGATCTATAAAGTTTACATTAAGATTTAGAAAAGAAGGAAATAATGTAGAACAAACCTTTACTAGACAAATTAATTTCCCTTCAGGTCCGATGAATAGTCAGGGATTAAGCTCACAAGAAAAAGCTACTTATATATTTGTAAATGTTGATAGCATGAAAAATATTGTAGATTTTATGAGAAATCTTGAAGAGGGTAAAAAATATATATGGAGCTTAAGAGCAGAATTTGTAAAAAGTGATGGTAGTATTATTACTTCAAATACTAATACTTCTTCTTTTGTAATAGGTTTTAAAAAACCTATGCTTAAATTAGCAAATGATACAATCGTTACTGTGTCAAAGGATTTTAATATTGTGTGGAATATTCCAAAACCATCAAAATTAAATTTTGACCAATTAGATTTGTTACAGGTGAACAATTTTCATGCTTTTGGCTCTTCAACCAATGGTAAAGGACTTTTTGAAGTTGAATTCTCAAGAAATAATAGTTTTGATTCAATATATTTAACGAAAAAATTTCAAATTCCTTCTTCGTTAAATTATTCTACTGGGAATAGCTGTGATAGTTTATTTAGTGACATATCAAGAAAATTTTCTATTTCAGATACAGGTGCATTTTTTTGGAGACTTAAGTATTTGAGTTCATCTAATCTTGTTTATCTAACAAGTGAAACAAGAAAGATTAAAGTTCAACCAATAACTTCAATAAGCTGTTTTGATATGCGGGTTCAAATTCCAGAAAATAATTCAACAATTACCGATACAAAACCAAAATTTTCTGTTTCAATAAAACCACAAATAAGAAAAAATTCAATAACCGGTGGAAATATAAAAATCTGGAAGATGGATTCACGCTCTCAACTCGTTTCCGAAGTTAAAACATCAAAACCAATATTAGATTCTACTTTTACTGGAAATGATAATTCCAAATTATTTGCTTACACACCAGATTTTGATGGATATACAAGATATGACTTAAATTTTATTAATACTGATTCGAATTCGATTTCATTTTCTGCTGATACCAGTAATCATTATTTATGGAATTTTACGTTAAATTATAAAAAAGATTCTATCAGAGCTGATGGGGTGCATTGTGATTCAAATTGTGTAACTTCTAATGATGGAATATTTAGCGTTTCTAGAGAGTTGGCTTCTGATACTTCATCTTGCACTGGTAATTGTATTGTACCTGCTCCTACAAATACTACTATCTCTACGGTCACTTATGCGAAGGATAGTGTTATTAAAATTGGTCAATTTGATTTGAAGTTAACATCCGTTTCAGGAAGTGCTTCTTCGCTATCTGGTGAAGGGGAAATTAAAGTGCCTGCCCTACAGCTTAGAGCTCCAATTTTAGTTGAATTTAATGGATTAAAAGTAAATACAGATAATGTGGTTTTTGAAGGAGAAGCTTATGCAAAGATTTCAGAAGGAGCAGGGTATTCGTTAGCTGAGGGTAATGATTTTACGGGTCAAGTATTGAATATGGCTAATGATAAAATCAAATCAATTCATGATAAATTAGAGAGCAAAGGCTTATACGTTAGTGCATTTACTAATACAAATGCTGTGGGTTTGCCAATAGGTTTTGATAAAGTTGAAAAAGGGCATAGAGTAGTAATAGCTATTATTGGAATGAAATTTACTCCAACACAAGCTGTACTAAATGCAACAAGTTATGTTGAATTCCCAAAATTAGGACCAGGTGTTGGCTTTGGCTTAGGAGCTAAAAATATTTGCTTTCATAAGAATGGATTTTCTACATCCGGTCAGGGCACGTTATATTTAGCTCAAGATTTCGGTTATCGCAATGAAGGCACATGGAGTATTTTATTCAAAGCACCAACACCATCTGATAGAGGTACTTATATGAGTTGGGATTGTCATGGGTTTAAAGAATTTGTTGTTTCAGCTGAAGTAGAGTTCCCAAGAACATGGTTGAAACCACTATCTACTACTGATACTACTAAATTGGCAAAAGCTGTTTTCAACACAAAGGCTGAAAAAAGTGGTAATGGCTGGCAATGGTTAGCTTCTGCAAATCTTGAAGAATGTGAGATAACGTCTTTGCCGGGCTTTAAAATTTCTGTTCAAGATATGGTGTTTGATTTTTCTTCAGAAAGGAATCCCGAAACAATATCTTTCCCTAAAAATTATTCTGGTTCTACAAACAATAGCTGGGAAGGATTCTTTATTAGGAAAGCTACTTTAATATTACCAGATAAATTAAAAACTTTTGAAAATGAGAATCCATCTGTTCTTGTAAATAATTTAATTATAGATAGAACAGGATTTACCTCATACATTGAGGCTGCTAATATAATTCAACATCCAAAAGGGAATTTTGGTAAATTGGGTGGAAGTTTAGATTCTATAAAATTAAGTATAGTGAGTAGTTCCTATCAAAATGGAATGTTAAAAGGAAGAATAAATTTATCTTTTATTGATACTTCGTTAACATATATTGGTACTTTAGCCAAATCCTCAGATTCGAAAGGTTTAGTTTATCAATTTTTAATAGTACCTGCTGATACCATTGAGATTAGTTGTGGTGGAAAAATCAAACTTGATCCTAGCTCAAGAATAGAGCTCTTTGATACTTCTGGAACATTTGTAGCTCAAGCATTATTAAATGGCACTTATACTTTAGAAGGTTCTCTCGGAAATCTTTCTCAATTAGGATTAAGTGGAATTGTTTTTGAAGAATTAGGACTAAGTACTGAATCTCCCTATGTAAGATTAAAAAATTGTAATTTCGCAAGCCCACAGCACAGTATTTCGGGCTTTCCTATAACAATAAATAATGTCGAACCATTATTTGGTACTAGAAGTGGAATGCCTGCTGCAGGGTTAAAATTTACTGTAGGATTAAATTTGCAACCAGGAGCAAATGCAATTAGTGGTTCAACCACTTTGAGTTTATGGGCTAAATTAGGTTCTGACTATGGACCACAAAAGTTTATTTTTGATGGTGTAGAGTTAGATGCAATTTCTCTTAATGCTGATTTGGGTGCTGTTAAAATAAATGGTTCTATTAATATATATAATAATAACTCAGTTTACGGTAATGGTTTTCGTGGAGCTCTGAGTGCCATGTTTGTAGATCAGTTTTCTGTTACTGCTACTGCTCAGTTTGGAACTGTAAATAATTTTAGATATTGGTATGTTGATGCTAAAGCTTTGTTCAATACTGGTCTTCAAATTTTACCAGGTGTTGGTTTATATGGTTTTGGAGGAGGCGCCTGGTACCATATGAGAAAGAGTGGTGAAACTAACCTTTCAACTCCTGCCTCTTCACCTGACAATTCATCTAATCCTGGAACAACTAATTCCGGTTTTACTTATGTGCCGGATAATAATATAAATTTTGGTTTCAAAGGTACAGCTATTTTAGGAACTTACCCTTCACCAGAAGCATTCAATGGTGATCTTTCACTTGAAGCAGAATTTTTAAATAATGGAGGAATTGGTCGTATTTCTGTTACTGGACCTGCTTATATGCTTTGCAATATTACTAATCGCTCAAGTGCCAAAGTAACTGCTAATGTCAACATGGATTACAATGTTCCAACTAAAACTTTTGATGGTATTTTTGATGTCAGAATAAATGCTTCTCCATTTACAGGAGGAGGACAAATGATCCTGCATTTCTCTCCTGATTTGTGGTTTGTAAAAATTGGAGAACCTTCTAATAGAATTAACTTAAAACTTGCAGATTGGTTAACAGGCGGTGGTTATTTAATGTGTGGTATGAATTTACCTCCACCACCACAGCTACCTACTGAGATACAAAATCTTTTCCCTGAATTTACAACTACTCCAAGGAATCAGTTGATTCAACAAGGTAAAAGTTTTGCATTTGGTGAAAGTATAGATCTTAATACCGGAAGGAAAGAATATCTTAATTTCTATGGTTCTGCAAGATTTTTAGGTGGTTTTGATTTGGTTTTAGCTAATTATGGCCAAAATACAACATGTGAGGGAATGAGTGGTTCTATAGGTGTAAATGGATGGTATGCTATGGGTCAAATCTATGCTTATGTTAATGCAGTAATTGGTTTACATGTTGATGTATCCTTTTATGAAGGCGATGTTCAAATACTAAATCTTTCTGTTGGTTCGGCTTTGCAAGGTGGGGGCCCAAAACCAACATGGATTAAAGGAATAGTTGGAGGCCCATATAGTATATTTAATGGCAAAATAAAAGGATATTGTAATTTTGAATTTAAACTTGGTGATGAATGCGTTCCTGTTATAGAAACACCTCTTTCAAAAATTGATTTGATTTCAGATATCAATCCTCAAAATGGACAATCAAATGTTGACGTTTTTATTGAGCCTCAAGTTGCAACTAATTTCAAGTTAGATACTCCATTTGAATTAGAAGAATTACCTGGACAATCTCAAAATTCGAGAATAAGAGTATTCAAAATAAATTTAAAACCCTTAGTGCTTACTAATTTAAGCAATAATCAAAATGTTAGTGGCTCAAATGTGGTTTCACAGGATAAGTATTCCACTTTCTTTAGCTTTAATGATGCTCTTTTATCAAATACACGTTATAAGTTTTCTGCAATAGCTTATGGTGAAGAGTTAATTTCTGGCACATGGCAACCCGCACGTAAAAAAGATGGATCCTTAGTAGAGCAAAGAGTTGAAAGTATTTTTACAACTTCTAATGCACCGGATAATATTCCAAATAATAATGTTGAATATACTTATCCTTTTAATGGTCACAAGTATTTTCTCCAAAATGAATGTAGAAAAGGGTTGATTCAGTTGAAAAGAGGTCAATCTGATTTGTTTTCTCCGAAAGAAGGATATAAATTGGATTTGATAGCAAGGTTTGTACCTATTGATATGAATTCCCAAACAATAGATGTTCCCTTTGTATATAACAATAGCTCAAAACAAATTTCATTTAATATACCTGTTTTGCAGAATAATAAAGGGTATTATTTACAATTAATCAAGAAAGAAAGTAAAATTTCTTCAACTGGTTTAGCTCCCGGAATAGGTTCTATTAATCAATTTCTCACCATGCGAGAAAAAGTACTTTTAAGCAAAAATTCTTCTTCAATTTATTTTGAGCAAACTTCTATTTCTTCTTCAAAGGTTAAACCAGCCGAAAAATTGCTATATGTATTTTTCTTTGGAACAAGCCGTTATAATACACTTCAAGAAAAATTGGCAAATTACAATTATGTTTCTACAACAACAAATATTGATGGAATACATGAATATCAAAAAGCAACTTATTCTGGTGCTGAAAATTTTGACTATTATGATTTTAAACCTTATACATGGTATCAAGATGGAAATACTTATAAAGTTGGTCCATTGATTAAATTTTTTGCTGATGAAAGAACAGCAACATGGCATAACAATTTTGCTAATCCACTTGTTTATGATGAAATACAATGGCTGAAGAGTAAAAAGTTATGGTCTTCAGATATCCAATTTGAAAATGCTAAAAATGAACTTTTATCGACTAAACTAGTTGAAGTTGAAACTAATTCTGCTCAGCCAAACATTGTTGATGTCGCTCAAATTGGTTTTAGTGGTTCGTCTTCTTCATCTACTGGTACTTCAGGCTATAATATACCTGGTATATCTGGAACATCAACGGGTTTGGGTGGTTTGCAATCATCTCTTACACAATCTGGATCACCTACGTTAATAATAAAATATAATCACGGGTTAATTATTCCTAATGACTTTTTAAATTTGAAAACAAGAGCGGCTGTAATTTTATCTATTCCATATTTATATTCAAATTTAAATTCTTCTGAACGTAATAAACTAAACTTGATATCAAACAGAAATTATCAGATAATGTTAAGAGGTAACTACCCACTAAAATATGGTTATAACTATCGTGGTTGCCTTGGAATTGATCAACCTATTACAACATTTAATAAATCATTTGTTTATTAAAAGTAACAAAAGAGATAAGTTATGTTGATAAAAAATTTTAAAAATATTTTGCTGAGTTATAGTTTTTCATTATTTAAAATATTGATTATATCTTTTGTTTGTTCTCTATCTCTAGCTCAGGAAAGTAGTAATATTGTAAAGGTTGGGGGTTCAATTAATTTAAGTGATAATTTTTATACTACTAATAGAACAGATAAAAGGCAACCATCAAATGTAGCTCAAGGAATATTTCGTACTACCATTACTATTTATGATCAAATTCAATTACCTTTTGAGCTTTATTTATCATCAAGAGAAAGAAGATTTCAACAGCCATTTAATCAGTTTGGTGTAAGCCCTAGAATTTCAAACTGGTTAACTCTTCATGCTGGTTATTACTCTTCAAACATTTCAGATTTTACTTTTGGAGATTTAAGGTTATTAGGTGGAGGAATTGAATTAACACCAGGTAATTTCAGGTTAAAAGTTCTTTATGGTAGAAGTCAGGCAGCAACAGAATTCCGCGATTATCAGTATCAGTCTTCTGTTTATAAGCAGAATGCTTACGCTGTTTCTATAGGTTATGGTAATGAATCGGTTGCTTATTTCGATATCAATTTATTTCATGCAATAGATGATAGCACCTCAATTAAAAGAGATTCCTTAACAAACAAACCTGCTGAAAACCTAGTTGGTTCATTAAAATTTGGTGCTCAAATAATAGATGGATTAAGTTTTCAAAGCGAAGTTGCTCTTTCTGCTTATTCAAGTAATATTTTGTCGGATAAGTTGGAAGATATTAGCACCCCAAAAATATTATTTACTCCTAATGTTTCATCAAGAGTTGATGGGGCAGCAAAAATACAGTTTTTAATCAGACCCTCAAACTCTTGGTCACTTGCACTTAATGCAAAGTGGATTGGACCTGGATTTACAACATTGGGTTATTCACTTATGACAAACGATTTGATGGAATTTTCAATTTCTCCATCTGTTAAATTATTAGATAACAAATTATATCTGAGAGCACAAGGAGGGCTAAGATATAACAACTTAAGAAATAATCGACTATCTACAACAAGTAGATTTACTGGTTCCTTTAATGCTAATTGGCAAATAAGTCAACAGGTTGGTCTCGATTTAAATTATAACAATAATCAAATTAAATCATCTCATAAGAATGATACTTTAAAACTATCGAATGTTTTTAACTCTGTAATGGTATCTCCTAGATTTATGTTTGAAGGTTTTGGTGGTATAAATAATATTAGTTTGAATTATACCTATCAGAATTCTTTAGATAAAAATATCATATCATCTCAGTATACAGATAATAAAAATCATTGTCTAAGCTTTATTCATTCTTTGTCTTTACAAAGCTTATGGTCGTTTACTACTTCTTTTGTTTATAATAAGAATAATACTTCAAATTTCTCAACTGAAATTATTAATATTTCTGAAAATGTAAGTAAAAGACTTTTTGATAATAAATTGAATATCACAGCCGGCATAGGTCTAAATTTTATTAAGACCAACAAAAGAGATAATCAACTTTACTTTAATTTAATTTCTAACTACAACCTTGGTAAATATGGATCATTAGGTTTTACACTTTCTAATAGCAATTATAGGGCAGATAGTGAAATTTCAGAGACTTATCATGAATTATATGGAGGATTGCAATACAATATTGCATTCTAAAAAATCATAAAAAGTTTTAATGGAGGAATTAAATGGTAGCTCGTTATAAAAATAATTTGTGTATACTTTTATTTGTTTTTATTCTTTTTAACAATATGTTATTATCACAACAAAATGTTGTGCAGAATGTTAAAAAAGCTGAAATAGTTATTTTGGCAAAGTCTTATAAAGATTCAGTAGTTATTAGATGGGCACCCTCAACTGCGGGTGGGTGGGTTATTGCAAATAGAATTGGTTATAATATTGAGAAAGTAAAGTTAAACTCAGATAAACCATTCGATCCTGCTAATTATGTTAAATTAAATAAGAACCCACTTAAGCCATTACCTATAGAAGAATGGGGCATAAGAACTAATAAAGATAATGTTTTTTCTGCTATTGCAGTACAATCAATTTATGGTAAATCTTTTATTCCAAAACCACTAGATGAAAATAATTTAAAAGCTTTAAAAAATGCAGCTGATGAACTAACAAATAGATTTTCTTTTGCACTTTTTGCAGCTGATAATGATGCCTTTACTGCAAACGCTATGGGCCTAAGATATGTGGATAGAGAAGTAAAAGAAGGGGATTCTTATGTTTATAGAGTTTACCTCGCAGAAAAGACAAACGATTATTCTTTTGATACAGCCTATATAGTGGTAAATGTTACAGCTTCAATTAAAACACCTGGCCCGCAAGGGTTGTTATTTGAAAGTGGAGATGGATTTATTACCCTTAAATGGGAAGATAAATTAGAAAATAAATTTTCAGGATATTATGTTTATAGATCTGAAGATGGGAAAAATTATAAAATTTTAAATAACATTCCCTTAGTTGTTACTTCCTCGAAAGAATCTAATGAAGAAATCAAACCTTTTTTTAGAGATACTTCAACAATCAATTATAAAAAATATTATTATCGAATTTATGGCGTTAATCCTTTTGCAGAGTTAAGTGAACCTTCTGAAATAATTGCCTATTCAAAAGATTTAACTCCACCTCCTCAACCAATACTCGAAAAACCAAAGCAATTTTCAAATGAAATTGTTTTATCCTGGAAGTTGGATAAGCCATCTAATGATCTTTCAGGATTTGTTGTTGCAAGAAGTAATAATTCCCTTAATAATTTTACTATAATTACTAATAAACCACTACCAAAAAACACATTTAAATATAGTGATAAAGTCAAGAATATGGAAGAGGTTTATTACTCTATTGGTTCTATTGATACAGCAGGAAATATTTCATATTCTTTACCACAAAGAGTAATTTTAGTAGATACTTTTCCTCCATCAGTGCCAACTGGTTTAACTGGTAGTATTGATTCAAATGGTATCGTGAAATTAAAATGGAATATGGGACCAGAATGGAATATTTTGGGATATAGGGTGCTGCGTTCTAATGATCCTGATCACGAGTTTCAACAATTAACGGGGAATGTTTATCAGGATACTGTTTTTGTTGATACGGTAAACATTAAAACACTAACGAAACATGTTTACTATAGAATAGCAGCAGTAAATACAAGATATCAGCATTCGGAATTATCCCCAATACTAAAAATTAAAAGACCTGATAAAAATCCTCCTGTTGAAGCCGTTTTTAAAAATGTTTTTGTTACAGATTCTAGTATTTCACTTGAATGGGTGCCCAGCACAAGCAAAGACTTATTGTATCAAAAACTTTTTAGACGCAAGAAAGGTGAAACAAAATGGTCTTTAATTGATTCTTTATCTAAAACTGTAAATTATTATGTTGATAAAAAGGTTGAAAAGTTGAATACTTATGAATACACCATTTTATCTTTTGATGATTCTGGCTTGCAATCGTCTTATGCAATGCCAGTAATGGGCAAACCTTATGATAAAGGTGATAGACAAAAAGTGGAAAAATTCTTTGCAAAATATGATGAAAAAAATAATTCTGTAATTTTAGAATGGAGTTATAATCAAAAATTAAAGGAGAAATATTGGTTTGTTATTTATCGTGGTTTATCTAATAATCAATTAAATGAGTTTAAAGCTGTCGAAAGTAACATTAGATCTTTTACTGATAAGGATGTTATTAACGGTAATACATATTTTTATTCTATAGTTGTTATGACAACGATGGGGGGAAAATCGGAAAATGTAACAACTTCAATTTCTATTCCGGTAAAAAAATGATTTAGAATTTTATATATATATATTAA
>DATCTW010000033.1:0-2133 GCA_036567745.1 Ignavibacteria bacterium | reverse complement strand
TGGCGTTTCCTTAAGTCCGTTTTTCTCCAGTGCATTTTTCTTAAAATTTGATTTAGCAGTATCTCCTTTTCTAGTTCTTAACCAGTAACTTATATTTTTAGGGCTAATTCCGTGTTTTCTAGCTACTATACTTGCATTTCCAGTTTCAATAGCTTATCTGACTATTTGCTCTATAAATTCTCTTTCATAAACTTTTTTTCCCAATTATGTAACCCCTCCTGACAATTTCTATTTTACTTGTTTATTCCGAAACTGTCCAAGGTGATTAGGGGGCTTAAGAGATTTCAGATACTAGCTGAACCAAATTACTGTCTTCAGGAAAGTTATAAGAAAGAATACTGTGAATTAATTCATTAACACAATATCTCTCTCCATTATTTTCTTTACTGTCAAAAATATTAATTAAATCTTCCGCATCATATAGAACGAACGAATGAATTGTATTATCCCTATTGTTTAACATTGTTTTAATCTTTATGGGGTGCTCCTTATCCAATTCGCTAACATAAGGTTCAACAATACGAATATACGATTTAGCCATTTCTTTTGGCACTATCTCTATATAGTAGATGTCGCCAAAAGAGAAATTAAATTTTGTTACATATCAGAAAGGCGAGGTAATACCTTCTGGGAGTACTCGGCAAAAAGCGGCTTTAAAACTTCTTCTGCCATTCTCACGGCGAATTCATTTTTTATTAAATATACAGAAATTAGGTATCTAACAAAGGTATATCCACATGGAGATTTAGCCATCAGCCCTCCCTTCATTAATTCACTATTATAACATTCATAAACATTATCTTTTTTCGCTACTACATGATTATAAAATTTGGGAGCCATTTTTTCTAAATATTTATAAACATCCGATTGATACTTTGCATATAAATAAGGCATATAATAGTCGTACCAACCATGAGCACCGAAGCTCATTAAATGAGGCATCTGCCCCATTTCAAAAAATTTTTTTCCTTGCTCTAAATAAAGGCTAAGTTGGTCAATCTGATCACCCATAGACAGATGTGTACTTTTCTGCAATTGATTTAATTCCCTAATATACTTGTAAAATTCCTCCACATTAGAAAAAGATTCTACTATTCTTATTAGGTCTAAGTACTCAAACTGCAAAAAATCAATTTTTTGTTGCTCTACAGCAACAAATGCATTAAGTGTAATAACATCATAAATAACTACTGGCACAAAGGCAATTTGCTTTGTATCTTTTAAATCACTTTGTCTACCCAATATATTTACAAATGATACGAACTCATAATTCTGGAGAGTTTCGAATTCATTGGATATTGAAGATTTTAAAATAATGCTTCCTATTCCAGGTTCTTTTAATAAATGCAATGCTATTATTAATTTCTCGTTAACTTCTAAAAAAAGCATATTATTAAATGGTACAGCTATCCCTTTATCATCAATGACCTTTACATAGATATTTCCTTGATATGCAATCATTTTTAATGTTGATTCAACACGGGGCTGCAAGTTAAAATTCACTTTATTCATCAAGTAATCCGAGCTAACTATAAACAATACCTCTAAATGTATCTGTGGGAGAATGTAGAATATCTCTCCAGAGCCAATTTCTATATATAAACTTGAAAAATAACTCGCAAATCCTAATCGGTCATAGGCATTTACATTAGCTAACTGTGCAAACTTATTAACATTAGGTTTTAACTTCATTTTATTTTTTGGTATAAAGTACTTCCATAGAATATTTGAAAATTCATCCGAAGGAACATATATTTTGGGCACTTTTATCTTCGATTCTTCATCTGACATAATTGTTTTCAGCAATACGGTTTGGAAATCCAAAGAATCTTCAAAAGTAGATTTAACATCATAGTTGTTGCATAAAAATTTTTGATTAAAATCAACTGTAATATTTACCTGTAGAAAGCATGAAAGCTCCTTTGTTAATATCAAGTGGGTTGTCCTGACAGCAACCACATTAATTAACTAAGGAGCTAACAATATGATTGATTGTACGTAAGTGTCAAACCGACTGTATCTTGAGTGAAGAGTAATTTATTGAGATAATACCTTAAAATAATAGTTCTGGGAGGTATTGATGTCAAGTAATATAAAACACGATATTTGGAAGGAAAGAATAGCTGATTATCG
>DATCTW010000032.1:0-8923 GCA_036567745.1 Ignavibacteria bacterium | reverse complement strand
ATTTTAAATATAAATTACACCTAAAATCACGATAATTTTTAATAGAAATAAATAGTTAATAAAAAAGACAAAAAATAAATAATCAGGCTGGCTTTCGTTTTAATTAAGAATTATCAGAAATTAATTTTGAGTATTCGGTTTCAAAATTTGTATTGTTAGCTAAATTAAAGAATGGCAATCCAATAAGATAATATTTATTATTTTCTGCCTTTAAGATATTTTCTTTACCAAATTTCTCTGTTATTTTTTCTAAAAATGTTTCTTTCCAACCGTCATGTCCTGTTTTAAAAGTATTATCAAAACCTAAAAATTGAGTTCCTTTTGGTTCAATAAAGACTTGATAGTATAAATTTTTGTCTGACTTATCCTTAAGAAATAATATAAAGTCTGGCTGAAAACCTAATCCTTTATCAAAATCATAAATTTTATAGACTTCTTCATTTCTTAATAAAAATACTTCTGCATATTTGCTTTTTAATTCTTGTATTTGCTCCTCAATAAAATCAACTAACCCTTTTTCTTCACTTGTTCCAGCAAAACCATCTAAGATATACCAGTCGTTTTCATTTGAGATATTGTCATTAAGATTTAATCTATCAATTACTTTTGTTTTTGGTTCTCTAAATACATCTTCAAGCCTTTTTGGATAAAATTCTGTAGTTCCAATTTTTGGACTTATATTCTCTTTTAGTTTATAAAAAACAATATTTAAGAAATCTAATACCATGTCTAATTTTTCGGAGTTATGAAGATTGTCGTAGTCTTGGTCTTTGTTTAAAATTGCAGTTATTTTAAAATTTCCAAGAAATTCATCTTTCTGTAAGTCATCAATACTTTTAATATTTAATTCTTGCGAGAGAGAATTAAACCTACAGACAGAATTATCATCTTTAGCAATTATATTAATTGCTTTTCTAAAAATATGTTTTTCTATATCTTTAATTAATATTGAGAAATTTGGTTTCCATTTTTTATCAATAGCATTTTCTCTTATTTGTTTTTCTTCTTTACTAAAGTCAACAACTTCTTCTCTTAATACATTACCTTTAGCTACATATGGGTTTATAAATTCATCTTTAATTTCCTCAAGAGAAGTCTTTTTTCTGTTTGGATTATCAATTTGTCTATTTTCCCAAATTTTTATAATTTTGTAATAATCTGATTCTTTAAAAGATTTTTTAATATCAAAAGTTTTAAATTCTCTATCATCTCTGATATAGCCATCTTTTTTCAATTCTCTTTTTAATTCATCAATATAACGGCTGTCATTTATGCTGTAAAAAAATAATTCTTCTAGAATTCGCAATTCATTGTTTATATCGTCATCAAATTTCCTTTTATTAATCTGCATGTCTTTAAAGACAAAAGGATAATATCTTACTCCTCTGCCTATAAGCTGTTTTTCGGCAACCGTTGAACTTCCAGCCCTTCTGTTTCCAACTGCATCAGCACCTTCATCTCTTGTTTCGTAAAGCCTAACTATGTCAAATAAATTTAAGACATCCCAGCCTTCATTTAACCTTTGAACGGTAAAAATACCCCTTATATGGTTTTCCTTGTTTTCTAGGCTGTTTAAAAGCTTCTCTTGGTCATAAGTTATTTCTTCTGACTTAGATTTATTTGTTTCTGAATTGGTAATGATTATGGTTCTATCCGTGAAATTATTTTTAATATAGTTAACTACTTCTCCGTAGTTTATATTTTCGTTTTTTATAAAATTTAATACTTGCTCAGTTCTAGTTTTTCCCTGCTCATAAATACTTTGTCCTTGTGAAACAATACCAATTATATTTTTCAAAAAATCAAAGTCTGATAATTTTAAATTGCTTGTCAAATCCAAAAAGTTCTCATAGTCATTTTTTGATTCTTCTATTGTTTTACTTCTAAAAAGAATTACGGGTTTAAAGTTTGGAATATTATTTTTAACTGCAATTTTGTGCCTATACCAATTAAACAAAAGTGCTTGGAGAATCCTTTCATTCTTTGATAATGATGATGAAATTAAGTTTATTTCCTTGGTGTAACCTGCACTTAAAAATTCTTTTAAACCAAATTTAAAAATAATTTTATCTTCATATTTTTTCTCAATTTGCTCGTTCTCGGGTATTGTAGCTGTAAATTCCAGTAATACATTTTTATTGTCTTTGGAATTGTTTTTTTTGTTTAAAATGAGTTCTATTACGGTATGTTCCCATCCCTTTCTTTCAATTTCTACCTTACTAGATTTTGCAGTTAGTTCTTCAGGAACCAATTCTTCTTGTATCCCATTTCTATTTCTAGTGTCTGCATTAAGATGATGGGCTTCATCTGCTAACATAACAATATTTCTTTTGTATAAATCGTCTAAAGTAACCTGATTTTCTTTTTGGATATGAATGTCGTTATAGAGCTTTTGAATTGTTGTAAATTTAATTTCTATTCCCTGTGGATTATCACTAAAGCTATCAACCTGTTTAATTGGTATGGTTTTATCTTCAATAATTATTTTATTGCTAAACAAATATTTCTCATGTGAGCTGTTAATAAAATTTTCTTCAGTCTTACTAACAATATTATTTTGGTTAACAAAAAATAAAAAACTTCTATAACCTTGTTTGTAATAATATAAAATAGTGGAAGCCATAAGAAGTGTTTTCCCTGTTCCTGTAGCCATATTGAACATTAGATGTGTCGGTGAATTTGGATTTTCCCTGCCCTTAATCAATTGATATGTTAAGAAATTACTAATAGCTTTTTCTTGCCAATCAAAAAGACTATATTTTAGATTGTTTTTTATATATTCAGGGATTTCAGGCTTAGTAATATTTAAATTAAATGCCTTTTCTGCAAGTGTTTCGTATAAATTCTTTATATCTGGCATGATTATTGTTTGTCGTAATAAAATTTGGAGGTTGTTTTTTGGTCTAAGTCGCTAATCCCATACCTCTTATCTTCCATTTCTGTTTCATTTACATACATTTGATTGTTATCTAACATGGCAATAAACAGCTTCTTTTGGTCGTCTAATGACAGTTTTTTAAATTCTTCCTCTTTTAATACTTTTTCCTTAAATTCTTTTATTTTTAGGTTGTAATTTAAGAAATATTTATCATACATTTCATCAAATAACTTATTGAGCTCATCCAAGCTCTTGCAATCAGAAATCTGTTTTTTAGCTGTTTCATTCCATTTGGCAAGTTCGCAATAAACAAAATCACCCCCACCCTTCCAATCTACTGATTTGGAAATTCCTCCTTGCTCTCCATTCACCACTTGTCTTAGTCTTTCCAGTGCAATTGTTTCTACATAATCCATCTGCTCAATTCCGATATATTGCCTACCCATTTTATGAGCTGTTGATAAAGTTGTGCCTGTACCGATGTGATAATCTAAAACAATATCACCCTCATCAGTGGCAGACTTAATTATTCTCTCTAAAAGATTCTCTGGTTTTTGACCATCAAAATCTTTTATTCTCTCTTTTGCTGTTGCGGCTTGTTGAAATGAAATTATATCTCCCCATACATCACCGATAGCTTTCCCTTTCTTTATAACTTCATCTAAAAAAAGTTTTTTTCCTCTTCCATCAAAAAACATCCTTCCTGTTTCCTCATCCTTTTTGTTGAATCTGGCTAAATATTTTTCACTATGCTCGGTTTTAACTTTATTAAATTTAAGTAATTTACTATTTTTAGAATAAAACAATATAGAATCGTGTCCTCTTATCCAATTATTAGCGATTGTTTTATATCCAGAGAGAACAGATATATCCCAAATAATTTCTCTTTGAAAATTATCCTTGCCAAAAATTTCATCCATTAGTACTTTTCCATAATGAGCTTCGTT
This sequence comes from Ignavibacteria bacterium, assembly GCA_036567745.1. Classification (GTDB taxonomy): domain Bacteria; phylum Bacteroidota; class Ignavibacteria; order DATCTW01; family DATCTW01; genus DATCTW01. The sequence continues at coordinate 5,098 of DATCTW010000032.1, read as the reverse complement.
ATAATCTAATTGAATATAAATTGAACCATCATAACTAAGCAATTCTCTTGCAACCTCTAGTCTATTTTTCATAAAAGTTAACCAAGTAGAGTGGTTAAAATTATCGTTGTATTTAAAGCCGTCATTCCCGGTGTTATATGGTGGGTCAATGTAAATTAGTTTTACTTTTCCAGCAAACTGTTCCTTAAGACTATGCAAGGCAAGTAAATTATTACCCTTGATAATTAGATTTTCTTTTATTGTGCCGTTTCCATCTCTTTTAATTTCTCCTACTTCTTTTTCTCCGTCTTTTGTATATCTTTTCCAGTTTACTAAAGCCTTTTTATCAAATAATCTATCTATCTCGTCATGGGCTAAAACTTGATTAAAAAATATTTCTTTTCTTTTTGATTTTTTTTCTTCATATTCTTCTGACTTTTCGCTGTATTCAAAGAATGTATCTAAACCTTCTTCACTACTCTGACCGCCCTCTAAAACACAATCTTTGTATGGAAAATCTAGGACAACATCATTTGTATCTTTTAGAAATTTTTTACCGTCAGAAAGCCCTATTCTGTTTTTAAATGCCGTATATGAATTGTCTATTTTGTTTTCTTCCATGAAGAAACGGAAATCATTTGTTTTAAAGACATATACATCTTTTATTTTTATGAAAAACTCATCTTTTAACTCTTTTTCTTGGAGTAATAAACTTATTATATTTTCATATAAGTCTTTTTCTTTATCACCGAAATTATCCAAAATATCAAGTAATTTTGTTTGATTTAATTCTGTTTTATCCTCATTCCAAAGTCGTGCTTCATTTTTTAAAACTTTAAGTATTAATTGTTTTGTTTGTTTCATTGTTTAATTGTTAAAAAATCAGTATGAGTTATTTTACCCCGATTATAATTATTATTGTCATTTGTCTTTATATTTAAATTTACGACAATATATAAACTGTGAAACTGTAAATTTATATAAAATAAAACATATTGGGTAGATAGTTACTCAACTTATAAGAATAAATAACCTATCTTAAGGATAAAAATGATTAATTGTAAACCGTATCTCTGGTGAGGTAATAATATTGCTATATGTTCTGTGTTATTTACCGCATATTTCCCTTATATTGAACTGTTTTATTGTTCTTGTTTTATGTAGTATAAAGTTTCTTTTTATTACATGGGTGGGGTGGGCTAAAGAGTAACGCTATTAGATATGGGTAGTAGTAATTAATATATACCCCCTTAAAAATTTTTTATAGTTTTTTAGATTTTAGTTTTTTAGTAAATTCGTGGGATAATAAGGTAAATATAAATATAAAATACAAATGAAAATTAAGTTTATAATTGGCGACCCTCCCCTATTTACCGCTGACAATTGGAACGAAATAATTAGATGGAATAAAAAGGGGTATTCTGGATATTCATATGAAGATTATTCAAAAGTAATTGGTTTAGAAATTATTAAAGATTTTGAAGATGAAATTATTAAAAGTAGGAAAAATCTCAATATCCCCAAAGAGGGTTTTGACCATAAAAAAATAGAGGAAATTATCGTATCACCTAACCCATTTGAAGAAGAAGATAATAAGATACGAAAAAACATAGAGAATGAGGAAAAAAGACTAAATGATATTTTTATATTTGATAACTTTGTGAAACGACAACTTTCTACTCTAATTCTAGGTAATTTTGTATTACCAAACAAATATTACAATAATCTTGATGGAAGTATTAATTATGAAATTATTAGAAGTGAAGAAAGAGATGAAAATGGCAACCTAGCTACCTACGGAATATCTATAAATATTATCCGTCCTGTAAAGAAAAACAAACTAATTAAGTTCATTAAAGATAATTGGGAGAATATTGGTAATGCGGTAGATGAATTGCCTAAAAATAGATTCAAATTAACCAATTATGAAATAGAAATTTTTAATCTGAGAAATCAAAAATTACCTTTTAAGACAGTAGTAGATGAAGTGATTAAAAAACAAAATATAGATAATGAAAATGAAAAAATAAATGAAGATTCTGTAAAAACATCTTTTCATAGAACAAAAGAAAAACTTGATTTACTTGTAAAAAGAAAAGTAACAAAGAAGTAGTATAACTACAGTTCCCTTAATTTAAAGACACAGACAATACCTATCTTACCGCGTATTATCTTGTCATGTTAAAAACCAATAAATATTTTGAAACCAACTCTTTAGCATTGGCGAGTGCCATTACCTTGTTCTCCCCTATCGTAGCCATAAGAAAAGATTCAAATAAAAATAATTGTATTTTTTCTTTTAAAAAAACACCTGAGATTGAAAAAATTATTTCTAATTATTGGAACAAAAAATTATTAGTTGACGCTTCAGAACACTTTGAACAAATAAAGATTCTAAAAGCGAGGATATACGAAACCATATGAATATATCCAATGAACTAATTGAAGAGCTTGGAATGATTTTAAGAGAAGAGTTTGGTCTTAGTCTTGACCAAAACAAATTGAATAGTTTGGCTAGTTTTTTAGTTGAGTATTACCAAAATTTATTATCAATTAATAACCACAAATGAAAAAACTAAGAACACTATCAAAAGACAATATTATTAGAAGCCATAGAAAAATGGAGGATGCGATAAAGGAAAAATGTTTTGACTGTATGGGAGGTCAAAAAAGAATAGATTGCGAATTAGATTCTTGTTCTCTTTATTTGTTTAGACCTTGGTCAAAGAGGTCAAAATTAGAAAGTTAATTAAATAGCTGAACCTAATTATAAATATAAAAATATGAATTTATCCTATGATGTGTCGTTAAGTGGTTTTATATGTATTCCAAGAAATATTATTTCTGGACTGATAAAAGAACTAGGTTTGTCTGGTTTTGCAAAATATTTAATTTTATTAAGTCAGGCTGATTTTGATAAAAAACACAAAAATTATTCAAAGATAATTAGAAATGACAAAAAGATTGGGGAAGGGTTTGGTATTTCATCATCAGCTGTATACAAAGCAAGAAGAGATTTAACTAAAAAGGGATTTTTAAATACTGAATCAGGAGTTTCGTCAGTTCCGTCAATGGATGCGTTTGATTCAAAAACTTTAATTACTTCTAGTAAAAAACAAATTTCTATTACTACTGAAATGTTAATAAATTGGAAAAAATATGAGGAGGAACATCAAAAATATGTTGACAAATTGAAAGATAGTCTAGTTCAAAACAGTAGTTAAAGGCTTTATTTATTATTTATTTATTTTTCTATATGTTTTTCTATTAACTATCTAATAGAAATAATATATAATTATTATGCAACCAGAATTTATTAGTTCAGCTTTTTTAATGCCCTCATTGGACAGAGCTGAACAAGTTCTGGTTGCACCAATGGGGGCATTTAAGTTATGAACACTATAAACAAAAAACAAACAGCAATTTTATTTTGTAGAGTTAGTAGTAAAGAACAAGAGGAAACAGGTTACTCACTTCCCTCACAAGAAAAACTATTAACTGATTATTCTCAGGCTAAAGATTATAAAATTGACAAAATTTTTTCTTTATCTGAATCTGCTGGAGGTCATAAACAAAGAAAAGTATTCTTAGAAATGTTGGAATATTTGAATAAATCTAAAATAAAAATATTGGTTGTTGAAAAGACAGATAGGTTAACTAGAAACATGAGAGATGCAGTAGCAGTTAATAGTTGGATTGATGGAGATGAAGAAAGACAGGTTCATTTTGTTAAGGAAAATTTTATTCTTCAGAAAAATTCAAAATCTAACGATAAGTTTATTTGGGGAATAAAAGTAACAACAGCTCAATATTATTTAGATAATTTAAGTGAAGAGGTTAAAAAAGGACAAAAGGAAAAGTTACAACAAGGTTGGCTTCCAACTACACCTCCATATGGATATAAAACCATTGGAGATAAGGGTCATAAGATTCATATTTTAGATGAAAAAATGGCACCTTTAATAAAAGAAATGTTTAATTTATATGCTACTGGAGAATATTCCCTTCAAAAATTAACATTAAAAATGAGAGAGATGGGTTTAAGGAGTAGCCAGGGAGGTAAAGTTCATAGAAGTCGGATACATGCTCTTTTAACTAACCCTTTTTATATTGGTAAAAATGTCTGGCTTGGTAAGGTAACACCAGGACAACAAGAACATTTAATAGATGATGATATTTTTGAAAAAGTAGGGATGATTCTTACTCGTAAAAGTGCCCCATACTATACGAAACATGAATATTTATTTAAAGGTCTTTTTAGATGCGTTAGTTGTGGTGGTTTAATTACATGGGAAGAGCACAAAGGTTTTGTATATGGTCATTGTAATCACCGTAGAGATGGTTGTAGTGCCTGTAAATGGACTAAAGAAGAAAAAGTAGAGGAACAAATAGTTGACGAATTAGCAAGCTTTAAAATTGATAATCCTAAACTAATGAAGTGGCTAAGTAAAGCGTTAAAAGAAACAAATAAAACGGAAAGTAATTTATATTTAAACAGTATTAGTGAGCTTGAGAAAAATAGAGAAATTTCTAAAAAGAGATTAGATGCAATATACATTGATAAGATTGATGGAAAAATTACTCAAGATTATTACAATCTAAAGTTTGATGAATTTTCAAAAGACCTAGAATCCATAGATAAAAATATATCTAAACTCACGAAAATAACTAACTCTGAACAAACAAAAAAAGCTGATTTATATGACTTAGCTCAACAAGGAAGAGAAAAATATCTTGAAGGTAAACCTGAAAAAAGAAGAGAACTGATTAGAATGGTTTTTAATAACTTAAAATTAAATGGCAGTAATGTAATTTTTGAATTGGACAAAAATTATTTATTACTTAAAAACCTAGCTGAAAAAACCAATAGTTCTAAAATGGGAAAATTGATAGATTCTGGTAACAAGATATTTGAACAGTATGATTTAACCAAAGTTTCCGATTATTATGCTTCTTCACACCCTGAGTGTTCCGTTGTGCTCCCCCTCTAAGATTCGAACTTAGGACCAATCGCTTAACAGGCGAGCGCTCTACCACTGAGCTAAGGGGGAATGTGGTGTTACAAATTTTTAATTAATTCTCTACCGAAACCAGACTTAAGATATTTTTCTCTTTGTCT
>DATCTW010000031.1:0-54253 GCA_036567745.1 Ignavibacteria bacterium | reverse complement strand
AATAAGGTATTATATTATTATAAAGAACATAGTTTTATAGTATAATAATATTAATAGAATATATTTTTTATGTCAATGTCAAAAAATTGATATTGAAAATATGTATACAGTATAATGATAAATTTAATTAGAGAAATGAATAATTATATTATTATTAAGAAATGAAATTAAGCTTTTGATTTTTAATTTATTAATTATATGCGGGATTAAACCCGCATATAGGAAATGATTAATAATTACGAAATATTATTTAATTTTGAGTACCACTCACTTGATTCTTCAAGAATTTTGTTTATTCTGTTTACAAGTTTATGGGGATCGGTAAGAGATCCTTCTTGCAATAAAGCTGCTTCAAATAGCTGTTCGACTGCATTAATGATGAATTCATCATTCGGATTTTTCTTAAACATTTTAAGTAAATTTCTTGTTAATTTATGATCTCTGTTTATCTCAAATATTTTTTTGTCTATACCAACTTCTTTATTTGCCATTCTTAGTATTTTTTTCATTGAGCTAGTCATAGAATCGTCAGGGTTTACTAAACAGGCAGCGCTATCTATTAATCTCTTTGATTCTTTTACTTCCAGAACTCTATCTCCTAAAATATCTTTTATCTTACTAAGCAGGCTATCGAATATTAAAGCATCATCTTTAGATAATTCTTCAAATTTTTTTTCTTCTTTTATTTCAAGATCTTTAATTTTTTCAATGGATTTGGTATCAGCACTATCAACTGACTTAAATTCATAATCTTTAAATTTTCTTAAAGAGCTAACTATGAATTCATCAATTGGATCATAAAAATATAAGACCTCGATCCCTTTTTTTCTGAATAATTCTAAATGAGGATCAAGATTTATTGCCTCTCTACTTTCTCCATGTATATAGTATATTTCATTTTGGCCCTCCTTCATTCTAGAAACATAATCCTCTAATGAAGTAAGACCTTTTTCATCTTCGTTAAATGATGAGTTAAACCTTAAAAGTTGTAAATATTTTTCCTGATTGCTATAATCTCCATAGCCAAGCTTAAATATTCTTCCATGAACCCTCCAGAATTCATTATATTTTTCGGGTTCATTTTTTGCTTTATCTAAAAGATAAGAATAAACATTTTTTGTTACTGTATTAGCAATTTTTGTAAAAATTATATTTTCTTGTAATGTTTCTCTTGATATGTTTAAGGGTAAATCTTCAGAATCTACAACACCTTTTATAAAACTAAGATGTTCTGGTAACAAATCTTTATTTTTATGTTGAATTAAGACTTTTCTTACAAATAAATCTAATCCGTAATCTTGTCTTGTGATTCCAAAAAAGTCAAAATTATATTTAGGAATGAAAAGTAAACTATTAAACTGTATTGGTACATCTACAGAATTATGTATAATATCCATAGGTTCTTCTGTATCATGTGTAAGGAATTTATAAAACTCTACATATTGTTCGTGTTTAATTGCGCTTTTAGGTTCTTTCCATAAAGCTGGAACAGTATTTATTTTTTCTTTATCAATATAGATTGGGAAAGATATGAAATTTGAATGTTTTTTTATAATATGTTCGAGTCTATATTTGTCAGCAAATTCTTTAGCATCTTCTTTTAGTTGTATTTCAATTATTGTGCCCCTTGATAGTTTTTCATCAAGTTGATATAATTCATATTCTCCTAGTCCATCTGATATCCAACAATAAGGGGGTTCTTGTGGTTTATAAGACTTTGTTTTTATAGTAACTTTTTCTGCAACCATAAAAACAGAGTAGAATCCAACACCAAATTTGCCGATTATATTATTTGCTTCTTCTTTATGTTCTTTTAATTGTTTTATAAACTCAGCTGAACCTGATTTTGCTATAGTACCGATATTTTCAATAATTTCCTGTTTTGTCATTCCAATTCCTGTATCGATAACACGGACAATTTTATTTTTTTCATCAAACTCAATTCTTATTTCAAATGGCAAATCAGGATCACAGACCTCAATTCCTCTTCTTTGTTCTAATCTTACTTTATCTAAAGCATCTGAAGCATTAGAAATCAATTCTCTTAAAAATATCTCTCTACTTGTATAAAGAGAGTGGACTAAAATATCCAGTAATTGTTTTACTTCTGCTTTAAACTCATACTTTTCTGAAATGACATTGCTCATATTTTACCCCTCTCTAAATTATTTTGCTCTTGTTATTGATTTTTTTATTTAATATTATAATTTACAAAAAAATCGATATTTCTGAAATACAAAATTTTGTTCATAATTTATCAATTTATGAAGGTATAAAGATGAGATATATTTTAGCATTAGATCAAGGTACTACAAGTTCAAGAGCCGTAATATTTGATGAGTATTGCAATATAATCTCAATGGCTCATAAGGAGTTTCCTCAATACTATCCTGAACCAGGTTGGGTAGAACATGACCCAAATGAAATATGGGCTTCTCAGAATAGTGTAGTTATTGAAGCTTTATCAAAATCCAATTTAAGTAAATATGATATTGCTGCTATTGGTATTACAAACCAGAGAGAAACAACCATACTTTGGGATCGTAGAACTGGTGAGCCTGTATATAATGCTATTGTTTGGCAAGATAGAAGAACTTCATCTATGATTGATATTCTAAAGCAAAAGTATGGTGACGATTATTTTCAGAAGAAGACTGGACTTGTTCTCGATCCATATTTTTCTGCTTCAAAAATAAAGTGGATTTTAGATAATATACCTGAAGCCAGACAAAAAGCTCAAAGAGGTGATTTATACTTTGGAACTGTAGATACATGGCTAATATGGAAATATACAAATGGGAAAAAACACATTACAGATCCTTCCAATGCTTCTCGAACATTGCTTTATAATATTCATGATATGAGATGGGATGAAGAATTATTAGATATTTTTGATATTCCAAAAAGTATTTTGCCTAGAGTAGTTTCTTCAAGTGAAATTGTAGGATATACTTCTGAAAGTTCTTACATTGAAGGAATTCCTATTGCTGCTTTGGCTGGAGACCAACAAGCTGCATTATTTGGTCAGATGTGTTTTCATCAAGGTATGGCTAAAAATACATATGGAACAGGTTGCTTTTTATTACTTAATACTGGAGCAAAGCCAGTTCTTTCAAAAAATAGAATGCTTTCTACGATTGCATGGAAAATTGGTGATAAAGTTACTTATGCTTTAGAAGGGAGTATCTTTATAGCTGGAGCTCTTGTTCAATGGATGAGAGATGAATTGGGAATAATAAAAAAATCATCTGAAATTGAAGAAGTAGTAAATAAAGTGAAAGATAATGGGGGTGTGTTTTTTGTTCCAGCTTTTACTGGTATTGGTTCACCTTATTGGGATCCTTATGCCCGCGGGTTAATAATTGGAATAACAAGAGGTGTTAATATTTCTCATATTGCAAGAGCTGCTCTTGAATCTATTGCTTATCAATCTTATGATGTATTAAAAGCAATGGAAATAGATTCTGGAATTGTTCTAAAAGAATTGCGAGTTGATGGTGGAGCTTCACAAAATAACTTTATACTTCAATTTCAATCTGATATACTTAGAGTACCAGTAATTAGACCTAAAGTTATTGAGACAACAGCTTTAGGTACAGCACTGTTGGCGGGTTTAGCTGTTGGTGTTTGGGATAGTATAAACAAAATTGAATCTTTATGGCAAATAGATAAAGAGTATAAACCACAAATGAATCAAAATGAAATTCAACCACTATTGAATAAGTGGTGGGAAGCAGTAAATAGATCAAGAAATTGGGAAAATTTTAAATAAATTTTTATGAATAAAAAAAATATCTTTCCATTTTTAGATGAAAATCTTTCAATTGAAGAAAGGATAAATGATTTAGTAAATAGAATGACTCTGGAAGAAAAAATCAGTCAGATGAAGTATAATGCACCTGCCATTGAGCATTTAGGTATTCCAGAGTATAATTGGTGGAATGAATGTCTTCATGGTGTAGCAAGAGCTGGGCTGGCTACTCAATTCCCTCAGGCATTAAACCTTGCATCCACTTTTGATACCGATCTAATTTTTCAGGTTGCTCAAGCTATTTCTGATGAGGCAAGAGCCAAGTACAATGATTTTTCTAAAGCTGGTAAAACGGACATTTATCAAGGGTTAACCTTTTGGTCTCCTAATATAAATATTTTTAGAGATCCAAGATGGGGAAGAGGTCACGAAACATACGGAGAAGATCCTTTATTAACAGGAGAAATGGGTTATTATTTCATAAAAGGATTGCAAGGAGATGATGAGAAGTATTTAAAATTAGTTGCTACTCCTAAACATTTTGCTGTACATAGTGGGCCTGAATCTGATAGACATATTTTTGATGCCAGGGTTAGTGAAAGAGATTTGAGAGAAACATATTTACCTGCTTTTAAAAAATGTATTGTTGAAGCTAGAGCACATTCAATTATGTGTGCTTATAATAGGCTCTTTGGTGAACCCTGTTGCGGAAGCAAAAAGTTAAGAAAAATTTTAAGAGAAGAATGGAAATTTGAGGGGTATGTTGTATCAGACTGTTGGGCTGTAGAAGATTTTTATGAACACCATAAAGTTTGTTTAAATGCTGAAGAAGCTGTTGCGCTTTCTGTAAAAATGGGAACAGATTTATGTTGTGGTAATTGCTATTCAAAATTACTGGATGCTGTCAAAAGTAATTTAATAACAGAAGAAGAAATAAATATTTCCGTTAAAAGATTGTTTAAAGCAAGATTTTTACTTGGTATGTTTGACAATCCTGATAAAGTACCCTATAGTAAAATTTCTTATAGTGTTGTAAATTGTCAGAAACATAATGATTTATCTTTTGAAACTGCTTTGAAATCTATAGTACTATTGAAAAATGATGGATTATTACCATTAAATGATAATTATAAGAAAATTGCTGTAATTGGTCCCAATGCAAATGATATAGAAGTATTACTTGGTAATTATAACGGAACACCATTAAATCCTGTAACAATTCTGGAAGGTATAAAAAAGAAAGTAGGTAATAAAGCTGAAGTTGTTTATGAACAGGGCTGTAATTTAGTCTCTTCACTTTTACATTTTGAAGTGATTCCTAAAGAGTGCTTTTTTACTGAAGATGGTAATCAAGGATTACTAGCTGAATATTTTTCGAAAAAAGATTTTGAGGGGAAGCCTTTATTTACAAAAATTGATGAATCAATTAATTTTAATTGGTGGAATGGTTCACCCGATAATAGTTTGAATCGATTGGATTTTTCAGTAAAATGGTCAGGGTATATAATACCAAAATATTCAGGATATTATCAGTTTGATTTAAAAGAGCAAGATAATTTAAAATTTTATTTTAATAATAAATTAGTAATTTATAAGAAAGAACAATTAAATAATTTTACAGTAAAACTTGAAGCTGGAAATAAATATAAAATAATTGTTGAGATGCCTTCATATAAACGGGATAATTTTATTCAACTTCTTTGGGCTTATGACAATCCTAATCTTTTAGAAGATGCAATAAAACTAGCTAAAGAATCAGATTTAATTATTTTATCGTTGGGGTTATCACCTATTATAGAAGGTGAAGAAATGGATGTTAATTTACCTGGATTTTATAAAGGAGATAGAACAAATATTGAATTACCAGATACACAAATGAATTTAATGAAAGCATTGTATGTTCTCAAAAAACCAATAGTTCTTGTGTTACTAACCGGGGGTGCTATTTCTCTTGAATGGGCAAATGAAAACATTAATGCAATTCTTCTTGTGGGGTATCCAGGGCAGAGGGGTGGTGATGCTGTTGCTGAAGTTTTGTGGGGTGGTTTTAATCCTTCAGGGAGGCTACCAGTAACATACTATAAATCTACTAACCAATTACCCCCTTTTAGAGATTATAATATGAAAGGGAGAACATATCGTTATTTAGATGATATTCCTTTATATCCTTTTGGTTTTGGTTTAAGTTATACAAAATTTTTATACTCTAATTTAAAATTATCTAAAGAGAGAATAAAACCTGATGAAGATTTATTTGTTTCAATAGAGGTACAAAATATTGGTGATTTACCAGGAGATGAAGTAGTACAGCTTTATATTAAAGATTTAAAATCAAATTACGAAGTTCCTAAAATATCGCTTAAGGGGTTCAAAAAAGTACATCTTTTGCCTTCAGAGAAAAAAATTATCGAATTTAAAATTAAACCTGAGTACTTGTCATTGATTGATGATGAAAATGAAAGAGTAATTGAACCCGGGCAATTTGAAATTTTTGTTGGTGGTGTTCAACCAGGTTTTAATGATTTAAATCCAACGAGTAATTATGTTTCAACCATTTTTGAAGTTGTAGGTGATTTGTTTTTAATGGACTAAATGATTTAATATATGATTCTATGTTAAAAAGATATTTATTAATTATTTTATTGATACCATTTTTTGTTTATTCTCAAGGTAACTATGAGATGAAGGGGAAATACTTTTCTAAGAAAAAATATGAAGAGAAGAGTTTACCTGAGTGGAGTAAAGTTAAAGATAAACTTCCTTTTCCTATTTATGATGAAAACGAATTGTTTGTAAAATGTTATTGGAAAGCATGGGAACTAGCTTTTAAAAATTTTTATGAACCATGTAATGGTAGCGGTTTTGTATCACAATTTATTGATGCAGCATTTAATCAAAACATATTTCTTTGGGATACAGGTTTTATGACTATGTTTTGCAATTTTGCTTATGGATTAGTTCCTGGGATTGAATCTTTAGATAATTTTTATTGCAAGCAACATGAAACTGGTGAAATATGTAGAGAAATAGATAGGAAGACTGGCGAGGATTTCAAAGAATGGGTAAATAGAGAAAATAAACCCTTATTTAGTAGATGGGGTTGGGATGGTCAGTTTAAAAATGAACCTGTGAAATATATTGGCCGTGATTTACCTTCTCCAAATCCTAAACTTACTCTTGATGCATTGAATAACCCAATACTTGCCTGGGCTGAACTAGAGAGTTATAAAATTACAGGAAATAAGGAAAGATTAAGATTAGTATATAAACCATTAAAAATGTATTATCTTGCCTTGAAAAAATATCTTATGCAAGGTAATGGTTTATTTGTTACTGACTGGGCTAGTATGGATAACTCACCAAGAAATAAATATTTAAAGAATGGCGGTACAGGTATTGATATTTCATCTGAAATGGTGCTTTTTGCTGAAAATCTACTTGAAATAGCTAAGTTACATAATTATAAAAGTGACTATAAAATTTATTTAAACGATATTAAATCTATATCAAAACAAATTAACCTTTTATGTTGGGATGAAGAATCAAAATTTTATTATGATCTTAACCTGGAAGGTAAAAGAGTACCTGTAAAAACTATTGCCGCATATTGGACCTTACTTGCAAAAGTTCCAGATAAAAATAGAGCAAATTTTTTAATAAGTTATTTGAATGACTCCAGTAAATTTGGTACTAATAATCCAGTACCGACATGTTCTAAAGATGAAGAAGGTTATGATAGCACTGGAGGTTATTGGAGAGGGGCTATTTGGGCTCCTACGAATACAATGGTTATTCGTGGATTAGAAAAATATGGTTATGATGATTTAGCAAGAGAGATAGCTATAAAACATTTAACCCTAGTAGCTAAAGTATTTGAAAATACTGGTACAATATGGGAAAATTATGAACCAGAGAATATTGCCCCAGGCAAAATAAATGGTAAAAATGTTAAATCAGATTTTGTTGGTTGGAGTGGTTTAGCTCCGATATTATATTTCATTGAGTATGTATTAGGTATAAAAGCTAATGCTCCAAAAAATGAAATTCTCTGGGAAATAAATTCTTCTCAGAAAATTGGTTGTAAAAATTTTCGTTTTAATAATCAAGTACTTGATTTATTATGTGATAGCGAATATAAAGGAAAAAGACTCATTTCAGTAAATGCCCAATCACCTCTAAAACTTAAAGTGAAGTATAATAAGAAACTTTATGAGTTCTCAATTAATAAGGGTACAAATATTTATCAATTAGATTGAGAAATTTGACTATTTCTCAAAAATAATATATATTAATAAAAAGACATTTCATTATTTTAGAGGTGAGAGAGATGAAAAGTAGGCTATTATTTTTTATCTTAACACTTTTTTCCTGCTCTTTGTTTTCACAAAACTATTGGAAACAAGTTAATTTTCCTTCAGATGGAGGAACAATTTTTTCAATTATGTGGCTTGAAGGAACAAAATATTTAGCTGGGACTTCTAAAGGGATTTATATGTCTACTGATAATGGTGAGAATTGGAGTTATTTTAATAAACCTGAAAATACTACTGTTATAACTGATGTAATTATCAAAACAACAAATGGAACAATAATAGCTGGTACATCTTTAGGCATTTATAGATCTACAGATAAAGGTAATGCTTGGATAAAATCAAATAATGGTATTGATAATCCTGATTTTTTTTCTTTGTATCAAACATCAAAAGGCGATATTTTTGCTGGTGGAAAAAAAGGTGAAATTTATGTTTCTAAAGATGATGGAGTAACATGGACAAAAGTGCTAACTGCTCATCCATATTCTTTGATTGAATCTATTGTTGAGAATTCGAAAGGTTATATTTTTGCTGGTGTATATAATGCTTATGACCAATATGCAGAAGGTGTTTTTCGATCAACTGATAATGGTAAAACATGGACAAGTAGTAAAAACGGAATGGTTAGCCCTACGGCTAATGTTCTCTTAGTTGTAAAAGATGATGTGCTTTATGCTGGAACACAAAAAGGTTTTCATAGATCAACAGATGATGGTTTAACATGGCAACAAATGATGACAGGGTTATCTCAAAGCTATGGTGTAACTGCTATGATAGCACCAACTCAGAATGAAATTTATTTTGGAAATGCATTATATGGTGTTTTTCGTTCAACTAACGGCGGCAATTCATGGTCTGATTATAATGCAGGCTTAACTAGAAAAGATGTTAGTTCAATGATTCTTGCTAAAGATATGACAATACTGGTTGGAAGTTCTGGTTATATGTTTAAAAGCCTTAATAAAATTAATAATTTAAATAGTAGTTATAAAATTCCGGATGAGTATGTTTTAAAGCAGAATTATCCTAATCCTTTTAATCCTTCAACAATAATTGAATATATTTTACCTGAAAAAAGTTACGTTACTATTAAAGTGTATAATATATTAGGTGAAGAATTAGATGTTCTAGTCAATGAGTTGAAAGAAAGCGGATCTCATAAGATAGAGTGGAATCCCAAAAATTTATCTTCAGGTATTTACTTTTATAAAATGTTTACGAATAATCATCAATTAACAAGAAAGATGATTTTTATACGATAGAGAAATATACGTAATTTTGATTTGTAAAATTGACATTTTTTATTTAACACCAAATATAAAGAAAATTACTTTGCTTTTATAATACTTTAGACTTGTTTTTTGAAAAAATTATACTTACTATGAAGTAATTAAATAAGGCAAAATTAATTAGTGATTAGATAAAATATCATTTTTTCAGAGAAAGTATTAACTTTAGAGTTTCATTATCATTTTTTGTAAATTTGTATTATTTCATTTCTCAAAACAAACTTAATTTTTGCTAATTCGATAAAATTTTTTTAGGAGTTAATTTCTGTATTCTTTAGGAAATTTTCAAAACATTTGTTTTGAAAATATGTTTCTTTTTACAAAATTAAAACTTCTAAAAAATGATTTTATCATATAAATTTTAAATAAGGATTATTTTAAATGAAAATCGTTTTAATCTACCCAAAATATCCAGATACTTTTTGGAGTTTTCGTCATGCTTTGAAATTTGTTTCAAAAAAAGCTACAGATCCACCATTAGGATTACTTACTGTTGCAGCAATGCTTCCTGAAAAATGGGAAAAAAAACTTATAGATATGAATGTAATGGCTCTAAAAGATAGGGATTTAAAAGATGTTGACCTTGTTTTTGTTAGCGGTATGTCAATTCAAAAAGCTTCTGCAGAGGAGGTAATTTATAAGTGTAAAAAACTAGGTATTAAGGTTGTTGCCGGTGGCCCACTTTTTACTACTCAATACAACCTTTTTGATAATGTTGATTATTTTGTTCTTAATGAGGCTGAAATTACATTACCACTTTTTCTTGAAGACTTTAGAAACGGTACTCCAAAGCATATTTATCAATCTAATGAATTTGCAGATATTGAAAATACACCTAAGCCACTTTGGGGGCTTATCAATAAGAAAAAGTATGTATCATTGGATATTCAATATTCACGTGGTTGCCCATTTAACTGTGATTTTTGTGATGTAACTAATCTTTTTGGTCGTAAATTCAGATCAAAGAATAAAGAACAAGTAATTTCTGAACTAGAAAATATTTATTCTTCAGGTTGGAGAGGAACTGTTTTTTTTGTAGATGATAATTTCATTGGTAATAGAAAAAAGTTAAAAAACGAAATTTTACCTGCTATTATTGAATGGATGAAAATAAAAAGCTATCCTTTTACATTTAATACTCAAGCTTCTATTGATCTATCTGATGATGATGAGCTTTTGAATTTGATGATTGAAGCTGGGTTTACTTCAGTTTTTGTTGGTATTGAAACTCCTAATACTGAAAGCTTAACAGAGTGTCATAAATCTCAAAATAAAAATCGTGATCTGGTTGCTTGTATTAAAAAAATCCATAAATCAGGCTTACAAGTAACAGGTGGTTTTATTGTTGGTTTTGATAATGACTCTCCTTCAATTTTTGATACTCTATCTGATTTTATCAAAGAAAGTGGAATTATTACTGCTATGGTTGGGCTGTTAAATGCACCACTGGGTACAAGGTTATATCAAAGATTAGATAAAGATAATAGAATAATAAAAGAATTTTCAGGAGATAATACTAATTATTCAATGAATTTTATTCCAAAAATGAATTTTGAAACTCTTGTTAAAGGATATAACAAAGTTCTAAGCAAAATTTATTCTCCAAAATATTATTATGAACGAGTTAAAAAATTTTTGAAAGAGTTTAAACCTCCTCAAAAAAAACATTTTAACTTAAAAGCTATACCATTGCTTTTTAGTTATGCAGGTGCTTTATTTAAATCAATTTGGTACCTTGGGATAAAAGATGATGCAAGAGTATATTACTGGAAATTATTTTTCTTTTCATTATTTAAACGTCCAAAACTTTTTGTCTCTGCAATAACTTATGCTATTTATGGATTTCATTTCAGAAAAGTTTTTAAATTATAATTTAAATATTAAAGAAAAATTGAAAAAATTATGATAAGTTATTTTGAAGAAGTTTTAACTTTTTCTTAAAATAATTTATTTACTAATAATATCTGGTATAGAGATGTTTTAAAAGCATCTCTATACCGTAACTTAAAAAATACTATTTAGTAGCTAATTCAAGTCTTTTCATTATTGAAAAGATAAATGCTGCTGATATTAAACAACATACTACAAATATTAGCCATACCTGCCAAATTTCAATTTTAACCCACATCGAGCTTCCAACAAAAAGTAATTGATTGCCTAAAGCAGTAGCGGCAAACCAACCTCCTTGCATCAAACCTTGAAATCTTGGAGGAGCAACTTTAGATACAAAAGAAATACCCATTGGACTCAAGAATAATTCGGCAACAGTGAGAACAAAATATGAACTTATTAACCAATAAGGAGAAACCCTATCTGGTGATGGTTGTCCCATAAGTTCAGCAGGAGATACAAGATTGAATGAGCCAATCATCATTATAACAAATCCAAATGAAGCTAGAATCATTCCTATACCTATTTTTCTAGGGGTAGAAGGTTCTTTGTCTTTGCTTCTTAAAAAGGCAAAAATTGTGATTACTAATGGAGTTAATGCTACTACAAAAAGAGGATTGAATTGTTGGAATATTTCAGGCTCAATGGTATTTTGTGGAGCAAAATTAGAATAAAATAAATATGTGATAATGCTACCAGCAACAAACAATAACGCTCCAATTCCTCTTTGTAATGGAGTAGATTTCTTTTTAACTAAGTAGATTATACCAAAAATAGCAGCTACAAATGAAATTAAAGACCAGATGTTAAAGAAAATATATGTAAATGGACTTACTGTTTTAACTGTATAATCTCGTGCAAAGTATGTCATTGTTAATCCATTTTGATGGAATGACATCCAGAAGAAAATTACAACCAAAAATACTAAAATCAAAGCTGTTAATCTTTTCTTTTCTTCTTCTTTACTCATCTGTGGTATTTCATTAGTGCTTTTACTCGTAATTGATTTTCTATCTGGTAAATACTTTTTAAATAGTATATATGTCAATAATGAAATCAACATTGCAAATGCAGCAATAGCAAAAGCATAATTATAACCAACAGAGAATACATTTATATAATTCTGTGCGAATAAGTGTAAATCTGTTACTAGAGTGCCAGTAACTTTATTGGCAAGCTCTTGTAATTTTTCAGTATTTTGAAGTGTTCCACTTAATAATTGATTGCATAAACCAGGAAGGTCAGCATCATATTTAAAACCATTAGATTCAAGATACCAGGATCTAATATATCTTGCTGCGTTTGGTGCAAAAACAGCACCAATATTTATACCCATATAGAAAATGCTAAAAGCAGTATCTCTTAATTTTGAATATTGAGGGTCGTCGTACATCTGGCCGACCAAAGCTTGTAAATTGCCTTTGAATAATCCATTACCAAAAGCGATAGTGAATAAACCAAACAAAGCAAATGGTAAACCAAATCCTGGTATTGTCATTAGAACATATCCTACAAACATGATGATAATACCAAAAGTAATTACTCCCTTATAGTTTTGAGTTCTATCCGCGATAAAACCTCCAAGCAAAGCAAGAGCATAAATTGAAAAGTAAAAAATACTATAAATAAAACCAGCATTATCAGCTGCAAGGTTATATTTTGCTTGAAGGTACATAACTAAAATTGCCATCATGGTATAAAAACCAAATCTTTCACCCATATTGGCAAAAAAAGCAACGTATAAACCTTTAGGATGTCCTTTAAACATAATTCTCCTTATTTAATAGTTTATTTAAAATATTGAAAAAAAGTAATGAAAAATTATATAAAGGGCAAGAAAAAAAACTTTTTATATTGATTAAAATATTTTTTTTTGATTATAATGTCAGTATTAACTAAAAGTGATAATAAATAATCACCATTTTTGTAATAATACTTAATGACTTTTTATAAAATTTATAAAGATATTTTATTTTTAAGAGATACAGGGATATAATTATTATATATTTAAATATGCAATATTTTAAAATAAATTTTATTCAAAGCAAATAAAAATAATGTAAAGTTGAAGTATCAAATTGACTTGTAATTTTTATCTTTTTTCTATAAATTTTTAAGTTTAATAACATTAAAATAATAATAGTTTTGAGGGGTAATATGACAGAAACTAATATATTGAATGGAAAAGATCTGCTGGAGGTAAGATGGCATGGCCGTGGTGGGCAGGGAGCAAAAACCGCTGCTATGCTATTTGCTGAAACAGCAATCGAGGAAGGAAAATATGGTCAGGGCTTTCCAGATTATGGACCTGAGAGAATGGGCGCTCCAATGAGAGGATTTACCAGGGTTAGTAATAATCCTATTCTTGTTCACTCATCTATTGAAGAACCTCAGGTAGTAGTAGTATTAGATCAAACGCTTTTAGATTCTGTAAATGTAGTTGAAGGAGTACCTTCTGATGGGATTATTATTGTAAATACTCATCTGACTCCAAAAGAGATTCGGGAAAAACTTAAATTAAGCGATCGAAAAATCTATACACTTAATGCTACACAAATTGCGCTTGATACTATTGGGAAACCAATTCCAAACACAGTTATGTTAGGAGCTTTGATAAAAGTTACCGGTTTATTTAATCTTGATGATATGGAGAAAAATATCACAAACAAATTTACAAAAAAATATGGCGAGAAAGTTGCAACAGGAAACGTAAAAGCAATAAGAAGAGCTTATGAGGAGGTGTTATCAGAATGAGTCTAAAAAAATGGCAGGATTTAATTCCAGGTGGATATATTACTGAGGCAGGTAATTCTAAAAATTATGAAACTGGTTCATGGAGAACATTCAAACCAATATTTCATGCAGAAAAATGTATACATTGCCTCTTTTGTTGGGTTTATTGCCCAGATGATGCTGTAATAGTAAAGGATGGTAAGATGCAGGGCTTTGATTATGATCATTGCAAAGGTTGCGGAATATGTGCTTATGAATGCCCTGATAAAGCCAAAGCTATTGAGATGGTTCTTGAACATCAAAATTAGTTAACAAAAAATTGAAAATTATTTTGGAGAGTATATAAATGTCAAAAGTTGTTGCTTTAACAGGAAATGAAGCTGCAGCAGAAGCCTTACGTCAGATTAATCCAGATGTAATTGCAGCTTATCCTATTACTCCACAAACGGAGCTTATGCATAAATATGCAGAGTTCGTAGCGAATGGGAAAGTTGATACAGAAATGATTCTTGTAGAATCTGAACATAGTGCTATGAGTGCAACCATTGGTGCATCGGCAGCTGGTGCAAGAGCTATGACTGCAACAAGCTCACAAGGTTTAGCTTTAATGTGGGAAGTAGTTAATATTGCGGCTTCTTTAAGATTACCTATAGTAATGCCAGTGATAAATCGTGCTATAAGTGGTCCAATAAATATTCATTGTGATCACTCAGATACTATGGGATGTAGAGATACAGGATGGATTCAACTGTTTTCTGAAGATTCTCAGGAAGTATATGATAATTGTTGTATGGCAGTAAGAATTGCAGAACACCCTGATGTTCTTACCCCTGTAATGGTAAATTTTGATGGTTTTATTATTAGTCATACAATGGAAAGATTAGAAATATTGGAGGATAATGAGGTTAAAAATTTTGTCGGCACCTATGATCCAAAATATTATTTATTAAATACAAAAAATCCTGTTTCTATTGGTCCACTTGATCTTCAAGATTATTACTTTGAGCACAGAAGGGGCCAAGAGTATGGTTTACAGAATTCGGTAAAAGTAATTAGTGATGTTGCAAAGAAATATGCTGTGTTAAGTGGTAGGAATTATGGTTTTATTGAAAAGTTTATGATGGATGATGCAGAAGTTGCAATTATTTGTCTTGGTTCTACTGCTGGGACTGTAAAATCAACTGTAAAAAAATTACGTGAAATGGGTAAGAAAGTAGGTTTAATTAAGATTCGTGTTTATAGACCTTTCCCCAATGAAGAATTAATTGAAGCTCTTAAAAATGTAAAGGCTATTGCTGTATTTGATCGATCTTATGGTTTCGGTAATGTAGGAGGTCCTCTCTTTATTGAAGTAAGAGCTGGTTTATTTGGTGCTGGAATATCACCAAAAGATATTTTAGTTAGTAGCTATATTTATGGTTTAGGTGGAAGGGATATAACTGAAAGACATATTGCTGGTGTATATTATGACTTATTTGATAATATCAAAGCAGGTAAAGTAAAGAAAATGCAGAATTATATTAACTTACGTGGAGAGGATTCACCTGAAATAATTTATAATGTTGATACATCTTTAGTATCAAAATCTTAATTTCAGTTTTAATTATAATGAAAATATTAGGAGTTTAAAAATATATGGCAACATTAAAAGAGCTATCTAGTAAACCTGAACTTTTTGCATCAGGTCATAGGGCTTGTGCCGGGTGTTTAGCTGCTGTTGGTATTCACGAGGTATTACGAGCAACAAATAAAGATGTAGTGGTTGGCTTTGCTACTGGATGTATGGAGGTAATCTCTACTATATTCCCATATACTTCATGGGAAATTCCATATATTCACGTAGCATTCGAGAATGCAGCAGCAGTTGTCAGCGGTGCAGAAGCTGCTTATCGTGCATTTAAAAAGAAAGGAAAAATTGATAAGGATATAAATTTTATTGCCTTCGGTGGTGATGGTGGTACTTATGATATTGGTTTGCAATCACTTTCTGGAGCAATGGAAAGAGGGCATAATATGCTTTATGTATGTTACAACAACCAAGCATATATGAATACTGGTGTTCAAAGATCAAGTGCTACACCATTTGCTGCTAATACAGCTACTGACCCAACAGGAAAAGCTTCGTTTGGGAAAAAACAATTTCCAAAAGATCTTACTGAAATTATGGTCGCTCATGGTATACCTTATGTAGCTCAAGCAGCAGTTCATCACTGGAAAGATGTGACTGCAAAGGTTGAAAAAGCATTAAGTATAAAAGGACCAAAATTCATAAATCTTCTTGCACCTTGTACACTTGGTTGGAAATTTAATGCAGAAGAAGGTCTTGAGATTAGTAGATTAGCAGCTGATACATGTATTTGGCCTTTGTATGAAGTTGAAAACGGAGTATATAAACTTTCATATAAACCAAAAGAACGAAAACCTGTTATTGAATGGTTTGAAGGTCAGGGTAGATTTAAACATCTATTAAAAACAGATGAAGGTAGAAAATTAGTTGAAGAGTATCAGGTAGAAATCGATAAAAAATGGAATAGGTTAGTATCTCTTTCAGAGAAAAAGTAAATCAAATTTGCTCATAACGGGATTATTTAATATAATCCCGTTTTTTTATAAACTTAAAGGAGTTGTAATAATGCGTAAAATTCTATTAGTAATTTATTTGTTATCAATTTCCGTTCATTTCCTTTTTTCACAAGAAAATTATGTTCTCTTTAAAGTAATTTCATTTGATGCTTATCCTGCTAATGATTGTGAGGTTTATGTAAATGGAGAATTAAAAGGGTATACTCGCGATAATGGAACTTACGATTTTTATTATGACTCTAAAGCAAAATCGTATTTAATAGAAATTAAAAGTACTATAGAAAAAGTTTCAAAAAGGTTTTCAATAAATATAAAAAATGGCAAGCCGGAACTAAAAAGCGATTTTATAGGTTTTAATCAATTAGGTGCTTATTTCAACATTGAAAAATCTGACAAGAAGATAGATGAAATGTTAGTTTATTTTAAAGATGCAGGTGTAACAGATTTATTTGTACCTGTTTTTTTTGATGGAAAAACTATTTACCCTTCAAAAGTGAAAGGTATTAAATCATCAAAAAAAGATTTACTAAAAGATGTTATTGAGCTTGCAAAAAAATTAAATATAAGAGTTCATGCTGTATTAAATGTACTCAATTGGGGTAATAATACAGAAGGTTTTCAAGAATATTTAATGACAAATAGAAAAGGTAATTGGGATGGAAGTCTTGAAAAAGATAAACCATTTGTTTCTCCAGCTCACCCTTTTATTATTCAAACGTTAGTTTATTTAACTCGTGAACTTGCAATTAATTATCGTGATTTATATGGAATTAGCTTTGATTACCTAAGGTATAAAAAAGGGAATATTTCAAATTATATAGAAGATGATTTTGGTTATGAAGAAAATTCTGTAAAAATGTTTCAGAATACATATCATATCGATCCTTTTTCAATTAAACCTGACACTAATAAAAATTCTAATTGGTATAAATGGATTGAACATAAAGAGAACCTTTTAATAAATTTACTTGTAAAGATGATTTCTGCTGTTAAAGATACTAATAATCAAATAAAGATTACTGTTTCAGCTGATCCAAATTATCTTTATAATCGCGGAAAAGATCTTTCATGTGAAAATTATGATGATATAAGTGAATTTGCTCGTGTAGATTATTTTTTAATGCAAGTTTCTTACAAGAATCTTGAAAATGATTTAAAAGCATTAGAGCCTTTTATTACTAAAACTTTGCCTATGATTTATTGTGATGAAAAGATTAATGAAGAAAGATTTAATAACCTTATTGATTATTTGAAGGCAAATAGATATGATTATTTCTTTGGTTTATATGATTCTTATCTTTTTGCTTCAAAAAATAACTGCGAAAAATTAATTGATTTAACTTTTAGAAGATAATTTATGTTTAGCTTAAAGGAGTTTATTATTTTTTTAGTAATAGTACTATCGGTTTATTTCCTGGGCAATTTTTATATTTATAAAAGATCAATTCAAGCTTTATCTTTAACCGGTTATCAGCTTTGGATTTTCAGAATAATATTTTTATTTATTATTCTTAGTTACATTGTCGGAAGATTTATTGAAGCAAGAGATAATAGTTCTATGGTTGGTTATTTGTTTAATACCATTGGTTCATTCTGGATGGGTATGATGCTTTATATAATTCTAATGCTTGCTTTAATAGATTTATTAAGATTGTTTAATTACTTTTTTAATTTTTTCCCCGATCTAATTGAGAAAAATAAAATTCTTTCTGGCAGAATTGCTTTCGCTGGTGTTTTGTCAATTACTTTAGTGATAATTATTTATGGCTTTTTTAATGCTAGAAATATAAAAGTTATTGAAGAAAATGTTTTTTTAGATAAACTGGATAAAGATAAGAATCCCTTCACAATTGTTCAAGTAAGTGATGTTCATTTAGGACGGACAATAAATCAAAAAAGACTTTTTGAAATAGCAAATAAAGTTAATTCTTTAAATCCAGATATTGTTGTTTTTACAGGAGATCTTGTTGATGATAATTCAGCGGATCCAAATTGTTTAGTAGAACCACTTAAATCAATTACATCAAAGTATGGTAAGTATTTTATTACTGGTAATCATGATTACTTTGGTAATTTAAATGCTGTACTAAATAAAGTACAGGAAGCCGGATTAAAAGTATTAAGAAATGAGTATGTTACAATAGATAGCACAATTGTTCTTCTAGGTTTGGATTATCTTTATGGTAGGAAAGGCAACAAAGATACAAGAACGATTGATGAAATACTTTCTGGTGCAAACCGTAATTTGCCAATTGTTTTGTTAAAACATGTACCTGATGATCTAGATAAAATTGAAAAATCGGGTATAGATTTTCAGCTAAGTGGCCATACTCATCACGGTCAGCTTTTCCCGTTTAATTTTATAACAAATATGGTTTATCACGTAAGTAGTGGTTTGGGTAAATTTAACAATATGCAAATATATGTTAGTAAAGGTGTAGGTTATTGGGGCCCACCAATGCGTGTAGGAGTTGAATCAGAAATTACTAAAATTACTTTAAAGTCTATAAAAAAATAGGAGGTTATTTGGGATTATTTGAAAATCTTTTTCTTTTATTTACCGAGATTATAAAATCACTGGGTTATATCGGGGTTTTTATTTTAATGACTCTTGAAAGTATGGTCGCTCCTGTTCCAAGTGAAGGTGTAATGCCTTTTGCTGGTTATTTAGTTTCTACAGGGCATTTTACAATGCTTGGTGTTACTTTGTGGAGCAGTCTTGGCAGTATTGTTGGATCTCTGATTTCATATTATATGGGCTATTATGGTGGTAAACCTGTTGTATTGAAATTTGGCAAATATTTATTGTTAGATAAAAGTCATTTAGAGACAACAGAACGTTTTTTTGATAAATATGGTGAGAAAACAATTTTTATTTGTAGATTTATTCCAGCAGTAAGACATTTTATTTCTATTCCTGCTGGTATCGGTAAAATGAAATTATTAAAATTTTCTATTTATACTATTACAGGTGCTACATTATGGAATCTTTTTCTTGCATATTTGGGGTACTGGTTAGCTGAAAGGTGGGAATTAGTACATCATTATTCAAGGTATTTGGATTACCTTGTTGTAATTTGTTGTATTATTTTTCTTGTATATTGGATAAGAAAAAGATTGAAAAATAGAAATGCAACAAATCCAGCTTAAGCTTATTATTTCTTTTCCTCTCTAAATGGTTAAATAATTAGAGGGGAAAACAATTTGTTTCTAAGAACATATCTTGTTTTACTTCTAAAAAGACTTAAACAGGAAGGATAATACTTTTTATTTAAATTATTTAGAGTCATTTTAAGAATTAAATCAGATATTTTTATTTCTAACTAAATGTAAAAAAAATTTGTAAAAATACTAAAAAATAATTTAAGTGTAGGTAAATTAATATTTTAAAAAATCATTTATTTTTTCTAACTTACTGCTTAATGTTGATCTGGGTATTTTTAATAACTTTGCAGCTTGTGAAATATTATTATTTGATTTTTTTAAAGCCCAAGTAATTATTTCTTTTTCCTTTTCTAACATAAATTCTTCGTATGGAGGGTATTCATTTTGTGTATTAAGTGTGAAGGTTTTTTCTGAGTGATGAAAGTCGAATATTGATGAATCAATTTTACCTGAGAAGGATAGTGCTATCATTCTTTCAACAATGTTTTCAAGTTCTCTAACATTACCAGGCCAATTATATTCCATTAATTTAGAAATTATATCATTGTTAAGTAAATTTATTTTATCTGAAGCACCATGTTTTTTAAAAAAATGTTCTATTAATACTGGTATATCTTCTTTTCTTTCCCTCAATGGGGGTATTTTTATTGGTATTATATTCATTCTATAGTATAAATCTTCCCTAAAAAGTTTTTTATCTACTTTTTCCTTGAGATTAATTTTTGTAGCGCAAATTACTCTTATGTCAATTTTTATAGTTTCATTTCCTCCAATTCTGGTAAATTCTCTTTCTTGAAGGACTCTCAATAACTTAACTTGTAATGGTAAAGGAAAATCATCAATATCATCTAAGAAGATAGTACCTTTATTTGCTCGTTCAAAATAACCCTCATGTCTTTTTATTGCACCTGTAAAGGCTCCTTTTTCATGACCGAATAATTCACTTTCAATTAAATTTTCTGGAATTATTGCACAGTTAACAGCAATAAAATTGTTTTTATTTCTATTGCTTGCCTCATGCAAAGCCCTTGCTACCATTTCTTTTCCTGTTCCGCTTTCTCCTTCAATAAGTACAGTGTAGTCATTCTGTGCAATTAAATTAATTGATTCTTTTAATTTTTTCATTGATGGGGAGTTCCCAACAATAGTACGATTCTCTAGTAAATCAAGTCGATTCTTTAATTCCTTGTTTTCATCAATTACTTCATATAGTTTTCTGATATTTCTTAAAATTGAAATTAATTTTTCAAGAGAAAAAGGTTTGGTTAGATAATCATAAGCTCCTAATTTTAGGGCTTGTACAGCAGTTTCAACGGTAGCATGTGCAGTTATTAGAATAACATTACAATTATTTGGTTGAGATTTTATATAAGTGAGAATATCAATTCCACTAATTTTTGGTAATCTCAAATCTGTTATTACTATTTCAGGATATTCTTTTTTATAAATGTTTAATCCTTCTTCACCATCTTCTGCAGAATATACTTCAAAACCTTCTTTACGTAATGTATTTGATAAAGATATCCTAGTGATTTTTTCGTCTTCAATTATTAATATTTTCATTTTTTCCCTTAATTGGTATTGCTACTGTAAAAATTGTTTCTTCCCCTTGAATGCTACTTACAGAAATTGTACCACCATAGGATTCGATAATATTCAAACATACAGATAAACCTAAACCTGTTCCAACACCTACTTCTTTAGTAGTAAAAAATGGGTCAAAAATCTTTTGTAGGTTTTCTTTAGGAATTCCAATTCCATTATCTTTTATTTCTATCAATAATCTATCTTCGATCATTTCTGTTTTAATATCAATCTTACCATTTTGTGAAACGGCATCGAAACTGTTTAAGAGTAAATTCATTATAACTTCTTGAAATAAAAAATAATCAAACTCTATTAAAGGTAAATTTGATGAAAAATTAAGATTAAGAGTAATCAATTTATCTTTTAACCTATAATCAAGTAAATTTATTACCTTTTGTATTGACTCATTTATATCAATTTTTGTTTTATGGTTATGTTCTTGTCTTGCAAAACCTAATAGTTTTTGTACCACTGTTTCAATATTATTCAAACCTTCATTAATTAATTCTAAATATTCATTTGTCTGTTTTAGATTTTCAGGTTCTTTTTGAATAGCATAGATACAAGATTTTATTCCATTTAAAGGATTATTCACTTGATGTGCTACACCAGAGGCTAACCTACCAATCGATGCTAATTTTTCAGCTTGATATATTTGTTTTTGAGCAATTTCTAATTCAATTTTTGATTTTTCCAATCTCTTTTTCATCTTATTAAAACGGTGAAATAAAAAACCGATTTCATCATTCTGAGATGAAGCTTTTATAATAGTTTCACTACTATCAATAGAATCTGATTCACTTATTAGATTTATTCTATCTATTTCATTCACTAGATCATTTAAAGAAATAGTTAACCTATACGAAAAGTAATATAATACTACAAGTGTAAGAAAAGTAATAATGATCGTAGAGCCTAATAATAGAAAAAATACATTTTTTATTTCACTTCTTATTGGTTCTACGTTATATGCTATTCTGGAGAAACCCCAAATTTTACCCCCTATACTAAGAGGTATTGAAACCTCCATAATCCAACCAAATTGATTATGTCTGTATATTGAACAAATTTCATCTTTTGTCATTTTTCGTGTTGCCGAGGCAAATTCACTATGGAAATTATTGCCAATACTTCTTTCTCTTGCAAGTATTAAGGTACCAGCAGGGTCATAAATGATAACAAATTTTACATTATCTATTCTGTTTATGAAATTATCTACATAAGTTTCTAGAACATTTTCTTTTTGTAACTCTGTTTGTTCCTGATAAATTAATGCATCAATAGCTGACACTGCAAATGTTTTTGTTACTGCAAAATTGCTTTTTATCTCTTTATCAATAATAATTGATCTCCACTGAAATAAAAGAGTTATCGAGATAAGCAGAAGCAAGATAACGAACACTGAACCTGTAAAAACAACAATTTTTGTTTTCAAACTTGTCTTTACTCTTTTCATTATATTACTTATATACCTGCCTTATATAATTATAATCTGAATCATTAGCTTCAATAAAACCATATATAAATTCTTTATCCCAGTTTCTAGTGATCCCTTCTTTTATTTTGTCTTTTTGACTAATTTCTAATAAAGCATTTTTAATTTCCTGAATTACCTCTTTATCGTATTGTGGAGCAACTACAAGAGGCGGAGTTGGAATTGGTTCTGAATATTCTATTACCTTTAAACCATTATTTTTGTAATCTTCTAATAATTGTTCTCTTACAACACCAGCATCAAAATTACCTTTTAAAACCTGATTTATTACATTTTGATGATGGGGAAAATGCTGTATTAATTTTATATCCTGTTCTTTAATTCCATATTTTTTAAATTCCTTCTTTAAAATCCAATTTGCTGAAAATGATTCTTTAGATGGAAGGGCTAATTTTTTATTTTTTAAGTCAGTTATTTTATTAATTCCACTACCGTATTTTACTATCAAAGCAACTCTTGAATATGGTTCTAATTTTTCATTAAGAGTTTTCAAAATAGGTTTTATTCCATATTGCTTATTTGCTTTTACATATAAATACGATCCTAAAAAAGCTGCTGTTACTTCCTTGTTTATTAAATTAGTTACTGCACTATTGTAATCATCACTTAATTTTAATTCAAATTTGTAATTTGTACAGGCTGAAAGATAATCCAACAATGGTTGATAACCCTGATAAATTATATGAGGTGGGTATCTAGATATCACTCCAATATATACTATTTTTTTATTTTTTGTTTCAGAGTTATATGAATACTCGTTTTGAGGATTTATCTCAGTTAAGGAAATATCTGTTATTCTAATGTAAAATAGAACAGTTATTACCGTAATCAATAAAGCAGAAAGAGCAATAATTAAAAACTTAACTTTTCTATTCATTCTAGATAAATATGTTATTAATGATATCATTAATAAGTCAATTTTTATTCCAAAATTTATAGTATTTAAAATGTTTGTACTTTTCCTTTAAAATCTTAGGTGTTTTTTATCTAGTAGTATAATTCTTTTTTGTTTATTTTAAAACGTGACAAAAATTCGTTAATTCTTAACGAAAAATCGTTAAAATGACGAATTTTCGTTATTCTTATTATAATTAAAAAAACTATAAAAATCAATATTCTAATTCATAAAACATAAAAATACATATTACTTTTAAAATGGTACATTATTTGATTAATATTTATAAAATAATAAAATAATATATAATAATAAACTAAGGAGATACTAATGGGAGAAATAATACCAAGATGGGAATGGAGAACTTTCGGTGAATCTTTCGGAGAAAGTGAAAGCATTATTAAATCTTATGAAGCAAAGGTAAGAGAAAGCTCAGAAATTTATATTCTTTCTTCATTAAGCAATGATAATACAAAAATTCGTGATATGCTTATGGATATTAAGTATCTTGTTCAAGTAAATGAAAACAAGTTAGAACAGTGGAATCCTCTTATTAAAGCAAGTTTTCCGATCTCATTAGATAATCTCAAAATAGTAGCTAACTCATGGAAAATTGAATTACCAAAGGATATTAAAAACGAGTTAACTTATGAAGAATTTCTTTCAATGGTAAAAGAGAATCCTAACCTCAAAATGGTTGATGTATTTAAAAATCGTCATGGATACAAGATTAATAACTGTATTGTGGAGTTAGCTTATTTAAAATTTGATGGAAAACCAATTAATACAGTAGCAGTAGAACATGAAGACCCAGCTTTAGTATACGATACTGTAAAGATGCTTAAGTTAGATAAATTTGAAAATATAAACTATTTAAGAGCGTTAAAAAATAGTGTTGGTATGAAATATTAGGAGAAAGTAATGGCAAAAGAAATTGAAAAAAAGTTTTTAGTAAAAAATGATGCCTGGAAAAATGGAGCGAAGATAACATATTATAGACAGGGTTATCTATCATCTGTTAAAGAAAGAGTAGTAAGAGTTAGAACAATTGATAAAAAAGGTTTTCTTACCATAAAAGGTATTACTGTTGGTGTTAGCAGAAATGAATTTGAATATGAGATACCAGTTGAAGATGCGAATATAATGCTTGATAACCTTTGTGAGAAACCAATTATTGAAAAAAACAGAGCTAAAGTTGAATATGAAGGTTTAATCTGGGAGATTGATGAATTCTTTGGAGAGAATGAAGGTTTAGTTGTAGCAGAAGTTGAGTTAACAGATGAAAATCAAGAATTCAAAAAGCCTGATTGGGTAGGGGAAGAGGTTTCTGGTGACCCAAGATATTTCAATTCAAACTTAATTAAAAATCCTTATACAAAATGGAACAAGTAAATACTATTGCGATAAATCCTAAACAAAAAATTGACGATCTATTAGATCTGGATAAACATAAGTTATCAGTAATACCCGAGAAAAAATCAACACCTCTTGAAAGATGGATGAAATATTTAGGCCTTCCGGTAGGCATACTTGTATTTTCACTTATTTATTTTATGCCAACTCCTGAGGGGCTAACTGCATCTGGGCAATCTATAATAGCTTGTTTTTCTTTCGCCCTTGTATTGTGGATTTCTGAATCATTACCCACTCATGTTACTTCTCTATTGTTAATGATTATGCTTGTATTTCTAGATGGGTGGGAAATGAGTAATGTTCTTGGTGTGCTGGGTTATGATGTTATATGGTTAAATGTCATGGCTTTTATTTTAAGTTCATTGTTAGTAAAAACCCAGATTGCTAAAAGAATAGCTCTAAATTTAATAGTAAAATTTGGCCACAAATCAATGCCAATGCTATTAGCTTTTGTGATTTTACAACTTTCTCTTGCTCCATTAATACCAGCTACAGCAGCTCGTACTGTAATTACCTTGCCAATTATGTTAATTGTTGCTGCGATTTATGGTTCTACAAATGAAGATCCAAATGGTTTTGGAAAAAACCTTTTGTTGCAGAATTTGATGGGAATAAATATTTTTTCTTCAGGTTTCTTAACTGGTAGCACTGCTAATATTATTGCTGTTTCTTTTATTATGAGTATGGCAGATACAAAGGTATATTATACAGATTGGATGTTTGCAAATTTGCCAGTAGTAATCATCCTTATGCTAATAATGTGGTTTTTAGGTCCAAAATTATTAATTAGAATGAAACCTGAAGAAAAAGTACCTGTGATTGAAGGAGGAATCGATTCCCTTAAAAATCAACTTAAAAAGATGGGGAAAATGACAAAGTTGGAAAAAAAGGGTGCTCTTATTTTTGGTATTGTGGTACTTCTCTGGATTACCGATCGATTTCATACAATGATATTTGGCTTTGAAATAGATCCTGTTATGGCTGCAATTGTTGGAGGAGTTATTACATTATTACCAAAGGTTGGTGTGCTAAAATGGAATGAAGCAGATATTCCCTGGCATTTGATGTTATTCAGCGCCGGTGCCTATGCAGGTGGACTGGCTTTGAATGATTCTGGTGCTGCTAAATGGGTTATTGAAAGGGTTTTTTCCTTAATTCATTTTGATAAGAATTTAAACTTCTGGTACATTTATATTATAGTTGTAGGTATTATGCTTTTTTCTCACTTAGTATTTACCAGCAAAACTATGAGAACTATTATTCTTATCCCATTTATTATTACTTTAGCAAAAGAGTTAGGATTAAATCCATTATGGCTGGCATTACCTGCAGCGTTTACTATTGATTGGGTTGTTGGTTTGCCAATAAGTGCAAAACCTAATGTTATTTTGTTTACTACTGGTCAATATTCTGTTTTAGATAATATCAAATATGGTCTTTTTGTATCTTTTATTGGATTATTATTATTGATTATCGCTGGAATGACATGGTTCAGATTTTTGGGAATAACACCTTAAGAAAAAGTTATGAGAATATTTAAAATATTATTTGTTGTTGCTATTTTTATTACTAACATAAACTCGCAAACTATAATAAATAGATATTCAGAAAAGTTGATGTTAGAAAATGACGGAAATTTAAAATTAGATATCACCTTTAATTTAAAAAGTGATTCAATGCATACACTTTCCTTGCCCTTGAACTTTAACAACAAAGATGTTAAGATTTTAAATTATGATTCAACTATTCAGGATATAAAGTTAGAAAAAAATGATGGAGTAAAATTTATTGTAATTTATTTTAAAGGATTTTCTGATAGCTTAATTGATTATAATTTAAAACTTGAAGTTAAAAATTATTTTGATTTCGAAAAAAATAAAACAGACTTTGGTAATTATATTTTATCTTATAAGTTTGTGAATTTTTCCTCTTTGAAGATAAGGAAAATTGAATCTTATATCTTTTTACCAGAAAAGTATGTTTTTACATCAGTGTTAGAAACCTTACCAAAACAAAAAAGTAATAACCCCGAAGATATTTACGTTTTTAGTAGAGAAAATAGTAGAAACTATATCAAATTAAAAAATACAGATTTAGGTATAGGTGATGGTATTTTTATAAAATTTAAATTCAAAATGGAAGAGAAATCAAAAATCTTTTTAGTAATACTCGTTTTTATTGCAGTTGGATATATGATTTTCTTTAGAGATTTGGTTAAACAAAAAAAGTAAAGTGAAATATGGCAATATTTTTTAACAAAACAAAAAAAATTGAATTAGAAATTGAGGACTATTTAGATCTTGTTGAAAAAGGAGGTTTGGTCTATAAGCAGGGTGTCAAATATTACTTCGATAAAAGACAAGAAGAATTTGAAACAAAGCTGAACGAGCTTCGTAAAATTGAAGAAGATGCTGATTCTTTAAGAAGAAATATCGAGACGAAGCTATATATAAAAACATTGATACCCGAATCACGTGGAGATGTTTTAGGATTACTCGAGCATACTGATAAGGTGTTAAATATAATAGAATCATCACTTCTTGAATTTTCTGTTGAAATACCTGATATAATGGTAGATTTGCAACCTCTTTACTTGGATCTTGCTGAGAATGCTATTTTATGTGTTGATTGTACGGTAGGAGGTATTCGTTCCTATTTTAGAAATCTTGAAGCAGTGAGAGATTTTATTAATAAAGTACAATTTTATAGAAACGAAACAAATCGTTTAGCAGAAAAAATTAAACGACATATTTTTAGAACACCTGATATAGATTTAAGTCAAAAAATTCATATGAGGTATTTTAGCTATCATATGGAACGTATTGCCGAAGAAGCAGAAGATGTTTGTGATAGATTGGCTATTGCTACAATAAAAAAGTTTGAATGATGGATCCTTTAACATTATTTTTTATTACAAGTGGTATTTTTCTTGGTTGGTCTCTTGGAGCTAATCACGCAGTAAACGTTTTTGGTACTGCTGTGATTTCAAAAATGGTAAAATTTAAAGTAGCTGCAATTATTGCAGGAATTTTTGTTACTATTGGAGCTGTGATTGGTGGTGCTGGTGCTACAAAAACCTTAAATGATTTAGGAAGTATAAATGCGATAGCTGGTAGTTTTACGGTTGCTTTAGCTGTAGGAATTTCAGTAACATGGATGACAAAACTAAAATTGCCAGTTTCAACATCTCAAGCAGTTGTTGGTGCAATTATAGGATGGAATATTTTTACCGGTTCACCTACAGATTTTTCTTCACTATCTAAAATTCTTATTACCTGGGTTACTTCTCCTATCATCGCCTGTGTATTTGGTTATGTATTTTGCATTTTAATAGAACATATATTAAAAAAGGCCAAAATTCATTTACTTGAGCTTGATGCTTATACTAGAGTTGGTTTAATTGTTGTGGGCGCAATGGCTTCTTATACTTTGGGAGCAAATAATATTGCAAATGTTATGGGACTCTTTGTTTCTTCAGAACCTTTTAAAGAATTTTCTACACCCTTTATTACTTTAAGTGGAACTCAGCAACTTTTTTTAATAGGAGGATTGGCAATTGCTGTTGGTATTTATACTTATGGATATCGCGTAATGGTAACTGTAGGTAATGATCTATATAAAATTACACCAATATCTGGCCTTATAGTAGTTTTAGCAGAATCTTTCGTTCTATTTATTTTTTCATCTCAAGAATTGGAAAAATTGCTGATGACTTTGGGATTACCTACTATACCTTTAGTTCCACTATCGAGTACCCAAGCTGTTATTGGTGCAGTAATTGGTGTAGGTTTTGCGAGAGGTGGTGCTGGTATAAATTATAAAATTCTTGGGAAGATTGCAACTGGATGGGTTATTGCTCCCGTTGTTGCTGGAATTTTTACTTTTGTTGCTTTATTCTTTGTTCAAAATGTTTTTGAACAAAAGGTAATAAATACTGTTGAGTATGAAATTAACAGTTCGGTTATTAAGAAATTAAATGAAGATGGGATTAATGTAAATCAATTGAAAGATTTATCCGGACAAAGGTTTTCAAGTTCAAAAAAATTTAAAGAAAGCTTAATGTCAATTTCTAATTATAAAGAAAAAGAATTATTTTCAATATTTAATTACTCTGCTGTTGATTCAATAAAAGTTGATTCGGCAAAGCTTAATAAGTATAAAAAGAGGCTTGTTTTTGATGATAATGAAATTAATGCAATCAAAAATTTACACGGGAAAATTTACATTCATGAATTTGAGTTTATAGATGCGCTAAAAAATATTTACAATAAATATTCTATTAATATTTTAGATAGAGAGTTTCAAAGTAAACAAAACGAATTAATAAACATATTTTCTTTTAACAAACACAAATCAAACAATAAGGAGTAACCCTATGAAAAAAAGTATACTTGTGTTCTTAGCTGTAATATT
Source organism: Ignavibacteria bacterium (assembly GCA_036567745.1). Classification (GTDB taxonomy): domain Bacteria; phylum Bacteroidota; class Ignavibacteria; order DATCTW01; family DATCTW01; genus DATCTW01. The sequence continues at coordinate 24,726 of DATCTW010000031.1, read as the reverse complement.
TCTTTTTAGCTCAGAATATTTGTTAAGTCAAGAACACGGCAAAGAGCTAGGTAAAGAAAGTGTGCCACTTGGTGTTCATGCAAGAAGTGGTAAATTGATATTTGAATCTGAAGATGGAAATTTCCAATGGTGGTTTGATTCAAGAATTCAAATTGATGGTGCTATGTTTTTTGAAAAAAAGAACCAATTAAGTAATGGAACAGTTTTTAGAAGAGCAACATTTGCATTAAAAAGTGTACTATGGAAAGATTGGCAAGCTGAAATTGACTTAGATTTTGCTGAAGGAGTTGAAACTGATAAGGGTATTGATGCTCGTGATATATGGATTAAATATAACTTTCCAACAGCAAATCTTGCTATTCAAGTTGGTTATTTTAAGGAGCCTTTTGGTCTGGAGAGATTAAATAGTTCTAGACTGCTTACCTTCCTTGAAAGAACTGCTGCAACAAATTCAATGACATTAGGAAGAAGAACAGGTGCAGCAGTTAGATATTGGAATGATTATGGACAGGTAACAGCTGGTATTTTTGGCCATGAATATGGAACAAGAATTGACAAAGGAAGAAGGGATGAAGGATTTTCTACAAACTTACGATTAACAGCAGCACCAATTAACAAACACGGAATGAATCTTCATTTAGGTGGTGCTTATTCTTACAAAATTCCTGATGCTGTATCTGATTTAGCACCTAACACAATTGAAATAAAAGCAAGAAGCGAAACATATGTATTTGATCCAAAATTACTTCATACTGGTGATATTACTGATGTAAATTATTATAATAGATATAATGGTGAATTTGGTTTAGTTTTAGATTCTCTCTATTTACAGGGTGAGTACTTCAAAACTCAAGTTGTGAGATGGTACAATAAACCAAAAATAAATCTTGAAGCGGCTTATGTTATGGCTACATGGTTATTAACAGGTGAAACAAGAGCTTATTATATTGATGAAGGAGAATTTGGACCTATAGAAAAACCAAAGAATAGCACATGGGGTGCATGGGAATTAAAAGCAAGATATAGCACTACTGATTTAAATGATCCTAATCTTCCTAATCCAAATTATGGTGGAAAAGCTAATATATTTAGTTTTGGATTTAATTGGTACCCAAATCAAAATATAAAGATCCAAATGGAATATAATATTACCGATCATGATGATCATGCTACAAGTAAGGGAAAATTTAATGGTAATGATGACTTTTCTATGTTACAAGTTAGATTCCAGGCATCATTATAATTTTAATAAATTGTAAAATGTTTTAGAGGAAAATAATATGAAAACAATAAAATTTTTATTTGTAGTTTTATCTTTATCTCTGGTTATGCTTTCTTGTTCCAGAGAAGAGCCTGCAATTACTCAAGTTGTAGTTGAACCTACAATTATTAAGATGAATGAGATTTATTCAAGGGGCACTACTACAGACCCTGATTGGATTGAAATTTACAATGAATCAAATAAAGCTGTTGATATTAGCGGTTATAAAATTTATGATAGTGGTGGTCAGAGTGGTTCAAAACCAAAAATGGAATTTCCTGCTAATACAGTTATTCCAGCTAAAGGTTTTTATGTTATTGTGACTGATGTACCGACATCAACTAACCCTGCTGGATTTGGTTTATCAAGTGGTGGTGAAGAAGTATGGTTAGAAGATAAATCTGGTACTGTTATAGATCATGTTGCATTTATAGCAATGGATGTTACACAAAGCTATGCACGCATTCCGGATGGTGGTTCATGGCAATTAACTAATACAATAACAAAAGGTTCATCAAATAAATAGTTTTTTGGGAACACGGAATTAGTTTTTACTGGTTCTGTGTTCCCGGGAGTTATTAATGAATAAATTATTAATCATTTTTTCATTTGTTTTTTTTCTTTTTGGATGTGAAAGAGGAAATCCCAATGATGGAGATAAATCGAGTACAGTACCAGAATTAAAACAAATTGCTGTATATAATACTGCTGTTCCTGAACCATCTGGTTTAGCATGGAATACAAAAAAAAATACTCTTTTTACTGTTTCAGATGCTAATTCTACAGTATATGAAATTGATTTTACAGGTAAAATTTTAAATTCTTTTATAATACCTAGTTCTGACCTCGAAGGTATTGCATTTACATCTAATTGTGATACATTTTATGTTACTGAAGAGACTAATCAAAAAATCACAAAATATTTGCTGAATGGAACTAAGTTGTCTTCATTTTCTGTTAATGTAGCAACAAATCCTAAAAACGCACTTGAAGGAGTAACTGTTGATGAAAATAATCATGTTTTTGTCCTGAATGAAAAGTCACCTTGTATGCTTTTAGAGTTTGTTAATGGGAAAGAAATATATAGAAAAGAAATGAATTATTCTTCAGACTGTTCAGATATATTTTATGAATATTCTACACGCGCTATTTGGATGGTAAGCGATGAATCAAAAAGCGTGATGAAACTTTCAAGAAGTGGGGAACTATTGGCAAGGTATAGTATACCTTTTGTAAAAGGTGAAGGTATTGTGGTTATTAATGATAGAATTTACATATTTAATGATAGCGATAATAAACTGTATGTTTTTGAAAAACCACAATAATTTTAAACTTATTTTGAAGAAAATATGTCAAAATAATATTAATATTACATTGGAGAAAAAATATGAAGAGAAACTTTTTACTCTCTTTTGCATTTTTAGCAATATTTTCAATTGCTAATATTTATGCACAAACCTCTGCAATTAAAATGAATGAAATTTATTCTAGAGGTACAACTGCAGATCCTGATTGGATCGAAATTTATAACTCCTCTTTTCAAGCTATTGATATCACAGGTTATAAGATTTATGATAATGGGGGCCAAGGTGGTACAAAACCAAAAATGGAGTTTCCTTCAGGTACAACAATACCAGCAAGAGGTTATTATGTGATTGTTACTGATATACCTACATCAACTAATCCAGCTGGATTTGGTTTGTCAAGTGGGGGTGAAAAGGTTTGGTTGGAAGATAAAATGGGTGCTATTATAGATTCTATCACTTTTCCTGCTATGACAGAAACCCAAACTTACAGAAGAATTCCAGATGGAGGTGCATGGAAATTAGCTGATAGTTTAACAAAAGGTTATGCAAATTCCCTTATTGTTATGAATGAAATTTATTCCAGGGGTACAACTGCAGATCCTGATTGGATCGAAATTTATAACTCATCATCTAAAGCAATAGATATTAGCGGTTATAAGATTTATGATAATGGTGGTCAGGGTGGTACAAAACCAAAAATGGAATTTTCTTCTGGAACCTCTGTACCAGCTAAAGGATTTTATGTTATAGTAACAGATATTCCAACATCAACAAACCCTGCTGGTTTTGGTTTATCAAGTTCAGGAGAACCTGTGTGGTTAGAAGATAAAGATGGGAATTTAATTGATAGTGTAACATTCTTAGCACATGAAACAACACAGTCCTATGCAAGAGTGCCAGATGGTGGTGCCTGGAAGGTTGTTACAGGATTGACTAAAGGTGTTACAAACAATCCAACTACTGATGTCAAAAAAAATAATGATATGATAGTAAAAAATTACATTTTATCACAAAATTATCCAAATCCATTTAACCCTTCAACTCAAATTAATTTCTCAATCCCATCTGAAAAACATGTAACTTTAAAAATTTATGATTTACTGGGTAAAGAAGTAAGAACACTTATTAATAGAAATTTAAAAGCAGGTAGTTATAATATTAGCTTTGAAGCTAAAAATCTTACTTCAGGTATATATTTTTATAAACTTGAGACCGATGATTTTGTGCAAATGAAAAAAATGGTTTTAATGAAATAGTTGTTAATTCGTAATTTGTTTTTGAGATGAACCATTTTAAAGGGGTTCATCTCATTATTTTTTTATTTTTTTATTTTTTGTAATTAAAATAATTATGTAAAAAAGGGTAGTGTAATGGCGATAAAATTTTCTACCAAATTATCTACAAAATTATTAATAGTTTTTTTATTTATCTCTTCAACTACATTATTAGTGAGTGTAATTAGTATTATTAGCTTGTCGAGCTTACATAATAAATTAAATGAAGTAGGAGTAAACAACTTAAGAAGTATTCAACATGTTTTTATTGTAGATAAATGTATTGCGCTTATAAAATCTATAGATAGAACTCTTTCCATACCTGATATTTCTTTAGCTGATAGAGAAAAGCAATTAAATCGTATGAATGAGCTTATGAAAACGCTCGAAGAAAGCGAATCTATTTATGATAAAATTCCTAAAAACACTAAAGAAGAAGCTTTATGGAATGAGTTTAAAAGAATGAAAGAAGAATGGATAAATAAGAGACAAAATCTTATTAAGTTAGCCTATGAAATTAATAATTCTCTTCATAAAAATTTATCTAATCTACCTGAATTATATTTGTTGATAAGAAAAGAGGCTATGGTAACCCTTGGCGGGGGATATAAAAATATTGAAAATAAGCTTCAGGAAATTTCTTTTTCAAATAGAAAAAGTGCTGATGAAAATATTGTTATAGCTGAAAATATTGTTGCAAAAGCAAAATATTTAACAATAATAATTACAATTTTTTCTTTATTCCTTTCTATTACTTTATCTTTCCTAATTTCAATAAAAGTTGTAAAAGAACCTATAAATAATTTTTTAAGAATATTTAAAAATGTAGCGAATGGGAATTTAACGGAAAAAGCAGAAATAAAATCACAGGATGAAATTGGTATTTTAGGTCAAAATCTAAACCAATTAATTGATTCAGAAAAACAAGAATTTTCAAGTTTGATAAAAGATACTAATATTATATATAATTCATCAGAAGAATTGTATAATCTTAGTAGTAAAATTCATAGTTTTGCTGAAGATCTTAAAAAGAAATCCGAATTAGCTTCTTCTGCTACTGATCAGATTATGACCCAATTAAATGATATAAAAATTTCTTGTAATCAAATGCATGCGTCTATTAAAGAGATATCGAAGAATACAAATTTATCTTCAAAAATAACTCAAGAGTCTGAAAATAACACCAGGGAAATTTCTCTTTTATCAGATGAGCTGGTTAAAAGTGCTAAAGAAATTAGTTATATAGTAAAAACAATTACTCATATATCAGAACAAACGAATTTGCTTGCCTTAAATGCATCAATTGAAGCTGCTAGAGCTGGAGAAGCAGGGAAAGGTTTTGCAGTAGTTGCAAACGAAATAAAAAATTTATCTGTTCAATCAGCAAATGCTACTGAAGGTATTGAAGATAGAATAAAAAGAATTCAAAATCAAAGTGAAAATAATAATAAGGCTATGCTGGAAATTATTGAAGAAATAAAAAAATTAAATGAAATTTCATCTTCTATTGCTACTTCAATAGAAGAACAGTCTTCTATGGCGTATAATGTGAATAGTAATATCGAAAGCGCTAATCATCATATGCTTTCTATTGCTAGTATTAATAAAGAAATACTTGATTCTTCAATCAGTTATAAAGAATTATCAGATAGTCTTTTTGACTCAGCTACAAAACTAAAAGAAATTGCTAATAATTTAGAAAAAAGATTAACAGAAAAATATAAGTTTTAATGATTTTTTATTAAAAAATATTTAAATAACGTTCAATATATTATTCATTTTTACATTAGAAATTTTCATACGATCAAGAATAAACAATTATTATTGACAAAACAAGATCCAACAATCTGGGAATTTTTTTTAGAAGAGACTTAAATATTTTTTATCATTGATTATTTAATGTTTATTGAGTAAAATTAACGTTAAAAAAAAATGAGCGGATCATGAAAAAAGTATTTGTCTCAGGTTGTTATGATATAATCCACGGTGGCCATATTGAGTTTTTTACACAAGCAAAAGCATTAGGTGATTACTTAATAGTAAGTTTTGCCAATGATGAGGTTTTATTAAAGTATAAAGGTCGAAAATCATCTTTACCTTTAGAACATAAAAAAAGATTATTAGAATCACTTTCTATGGTAGACGAAGTAGTTGTAGGTGATAATGTTGAAGAAGATGGATTAGACTTTATAGCTCATTTTTTAAGAATTAAACCAGATATTCTTGCTGTAACTGAAGATGATAAATATGGTGAGCAGAAAAAAAAGTTATGTGCCTTAACAAATACAAAATATGTTGTTTTACCGAAAACTTTAAATTATGAAAAGATTTCTACTTCAGAGATAATTGATTGGATAAAAGCACCAAAAGAAGTACCGCTAAGAGTTGATTTTGGGGGTGGATGGCTTGATGTTCCAAAATTGAGTGTCGAAGGTGGGTTTATTGTAAATTGTGCTATTTCTCCTTTAGTATCTATAACAAATTGGCCGTATGAAATAAAGAGTGGTTTGGGAGGTTCTGCAGCTTATTCAATCTTAACTGGAAAAAATGCCATAGAAAATGAATTAAATTTAGGAGTTGGTTGGCAAGATCCAGCTATTATTAAAGAAACTGGTTTATGTGTATGGAGGAGCGGTAAATTACCAGTATTAGAAGCAAAATATAATCCAGATTGGTTACGTGGAAAAATGGCTTTGTTATGGACAGGTAAAACACATATCACTTATGAACTTACTGATTTGAAACGAAATTATCATTTAATTATTCAAGCTGGTAAGTTAGCAAAAGATGCATGTGAAAAGAAAAATGTTCATATTTTAGCAGAGGCTATAAATACTTCCTATAAAGCACAAATCGATGAGGGAATGAACGAAGTGCCTGGTTTTAATTCAATTGCGAAAAAATATTGTGGCGGTGGTTATGGTGGATATGTTCTATACCTTTTTGATGATCAAAAAGAAAGAGATATATTTCTCCAAAATGATAATACGGTTTTAATTGAACCTTATTTAAAAAAGTAATTTTTTATATCTTTTTTATTTTTCTCTTGCAGATGTTTTAACTATTATTTAAATTTCAAAGGTTTAACTTATTAAGGAGGCTTTATCATAGGAAGTTGCTATTGTTTTAGGTTGTTTTCATTTGTTTTCTTATATTTGTTTTGATTTGAATTACAACCGAACTTGTAATTAAATATTAAAAGGATTTAGTTTGCGTAACAAGAATCGAGTAGTCATTAAAACATCACTTTTTTCGCTTGTTATTTTTTTTCTTACTGGTAATATTCTCTTAGGTTTATTGTTAGCAACTTTCAATGTAAGAGCTCTAAGTGATACTGTATTTTATGCAAGTAGTTATTGCAAGAGTCTTTCTTTTTTAGAATCATCAAAATCTAATAATATTAATAAATCAAAGAGTGATTTTCCAATTATTCCACCTTTGATTAAACTTAATCCATTTCTTTTTTTTGACAAATTAAATGAACATGAAGATTCATTTAATTTAATTTCACCTGATACTACTAAACCAGATAGTGTTAAAAGTCTAATTAGTGACACACTTCTTTCTCCGGATACTATTAAAAAAGTATTAGGGGATTCTTTAGATTTAACGAAAACAGATACTACGCATGCAAAAGACTCTATAGTTAATATTGTTGATCCATTAACTCAGGCTATCTTTGATTCTTTAATGAAGATCGATACAACGAAGTTACCAGATACTTTGGCTGTTCAAGGATCGAATCCATTAGTGTTATATGACTCTACTGCAAGAGTTCAACATCTAAAATATTACCCCAAAGATAACATTACACCACCATATTTTGAATTTAAGTTACACCCCTTATTTAGAACAAATAGAACTAATGTTCTTTATGAGGTAAAAATTGATACAGCAACAAATATGGTTAAGATAACTGAAACCATAAATGGCAAAAATATTCGAATTCCAATTTGGATGACCTTGGATGAATATATACAGGCAACAAAAGAATATTATACAAAAAAGAGTTGGGAAGATATTGCAAAAAAGTATGACTTTAAATATGATACCACCAAAAAAGAAATTGGAGCACTTTTAAGTGATATCACAAATATTGATATTCCAATTCCAGATAACCCTATTATGAGTATTTTTGGAGATAGATCAAGAATTAATTTAAGAATTACAGGAAATGTTGAAATTTTAGGAGCATTTAGAACCTCTTCTACTAATGCTGCTACCATTAGTAGAACTGGTAATACAAGAAGTGAACCTGATTTTAAGCAAAATGTATCTATAATGGTTGATGGTACAATTGGTGATAAACTTACTATTTCTGCAAACTGGGATACACAAAGGTTATTTGATTATGAAAATCAACTAAAAATATCTTATAAAGGTTATGAGGATGAGCTTATTCAAAGTATTGAAGCAGGTAATGTTGCTTTAAGCACAGCTTCAGGGTTAGTAGGAAGTAGCCAAGCTTTGTTTGGTGTAAAAGCTCAGATGAATGTTGGACCTTTAAAGCTAACTACTGTTGCAAGTCAAAAGAAAAGTGAGAAGAAAAGTATATCAGTAAAAGGTGGAACTCAAAAAACACCATTTGAATTAAGAGCTTTTCAATATTCTACTAATCATTTTTTCTTAGACACTTTGTATAGAAGAACTTTTAGACCATATTATGGAAACCCTGTACCTCAAATAAACGAAAATCTAAGAGTGGTTGATATTGAAGTATGGGTTACCAGACCTGGTTCAATTGAAAGTCCAGATGAAAGAGAGGTGATTGCAGATATAAATTTACCAGAATTACCTCCTAATGGGAAATATGATAATTCATACCAAACAAAGGAACAGATACCAGGTACAGTAGAAGTTGGAAGATTTATTAGATTAAAATCTGACCAATTTATTTTACACCCTGAAACAGGTTTTATTACTTTAACAACAAGTCTTTCACAGAATCAGGTTATAGCAGTTGCTTATAAAACACAAAATGGTAAAGTTTACGGAACATTTTCCAACGCAATTGATACATTGCAAAAAAGAGTGGTATTAAAGTTGGTGAAACCAAGCAACTTAATACCTCAATTTAAACAAGCTTGGAATATGCAACTTAAAAATATATATTACATAGGGGGAAGAAATCTTACAAAAGAAACTCTTGAAAATGTAAAAATTTATTATACTGTTCCTGGAAGTGAAAATCAAGATAACCTTGAAGGGACTTCTTTACTAACGATTTTAGGATTGGATCAGACTGATGATGCTCAAACAGGCTCTCCTGATGGTAAATTCGATTTTATTGAAGGCCGAACAATAGACGCAACAAGGGGTGAAATTATTTTCCCGTTTCTTGAACCTTTCAGAGAAGCATTTTTGGAATTTACTCCGAAATTGCAAAAGGCAAATGATTATGTTTTTGCTGATGTATATGATACAACTGTTTTAGCAGCTCAACAAAATACAGACAAAAATAGATTTATAATTAAAGGAGAATATTCTTCTTCATCTTCATCTGTTTATAGATTAGGAATGAGTGTAGTTCCTGGTTCGGTTCAAGTATTGTTAAACGGAATACCTTTAGAACCAGGTGTAGGTTATACTGTTGATGAAGTTTCAGGTACTGTTATTATTCGTGATGAAAGTGCGTTGGTTACAGGAGCCAATGTTGAGGTAAAATATGAAGAAAATGATCTTATGTCATTTGCTTCGAAAACACTTCTGGGCGCAAGTGCAGAAATGGATTTAGGTAAAACAACTAAACTTGGTTTTGGATGGATTAATCTAATTCAACAAACTTTGAGTGATAAGGTAAGGCTAGGTGAAGAGCCGATTAATAATCACATTTTTGGTATTAGTGGAACAACACAACATGAATTACCTTTTATTTCTAAAGCTTTAAATTATCTGCCATTTTATATCAGTAATGAAATGTCAACAATTTCATTAAAGGCAGATGCTGCATATATGTTACCTGATGCAAACACTAAAAAAAGTCTTATCGCCTCTGATCATGGTGAGGGTATTGCTTATATTGATGACTTTGAAGGGGCAAGACAAGCTTTACCGCTTATGGGATCTTATGCTATTTGGAAATCCTCAAGTGCACCTGTTGAGTTAGATGGAATAGGGCAGGTACCAGATTCTATAGCATTTAGATATAAAGCAAAAACAACTTGGGGTGGTACAGAAAGAGACATTAATATAAATGATGTTTGGCCTAATAAACAGGCTGCTAAAGAAGATCGTCAAATTGGTTCTATAGTTATTGAGTATGACCCAAATAAAAGAGGTGAATATAATTATGAACCTAATCTTTCCAATCCAAAAATAAATTGGGGTGGAATGATGAGAGGGTTAGGTTCAAACGCTACAAATCTTGCCGCACAAAATTATACAGCTCTTGAGATCTGGATGAATGTTAATGGAAGTGATTTACAAGATGCTAAGTTGTATATAGATTTAGGAAAAATTTCTGAAAGGATGATAAGCCATTGGAAGGTGCCAGGTAGAAATGGATTGCATACAGAAGATGGAGTAAATCCTGCCTTTCCAATAATAAATGGAATATTGAACGAAGGTGAAGATGTTGGTATTGATGGTTTAACAAATGAGCAAGAAAGAGCACTATTTCCACAATTAGGAGATGACCCCAGTGGTGATGATTGGGCATATCCTGGTTCAGGTAGTACTGATTTTTCAAAAATTAATGGAACTGAAGGTAATGCATACTTAGAATCCTCTAAAATTCCTGATACTGAAGATCTAAATAGAAATGGTGTTTGTGATTTAACGAACAGTTATTTTACTTATGAAATTCCTCTTGACACTGCCAAAGCAATTAAGAAAAAACTAATTGTAGGAGGTGGTAGTAAAGGATGGTATCAGTATAGAATACCATTAAATGAACCAACAAAATCTATTGGGTCACCAAGTCTTGATGTGGTTGAGATGATAAGGTTGAGGTTCTCTGGTACAACTAAAAATGTTATAATCCGTGTAGTTCAATTTGATGTTGTAGGAAATCAATGGCAGGAATTAATAACAAAAGATTCAACAGGAGCTACTGTACAGGATACAACATTTAAGATTTCTGTTGTTAGTGTAGATGAAACTCCATATTATTCGATGCCTCCAGGATTAGATAGAGCAACTGATAGAACAAGGCCAGATCAAGATATTAAGGCAAACGAGCAATCTCTTGCTTTAATTCTTAAAGGATTACGAGACGGTCAATCAAGAGAAGCTGTTAGATACTTTACTTCACGTCCTCTTGATGTTTTTAATTACAAGACAATGAAAATGTTTGTTCATGGTGATCCTTCATTCGGTTATGTTGATTCGTCTAATTATGATGTTGAGTTTTTCTTCAAATTTGGTGCTGACACAGCAAATTATTATGAATATAGAATGCCATTAAGACCGGGATGGGAGCCAAATAATATTGAAATCGATTTTGCAAAGTTAACATCTGTAAAACAATTTCAGGATACTATTGGTGGAAGATATGGTTTTGGTTCAATAGATGTTCCAGGTAAACCTGGAGCAAAATATCAGATAATGGGTAAACCTTCTTTGACTAATATTGTATTCTTTTCTGTTGGTGTTAAAAATCCAAAAGGGAAAGGTACTGAATTACCAATATATGGTGAGGTATGGGTTGATGAGTTAAGGTTATCTAATGTAAATAATACACCTGGTTGGGCTTATCGTTTAGATGGTTCACTTAAGATAGGAGCTCTAGCCACGATTAACTTTAATTATAGTAAAACTGATCCTAATTTCCATTCTGTAGATCAAAAGTTTGGTAGTAGAAGTGATGATAAAAATTGGGGAGTTAATGCAAATCTTGTTTTACAAAATTTATTACCTCAAAAGCTTTCTGGTAGTACCCTTAATGTATCGTATACTCACACTGAAACTGTAACAAATCCTCAATATATACCTGGAACAGATGTTAAGGTAAATGAAGCTGCTGAGGAGTTATCAAAAGTTGATAAAAGATCGGGTGATAGCTTAAGAGTTGTATCACAAACTGTACGAGTAAGTGAAACTTTTGCTATGCCTACAATTAATATAAAAATTAATTCTAATGAATGGTATATCAGAGAAACAATTAACAAATTAACATTTGGGTTTAATTTTAATAACCAAACTGAGCGAAGTCCAATATTACAATGGAGAAAAAATTGGAGTTGGGATTTTAAAGCGGATTATAATGTAAATTTAAACGAAATAAGTGAGTTTTTATCAGTTTCACCTTTCTATTATATATTTAAAGGAGTGTTTTTATTTGATCAATACAAAGATTTCAAAATTTCAATATTTCCAAAATCTTTTGCTGCAGGTTTATCAGCTAATAGAACAAGAACAGAAGAAAAATATAGGCTAGAATCTTTATTAAGAAAACCAATACGTAATTTTACTGCTGCTCGAAACTTAAAAATGAATTTCATTTTCACTGAGGGTGGTCTATTAAATGTAAGTTCAGATTACGCGCTTAGTGTATCAAGTAGCCTTGCCCACTTAGAAACAGATACTTCTGGATTAATACAAAGAAGTAATAAAGAAATTTTTTCAAAGATATTTTTTGATAAAGGTATAATCAACTTTGGTTTAGATAATAGTTACTCACAGGATATTTCTTTTAGAACATCTCCTAAGATACCAGATATATTTGATTTACCAGTATTCTTTGAATTAACCGGAGATTACAGAGTAGGTTATAAATGGCAGAATAACTTTACAATGAAAGAACTTGGAAAAAGTGCTGGTTTTTCTTCAAATATAAATACAGGTTTAAACTTTAAATTAAAATCACTAGGGGATAGAATTTTTGGTGAAGGAACAGAATCTTCTCAATCATCAGGAAGAGGCTCAGGGGGAACCCGTAGAGAAGGGGAAGCTTCTGTATCTACTGATACTACTACAGGTGGTAAGAAAATTAATGTTATTGAAATATTAAAGAGTATAGTAAAAATACCTTTGTTTGATTATGATAACATTCAAATTACGTTTTCTCAATCTAACAACGCTTCAAGTTCAGGAATTCCTGGTTCAACTGGTTTTGGTAATTTCTGGCAAAGAGTTCCTTTTTTCCAATCCTCTGATCCAGAAAATGGGCCATCTTTACTTTATCAATTAGGTTTAATCTCTGATCCAACTGGTAAATTAACTAATTTTGGACTAAGATCTAAATTCCCATTTTTTGGTTTTGATTACGAACCTGGAATAAGGGTTCCAAATCCAAGTGGAAATTTATCAGATAATTTTTCACAACAAAATCAAATTACTATTGGAACAAACAGAACCTTATTTAAAGATATTAGCATACAGCTGAACTGGAAAGTGGGTTGGAATTATAATAGAAATACTACTATTAAGACTGATGAATTGGGTAATATATTAACCGATAAATCAGTAAAAACTCTTACATCAGATATTGATAGATCTTTTATTGTAATGCCAGATTTCTTTCTGTTTAAGTTTTTAGGTTCAGGCGGTATAGATAAAGTTGGAGAGTTATATGCTGCAGCTAAAGCTGATGTAAATGACAAACGAGATAATGTCGAAAAATTTTCGAAGGCATTTGAAGAAGGATTTGAGTTTTTACCTTTTACTTCAAAAATATTTGGAGCTGTTGCTCCAAGAGCTAATTGGAGTATAAGGTGGTCAGGTTTAGAAAAAATACCATTTTTAGCTAAGTTTGCAAATTCAATTTCTTTGACTCATTCATATTCATCAAATTTTACAACAAGATTTCGTGTAACAGAAGTAGGTAAAACTATTACTGAATCACAAAGAATTGTATATGCTTTTAATCCTTTAATTGGTATAGATATTTCTTTTAGACAAATATTTGGTGGTAATTTTAATGGTAACATGAGATATACTACTGGAGGAAGTTATGACCTAAATACCTCATCTGAAAATATCATTGAATCCACAAGTAAAGAAATATCTATTAGTGCTAACTATTCAAAATCTGGTTTAGAAATTCCATTCTTTGGTGTTTATCTAAGGAATGATCTTGAGTTTTCAATATCTGTTGGATATGGGAAACAAGCTAGAACAGTATATAAGATAGAAGGTGGAACAATGAAAGGAATACCAGATGACAATTCTTCAAGGATGAGTTTTGAACCTCGTTTCGGTTATACCATTAGTACTAAAGTTAGGGGATCAGTGTATTATAAGTATTACAAAAATGAAGGGGCAAGAATTCCTGGTAGCAGTACCAATGAAGGTGGTTTAAATGTTAATATATCAATTAACTAATATTCTTGCCGTTCTTATCCAAAGCAAAAATTGTATAATCTGAAGTAACATATATATGTGCGCTTTTTGATTTATAAGCCTGACACGCAACAACCTCACCAACAAAAATTGTATGGTCACCTGCTATAAATTGGTTTACTACTTTACATTCAATAGATACGAGACAATCTTTAATTGTTGGGGTTTTAATTTTTATAGAAGGTATAGTATCAAGGTTTGCCATATCTAATTTGTTTTGATTTCTTCCTGATATTGTGCCACATAACATTGCCCCTTCAGCTTGTTCTATAACAGGGAAGTTTAGGACAAATTCTTTATGTAAATCAATACCTTCATAAGAGTATCTACGAGGATCAATTGAAATTATCCATAAAGGGGGATCAGTAGAAACTTTTGTTAACCATGAAACACCTAATGCATTTACATTTCCGTTTTTGTCTAGTGAAGTAACTAATGTATAAATCATCGGTTTAGTTAATTGATACGCTTCTTTTTCTGAAATAGCTTCCATTTTATCTCCTGAAGTTAAAAATTCTTTTTGATTAACTATATTACGTAATCTTTTGTTTTAGTAAGTATACTTTTAATATCATCTAAAACATTTTCATATCCTTTTCTTCTCATTAATGCATAAGTTGCTTTTTTACCGGCTTCAACACCTGGTTGATCAAAGGGATTAATATTTAATAGCTTTCCAGTAAATAAGGTTTGTAATTCATAGAACATAATAAATTGTCCTACAGTAAATTCGTTAACTTTTGGAAAGATTATTTTACAAGTTGGTCTTGAGGCTAAAGCCAGAGCATATTCAGTACCAATTCTTTCATACATCATCAGATTGTTTAAAGACGAGCCACCTAAATAGCTTAAACCCTCAATATCTTTAAATACTTTAGGTATTTTAACTGTTTTATCCCATTTTTGAACCTGTAGTATAGTAAATATTTTATTATTTGGTCCCTCTGTATATAATTGCACCTGTGAATGCTGATCTGTAACCCCTAATGCTTTGATAGGTGTTTGTCCGGTGAAAATTTCTTTTCCGGTTAGATCATATCTCTTCCCTAAACTCTCTGCCCACAACTGTCTATACCAATCAGTTAAGTCTTTTAACCTATAACTGTAAGACATCATCACAGAAATATCTTTACCAAGATTTTTGAAGTAATGGTAGTGAAAAAGACTGTTTAGAATTATTGGATTAGCTTTGAAAGTATTTTTGAAAAAAATATCAACGATTGATTTTGCTCCTCTAAGTAATTCATTTAAATTAATATTAGCGAAAGCTGATGAAAGCAAACCAACTGGGGTGAGAACTGAGAATCTTCCTCCAATTCCATCAGGAACTATAAAACTATCAATTTTTTCTTTTTCAATAATTTTTCGTAGAAAACCTTTATTAGCATCAGTTGTTATAACAAGATGATTTTTATAATTATGAGTTTGTTTTTTTAGTTGATCATAAAAAATCAAAAATTGGGACATTGTTTCAGCTGTTTCTCCTGATTTTGAAATAACGTTGAATAATGTCTTTTTAACATCAATAACATCAAGGAAAGATCCGATTTGGTCTGGATCGATATTATCAAGTATGAATATTCTAGGTAATCCTTTTCTCTCTTTTTTTGAAAGAAGATTATAATATGGATGTTGAAGTGCAGTTAATAAAGCAATATTTCCAAGTGCAGATCCGCCAATACCCAGAACAACAAAATTATCATATCTATTTATTCTTTTCTTAGCATATTCATAACAATCTTTTGAATATTTTTTTTCAAATGGTAGATCAATGAATTTTAAATTACCTGTAGCATGTTCGCTTTTTATTTCTTTTTTGTACTGAGCAGCTATTTTTTCATAGCTATAAATCTCTTTTAGAGGAACTCCGTTATTACCTATTGCATCAGAAAGTAAATTCGTGTAATAGTATTTAATTGACTCTTTCATTTTATTTCTCCTTATAAAGGATTGTTAAATTGCTTTTTTTTGTAAAGTAAATGAAAAGGAACTACCTTCACCTACTTTGCTTTGAACAGATATCTTTCCTTTGTGTGCTTCAATAATATGTTTAACTATAGCTAAACCTAAACCAGTTCCTCCAATTTCTCTACTACGATTTTTATCTACTCTGTAAAATCTTTCGAAGATTCTTACTTGGTGCTCTTCAGGTATTCCAATACCCGTATCTGAAACTGTAATATTTACTTGATTGGGTTCATCATATAAGTCAATTGTAACTGTTCCACCTTTTTTGTTGTATTTTATAGCATTTTCTATTAAGTTTACAAGGACCTGCCTAATTTTATCTTTATCAGCAAAAACTTTAATATTATTTTTATCTGAAGAATATTTATAGTTTATTTTAACACCATATACATTTGCGAGTGGATTCATTTCTTCTATAACTATAGGTATTAATTCTAAAATATTAAAAAATCTGTAGCTTAATTTCAATTCACCAGATTCAATTTTAGATATTTCTATTAAATCGGATACTAAATTACTTAATCTTTCAGCATGTTTCTCAATTTTATTTAAGAAATTATAATTTACTTCTGGATCATTGATAGCACCATCTTTTAGAGTTTCAATATATCCCTGAATAGAAAAAATAGGGGTCCTCAATTCATGAGAAACATTGCCAAGAAATTCGCTTCGTACCCTTTCTAACTTTTGGATTTTTTTGTTTTCATTTGAAATTTTTTCTTCTAGCTGATTCAAGGAAATTTCTAATTGAGTGAGTTCATCGCTTTTACTATTGACCTTTAAAGGTGTAGTTACATTACGTTTTTCAATTTGCTTAATAAACTCTATTGCTTTTTTTAAGCGTAAAATATCTTTTTTAGACTTTACTGATATAAAATATGAGAAGATTATAATAATTATTATATTTGAAAAAATGATTTTGTACAGGATTGATTTTAATAAATTTTGAGTTTGATCGATATTTTTTACATAGTATAAAGAATCAACAAAAAAATTTTTATCAGATGAAGAAAATGATATTTTTTTTGAAATCCATTTCTTATCATAAATGGAAAATGCATCATTTTCTAAAATTGAATTTAAAGTCGAACTGTCAGAATAATTCCTAAAAACATCATTATCATAAGTGATAATATTATATTTGTGATTTTTAAAAATGAGTATATCGGCAGAGTTATTTTTAGAAAATGAATTTAATAAATTAAATATTGAAGTTGAATCGTTTTTACAGATAATAATCGATGAAAGTAATACTTCAGTTTCATTATTTAATATTTTCGTTTCGTTTTTATGAATAATCTTTTTTATGTAACTATATAAAAAAAAGTTAGAAATAAGTAAAATGAAAAAAAGAACGGAAGACAAGAAATAATTAGCTTTTTCAGAAAAAGTCATTTTTTCCTTTCAAAAAAATTAATAACATTATAATAAAAAATATGGCTTTTTATTCATCCCTAAATCTATATCCTACACCTTTGATTGTTTCAATATAATCGCCATAATCTTCCAACTTTTCTCGTATTTTTCTTATGTGTACATCAATTGTTCTATCAATTACATAGACATTTTGGCCCCAGATAGTATTCAAAAGGTTTTCTCTTGAATGCACTCTACCTTTATTTTTTAGTAAAAAGGCTAGGATCTCAAACTCTTTTTTGGGTAAAAATATTTTTTTATTTTTTAATTTGATTGTATAAGTGGATTTATCAATAATTAAATCTTTAAAAATTAATGGAGGCTCGTGTGTTTCTTCTGAATTGGCATTTTTCTTTCTAAGGGCATTCTTTATTCTTGCAATAATTTTTCTAATACTAATTGGTTTTTCTATATAATCATCGGCTCCGAGTTCTAATCCTAATACTTCATCTGTTTCAGAACTTTTTGCGGTTAAAAAGATTATAGGTGTACTTGAAAGATCAGGGTTTTTTCTTATATATTTACATACTTCGAAACCATCATAACCTGGCATCATGATATCAAGAAGAATTAGATCTGGTTTTGAATTGGCTTTTTCGATTGCTGTTTTTCCATCAAAAGCTGTGATAACATTATAATTCTCTTTTTCCAAATTGTATTTCAAAAGATCTACAATATCTTTTTCATCATCAACAACTAGAATTGTATACTTGGTCATTTATTCCCCTTATTTATTAATAATTAGTTATTTAGAATTATTTCTTTGTTATTTTCTGCTGATTGATAAATAGCATCTACAACCATCATTCTTTTAACCGCTTCGTCCCCAGTTGATACTATAGGTGTTAAACCTTTAAGTGAGTTAATAAAATATCTTAATTCATTTTCTATTGATTTTTTATAATAATTCTGATTTTTATCAAATTTTGCTGGAGTTAGATTTACAATATTACCATGTAACTCTTTTTGAACTTTTAGTGGATTTAGTAAAGCGCTGCCTTCTGAGCCAAACATATTGCAATAAAGAAAATCATTCTCCATTAGCATAGTCCAGCTTACTTCAATTGTTAATGTAGTATTGTTTGATAATTTAATCATAGAGAAAGAAAAGTCTTCAACTTTTTTTGTTTCGTGATAATAAAAAGACGATTGAACGCTTTTAACATCAGGGAAACCGAGCATCCATAATGATAGATCAAGTAGTGCAATTCCATGGTCAAGAAATACACCGCCTCCAGATTTTTCTTTTTGAGTAAACCACTTTTCAAGAGTAGATTGCTTTTTTAGCCATCCAGTTTTTATATAGAAAATTTTTCCGATTTCACCCTTTTGAATAAAAGTTTTTAGTAACATAGCATCTGGGCGGAACCTATTATTCATACCTACCATCAGCTTTTTTTTAGTTTCCTTGGCTTTGTCGTTAATTTGCTTTGCTTCAATAAAATTACGAGCTATTGGTTTTTCTACAAAAACATCTTTATTGTTTTCTAAAGCTGCAATAGAGATTTCAGGATGAGTATCAGTTGGCGTTGCTATTATAACACCTTTTATGTCTTCATTCTTCAGCAATTCATTATAATCAGTATAATAGTTATGAATTTTGAATTTTTCTGCTAAAATCTTAGTCTTTGATTTATCTTTATCGCAGATACCAACAATTTCAACATCAGGAAATTTTGATAAAATAGGGAGGTGCATTACTTGGGAAATACTTCCAAGACCAATAATACCAATTTTAATTTTTTCCATTTGTGCTCCTATAAAAGTTTATTTTAAAATGTTTTTAATAAAATCAAGAAGACTATCAACATCTAAACCTACCAATTTATACAATTCATCTATTGTGCCATGTTCAATAAACTCATCTGGTAGACCTTTAATAAATACATCTACATTTGTTATTTTCATTCTGTTAATTGCTTCTAAAATAGCAGAACCAAAACCACCAATAATTGAGTTCTCTTCGATACAAATAATTCTATTAAATCGAGAAGATATATTTTTTAGTAAATTTTCATCTAATGGTTTAATAAATCTCATATTTACTACTTCAATTGATATACCTTGTTCTTCAGCTTTTTTAGCAAGTTTTAAAGATTGATTTACCATAGAACCAACAGCTAATACTGCAATATCTTTACCTTCTTTGATAATTTCACCTTTACCAATATCGATTTGTTTAAATTCTGATTTTACTTTCATTCCAGTACCTTTGCCACGAGGATATCTTATTGCAAAAGGACCTTTATCATAAAGGGTAGCAGTATAAAGAAGATCTCTTAATTCATTTTCGTCTTTTGGTGCAGAAATTATCATTCCAGGTATGGGACGCAAATATGTTAAATCAAAACAACCATGGTGTGTTGGTCCATCTGCTCCAACTAAACCTCCTCTATCAATTGCGAAAATTACAGGAAGTTTCTGTAATGCCACATCATGAATAATTTGATCATAAGCTCTCTGTAAAAAAGTAGAATAAATAGCAACAACAGGTTTATACCCCCGTATAGCCATACCTGCAGAAAAAGTAACAGCATGGCCTTCGGCAATACCAACATCAAAAACACGATTAGGAAGTTCTTCTTGCATTTTATATAATCCTGTCCCTTCGCACATAGCTGCAGAAACAGCAACAATTTTGGGGTTATTCTTTGCAAGTTCTGTTATTGCATCACCAAATATTTCAGTATATGAGGGGGGTGAACTTATTATTGAAGATTCGCCTGTAGTTTTATCAAATGGAGAAACACCATGGAATTTACTTGAATCATTCTCTGCAGGTGCATACCCTTTACCTTTCTCAGTAATAATGTGAACTAGAATTGGTCCTTTAATGGTTTTAATATTTTTGAACATTTTAATTAGCTGCAATATATTATGCCCATTTATAGGCCCAAAATACCTGAATCCTAATGCTTCAAAAAGCATACCCGGTGTAACAATACTCTTTAAACTACTCTGAATTTTGTTTGCTATATGAGCTAATCTATCGCCTTTTGGGAAATATTTCTGAGTGACTTCAAAAATACTCTTTTTGAGGGTATTATATGAATCACCACTAATTACTTCGTTAAAATAATTTGAGATTGCCCATACATTTTGAGAAATTGACATATTATTATCATTCAGAATTACAATCATATCCTTTTTAAGTAAACCGCAGTTATTCATTGCTTCGTATGCTAAACCACCTGTCATTGCACCATCACCAATAATTGCAATAACCTTATGATTTTCGTTATTGAAATCTCTCGCTGTTGCCATTCCAAGTGCGGCAGAAATTGATGTGCTTGCATGCCCAACTCCAAAAGTATCGTATATGCTTTCATCGGGTTTATTGAAACCACTTAGCCCTTTAAATTGTCTAATGGTTGGGAAGGCATCTCTTCTACCAGTTAATATTTTGTGAGGATAGGCTTGATGACCCACATCCCATACGATTAAATCTTTTGGTGCATTAAATACATAATGTAAGGCAACAGTTAGTTCAACCGAACCAAGGTTAGCTCCAAGATGACCTCCAATTTTAGAGATTGTTTCAATCATATAATCCCTAATTTCCTGGCATAAATCTTTCAACTCATTTAATGTGAGTTTTTTAAGATCTTCTGGGCTATCAATTTTGGAAAGAAATTTCCATCTTTCACTAGTCATTAAAAATCCTTTCAAATATTAGTCAATATCTTCTAATTCAAAAGAGCCATCAATTTTTTTAGATAGTTTTTTTAATTTTAATTCAGCTTTTTCTAATTCTTTAATACAATATTGGGAAATATTTATTCCTCTTTCATACATTTCGAGAGCTTTATCTAATGGAATATTTCCACTTTCCATTTCACTTACAATATTCTCTAGTTCTTTTAAATATTCTTCAAAACTTTTTGAATTATTGTGGTTATTTTTCATATATAAAATTATTTTGTTATTATTGCTTCTCTTTTACTATCCTGAAATACAATGTTGATTGAATCGTTTATTTCTAATTCGGTAGCTTTAGATATAATTTTCTCTTTTTTTTCAACTATGCAATAACCTCTTTGTAAAATTGAGTTTGGATTTACAGATAATAATCTTTTCTTATAAGAATCTACCAGTTTAAAATTTAAATCGATTTTATGTTTGATGTTTGTTTCAATGATATTAAGATTTTCATCTATTTTTTGCTGATATCTTCTTAGCATATCAATAGGTTTGTTTAATGCATAACTTTTAACTATACTCAGTATATGTTTTCTGTATTGTTGAATTCTTTGATCAATATAATAATATAATGAATTAGTATAACCTATAATATTCTCAATAATTTCTCTTTTATCAGGTACAGCAAACTCTCCCGCAACAGATGGGGTGGGAGCTCTTAAATCTGAAACAAAGTCACTAATTGTAAAATCAACATGATGCCCAACAGCACTAATAATTGGTATTTTAGAATTATATATGGCTCGTGCAACAGCTTCATCATTGAATGCCCATAAGTCTTCTAAAGAACCTCCGCCTCGGCCAATAATTATTAAGTCAACTTTTTTATATTCATTAAAAGCCTTAATACCTTCAACTATTTCTGAAGGTGCTTCAGAACCCTGAACAGCAACTGGATAGATGATTAATTCAACCACAGGATATCTTCTTGAAATTACACTTATTATATCTCTTATAGCAGCTCCAGATAGTGAAGTAACAATTCCAATACTTTTTGGAAATCTTGGAATTTCTTTTTTATGGGATTCATCGAATAAACCTTCTTTAAGTAGCTTTTGTTTTAATTTTTCAAAAGCGATTTGTAATTCACCTAAACCTATTTCCTGTATTAAATTAATGATTATTTGATACCTTCCAGATGGTTCATATACGTTTATATAGCCTCTGGCAATTACTTTCATTCCATCAATTAAATTGATTTTTAAGTTTTGTGCTGTGCTTCTCCATATTATTGCATTTATCTGAGCATTTTCATCTTTTAATGTAAAGTATATATGTCCGGAAGATTGTTTTTTAAA
Organism: Ignavibacteria bacterium; assembly: GCA_036567745.1. Lineage (GTDB taxonomy): Bacteria > Bacteroidota > Ignavibacteria > DATCTW01 > DATCTW01 > DATCTW01. The sequence goes on along the minus strand of DATCTW010000031.1, from coordinate 2,222 downwards.
GTTTGAAATCTCTCCCTGAATTGTAATTTGAGAAAAATTACTTTCCAAAAGTTTTTTTATCTGTACTGTAATTTCAGATATTGTGTAAATTTTTTCTTCTTTTTCAAAAAGATTTAAATTCATAAGTACTATAGTTGAACAAATAATAAGAAGAGAGCATTAATTAAATAAATCTCCTAAAATCAACCTAAAATTTACTGAAATGCTTATTATTTAGCAAGGTAGAAATATTTAAGAAACATTGTGATGGATAAATTAATTGCTTAACGTTTTAAGTTAATTTTTTATCTAATGAATTTATGATTTTGAGCTTAAAAGTATAAAGGTAGGTGTTTAACTAATAAAACATAATTTTTTTTGTTGACAAAAAAAGAAAAATTTTATAAATTCAAAATGAGCGAAAAAAAGGTTTTATATGAAAAAAGGAAATTATTCTTCCTCTTTTATAACAAGTATTAACGGTGATATTACTAAATATTTAAGTAATAATAATAGTGAAGAGATAATAAATGTTAATAAGTTACAATTAATTTTTAATAATCCATTGAACTCAAAAAAATATTTAAGCTTTATTTCAAAGCTGGATGATTCCTTTATAAAGATTATTAGATTGAGTGATAATAATAGTACAAATAATTATTTCTTTTTATGTGGTAAAAAATATCAAGATTATTATTTTATTGTTACCTCATCAAATAAGAAAAATATCATTTCAGTCTTTTTTAAAGAATATGAAAAATACAAGAATAATTTTCTAATAGAGCATAAAGAAAGAATATTAATCGGTTCAAAAAATTCTACACAAAATAATGATAGTCATACTATGGATAATGAAAAGTTAAGAATAAAAAATGATGTTTTACAATCTAATCCAGAATTACCATTCAAAGAAAAGGGGCAGCTAACTCAATTATTGATTGAGAAAGATGAAATGGAACAAAAACTAAAACAAAAAAATGAGATAATAGAATCGCTTATAAATAGTATTGATGATGGTTTTTTAATAGTAAATAAAGACGGTGATATTATTCATTTTAACAATGAATATTTAAGAGTATTTGAATCATGTGAAGAAGATATTATATCAAAAAAAATATGGGAAATAAACACTCTTTTTTTTACCAATAGTCATTCTGGAAAAGTTGATATAGAAAGAGTAAAGAAATCATATCAAAGTTATTATAATTCACCAATTGATATTTTTAAAAATACAACAAGAGAAGTAGTCATTAATTCAAAAGAAGGAAAAACTAAACACATTCTAGAATCGATATTTAAATTCGAAGGCTGTGATGAAAAATTTGTTTGTTTTAGGTTTAAAGATATAACTTCAAGAAAATATTTTGACTTTAATAAAGAAGTAAACGTACAATACGAAGCTACACGTATTATGCTAAAAGGGTTAGCACATAATTTTAATACAAGGTTTCAGGCAATAATTGGTAATATTTCTCTTGCTATGAGTTATGTAAACAAGGAAGATAAGATTTATAATTTTTTACAAAATGCTATAGATTGTTTTCCAAAAATAAATGATTTGATGAAACAATTTCAACTGTTAACAGATGAACATGAATATGAGTTTTCATATCAGAGAATAGATCCAATATTCAATAATTTATTAAATGAAAGTGATTTGCACAAATATCAATTAATAATTGATGATTTTGAATCACCAATTATATATTGTAATCTTTATCTTCTGAAAGATGCATTAATGAATATAATTCAAAACTCTAAAGAAGCTATGGAAAAAGGGGGTGCTATTAAAATTACATTTGATAATGTTAATTGTATTAATGAAAATTTTGTTAACAAAGTTTATAATGATTATTTTTGTATAAATATTTCAGATGAAGGTATAGGTATACCTGAAGAATATTTAGATAAAATATTTGACCCATTTTTTACTACTAATATTTCTCAAAAAAAAGGACTTGGTTTAACGAACGCATATTCAATTATTAAAAAACATAATGGTATGGTAAAGGTTGACTCAATAGTTGGGAAGGGTACAACTGTTAAGATAATGCTCCCTATCGCAAAACTTAACTAAACAACTGTAAATTTCTTCCTTTAAATAATTCCAAATACTATTATAAAAGTTATAAAATCAATTTTTGGCTTATGGTTTTTTTTTGATGTCTAAAGAACATATTTTCGAAATTCCAAAAAAAATTATTTAGAATTATAATATATTTCTCAACTAGGTTTTCTTTTTT
>DATCTW010000030.1:0-1662 GCA_036567745.1 Ignavibacteria bacterium | reverse complement strand
CCGTCAAAAGAATGAGCCGAAGGACCAATGCCGATATACTTCTTTCCACTCCAATACGAACTGTTGTGTTTAGATTTCCACCCGGGAAGTGAAAAATTGGAAACTTCATAATGCTCAAAATTTTTATTTAATAAAGTGTCTCTGAGCATACGAAAATGCAAAATACTGGTTTCTTCAGTAACTTCTGCAATGTTCTTCTTTTTCACCAAATGCGGGTAGCGTCCAAAAAAGTGTGTCTGAGTTAGTGAGGTTTTCAATAAATTAACAAGATTCTTTTTCATACAAATTTTGGTTCAAATTTAAAATTTATTATTGAATAATTATATGATTTATTTTCTTTATCAATAGCAACACTTGTAATAATTGCTAAGGCTGCTTCGGGTGATGGGAATGAGTTTCTTATTTTAAGTGTTCTTCTGCAGCTTTTATTAAAGCGTTCTATCCAATTCGTCGTGTATATCATTCGTCTTATACGATAATCATATTCAAGATAGGTAAAGTAGTTTTCTATACCTTCTTTTTGGGGTAAATTTCGAATATACTTATAGTATTTTCCCCATTTTTTACTAAATTCTGATAATTGTTTCATGGCTTTTTCTTTAGTATACGTTTTTTCATCCGGATTTAAAACTTCATTCATGTCGTCTAATATCTCTTTTTTATGCTCTTTTCTTACATAGGATAATATGTTTCGCTTTAAATGTACTGTGCATTTCTGATGAGATGACTTTGGAAAAACCTTGTTGATGGACATTTCTATTGATTTTAATCCATCGGTTACAAATAATTCAATTTCGTTTACGCCTCGGTCTTTTAATTTTGACAGTACTTCTTCCCAGCCTTTTGCCGACTCCTGCGGAATACATTCTATCGCTAAAATCTCTCGCTTATATTCCGGAGTTAAACCCATTACAATGTAGAAGGATTCATTTTTTATGCTTTCTCGTTTAACCTTTACAACTATGGCATCTATATAGACTACTAAATACCGAGCTTCTAAAGTCCTATTTCTCCATTGCTCCATCTCTTCATAAAAACTTTTATTTATCCTTGATATATTGCTCTTTGAATAATGTTTGCCATATATTATTTCTAATATATCGCCTATTTCTCGAGTCGTTAATCCTTTTGAATATAATTCAAAACATAAATCGTATGTCAGTTCTTCCTGATCGCGTATTAAGGCTAATATTACAGGATAAAATTCACTCAACCTATCCCTCGGAATTCGTAATTCAATCTGGGTACCATAACCATGAGCAAAGCCCAAACGGTATCCATTCCCTTTGTTATTCGATGAACGTTGTGTGTTTAAAAATATGTCTCGCTCTGCTTTCATTAAGTTATTCAATATTATACTTAATAGTGAATTTATGCCACCTTCTTTGCTTAATAATTCTAATATTATCTCATTTTTTTGTACATTTGTTAGTTCCATGGTTTTCAACTTTTAACAGTTAATCATTTTTTCATTTTTTAATGTTTAATTATAATGATTTCTTGTTAATTTGTTGAAAACCTTTTTTAATCTTAGACACACTAAAGGGGACGGGTATCATCCGATATAATAGTATTACTATAAAAATGGGCAGAATTATTTATGGGTGCAGGATTAGAATAGGAATAAGGAATAGTAGAAAATTTTACTCCCATTTTATTAGA
>DATCTW010000029.1:0-71905 GCA_036567745.1 Ignavibacteria bacterium | reverse complement strand
TTTGAAAAATTTATTCTTTTTTTATAAATTTATTATAACTTAAGAAATTTCATTGTGAAGTCGATAATTATTAAAGAAAAAAATTAACTTTTCATGAAAAGGTATGAAATTTAATAGATTATTTATATTCTTAATTCTATCAATATTTTTTAAATTTATTTCATATTCTCAGACATTTTGGGTACCAATTCCAAAACCAGGGATTGATACAATCTATCAAATATTATCTCTTCCAAATGATACTTTACTATTCGCTACTTCTGATAGTGCAGTATTTTACTCTAATAATTATGCTTTAACTTTAAATCCATTAAATACAGGAATAGATAAATTAAGAGTGTTTTCATTAGCTTATGGTCCTTCAACATTTATGTTTGCAGGTTCTGATAGCGGTGGTGTCTATAGATCTATTAACAATGGTGCAAACTGGTCTTTAGTAAGTCCCTTAATGAATGCTTATTCTCTTTTTAAAACTACAAGTAATTATATTTTTGCAGGTACAGATAATGGTGAAATATATAGGACATCAAATTTTGGAACTACATGGCAATTAATTGGATCAACTAATTATAATAGAATAACTTGTTTTGCGGAAAACAATAATTTTATTTTTTGTGGTACCTTAGGTGGTGGAATTTTCAGATCAAGTGATTATGGTAATAACTGGGTTCAAATAGTAACTACAAATCCTCTTATTTTATATGTTAATGCCATTTACGTAAAAAATAATGTTATTTATGTCGGTACTAGTAATAACGGTATATTTAAATCAACTGATAATGGTAATTCCTGGGTTCAAATCAATAATGGTTTGACTTCTTTGAATATTACATCACTAGTTATAAATCGTAATAATGATCTTTTTGCTGGGTCGTACGGAAGAGGAGTATTTCGGTTAAAAAACAACGAAAGTATATGGGAATCAACTATGTCTAATTATGCATATATCCGTTCACTTGCTATTGATTCCAATGGCTATCTATATGCTGGTTCAAGAGACACAGTATATCGTTCATGGTATCTATCAGAATTAAGCCCCCCAACATTGATAAGTCCTGTAAATAATAAAGATTCATGTTCCTCAAGTCCATTAATGAAATGGAATTCCGTTAACCTTGCACTAACATATCATTTACAAGTATCAAAAGATCAAAATTTCAACTCAATTGATATAGAGTTAACTTCTTTATCTGATACTTCAATTTTAATCAGTGGATTAGACTATGAAACAATATATTATTGGAGAGTGAGAGCACAAAATTATTCAGCAGTTAGTAATTGGTCAACATCATTTTCTTTTAAGACAGCCGCCGCCTCACCTGATATTCCTGTTTTGTTATCACCTCCAAGCAATGCTACAAATATTTCAGAATATCCAAGTTTTATTTGGAGAAAATCACCAAGAGCAGCAAAATATTGGTTTCAAATATCACTTAACAAAAACTTCACTACAATTACAAGAGAGGACAGCCTCATCGTTGATACAACTTATATCGTTGGACCATTAGTTAATAATACAAAGTTTTTCTGGAGAGTTCGGGCTTTAAATATTGGATGGATGAGTGATTGGTCAAGGACAGATAGCTTTACAACAATAATTTCTGTACCACCTATTCCCCAACCATTATATCCATTATTTGGAGATGTAAATATACCCACAAGTACAACTTTTAGATGGACAAAATCCAATAATGCTACTACATATAGGTTACAAATATCAAATGATCCATCATTTAATTCTTTTGTATATCATGATAGTACTCTTACAGATACAAGTAGAGCAATTTCCTCTTTAGAAAATGGAAAAACCTATTTTTGGAGAGTTAGCGCGAAAAATCTTGCGGGAGAAAGTGGTTTTTCTACAACATATCATTTCACTACAATAATAACAGTGCCATTAGTACCTGTATTAATTTACCCTGCAAACAATGATTCAAATTTAACAACTACAATCTTGTTTAAATGGAATAGCTCATTACTTGCTACACAATACCAAATATATATAGCTTTAGATTCTTTATTCACAAACATTATAAATGACACAACATGGATTTCCGATACAACTTATCTAATGAATTCCTTAAATAACAATACAAGATACTACTGGAAAGTAAGGGCAAAAAATTTAGTTGGATATAGTAATTTTTCAACTTTTAGGAAATTTAAAACTTTTCTTAACTCACAAGTACCATCATGGTGGTCATTTGTAAGCAATACCGGTAATAATGCCTCTATTAGTATACCTATAAGTTCAAGTCCAACAATCGGAGAAGAAAAAATAAAAAATGGTGATGCTATTGGAGTATTTTACTTAAGAAACGATAGCATGTTTTGTGCTGGGTATACCATATGGAACTACAGTAGTAATAATGGAATCATAATATGGGGCGATAATGCACAAACTCCAATAAAAGATGGATTTGCTTTAAATGAATTAATAAGATTTAAAATTTGGGATTCAAAAAACAATAAAGAATATCCTGCACATGTGAAATTTCTTGGTGGAAAAACAACTTATTTTATAAACGAGTATTATATTGTAGATTCATTGAAAGCAGCAACGAAAATTATTCATCAAATAAAATTAAATCAAGGCTGGAATTTAATTTCAAGCTATGCTAATCCTATTAATTCAAATTTAGATACTATATGCTCTTCAATACAATCATCAATGGTCTTATTAAAAGATGGTTTTGGAAGATTTTATTGGCCACAATTTAATATCAGGCAAATTTCAAACTTTGATTTTAGGAATGGATATCAAATATACATGCTCGCGCCAGCAACGCTTACTATTATTGGTAATAATGTCTTATGGGATACTACAAAAATAAAACTTATTAGAGGTTGGAATATGATCTCTTATTTGAGACAAATTCCAATGAGAATAGATTCTGCACTTTCATCTATTTTAAGCAAAGTAGTTCTTGTAAAAAATGATTCAGGTCAATTTTATTGGAAAGAATTTAATGTTAATACAATAGGTTCTATGAAACCTGGAATTGGTTATCAAGTTTACATGATTGATTCAGCTACTTTTAATTACCCTTATGGTTTGATACCTTTAAACTTATTATATAAAAAGAATAATATAGATTTTGTAGAACTTAAAAAACCTGTATTTTACCGAAATCAGAATAGAGCTTCGGTTTCTAATTCAATTTTAATGATAGAATTAGATAATTCAATGGATAACGATGAAATTGGCATATTTACAAATGATGGATTGCTCATTGGAAGTGGTGTAGTACAAAATAAAAAATGTTTTCTAACAATATTTGGAGATGATAATTTAACAGATAATATAAAAGAAGGTGCTCAAGAAAATGAAGAATTACTCATTAAAATAAAATCGAAAAATGAAGAAAAAATTATTAAAAACATAATTGTAACAGATGTATTAAATCCAGATAAAAAAGAAAATAAATTATATTACAAAACCAATTCTCTTTTAAAAGTTTCAATATCAGAAGAGAGGGTTTTACCAACGAAGTTTACACTTGAACAAAATTATCCAAATCCATTTAATCCAATTACAATGATTAAATTTTCTATTCCATATAAATCTAAAGTTACTTTAGACATCTACAATTCTATCGGGCAATTAGTAAAAAGAGAAATCGATAATATTGAATTTGATACAGGTACATATCAAATAGAGTTCAATGCGAAACACTTATCTTCTGGTGTATATTTTTATAAATTAAAAGCTGATAAATATCTTGAAACCAAAAAGATGTTATTACTCAAATAGTAAGGTAAATATGTTATTAAGAAAAATATTATACTTAATTTTATTTTTTTCATTTAGTGTAGTAGCTCAATCACAACAACATTTTTTATATACCAGCAACACAGGTAATAACGCAATAATATCAATCCCCTTCTCCACTCAAATAAAAATAAATAACTTACCGATTTCAATAGGTGATGAAATTGGAGTTTTTACTCAAGATGGCATCTGTGTTGGTGCAACATTATGGAATGGTAATAACACTGGAATTACTATTTGGGGTGATAATGATAGAACTCCACAAAAAGATGGTTTATCATACGAAGAACGAATTTCTTATAAAATATGGAAAAAATCAGAAAATAAAGAGTATTCCAATTCTATTGCTACATATAGTACTGCTAATATAATATATCGAAGCGATGGTTTATATGCTCCAAATGCATTTTATGTTCTAACATCTTTATATGTTTATGGAGCACCATTTAAACCTTCACTATCATATCCAAGTAACGGGAGTAGTTCATTACCACCTTCAATAACTTTTACCTGGAGTTTACCGGAAGTAACAAATTCATTTATTTTACAAATCGCTCTTGATACAAATTTTACAAATATAATAGTGAATGATACAGGCATTACTCAAAACTTCAAAGAAATTAACAATTTAAACAAAACAACGAAATATTATTGGAGAGTTGCAGCAAAAAATAATTATGGAATAAGCGAATGGTCTGATATCTGGTCATTTACAACTATTACTGAAGTAGCTGATAGACCAATTCTTCAATATCCTCAAAATAACGCAATATCTGTTCCTAAAAACACTGTTTTATCATGGCTTCCTTCTGCAAGAGCTCAATATTATGAAATCCAAATAGCTTTCGATTCATTGTTTAATATGTTATTTAAGCAAGAATCCGGAATAATTAATCGATATTATGTAATAGATAATTTATCAAATAATGTTAAGTATTACTGGAGAGTAAGAGCTTTTAATGAGAGTGGGTATAGCCAATTCTCTGATGTGTTTTGCTTTACTACAATTCCATTTCCACCATTCCCAATATTTCCACCAAATGGTCAAACAAATATTCAAATATTACCAAGAATTCAATGGTCAAGTGTACAAAATGCAATCAGTTATAATTTAGTAATCACAACCAATCCAAATGATGTTTCTGCTGTGGTTCTTAATAGAACAAACATAACAGATACATTTTATGATTTGTATTTTAATCTTAAAAATAATCAAATTTATTATTGGAAAGTAAGTGCTACTTTACAAGGTGGTATTACTGAATGGTCAGATTATTTTACATTTAAAACAAAATTAAGCACTCCCCTACTTTCTTCACCTCAAGATTTATCAACAGGAATTTCTACAAAACCAATATTTCTATGGGAAGAAGTTCAAGGTGCTCAATATTATCATATACAAATTTTTGATCAAAATTACGATCTATCAAATCCAATTTTTGATTTAAACGGTATATATGGAACCTCTTTTCAATTTACTTCATCATTAAAGGGATTAAAAAAATATTATTGGAGACTATCAGCAGTAAATTCTGAAAGTGAGAGTGAATGGTCACTATTAAATACTTTTACAACTGCTAACACAACTCCTGAACCTCCTCGATTAATTTCACCAGTAAATAATGCATCAGGAATCCCTTTAACTCCTACTTTCTTATGGGAACAATTAGAGAATATAAGTTATTACCATTTACAAGTATCAACAAATATTAATAATTGGAATGATTTAGTTTTAAACCAATCAAACATTACCAAAAATAATTTCACAATTAATAACGAATTACAAAATTACACTGTATATTACTGGCGTGTAGCAGCAGCTAATGAGATGGGTTTAGGAGAATGGTCTACACCGAATAAATTTACTACACGAATAACAGACCCAATAATTACTTATCCAATTAATAATTCAAGGGGCATCTCAGTAACTCCTACTATTAATTGGACTTCAGTACCTGGAGCAACTAGCTACAACATACAAATAACAAATAATCTTAATAACTGGAGTAATCCTATTATTAATAAAACTGGTATTACTGATAATTATTATCAATTACCAACTCCATTAAATTATAATACAATATATTATATCAGAGTATCCGCTAATAGTATTGGAGGTACAAGCAACTATTCAAATATTATTAGCTTTACTACTACAATTGGGCCTGTTCAACTAATATCACCAAACAATGGATCAATTGGAGTATCTTTAACCCCTACCTTTGTTTGGTCAATTCTATCAGGAGCAACAAGTTATCAATTACAAATATCAAACAAAGCTAATGATTGGACATCTCCCATTATAGATGAACCATCCATTAATACAAACACTTATATACTTCAATTTCCACTAAATTATAATACAATTTACTACTGGAGAGTAAGAGGTATATCTTCATCAGAAATTGGTGAATGGTCAGCTGTAAGAAGCTTCTCAACAATAATTTCAGCTCCAAATTTAATATATCCTTCGGATAATGCAAAATGGGTAGATCTAATACCTCAATTTGTTTGGGGAACAGTTACTGGTGCAACAAGTTATAACTTACAATTAAGTACAAATTACAATGATTGGAATAATTTAATAATCAATCTGGAAGACATTCAGGGAAACACTTATATATCTCCTGTTCAACTTGCTAATAATACAACCTATTATTGGAGAATGTCCTCTAATAGCATTGCCGGAAAAAGTAATTGGTCAACTATTAAGTCTTTCAAAACTCTACCATCTTATCCTTCTAGTATACATTTAGATTATACTTTTTCTTTCCCTAAACACTCAAGTATCTCTGATTATAAATCTACTGAATATAAATTAATTGGTTTACCAGGAGCAAGCAATATTCCATTAAATTCCATAATGAAAGGTACAAGATCAAAAGATTGGAATGCATTCTGGGATAATGGACAATCTCAAAATTATATGATAGAATATGATGGTACTGACATATTCAAATTTAGTACCGGTAGAGGATTCTGGGTAATTTCCAATTCTGATATTACAATTAACAAAGTAGTGCCATCATCTACATTAAACTCTAACAAAGAAATTGAATTACCACTACATCCTGGTTGGAATATTATCACAAATCCTTTTTCAACAAAAATAAAATGGCAACTCATTCAGCAAAAAAACAACACAAATCAACCATTATGGCAATATAATGGTCAATTTGAAACAACAGAAGAATTTGAACCATATAAAGCTTACTATTTCGATAATAGAAATAATCTATCATATTTAAGGATTCCATATTCTTTCATTGAGTCAATATTCACTTCAAAGAACTATAATGAAATAGTAGGTTTAGATATTTACCTTTATTCTGAAAACAACGAAATTGAAGGCAAATTAACAGTCGGAATAAATGATATAAATGACGATACAGAATTAAAAACTTTTAGAAAACCAATTCAACTTTTCAAAGGCAATGATATTTTCTTAATCAAAAATGATGACCCTAATAACCATTATGCTATATTATTTAAAAGCATTTCAAATGACATAGTAAAATGGGATTTTATTATCAAAACAAATACAAAAGAAAATAAATCTCTAACAATTACAAATGTTTCAAAAATTAGCAATAATTTTTGTGTATATTTAAAAAACAATGACAATAATATCTTATCAGATCTAAGAAAAGATTCTACATATACATTTAAGCCATTCAAAGAGAATAATTCATTTTCAATAATTATTTGCACACCTGATAAATTAAAAGATTTACAGGCTTCAATTTCTATACCAGAGAAATTTGAATTATTACAAAATTATCCCAATCCATTTAATCCTTCAACAAATATACCGATTCGAATACCGGTTCTTTCGAAAATTAGTTTAAAAATATACGATATACTTGGTAAAGAGATAACTACTATTTACAATGGATTGCTCGAAAAAGGATATTACGTTTTTGAATGGAATGGAAAAGATAAAAACGGGAATTTAGTCACAACTGGTTTATATTTTGTTAAATTAAATTCTCCTGATAATAATATCAATTTTATAAGAAAAATTATATTACTTAGATGAATTAAGGGTTTTTTTATGAGATATGTTTTTTTCATTTTTGTTTTTTTATTCAATATTAGAGCTATAATTTTTTCTCAATCTATTAAACTTGAAGAAATAAAAAGTGATATTCAAAAAGATATCGTAATAATTTATTACAACATAAAAAATACTGAAGGTTATACTCTACAAATAGATTTACTTTTAAAAAAGAAAAATGACCCATCTTTCAAATATCAACCAAAATATGTAAATGGTGATGTTGGAGAAGGTAATTTTAATGGACAAAATAAAATTATATGGAATAAAAACAAAGAGAAAATTCCAATTATTAATTTTGATGACTATTATTTTGATCTTGATATAAAAGTAATTTCAAAAGGTAGTAATAAATGGCTATGGATTGGTGCAGGTACTGCAATTTTAGCAGGTGGAACCACATTATACTTTTTATTAAAGAAAGATAAAAAGGAAACTATACAAACAGAATCAATTATGCCCCAACCTCCGGGTAGACCATAAATGTTTATATCAATTCTTAAGTGTGGCAAAATACATCCAATTAAATTTACTACTATTCAATTATTTTTCAACCAAAATAAATATAATTAAGATATTATACTTATTTGAAAAAGAAATTTTATTATTAAGGAAGTGTTGATGCAGATACTTCTTCAGAATCAGCAAATTTATCCTTATTATTTACAACTCTCATTCTGAAATAATACTTTGTATTTGGATTCAAACCCAATACTACAATACTTTTTAGATTTTGATTTGTCAATGCACCAAGATAGATATTTGACGAAGAAAGTACAAAGTTTTCTTCGGTAGAATAATGTAATTCATAATGTTTGAAATCACTACCTGTATATAATGACCATGTGATTCGCATTGATGTTTGAGTTATTTCAGATGGCAGTTCTAAAGTAACTGGTTTAGGTACATCGCTACCTGAAGGAGCCAGAGTTTGAGCATATTTTTCATTTGAATCGCTATACAAACCACCTTTATCGTATACTCTGATTTTAAAATAATATTTTCTACTTGGTAATAAATTTGCTATTGTTATATCAGTAATATCTCTATCATATATTGTTTTAACCAGGGTTTGTGAACTTATTGTAAAATTAGCAGAATTCGAATAGTGAATTTCATATTTTAAAAAGTCATCATCAACATTTTTTGTCCAATTAAGAGTTAATGATGAATCTGTTGGATTAGTAATATCATTTAAAACAACACTTGTTGGAATATCGTTACCAGTTATAATTGCTTTCTCATCAGAATCAGTAAATAAATTCCCAATATCATAGACTCTTAACTTGAAATAATAAATAGTATTAGGTTTTAAATTTTCAACAATTAAAGTAGTGTCATCTTTTTTTGTGATTGTTTTAAGTAAATTAATATTTGATAACGGGAAGCCATTAATTGTTGAAAAAAAAATTTCATATTTCAAGAAATCTTTAATATTTATCTGATTCCACTTAAGAGTAATTTTATTATATAAAACCTCAATTGAATTTGAAAAAACAGGTTTCGGTGGAAAATCATTACCACTTACAACTTTCAATGGTTCAGAAACTACTTCCCTATCTAAAACATCAATTATTCTCACAATAAAATAATATGTCTCATTTTCTTTAAGGTTAGACAAAAATATGCTTGTAGAATCGTATTTCGTAATAACTTTATATAAATACTTATAATCAGGTTTTATTTCAATATCTTGAGAATAGAATATTTCATATCTTTTAAAAGATCTTTCATCTAAATTATTTAGATTAATTTTTAATATATTAAGCTCAGTACCTGTATAACTTAAAGAGGGTTTAACTTCAAATTTAGTAAAAGGATCATAAGGATTATTGAACTCTCTATCAGAACAACCAAAGATATTTATAACTAATAAAAAAATAAAAATCTTTTTCATTTAAATATCAAAAATAAATATATTATTACTCTAATTATCGGAAAATTAACAAAAAAAATGAAAAGATTACACATATTAATTTAGCAACAAAATGAGTTCTTCATGAATGAGTTTTGACGAAGCAATTATACTATTTGATGAAATAGGATTATTACCTGAAAAATCAGTAATGACTCCTCCAGCACCATTTATAATTGGGATAAGTGCTAATAAATCCCAAGACGACATAATAGGATCAATCATAATATCAGCATATCCTGTAGATAGCAAATAATAACCATAACAATCACCCCAAGTTCTGAACAATTTAACTTTATTAACTAAATTCATAAATTTATTAATATTACTATATATCCTAATATTTTCTAAGTCTGTTGTTAATAAAACAGCATTAGATATACTATTACATGGTCTAATATACGTACGATTTCCATTTAACACTGTAGAAAAACCATCACCTATTAATGTTTCGCCTAGAATAGGTAAATTGATAATTCCCATTATTGGAGTTTCATCCTTTAGTAAAGCAATAAGAGTTCCAAATAATGGCACACCAGAAATAAATGTCTTTGTCCCATCAATTGGATCAATAACCCACTTATAAACTGCAGAAGAATTTATCTCACCTAATTCCTCTCCTAAAACACCATGATGAGGGTATTCTTTAAGAATCATCTTTTTTATTATCTTTTCTGTATATTTATCAGCTCTTGTTACAGGAGAATAGTCATTTTTATTTTCAATTTTAATTTTTTTTCGATAGTATTTTTTTATTATTACAGAGCTTTTCTCAATTAGTTTTAAACCAAAATTTTTAAAATCATTAAGATTTTCATTCATTTATACAGCCATTTGTTTATTTTTTCTAAAATGTTGATTTATTTTTTTTTCAAATTTATACTTAGGTATTTTAATTATAGTATTCATGATATCATCATTTTTTATCTCAATTTCGTTAATATTCAAAAATAAATCATTATTATTATCCATAGTACCACCAGCATTTAATACCTTAATATCATTTACAAAGTATTCGTTCATTTCATGCAAATGTCCGTGTAAAATCAAATCAATATTATTTTCATTAAACTTTTTTAATATCTTTTTTTTGCCTCTTAGTTTCAGTGTTAATCTTTCAACATTCATCCATATTGAATTTTTATTATGAATACAATTATAATATTTTGAAAAATGATGATGTATTAATATTATTTTCTTTTTGTTTTGATAATCTGGTTTCTTAAATATTTCATCTAATAATTTATTTTGTTTTTTAGAGATTTTACCATTTGAAGCAAAAAGGTTTCTTAATCTTGAATATTTTTGAATTGAATTAACACCAATAAATACAATATTATTCAATATCTTCGCAAATGGGAAGAACTCTGATTTCAATGGGAAATAACAATTTTCAAAACATTCTCTAAAATAGTAAGTAAATTCTTCAACTTTCTTCTTATAATTAATTAATAAACACTTTTTTGGAAAATTAACGATATCCTCTGCTGTCTCAATCCCCCCAAATATATCATGATTACCAATAATCAATGACATTCTATTACTTTTTAACATATTATAATCCTTAAAAATATTTCTCAGCAATTTAAAATCACTTCTTTTTGAATTATCAACTAGATCACCTGTAATTACTAAATGATCATAATTTTCTTTAATAATGTAATCAAGAATTTTTTTTAAGAAATGAATATTTTTAAATTTATTTGTTTGAGAAATATGTAAATCAGAAATATGTGCTATTTTCATATTCTATTGAATTTAATAATATTTTTATCAAAATATAAAATTTTAATATTAAGAAATAATAAATGTATTGTTATATAATTATTAACATTTAAAACAATTAACAATTATTTAATTACCACTTAATACTTTCTTAATAGAAAATGAATATATTTTCACAAAATAAAATTGATACTAAAATTATTGAGATGTTAAAAATGAGTAAAAAGAAGATTCTGTTTATTTGTGGTTCATTAAATCAGACAACAATGATGCATAAAATCTCAAAACATCTAGAAGACTATGATCTTTTTTTCACTCCCTATTACTCAGATGGTTTCTTAAATGTATTAGCTAAAGCAGGGCTTTTAGATTTCACAATATTAGGTAAAAATAGTGAATTCCAAAAACAAACAGAAAAATACTTGAATAATCATAATTTAGAAATTGATTTTGCAGGTTCAAAAAACGATTATGATTTAGTTCTAACTTGTTCAGATTTAATTATCCCCAAAAATATTAAACAAAAAAAGCTTATTCTTGTTCAGGAAGGTATGACTGACCCAGAAAATTTGATGTATTATATTGTCAAAACATTAAAACTACCAAGATACCTTGCAAGCACATCAACTACTGGGTTAAGTAATGCTTATAATGTTTTCTGTGTTGCAAGTGAAGGCTATAAAAAATTATTCATTAAAAAAGGTGTCTCACCTGATAAAATTAAAGTAACAGGAATTCCAAATTTTGATAATGCCAAGGAATATTTGAAAAATAACTTTCCATATAATAATTACTGTCTTGTTGCAACTTCTGATACAAGGGAAACTTTCAAAATTGAAAACAGAAAAAGATTTATACTAAATGCACTAAGAATTGCTGATGGTAGAGAAATAATATTTAAATTACATCCTAATGAAAATGAAGTAAGATCCAGAAAAGAAATAAATAAATATGCTCCAAATGCCCTTGTTTACGCTAATGGCAACATCAATCATATGATCGCAAATTGTAATACACTTGTAACAAAATATTCTTCTGTTGTATATGTTGGAATCGCTTTAAATAAAGAAGTATATTCTGACTTTAATTTAGAACAGCTTAAAGAATTAACCCCAATTCAAAATGGTGGAAAATCAGCTGAAAACATTGCTAATATTTGTAAAGAGTATCTTGAATGAAAAAAATTAATATTGTAACAATTATTCAAGCCCGAACAGGATCCTCAAGATTACCAAATAAGGTTCTTTTCCCTCTAGGTAATAAAAACGTTTTATTATTTATGTTAGATAGAGTGAAAAGATCAAAATTATGTGGGAAAATAGTTGTAGCAACAACTCAAGAAAAAAATGACGATTCTATAGAAATGCTTTGCAGTATTTCCGATACTTATTGTTATCGTGGAGATACTTATGACTTGTTAGACAGACATTACAAAGCAGCTAAAATATTCAATCCTGATGCAGTAGTAAAAATTCCTTCTGATTGCCCTTTAATAGATCCAAAAGTTATTGATAGAGTAATTCATTATTACATTTTAAATTATAATAAATTTGATTATGTAAGTAACTTACATCCACAATCTTATCCTGACGGAAATGATGTTGAAATATTTTCTTTTTCTGCACTAGAAAAAGCATGGAAAGAAGCTAAAAAAGATTTTGAAAGAGAACATACTACTCCATATTTCTGGGAAAATCCTGATAAATTTAAAATAGGCAATATCCTTTGGGAAACAGGTTTAAACTACTCATTAAGCCATAGATGGACATTAGACTATTTAGAAGATTATGATTTTATTCGAACAGTAGTAGATTTATTATTTGAAGAAAAACCATACTTTGATTTATATGATATATTAAATCTATTAGAAAAAAGAAAAGATATATTATTAATAAATAATAAGTATTTAGGAGTCAATTGGTATAGAAACCACATCAGCGAGTTAAAAACGATTAACATAAATGAAACAAGATTAATATGAAAAATGAATTAAAAGAAAAATCTATTAGAGTCAGAGAAAATATTTTAAAAATGTCTAAGTATGGTGGTGCATTCATTGGGTCAGCATTATCCTGTTGTGATTTAATGCTTTACTTATATGATTGTTATTTAAATATCAACAATACAAATTTAAAAGATCTTAATAGAGATTTTTTCTTTTTATCTAAAGGGCATGCTGTTCCTGCTCTTTATTCAGTATTAATTGAAGAGAATATTTTAGATAATGAAAGAATACATAATCATCTTTCAGTTGATGATAACATTTATTTACATCCTAATAGAAATATTCCAGGAATTGAATATCACTCAGGTTCTCTTGGACATCTAATATCAATTTCAATAGGAGTATCGTTAGATCTTAAGCTCAAAAATGCAAATAATAAAGTAGTATGCCTTATGGGTGATGGCGAGTTGAACGAAGGTACTTGTTGGGAAGGTTTTTTAATTGCCAATGCATACAATCTCGATAATCTAACTATTATTATTGATAGGAATAAAATACAAGCAAATAAAAAAACAGAAGAACTAATTCCCCTAGAACCGCTAGAAGAAAAAATAAAATCATTTGGATTGAATGTAATATCAATAGATGGTCATAATTTTTTAGAAATTGAAAATGCCTTAAATCAGTTTTATCAAAATAATAAACCAAAAGTTATTATTGCAAACACAATTAGAGGCAAATATTTTCAAGAACTAGAAGATAAAGTGGACAAATGGTTTTGCAAATTATCAGAAAATGAAATTGAAAATTTAATTAATAATATAAGAAATTTATGAATTATGAAGAAATTTTAAAAGAATTAATTCTTCAAGATGAACGCATTGTTATATTAACCTGTGAAAATAGAATAGCAATACGAAGCTTACCAGACAAACTAAAAGATAGATATATCGATGTTGGTATAGCAGAACAATCATTAGTTGGGATAGCGTCAGGATTAGCCTTACAAGGAAGGATCCCTATTGTTCACGCCCTATCCCCTTTTTTAACTATGAGAGCATTTGAATTTATTAGAACAAATATCGGATTACAAAATTTACCAGTTAAATTAGTTGGTTCAATTTCAGGTTTTCAATCAGAAGGTAATGGCCCAACTCACCAAGCTATAGAAGATATTGCCTTAATGAGATTAATACCAAATATGAATATATTTGCTCCAGCTGATAACGATGATTTAAACAAATGTATTAAAAATATAATATTATCTAATAAACCCTTTTATATAAGATACATCAACACAGATCCAATTATCGAACATACTTCAATTGTAGAAATTGGTAAAGGAGAAAAATTTGGTGGTGGTGATATTTTGATAATAACCTATGGTTTACTTTTTACAGAAGCTTACAAGACAGCTTTATTATTAATTTCTAAGGGTTATTCTGTTGAGTTAATAAATCTTAGGTTTTTAAAACCAATTGATGAAGAATTAATTGTTAATAGTATAAAAAAATCCCGAATTGTAGTAACTATTGAAGATCATTTTTCAACTGGAGGTTTATATTCAATAATTTGTGAAATTGCAATAAAAAATAATCTACAAATAAATCCATTATCAATAAATTTAAATGAAAAGTGGTTTAAACCTTCATACTTAAACACAATTTTAGATTATGAAGGATTTTCAGCAGAAAAAATTTACAAAAAGATAATAAATAAATTAGGTAATAATAATGGCAAATAAAGTATATTTTAATAATAATTATCCTGATATATCAGAATCAAATAAATTATATGAAAGAGCTAAAGGTTTAATTCCTGCCTTTACCCAAACATTAGCTAAGGGACCCGGGCAATATATTGATGGAATAGCACCAAAATATTTACTAAAAGGTAAAGGATCACATGTATGGGATGTAGATGGTAATGAATATATTGATTTCAATATGGGTATTGGACCTCTTTCATTAGGTTATGCTTATGAAAAAGTTGACAAGGCAATAATAGAACAATTAAAAGAAGGTATTACTTTTTCTATGATGCACCCACTTGAAGTAGAGGTAGCTGAACTATTAAGACAAATTATTCCTAACGCTGAATCAATAAGATATAGTAAAACTGGGTGTGATGTTACTAGTGCAGCAGTAAGGTTAGCAAGAGCATATACTGGAAAAAAGAAAATTTTATGCTGTGGCTATCATGGATGGCATGACTGGTATATTAGCGTAACAGATAGAAATAAAGGTATTCCTTACGAAATTCAGAATAATACTTATACATTTAACTATAATGATATTGATTCTGTAATTGAGTCAATTGATGAAGATACTGCAGGAATAATTTTAGAGCCTGTGGTATTTGAAGAACCAAAAGATAATTTTTTGCATAAAATTGATAAAATCTGTAAAGAAAATAAAATAGTTTTAATTTTTGATGAGATGTGGACAGGGTTTAGGTTAGCATTAGGAGGTGCTCAAGAATATTTTGGTATAGTACCTGATTTAGCTTGTTATTCTAAAGCAATTGCTAATGGAATGCCAATCAGTGTTATCACAGGTAAAAAAGAAATAATGAATTTATTAGAAAAAGATGTATTCTTTTTTACTACTTTTGGTGGTGAAGCATTATCATTAGCTGCTGCTAAAGCAACAATTGAAGAAATTAAAGATAAAAATGTTCCGCAATATTTACAAAAATTAGGTAATTATCTAAAAGAAAATCTAAATAATCTTTTCAATAATTTAAATCTTAATTTTATTAGTTGTATTGGATACCCATATAGAACTATGATCACATTTAACCACCCTGAATTAAATAATCTTGAATTGAAATCACTTTTACAACAAGAGCTATTTAAACGCGGTATTTTATGGTCTGGTTATCATACTTTATCATTCTCTCATACAAAAGATGATATTGAATACACAATAAAAGCTTATGAAGATTCCTTACCAGTCATGATTGAAGCTATTTCAAATAAAGATATAAAAAAATATTTAAAAGGTAAACCAATAGAGCCTGTTTTTAGAAAAACAAGTAATTTTAACACAAAACCTAAAATAAAAAAATGAACCTTTTTAGTCTGAAAAATAAAACTGCTATAGTTACAGGAGCATTAGGATTATTAGGAAAAGAGCACTGTAAAGCGTTATCTTATGCCGGTGCAAATATAATAGTTTGTGATACTGATAGAATTAAATGTGAAAAGTTTGCTAAAAGCTTAAAAACAAAATCAATTGGTTGCTTTTTAGACTTAAGAGATGAGTATTCTATTAAAGAAACAAAATCTATTGTATTAGATGAATTTAAAAAAATCGACATTCTAATAAATAATGCAGCAATAAATGATATGTTTGAGAATCCTAAAACATCCTTAGAAAAATCAAAGTTTGAAAACTATCCTATTGAGATGTGGGAAAATTCAATATCTGTAAATTTAACAGGTACATTCAAGTGTTGTCAAATAATTGGCCGTGAAATGGCAAAACAAAAAAAAGGAAATATTATTAATATTGCATCTACCTATGGAATAGTAGCGCCAAATCAGGATTTATATAAAAATAAAAATGGCAAACAGTTATTTTATAAACCACCTGCTTATTCAGTTGGTAAAAGTGGTGTTATTGGTCTAACAAAATATCTTGCTGCATATTGGGGACCATATGGAATTAGAGTAAATTCTCTTTCTCCAGGAGGTGTAGAAAACAATCAAGATAAATTTTTTATTGAACAATATTCAAACCGAACCCCACTAAAAAGAATGGCAAAATCCAATGACTTTTGGGGTGCAATTATTTTTCTTGCAAGCGATGCATCATCATATATGAATGGAGCAAATCTAGTTATAGACGGAGGTTTTACAATATGGTAAAATCAGATGAAATTAGAAATAAAGCTAAAAAAATAAAATTACTATTAACAGATGTTGATGGTGTTCTTACAGATACTGGAGTATATTACTCAAGCGAGGGTGAAGAGTTAAAACGGTTTTCAATTAGAGACGGTATGGGAGTAGAAAGATTAAGAAATTGTGTTGGTATTGAAACAGGTATAATAACAGGAGAAAATTCACCAATTGTTAAAAGAAGAGCACAAAAACTTAATATTAATGAAGTATATTTAGGAATAAAAAATAAACTAGACATTTTACTCAAAGTATGTAATGAGAAAAATTTAGCATTAGATGAAATAGCTTATATTGGTGATGATTTAAATGATATTGAAATTATAAAATCAGTAGGATTATCTGCCTGTCCCAATGATGCTTTATCACAAATAAAGGAGATCGTTGATTATATTACTGAAAATAATGGCGGATATGGAGCTTTTCGAGATTTTTGTGAATTAATAATTTTATCAAAAAATAATTGAGGAATGATATGAAAAAAATAAAAGTTGGAAATAGGTTTATCGGTGAAGGAGAACCAACTTATATTATTGCCGAAATTGGTATAAATCACAACGGATCTCTCGAATTAGCAAAAAAAATGATTGATGGCGCAATATTTGCTGGATGTGATGCAGTAAAATTCCAAAAAAGAACTCCTGAGCAATGTGTTCCAAAAGATCAGTGGTATATTGAAAGAGATACGCCATGGGGTAGAATGACATATATTGAATACAGAAAAAAAATTGAGTTCGGATATGATGAATATAAAGAAATTGACAAATTTACCCGTGAAAGAGGTATCACATGGTTTGCTTCATGTTGGGATGAAGAATCTGTTGATTTTATCGAACAATTTAACCCCGTTATTTATAAATCTGCATCAGCATCACTTACTGATCTTTCTCTATTAAAAAAAATGAAATCGACAGGTAAACCATTAATTATATCTACAGGAATGTCTACATTAGAAGAAATTAATAAAGCAGTAGAAGAACTTGGAGAAGATAATTTATTAATAGCACATTCAACTTCTACATACCCTTGTAAACCTGAAGAATTAAACCTTAAAATGATAATTACGTTAAAAAATCGGTATCCCAACATTCCTATTGGGTATTCAGGTCATGAAGTTGGACTTTCACCTACCTGGGCAGCTGTAACATTAGGAGCGTGCTTTATTGAAAGACATATAACGCTTGATAGAACTATGTGGGGAACTGATCAGGCAGCTTCAGTCGAAGTAATGGGTATGCACAGATTAATAAGAAATATAAGAGATATTGAAAATTCTCTTGGAGATGGAATAAAAAGAGTATATGATAGTGAAATACCATCAAAATTAAAATTAAGAAAAATTTTATAAAATATTTTGTAATTTATTTACAGTTAAAAACATGAAAGAAATTAATATTATTGATATTGTAAAAAGCAGATACCCAAATTTTCTTAATAATTATCCAAAAATAATTAAGAAAATAATTTATATTTTGATAGAAAAAATATTATATCTCAATGAAATAAATAAATTTTTGAAGTTACATTCAAATAGAAAAAGTTTTGATTTTATTGAGGAATTATTTGATTATCTTGATTTCTCATATATGATATCTGATAAAGATAAGCAAAAAATTCCTATTGAAGGAAGATTAATAGTTGTATCTAATCATCCTTTAGGTTCTCTTGATGGTTTAGCTTTATTAAAAAGTATAAGTCAAATAAGACCCGATACTAAAATTATTGCAAATGATATATTAGAATATATAACTCCATTAAAAGATTTGATTATCCCATTTAATATTGAGTCTTTTAAAATACAAAAAGAAAATATATTAAAAATTGAAGAATCATTAAAAAAAGAAGAATGTTTAATATTTTTTCCTGCTGCAGAAGTATCAAGGTTAAGATATAATGGAATTAAAGACTCAAAATGGAATAAGGGTCCAATCTATTTTGCAAAAAAATTAAATTCACCAATTTTACCTGTTTTTATAAAAGGTAGAAATACTTTATTATTTTACTTGATATCAATAATAAGTAAAAGTTTTTCAAAATTACTTTTACCTCGTGAAATGTTTAAACAGAAAGGCAAAACGATTGAAATAAAGGTTGGTGATTTTATTCCTAATCGTGCTTTTAACTCTGATATTATTGATATTAAAACAGAATTAAAACTTCTAAAAAAGCATGTTTATAGATTAGGTAGTAATAAAAAATTAATTTTCGTTACCGAAAAAAATATTATATCTCCTGTCGAAAAAAGTATTTTGAAAAAAGAAATAAAAAATGCAAAGTTAATTGGAAAAACAAAAAATGGTTTTAATATTTATATAACCCAATATGAAAATACCCCATTAATTATTCGTGAAATAGCACGCTTAAGAGAAATAACCTTTAGAAAAATTGGCGAAGGAACAGGCAATAAAGCTGACTTTGACTTATTCGATAACTATTATCACCATATTTTCTTATGGGATGAAAACTCAGAAGAAATCATAGGTTCGTATAGGATTGGTGTTTGTGAAGAAATATTAAATAAATATGGAATAAAAGGATTATACTCTAACACTCTTTTTGAGTTCTCAAATGATTTTACTAATAAATATTTTTATAATTCAATTGAACTAGGAAGAAGTTTTATACAACCGAAACATTGGAACTCCAATGCATTAGATTATTTATGGATGGGTATTGGTAGTTTTTTATTTCTTAATCCAAATATTAAATATATGTTCGGTCCGGTAAGCTTAAGTAATTCATTATCTCCAGAAGTTAAAAATATGATAATATATTTTTATTCCAAATGGTTTGGAATTAAAAATAACAATGATGTAATTTCTAAAAACAAATATATATTATCTGAGAAAAGTATCACTGAACTATCAAGCATTTTTTCAAAAAATGATTATGCAAGCGAATTTAAAACATTAAAAACTCTTATAAAAACATTTGGATATTCAATTCCACCATTATTTAAACAATATTCTGAATTATGTAATGATAATGGAACAAAATTTTACGATTTTAACATAGATCCGAATTTTAATAATTGCGTTGATGGTTTTATTCTTGTCGAAATAGATAAAATTAAAAATGAAAAAAAAGAAAGATATATCTACAACAATAATGTATGTAATGTAAAGAAAGTTACAGAAAATTATTGAGAATTTGAATAATATTTAATTAAATAAATAAAATTAATATTCTATTTTGATTTTTTATTTTATTTCATCTCAAAAGTACCTATACCATTTATTTCTTTTTTTAAATATTTAACCAGATATTCATAAGCTTCATTTTTCCCCTTCAAATAATAATCCCAAAAAGAAAGGGTGATTTTCTTGATTAAATCACTAAATTTGTCACTTTTATTATCAGAATTTATAAAATGATGTTGACCTGAAAATGTCATATGATTTGCATCTTTAAAAATAACTAAATATTTATCATTTTTTGGCATATTATCAAAAGGGATTCTTCTTTCCTCAGGTTTTGCACCAATTAGTTTTACTTCGTCTTTATCACCTGTTAAACATAAAAAAGGGGAAAAAATTTTATCAAAATTATTTCTTTCAATTTTTTTTGTAACTGTTGGACTAAATGCAATAAAGGCTTTAATTTTTTCTTCATAAAAGCTAATTTCTTTGCCATCATCTAGTTTAAAGACTTGACCAGCTAAACACTGTGTAGTTAATGCTCCAAATGAATGACCGGAAAAACCTATTCTATTTGTATCAAGCATTCCTTTTAAATCATTATCTTGTAAGTTTAAAAATGAAAGATAATTTACACAAAATTTTGAATCCCTTATCCTATCAATCAAGTTTTTAGTGTTAGCATGCTTAAATAATTCTTCTACTCGATCTTTAATTCCTCCTGATTTTTGTTTTAAAACTTCAATATCACTACCATGATGTTGAATGTGAATAGAGATATAACCATTACTTGCCCAGAACTCTCCCCAGTCTTTACCACCTTCTCTATCACCTCCTAACCCATGTGAGAAGAAAATTACAGGGTATTTATCATTTTTATCAGGATAATATATTTTTATTGGAATTTCTCTATTTCTAGAAATATCTTTCAATATAAGATATTTTATTTTGAAGTTATTTACAACATTTTGAGAATATACCCAAAGAGGTAAAAATAAAATAAAAATCAGAAAAAATCGTTTCATAAAATTAAATAATAGTCAATTTAATTAATCTGTAATATAATATGGTTTAGATATTATCCCTTCATCACTAATTAATTTACATAAAGTAGAATCTTTCAAGATGTCAGGTAAAAATACTTTCTGCCCATTAAGAAATGCATATTTTTTAACAAGCCTGATACCATGACTATAATCCGCATAATTTTCATCATGACCATTATAAGGGGGTTGTATTGGAGCACCATCTAATTTATGCCACCCATAAATAACCACTGGTTTTGGCACTTTAGGTTTTAAATTGTTATAAATTAAATTTGAAATGATAACATCTTTTTTATGTCCAGAACAAAGTTCACTAATAGAGAAAGAAGAAAAATACTTTTCCCTTTGAATTTTAATAGAGTCATTATGTTTAGCAAAGACTTTGATTGTGATCATTTCAGGACTTGGTTTTATGGGTTGTGGGTAAAATTTAATTTTGGAAGATGAATAAATTTGATCAACAATTTTTTTTGTAGGTAACATACAATCAAAGTAATCTGCAACCTTTTGAGCTAACAATGGGCTCATAGGAATTAAGAAATAATCATTATTAACTCCGAGTGAAAAGTAATCAGGGGTTACAAAATATTCTAATAAATAATTTATACCATTTAATTCTTCTTTAACAGATATTTTAACAAAATTTTCTAAGAAATATGGATAGTTTTTATTTTCTATCAATTCGAAAATCTTTTTCTCTCTATCCTGTATACTTAAAGTGTCAAGTATTTTAATAATCTGGGTACCTGTAAATGTACCAAAATTATTTTCTATATTAACTGAACAAGAACTTAATATAATAAAAAAAACATAAAAATATTTTTTCATAGGGATATTTCAAAAAGTTCAGGGAATCTTTTTATAACATAATTTCCAATTATTTCTGCAGTATCTTTGTAGCTAATTAAACTGGTATTAATAATTAAATGATATAATAAAGGATCATCAATCTGTTTTTTGAAATTATTCAAAACATAATTCTTTCTACTTAAATCTTCTTTCTTAATAAATTCAATAGCCTCCTTCCTACCAATACTATAATGTTCCTGAATATGCTTTATTCTATCTTCAAGATTAGCAACTAAACGAACATGAATTGAGTTTTTAAGTTTTGCAGTAATAATATTTGAACCTCTACCTACTATTACAACATAACCAACTTGAGCAATGTTAAGTATTGTAGAACTCATTCTTTGAATAACAGTCCACATTGGTGGATGAACACCAAAGAGTTCATTAATCATATTAGTAAATTTCGATCTGTTTTCAGCACTAAAATAATCATTTAGACTCAAAGGTAAATTATGATCTTCAATTACTTTTTCTAATAGGTTCCGATCAAAAACACTCCAATTAACTTCTTTATTCTTAATTTTACTTTTTAAAAAATCGATAAGATTCTCAGCAACAACATCTGAACCAGCTCCGGTCTCTCTTGAAATCGTAATGCAGGGTCCCTGAGGCAACTTATCTTGTCCAAGCTTAGAATGTGATTCAATATACTTCTTAGCTTTTTCAAAACCACCTTTGATATGCATAATTAAATCTCCTCATTTAATGAAAGGTTAAGTAAATGAGAGAATAATAATTAATATAATATTTTTTTTAATCAAATTAAATAGTTTTAAAAAAAATTTCTTCTAACCCTAAAAACCAAATCGTTCTGTCGTACTTTCATATTAATTGGAAATGTTGCTTCTCCTCTTTCTACAACACTTACTATTTTATTATCAGATCTTAACTCATTAATGATAGTTTCAACTAATCCTGTAGTCTTTCCTTGAATATAAACTTTATCACCAAGCTGAATATTATTTGATATTACATTGATATATACAATTTTACTTTTGGGATAATAATTTACGACTTTTCCCACATATTCCTTTTTATCTTGAGATATATTTCCATCTACCTTAGCCCATGCATTAACGCCGGGCATTCCAAATAGAAATCCTTCGCTAAACTCACGATTATATACTTTAGATACACTATTTATAAGTTTATTTGCAATTTCATTATTATATTCACCTTTTGCAACATAATTAATTGCTGTTTTATATGCTTCAACAACTTTAGATACATACTCAATTGATCTACTTCTTCCTTCAATTTTTAGAATATCCACTCCAGTTGCCATTATTTTATCTATAATTCCAAGTGTACATAAATCTTTTGGGCTCATGACAAAATGATTTTCAAGTTCAAGTTCATAACCTGTTTCTTTGTCTTTTACAATATACTCTCTCCTGCAAGGTTGTAAACATTCACCTCTATTTGCAGATTTACAATTTAAAAATTGAGAAATAAAACACCTACCAGAAATGGATACACACATTGCACCATGAATAAAAATTTCCAATTTTGTTTTAATCTTTTTTCTAATTTGCTCAATTTGTTTTAAAGTACATTCACGTGCAAGAACTATACATGAGGCTCCTAAATTTTCATAAAATTTTGCTGCCCAACTATTTGATATACTTGCTTGAGTAGATATATGAAAAGGGATTCCAATATTTTTACATTTTTCAATAACAGCGAAATCCCAGCAAATAATCGCATCAACATTTGCTTTCTTGCACCTTAATAATATTTCATCACATTTTTTTAATTCATTTTCATAAATTATTACATTTAAAGTAACATATACTTTAACATTTCTTTGATGAGCATATTCAACTACTTCTTCTAATTCAGATACTTTTATTCCTTTAGAAGATGCACGCATATTTAATTCTCCAAGACCAAAATATACTGAATCAGCTCCTGAATTTATTGCAGCTACTAATGTAGCTCTATCCCTTACTGGTGCAAGAATTTCTGGCATAATAACCTTTCTTTTTTTAAAAGTTCAACAAAAATATTATTTTCTTCAATGCGAAATTTATTCCTATCATTATTGTTGATAATCATTTTCTTTTTTTATAAATTACATCAAATTATTTAAGAAACTAAAATGAATTTTTATAAATATATATTGGTAATTATTATGACAACACAATTTTTATTAACCCAAAATAAACGTGAAGATTATTTACGCTATATTAAATTTGCCGCCGAAGCAGGTTTAAAAGAATATCCTGAGGTAATTGAAAAGTGGAAAAAAGATCAAACATCACATAAACTCTGGGGTTATGATGCCCCTGGTCAACCAATTTATTTAGCTGATGTTTTAGGTTTTTTATATCAAGAAACCAAAGACATTCAATATGCTAAAGAAGCCGCTAAAATTTTATTTGAATATGGAGATTTACGAAAATACTATCCCGAAGAATTGAAAAAGCAAAGAATAGAATATAAAAATGGAGTACCATCCCTTTCAAACTTTTTCTATATGACTCCATATACTCGAGCATATTTAAGAATAAAAGACGCTAAAGTATTAACTAATTCTCAAAAAAGCAAAATTGAAAAAGACTTAGCTTTTAGTGTTGATTTCACTTTTAACTTCCCTGAATGGGGAGCACATAATAGAGCAATGCTCAGAGCAAATGCTTTTTACATTGCTTCACTTGCATTACCAGAACATCCAAACTCAAAAAAATGGAAACAAGCCGCAGAAGTGATTGCTAGTGATAACTTAAAAGGTTGGGAAGTTGAAGATGCTTCAGTTTATCATCCTGTATGGTTATATGCAATGTTAACTTATGCTAATATTTCAAACAATCAAAAGTTTTTTGATTCGCCTATTCTGAAGTACTACTTTGATTACTATCTTCAATTAATAGCACCAAATGGTAATTTTGTAGATTTTGGAGATGGTATTTGGAATAATGGTTGGGATAGATTTATCCCAATCTTTGAAAAAGCAGCTTCTCTTTACAATAATTCAAAGTACAAATATGCAGCAAAAAAATTGTTAGAACGAGCTAAAGAAATTCAATATCAAGAATATAAAAATTTTACAGATATAAAAGATAGAGTATATGATGTATTTCCTCTTGGAGTAGTTGCTGCTTCTGCCTTTACAGATGCATATCTCTGGTGCAATGATAATATTGAACCCGAACAACCAGAGGAATTAAGCTGTGAGGTTCTTGAAGATTTAGTTGGCAAAAAAATTGTTTTCAGAAATGGGTGGAATAATAATAGCACTTATCTCCTATTAAATTATCAATCAGAGGGTGATGCTGGGTTCATTAGTAAATATTATTTAAGAAATACTATTTGTGTAGAAGAAGAAAAAATGCATCATGGTCATAGTGACGAAAATAGCGTAAATATTCTAATGAGTGGGAACACATTATTACTTCATGATGGTGGTTATAGATCAAGTTTACCATCCGGTCAATGGGGCGCTTACAGAGCAGATTATTTTCATAATAGAATGATTGCAAGAAAATATAAAATGGATCCTTCACAATCTTTATATGAATTTATTCGTAACTCAGGAGCATATAGAAATGTTTCTACAAAAAAAATTGATTTTGTAGTTTTAAAAAATATTGATATAAGTAGAACTAGAATTATTGATGAAAAAACAGGATTTTTTAACGATAGAGTAATAGCATATTTTAAAAATCATGATTTTTTTGTTGTAATTGATATAAACAAATCTTTACAAGATGATTACTTAACTTATGCTAATCTATGGCACACTCAAACTATACTTACTAAAGGAGAAAACTATTTTGATACTAGAATAAATAAAATCCAAAACGAAGAATTAAATAAAGAGAAATCCCTATTAATTTACTTCCCTGATACAAACCTGAAAAAAATAGGCACATTCTATGAAGATAGACATCATCAAGAAGAGATTGCTATATACCAATCAATTTCAAGCAATTATCGGATTAATGATATTGAAACTTTTGTTACTGTACTTTACCCACACGATAATAAAGAAAATATTGATTCAATAATAAAAAGATTCTCTTTAATAAAAACCGATAATGGAATATGTATTGAATACAAAAAAGGAAAAACAAATGAAGGTTTAGTTGTAAAATTAGATTTTGAAAAAGAAATCATTAAAGAAAATTCAAGACCAAGATATACTTATGAATCAGGGAAAATAATATTCCCCTTTTTAGAAACTGATGCCCATTTCTTGCATTTCATTGAGAAAAATAAAATCCTCACCTATTCATCAGTAAATTTTATAAAGTTTATTTATAAAAACAAAGTAATTCACGAAGCTACCCCCACTTCACATACATTGCAACCAGATGGTTCAAATACAAAGTGGGCACCTACAAAATGGAGAATTCTTGAAGATTCTGTAGAATTAAAATAATTATTACTAATGAAAACTATTATTATAATTGGAGGAGGATTAAGCGGTTTAACAGCCGCTTATTTATTATCCAAAAAAGGTTTTCGAGTCATCATTATAGAAAAGAAAAAACATTTAGGTGGTAGAGCTTATAGCTTTAAAGATAAAATTACAAATTTGTATTTTGACAACGGGCAACATATTTTAATGGGTTGTTATAAATATACTCTAAAACTTCTTGAAGAAATTGGAAGCCATAAATATTTAAAGATTCAAAACAATCTTTGCCTTAAATATTTTGATATTAATGGTCATAATTTTACTTTAAATACTAGAAATTTACCAGCACCCTTTAACATTTTATTTGCATTAGCGGAAATACCTTTAGTTACTAAAAAAGATATTTTACATATTCTAAAATTTGGTATTAATATCTACAAATCAAAAATATTTAACTCTTATCCGGATATTTCTACAAAAGAATTATTAATTAAGAATAATCAAAGAAAAGTACTTCAAGAAATATTGTGGGACCCAATAATCCTTTCTGCACTTAACACAAAATCAGATATTGCCTCTTCCAAAATATTTATTAACACAATTTTTGAAATATTTTTTAAAAGTAAAAATTATTCAAGAATTATACTTCCCGAAAGAAATTTAAATGAAATTTTTTCTGAGCCACTAAAAGAAAATATCGCAAGCTATGGAGGTAATATTATTTTAGGAAAAGAAGTTGTAAAATTTAATTTGGATAAAAATGAAATTAGAAGTATAATATTAAAAGATGGGTCTATTATCACAGGGGATATTTTTATATCTTCAATTCCCTATTTTGATATAATAAAGTTTCATGAGTTAAATAAAATTGTACCTATAAAAAACTTTGAAAGAATGAGATCATCTCCAATAATATGTATAAATATTTTCTTAAATAAAAACATTATTACTGATGAAATAATTATTTGTTTAAAAAGTAAATCTCAAGTAATATTTAACAAGAGTAAATTTTATAATTTAAATGATAACTCTCAAATCATTTCTATCGTGATAAGTGCATCATCAGAATTAGTCGATATGCAGTTAAGTGATTTACTGAGTATTATAAAACAAGAATTAGTTTTGATTATTCCAGGTTTTGATTTAAAATATATTAAATCAATTAAAGTAATAAAAGAAAGAAAGGCAACTCTTCTAATAGATAATGAAACTGAACAATTAAGGCCTCAAATAAATACAGAATACAAAAATTTCTTTTTAATCGGTGATTGGATTTCTACTGGTTTACCCGCAACAATTGAAAGTGCTGTAAGAAGTGCATATCTAGTTAATAATCTTATCTCCTAAAAATATTAAAAACATAATAATACAAAAAAGATTACTTTTATACTTAATTTGTTTCTATAATTTTATTTTCTATCTTATAGTTTTTTATTGAATTGTATAAAAGTAATAAATTGTTATTTTGAAATAAGCATCTTATAATACTCTTTTATCTGTTCTTTTTTTACAAGCTTCAGCAAAAAAATTGTAAATAAATAAAATAAAAATATAAATGTTAATGATATAATTAAATTTAAATTAATCGATATCAAAAATATTGTAATAGCAATAAGTAAAGTAACTACTAAAATAAATTTCTTCAAAAACATACTCATATTAAAACTACCAAAATACTTTTTCACGAAAAGATAATACATTAAAGTAATTAAAGATTCTGATATAACCAAAGTAATTGCTGCACCAATATATTGAAAAATATTTATCAAAATAAAATTTAATATAATGTTAATTCCCATACAAATTCCCACACTAAATGCAGCCTCCTTTTGTCTATTTATCGCTGCTAGAATTGTACCAAATAAAACATTAATAGATAATGGTATTATTGTAAGGATAATTATTTTCAGTCCATTAGCAGCATCAATATATTGCTTTGTAAAAAGGAACTGGTTGACTCTTATATAATCAAAAAACACAACAATTGTAATAGGAAAAGAAACTAATAAAAGGATTTTAAGAATTTTTGAAGCCACATTAATACTCTGTTCCTTATTTTCATGAAAACTTCTAGAAATAAATGGATAAACAGGAGTGACCATCATCATTGGAAAAGCAAGGTACATTTCAATCAATCTATATGAAGAATTATATAATCCAACTTGTTCCTCATTTCCCGTTATAAACATTATTAACACAGAAGAAAAACGATACATTATTATAATAAAAATATCTGCTATTAAAAACGGAAGAGCATTTTTTAATAATAATTTGATTTTATTTAATTGCGGTTTAAAGACTAAATTATCTATTTTTTTGAAAAGTAATAAGCCGCTAACAATAAGACAAATAAAATTACCAATCGCTAAACCCAGTAAAAAACCATATAATTTCAGACCTGTAAATAACCCAATAGTTGCAAGTAGTATTATTCCTAATTTTTCTATTAGAATTGAATATGATTCATATTTGATCTTTTCGTATGCTCTAAAAAAAGCTCTTAAAAACGTTATAAAAGAGGTAGAAAAAACAAAAAAGAAAATAATTAGAAGAGATATTTTTATTTTTTCAGAATAATCAGAAAAATAAATTATCATTAATACAATTATAAATACTAAAATAGATGCTAAAAACTTGTATGTTATAGCATTATTAAAATATATATTTATAGAATCTTTATTTTTAGCAACATCTCTTACCAATAGTTGCTCTAAGCCCATATCAAGTAACATTGAAAACATAAAAAGAAAAGATACAGAAAAGGTATAAATACCAAAATCATTTACACCAAGAATATTTGCTGAATATATTACAAAAACAAACCATAAAGGTTTTGTAAAAATATTAGCTATTACTAACCACGAAAGATTTTTTAGTACTCTACTATCCATATTATTTAAAATACTAATAAAATAACTAATTAAAATTATGTTTCAATGCTTTTAATAATACATTACTATATAAATTTTGAAAAAAATCTTTAAAAACAATAATTACAAATAAATATTTACCTTGAATAAATAAAATATTTCATATACTTTTATAATAATTATTTATAAGTATTGAATATATATTAAATTAATATTCATAATAAAAAGGGAATAAAATGAATAATTTAATAAGATATTTATTATACTACCTATTTATAGTTCTATGCTTTGTTAGTCTATTTTTTCTTTTTTATAACTCTTCCAATGGTGATGCATCAATATATTTTGTTTATTATAAGAATTTCTTCAATAAACCATTTTCTTTTCAGGAAAACACAGTCGCATTTGGAGCAACTTCTCCATTACAAGTAATTGTTTTTTCAATTATTTTTAATATATCAGGGTCAAATTGGTTATTTTTTTTAAAACTTACGAACTTTCTTCTAGCATTAAGTAGCATGTTTCTTTTATATAGAGTAACTCAAAAAGAAATAAAAACTATTGCTTTCTTTTCTATACTTACTATTAGTTGTATTCCATTACTAAGCAGTATATTTAATGTATTTGAAATTGGTTTAGTATTATTTGGAATATCATTAGCTTATTATTTTTATAAGAATAAGAAATATTTATTATCCATTTTCATAGCAGGTTTTTTTCATTTGATTAGACCTGAACTAATTGTCTTAACAATAGTTTTTGACTATGAAAACTTAAAGTTAGAAAAATCTTTAAATAAATTCTTATATTTATTTTTCTCTTTTATTCCAATTTTTATCTATTATTTATATATGTATATTAACACTGGAAATATATTGCCCACAAATATTTATAATAGAATATTCCTTGTAAATAATTATGATACTAATTGGTTAAAAAACTTTTTATCAACATTATCAAATTTATATCATGAACCGCACAAATATACAGTATTTATTATTGGATTTATAACCTTTTTTTTAGTTATTTATAAAAAACAATTTCAATATAAATTTGAATTAAAATGTTTTCTTCTAATAATTTCTTTATGCTTATTAACTCCACGTGAAGTTCATACACAAAGGTATCTATTATCTTCATTACCTTTCATTTTAATAGTTACTAATGATTACATTAAAAATTATTTTAGTACAAAAAAAATAATTTATTTCAGTATATTCATCAACATCATACTTATTACCTTTTACTCATATAATTATTACAATAATAAGAAATATATTAATAATACTAACAGTGTATTACTTAAGGACTTAGCTGACAAATTAAACCCAATTTCAAATAAAAATGACAAAATCTTAATATATGAAATTCAAAGTCAGTTTTACTTAAAAAGTTATTGTATAAGTATTGACGGTTTAATTGGGTCTGATATTAAAGACATAATATTTAGAAAAAAGAGCTATAGTGATTTCATAAAGGAAAATAATGTGAGGTTTATTGTAACTAATGGTGATTTCAATAAAAAGGTTTTTTCTAAAAATACTATACTCGAAAAGCTATATAATTGTGATCTAAACTGCAAAATTGGTGATATAGTTACAATTGATGGAATAAAGTTTAAAAAAATTTTTACTAATGATTATTATAACAAAGTTAATTCATATCTAAAAATTGATTCAGGTAAACTTGTACGCAATTATAACAATGAATGGGTTTTATGGGATTCAGTATTCGAAGTACTATAAAGTATTCAATAAATACATATCAATTTTCATATTTTTTAAAGAATAAACCAATTATTTTAATTTCAACAATATAATTGATATTATCAAAACCCTTTAATATATTAATAAAAAGAAATTGTAATTTTTTACGGTTAACTAATATTTTTTTATGCAATTAAAAAATTTATTCTTTCTTGTAATTTTTTTTGTTATAATTGATCACATTTTATTTTCCCAAACTTTTACCAAAAACAACCTTATCGAAATTTCTTTTTATTCAAAAATAGAATATAAAAATCCCATAAAGGATGTTACAATTGAATGTTTATTCTTCTCTGAAAAAGATACTATTAAAACATTTGGTTTTTGGTCTGGGAATAATATTTATAAAATAAGATTATCAATAAATAAAACTGGTAAATGGTACTACCATACAATATGTTCAGATAAAAATAATTTTGATTTAAATAATCAATCAGGTTCAATTTATATCGAAGATTATTTTGGTAATAATCCTTTATATAATAAAGGTCATATAAAAGTATCAAAAAACAAAAAATACCTTGTATATGATAATGGTGATCCCTTTTTCTATCTGGGTGATACTGCGTGGGAAATTACATGGAAATCTTACAAAGAACAAGTTTTGGAATACATTTCCGATAGAAAAAGAAAAGGATTTACTGTATTGCAGATTGTTGCATTATCTCATCAATATCTATATTCTTTCGGTGTGAAAAATAGATATAACGATTCTTCGTTTCTAAATAACAGTTTTGATAAAATTAATCCAAAATACTTTGATTATTTAGATTTCATTGTTAAAACTGCAAACGATAGCGGATTAATTGTTGCTTTAGTACCTTTATGGGCAGCAGAATCTGAAATAAATGCTGATAAAAATAGAAAAAGCAGGTTTCTTTCTAAAGAACAATCATTAAATTTAGCTAAATATTTAGCAATTAGATATTCAGGTTATCATCTAATATGGATTATTGGTGGAGATAACTCTTACAATACTTATGATAGAAGAAAATTTTGGAATGATTTTGCTAACACAATTAAATATTATACAAGAAATCAGCAATTATGTACAAATCATCCTATGGGTTGGTCAACATCATTCGATTTTTTTGATAAATCTACTTCATGGTTAGATTTTCATATGTATCAATCATCACATATCACCGGAGGTGATTTTACTTGGAAACCTGCAAAAGCAGGAACAATTATAAATATAAATAAACCATTATTAAACGGAGAGGCTAATTATGAAGATATTAACAATAATTTCTGGTTACCTGTTGATACTTCTCAGCTTAAATCAACAAGAATAAAACCCGTGGATGTAAGACAAGCTAGTTATGAAAGCATACTATCAGGGGCTTTTGTTGGGATTACATATGGTGCTAATGGAATATGGCAATGGCATACAAAAGAATTACCAGGCAGCCATTTACCAAGATATTTCGTAGATGAAGCATTACATTTTGACGGTTCATTTAGTATGTCAATTTTAAGAAAAATTATGGAAAAATATAGATGGTACGAATTACAGCCAAAATATGAATTAGTTCTTGGATATGAATCTAATGATAATTACATACCTGTTGCTGAAAATTCTAATTATGGTATTATATATATTCCGAAAAATACAAAATCTATTAAAATTAAAAAGAATAATAATTTTTATAATAGTCATTATTTTTTTATTAATCCAGAAACTGGTGATTCACTCTTTTGTAATTTTTATAACATAAACAATACTATAATTCCACCTGATAGTAACGATTGGGTTGTAATAATTCAAAAAAAGAATTATAATCTTGAAAATATTAAATGGCAAGAGTTAAACAACAATATTAAAATATCAAATAATTATCCAAATCCTTTTAATTCTCAAACTAAAATAAATTTTGCTTTAAAATATCCTTCTTTTATTAAAATATCAATTTATGATATTTTAGGTAAAAAAATATATGAATTCGGTGAGAATTTGTACAATTCAGGAATTAATACAATAATTTGGGAACCTGATAAAATATCATCAGGTATATATTTTATCAAAATACAATCTTACGATAATGTAAAATACTTAAAAACTTTATATCTAAAATAATTAAATAAATTTATATAATATTCAATATCCTATGAGTTAATTACATCCGATAATAATTTTAAAATTGATTCTGCAGTAAAGGGTTTGGATAAAAATGCATCTACTTCTCCAATAATTGGTTTATCTTTAGCTTCATCAAAACCAGAAGATACAATAATTTTTATATTCGGATTTATTGCTCTTAAAGCTTGAATTGTAGCAGTACCATCCATTACTGGCATTAACATATCAACTATTGCAACTTTTACATTAATAAGATTTTTTTCATATAAAGCTATTGCTTCAGCCCCATTATCAGCAGAAATTACTTCATAACCATATGCTTCTAAAGTTGCTCTAATTATTTCACGAACAGCAACTTCATCATCAACAACGAGAATTACCTCATTTTTTCCATAAGGAATATCTTGAATTTTTAATTCCTCTTCTTTTGATTCATTAACCACAGCAGGTAAATATATACTAAATGTTGTACCTTTACCAACTTCACTCTTTACATCTAAAAAACCTTTATGATTTTTTACAATATTGTATACAGTTGATAAACCAAGTCCAGTACCTTTACCTGCTTCTTTTGTAGTAAAGAAAGGGTCAAAAATCTTAGCAATTATTTCAGGTGGAATACCTGTCCCCGTATCAGATACAGTAAGTAATACATAATTACCAACTTTGGCATTTACATTTGATTTTGCTAAACTTTCATCTAGAACAATATTAGTTGCTTTTATAATTAAATTACCTCCATCAGGCATTGCATCCCTTGAATTAACACAAAGATTCATCAATAATTGACTAATCTGAGTTGAATCTCCAATTATTGTCCATAAATCATTTCTTACCTCTTTTGAAATATTAATCGATTTTGGGAAAGTCCCTTTAATAATTTTAATAAAATCTTCAATAATATATCTTAATTGTATAATACCTTGTTTATCTCCTAATCCACGAGCAAATAATAGAATTTGTTTTATCAAATCAGAACCCTTTTTTGCAGTATCTTGCAAAGTTTTAATCCAATCAATAGTATTCTTATCGTTTATCTTGTTTTTTATTATATCAAGACCTAACACTATTGGAGAAAGCATATTATTTAAATCATGTGCTATACCACTTGCTAAAGTGCCCAGACTCTCAAGCCTTTGAGATAGTAAAAGTTGATTTTCAAGTAATTTTCTTTCAGTAATATCTAAATTAACTATTAAAATATATTCTGGATTACCATTAATATCTTTTGTTAGTTTTACTTTGCTTTCTATAATTATTTCTTTACCCAAATCATTTGTTTTTTTTAACTCACCTTCCCAATAATCAGTTTTTATTATATTATTTTTTATATCTTGAATAAAATTATAATCCTGATGAGTAAAACATCCTTTTAAGAATAAATCTTCAATTTTTTTCCCTATTACTTCATTGGAATTAATATTATATAATACTTCAGCACCTTTATTCCAATATAATATCCTATCATTATTATCAATAACAAAAAGGGATACAGGGGCTAAATCTAATAGATCTAATTTTTGTTTTAATTCTTGTTCGAATATTTTTCTTTCGGAAATATCAAATAACACCCCAATAATACCAGCTATAGAACCATCATCATGATAATATAATGTACGATAAGCAATAAAATCTTTCATCGTGTTATCAGATAAGGGTAAAGATATCTCAAAAATTTGAGTTTTTCTGTTTTCAATCAGTTCCTTATCTTTTTTGTAGAATAAACTTGCAAATTGTTCAGGATAAACATCGAAAACAGTTTTTCCAATTATTTCATTTTTTGATTTACCTACTAACTTTTCATATTGAGCGTTACAACCTTCATATTTAAAATCATTAGATCTATAAAAAATTGGAGAAGGAATAGTATCTACAAGTGTTTGTAAAAACACCAATTGTTCATTAATTCTCTTTTCATACAAATATTTTTCAGTAATATCTTCAATAAATCCTTCAAAAATTCTTAAAATACCATCTTTATCAGGTATGGCACGAATATTTAAATTACCTATCATAATTGAACCATCTTTTTTTCGAAAATTTATTACAAATTTTTTCATAGATGGTTCTTTTTGAAGGATTGAGATTAAGTTTTTTCTATCTTCAGGATTAGCATACAAATCAGGTACTCTTTTAACAGTATTTTTCATTTCCTGAACAGATTCATAACCAAACATTTTTGCAAACGATAAGTTTATATCAAGAAGCTCTCCCTCGATACTTGTTCTATATATACCTAAAGATGAATTTTCAAAAATATTTCTATACTTTTCTTCTGATACTCTAAGTTCGTTTTCAATACGTTTTTTTTCTGTAATATCAGTAATAACGCTAATAAGACCTTTAAATTTTCCTTCTGAATCCTTTCTAATAGTCGAATCAATTTGAATTTGAATAATATTATTATCTTTAGTAATTGAACTTACAGAAATCGTTTCAGTTTGGTCAGAAAAATTTTTAACTTTAATAAATCTATCAATTATATA
The DNA here is from genome assembly GCA_036567745.1 of Ignavibacteria bacterium. Taxonomy (GTDB): domain Bacteria; phylum Bacteroidota; class Ignavibacteria; order DATCTW01; family DATCTW01; genus DATCTW01. The sequence continues at coordinate 35,987 of DATCTW010000029.1, read as the reverse complement.
CTGTTTTTCATCATCTTTAGGTATAAAATCCCAAACTTTTCTCATGAAAAAATCATTCTTTGAATACCCAGAGATTCTTAATAAAGTATCATTTACATAAATAATATTACCCTCATTATCAGTTTCTAAAATACCATAAGGTATATTATTTACTAATGATCTATACTTTTCTTCACTATCAGCAAGTTTCTTTTCAACTTCTTTAAGCTGTGTAATATCAAATGAATAACCAATTATTCCGATAATTTCACCTGAGTCATTTCTAACAGGTATTTTACTTTTTAAAAAGTAAACTTTCTCCTTGGATTCTCCTATTTGTTCTTCTACCCAAGAATAAGTTTTCCCAGATAATAAAACTTCTTTATCTTGTTTTTCATAATTCAAAGCATCTTCATTTGATAAAAAATCAAAATCTGTTTTACCAATTACATCATTATAAGATTTTTTTAAAGAATTTAAAAATTTTTGATTTGCAGCGATATATTTACCTGAAATATCCTTAAAAAAAACATAACCTGGTAAATTATCTAATAAAGCATTTAATTCACTTGAACGTTGTTTTAATTCATTATCAATTTTTCTTTTTTCTGTTACATCAGATCCATCAATAACTAAATAATTATCAAGATAATCATTTTTTACTACACTAATAACAAAATGAAAGATTTTATTTTCACAGTTATTTCTAAAGAATCTACAATCAAATTCAGTTTTACCTTTTAATATAGCTTCATCAATCTTTTCTTTAAATAACTGAGAATTATCAGTTACTATTTCCCAGAATTTTTTACCATATATTTCATCGATATTTTTATTAAGACATGTTAAAAAGAAAGCATTCGCTAAAATCACTCTTCCATCAAGATCAAGTTTTATATTAATGTTCGGTAATTTATCTATGTATGATTTTAATCTTCTTTCACTATCTTTCAAATCAATCAGGTAATTAGAGATTATTGACGATGTTTTTTCAAATTCAGTAAAAATTGTACCAATTTCATCTTTTCTGTTTTTATTATAAACAAAGTTATAGTTACCTAAACGTAATTTTTCTATCGCTGAAACTAAAATTTTTAAAGGTTTAAGTATAATTTTATGGAGTGTTACTGTAATAAAAAACAGTAAAAATATAATTATTAAAATAAAAATAAAAAGTATATTTCTATATCTATTTTGAAGATCATCTAAACTTTTAAGAGAAATACCTATATTAACTGCCCAAATAGATTTCCCATTAACAATTATTGGATTCAAAATATCGTATACTCTTTCACCATGATATGGTGATTGTGGATTATCTTTATCTCTTATATATATTTGTTCAATATTTTTTCCATATTTCGCAGATAGTATTGTACCTGAATCATTAAAAACCATATATCTTCTGGAAAAATCACTATGAAAAAGAGCTTTACCCGAAGTATCTACAATTAATAAATAACTTAATGAGGAATCTTCTTTTTTAATATTATATAATAATCTTTGAATATCAACTTTTGAAGTATCCTCAATTAATTGCTTAATAATAATTGTTAATTCTTTTGCTTTTTGTTTGGTATCCTTTAATTGTTCAGGAATAATCACATTTTCAAAAATAAAATAAAAAGCAAAAAAAATTATTAAAAAGGCTATTACAAAAGTGGTTATAATTTTTGATAGTAACTTCATATATCAAGTCCTATAAATGGGGATATATGGTCTTTATATAATATAAGATTTTAGCAATAATATTTCAAGGGTAAGAATAAAAAATATTTTTTTTTATTTACAAATATTTTTATTTAATTATATAGCATTTTGATTTATAGAATATTTTCAATTTATTAGAAATACTTAAATATTCTCTTAACTCAGGATCTTTATCAATTAAAGAGAAATATTCATCATTAGAAAATTCAATTTCAAAAACATTTTTACATACAGAATCATCATACTCAGTATCAACCCAAAAACTATCTTTTAATATAAACGTTTTACCATTTATATATTTAATTGAAGAAAAATTATCAAATTTTGTTGAATTTTTCATTTCCTCAATTTTTTGACTTTGATTAATAATTCTATTCTTTTGTAAAGATGATATTGATTTATATCCCGATTCTGAATCAAATAGCTGATTCTTTTTAATTATTGGTTCTGCAAAAGATAAAGATTTATCATCTTCATCAGTTATTAAATATGAAGTATAAGGGGTAATTATTCCGTACTTTTTACTTAATTTAATTATTTCATTAATTAATTCTTTATCCTCACCATTATTTCTAATTTCATCCAATAAGAAGGCAATTTTTCTTTTAGCCCATAAGCAAGAAACAAAAACATTTTTTTTATCGATAAAACTGTTATCAATTTTATATGAATAACTCTTCTTTTCTTTTTCAGCATAACCTGAAATTACAAATTCACCGGATTTTATTTTTTTCATTCGCCCAAAAATAAAAAGAGTTTTATTATGAAAAAGATCAGGTAATTTTTTAGGATATACATCATAAACATCAATTCCACTAAATTCAATTTTACAATCAGATAATATTGGGTTTGAAATACTTTTATAAAAAGACGATATTTCGATTTCAATATTTTCGTTTTCTCTAACATAATTACTTGTTCCTCTATATTCAGAGGCTAATTTATCTAATAAAAAAGCATCAAGATCATTACCAACACCAAATGTAAAAATCCTAACATTATCTTTAATTAAATGCTTTACATTCGTCAGTATTTCATCAGGATTTTTTACCCCAACTGTAGGCAATCCATCAGTAAGAAGTAGTAAATAATTTGGCAATCCTTTTTTTGAATTTTTTAAAGCAGTTAAAATAGCATTATTTAAATTAGTTCCACCATCAGCTTCAATTTTCTCTATTTCATTCAAAATATTTTTATCAGAATTATCACCGATATATTCTTTGTCAACAATAATTTCATTAACATCGTTATTAAAAGTAAAAATTGAATAAAAATCTCCTTTATTTAAGTTATTAAGACAATACTTTAAAGCTGCTTTTGCTTGCTTAATTTTTTCACCCATCATACTTCCAGATACATCTAGTGTAAAAATTATATTTTTCTTAACATTACTTTTTTTTAACTCAACATTTAGTGTTATACCTATCATAAAATAAGGATCTTCTTTTTTATCATCATATACCATACTCATTCCATTAATACTTTTATCAGATATTGTATAATAAAGAAAAAAATCAGATGTTGGACCAGATTTATTAAAATCAACTTTTATTTTATAAATACTATTAACCTTTTCAATTAAAATTTCATGTGTAGGTGAATAAATATTAGTAATTGGTAATAATGAAGATAACTCAATTTCTAATGTATTTCTAAAATCCCTATTATTTTTATCATAACTAAATGGAAAAATAAAACGATAAGTATTAGCTGAAGATTTCAATTCCTGAGTATATTTTATTTCTAATGTTCGTTCAGAAAATGGGGCAAACGGAAATACCCTAGCTCTATACAAATTATTACCAATTATTTCTAAGATAGCCGGATCTTTTAATTTTCTTACAATTTCTTCATAAATTTTTTTTGCTTCATCAGAATTTACTATTTCCGCTCTTATTGGTTCATTATTAATAAATAATGAAAATTCATTAATCAAAGCATCATTTGGTAGTGGGAAAATATAAGTCCCTTCCATCTGTCTATGTGAGATATTTTTGAATATCTGTTTTTTGGTAACTTTTACAATATTACTATTTATTTCAATTTTTGAGTCTTCGCTTATAAGTTTTATTGGGTTTCTTATTTCTATCGGTGGAATTGGAATAATTTTACCTCTTTTCCAATCACTATCTTGACATAATCCAATAATACTGATAACTAAAATCAAAATAATATTTATTTTCACTTTTCGCATAAATACCTCTCTATTCTTTCTTTTATTACGCTTAAAGATATGAAATTGTTCCTTTATTTTTAGAGAATTATTTATCAAGGAAAACTTTGGTTACATTTTTTTAAAAAATTTCTTGGCAAATATTTATAGAATTAAAATTTTTTTGGGGTAAAAAATGAAATAATTAGGATAAAAAAGAGCCACCAGTGAGATTTGAACTCACGACCTATCGCTTACGAGGCGATTGCTCTACCCCTGAGCTATGGTGGCAAATGACTTGATTATTATTATAAAATTTTTATAATTTAATAATTATATTAATAAAAGTCAATTCAGGTTTTTTTCAAAGATATTTGGATGATTAAAAGCATTAATGAATTTATTATTCAATTTCATGGTTGGAGTTTCCCAATCGATCTGGAAAAAATTTGTGATAAGCTAAATATCAAAATTAAACAAAAGATATTACCAAAATATTTACGAGCCTATTATGATCATAAAAATAGAACAATTTTCATTAATTCAAACTTAGATAAAACGAGAGCAAGATTTTATATTGCAATGGAAATTAGACAAGCTCAGTATCCATTCGAAAAAATAAGCTTAAAAGAAAAAAGAGAATTTGCTCTTGAATTATTATTGCCCACGGAAGAATTTTTACAAAAATGGAATAGCTTTGAACCAACTCAAATAATAGGTTGCGCAATGTATTTTGATATTACTTCAAATGTAGTAATTTCAAAATTCAAAAATTTACAAAGAAAAGGGGTATTATCTGAAAAAATGTTTAAAAACTTTTCTACTATTTCCTGATACATTTCTTACTAATTTGTAATATTTATTATTATAAAATAAGTAAATTTTACAAAATTTTATTATGAAATAAATAAAATTTTTTTTATATTATTGTATTCTTTATACTTATATAAAAATAAAATTTATGGTATGATTATTGTATTTATCATTATTGGGGTATTTTTGGATATTAATCAATCTATTAAATAGTATTGATTTTTTGGTGTTTACTTTGTATTTTAAAAAAAACTGAATAAGGTATAATTTGAATTTTTTTATTTCTTTCTGGAATTCTGTAAAAACATATTATAAGTGGTTATATCCTGCAATATTATTCATATTCTTTGAATATTTAATTCTTATTCTTTCTGGTAGCTTCAGTTTTGAATACGGTTTTGAATTAAAAATTCCTGTAGTTATATTCATAATATTAAATCTGGGTTCAATTCTATTAACAATTTTAGCATACTTAATATTAAAATCCAAAGAAAAATATAATCTTTTAGTTGAAAAATTAATAAACGCAGAAAATAGTTATTTTAACTTATTCCAAAACTCTCTTGATGGAATATATAGAACAACCGAAGACGGAAAATTTATTGATGTAAATCCTGCATTAGTAAAAATGTTAGGTTATTCCAGTAAAGAAGAACTTTTAGCTATTGATATACCCACTACAGTATATTTTGCACCTGAAGAAAGAGAAAAAACTATTAAAATTAATGGTTCCGATAGAATTGTATATAGATTAAAAAAAAAGGATGGAACAGAAATATGGGTTGAAGAAACATCGAGAAAGATAAAAGATAAAAATGGGAAAGTATTTTTTGAGGGAATTGTTAGGGATATATCAGCAGAAGTTCAGTCAGAAAAAGAAAATCATGAATTACTTATAGAATTAGAAAAACAAAAGAAATTATTTGAGTATATTGTTCAATACTCCCCTTTTGGTGTTTTAATAATTGATTCCTACACTGGTAAAATAAGTTTACACAATAATTATAATAATAAAATATTTGGTATTACTGACGAATCTTTTTATGATAATTATGTTTTATGGAATGATAATAATTTAACAGATGAAATAAAAAAAATGTTCCTTCATCTTCGAGAAACCGGAGATATAATACATTTACCAGAAATTAAATGGGAAGCTCAACTATCAACAGATAATGAAAAAGTTCTTCACTTTATTACCAGAAGTCCAATTATAAAAACTATCGTCTATCCAATTATTAATGAAATTAATCAAGTTACACATTTTGTTTGTGTTTTTGAGGACGTAACTAACCAAAGAAATTTGGAAGCTCAAATTAGGCAGGCACAGAAAATGGAATCAATTGGCACTTTAGCTGGAGGTGTTGCGCATGATTTTAATAATTTATTAGCGGGTATTTTGGGTAATATTTCACTTTCTTTTTTAAAAATTGAAAAAGAAAATCCAGTATATAAAAATTTAGTTAATATTGAAAAAGCTGCAAAAAGAGCTGCAGAACTTACAAAACAGTTATTGAGTTTTAGCCGAAAAGTAATTATTTCCCAAAAGCCAATGAATTTAAATAATAGTATAGATGAGACTTTACAAATTATTAAAAGAACATTTGACCCAAGAATTTCAATTGAAGTTACAAAAGAACCAAACCTATGGCCAATAAATGCTGATTCCAATCAAATAATCCAGGTAATAATGAATCTATGCATTAATGCAAGAGATGCTATAGAAAAAGCAAAAGAGCAAAACCCAAATAATATTTCAAAAATAATAATTGAAACCTCAAACATTACAATCGATAAAGAATATTGTGATACTCACTTTGAAGGTTTTCCTGGGGATTTTGTTTGTCTCAAAATAACAGATACTGGTTGCGGTATGGATAGAAAAACACAGGAAAAAATATTTGAACCATTCTTTACTACAAAAGAAGCAGGTCAAGGTACAGGATTAGGTCTATCTATTGTATATGGGATAATAAAACAACATAACGGATGGATAAATGTTTATAGTGAACCTCTCCTTGGCACTACATTTAAAATCTACATCCCAAGAATTCTTGAAATTGTAGAACAGGAAGAATTTACTTTAGACCAGATTATTCGAGGTGGAAGAGAGACAATTCTTTTAGCAGATGATGAAGAAATTGTACGTGATCTTGGATATAATGTTCTAACAAATTTTGGCTATAATGTTATTCTTGCTAAAGATGGTGAAGAAGCACTAAAAATTTATGAATCAAGGATGTCTGAAATATCCCTTGTAATAACAGATTATTCAATGCCTAGATTTAATGGAATCGAAATTGTCAACAAAATTCATAATATAAACCCACTTCAAAAGATTATTATAATAAGTGGATATATTGTGGAAGGAAGCGGTTTGGGTAAAATCAAACATGGAATTAATGCTTTTATTCAAAAACCATATCAACCAGAATTTTTGGCCAAAAAGGTAAGAGAAGTACTAGACAGTCAATAAATTTCCAATTGATTCAACTCTTTTTTTTTCTTAAATTTAAAACATGTTGGAGAGGTGCGAGAGTGGTTGAATCGGCCGGTCTCGAAAACCGGTGTATCCTTTTTGGGTACCGTGGGTTCGAATCCCACCCTCTCCGCAATAATAAATTATAAATGTTTGTTGAGATTATCTTCTTTTCTGATAATTCTATATATTACTCCAAAAAACTTTTAAGCTATAAATTAATAATAAATTTGTTATTGTTTTTTTATAAATATAAATGATTTATTAATATTTAAATACTAATTATTTGTGAGTATATTAATACTGAACAAAATCACTTATTTATTATCTTTTTTTACAGGTAACCCTAACCAAGATAGAGGCAACTCATTAAACTTGTAATGACAATTAACACTTTGGATATAATCTAAAACATCTTTATATTCTGGTTTTTTAAACCAATCATTTAACACATAAACATATTCGACTCTTAATCCTAATGGTGTTACTAATTTTAAATACTGTTTCCTTTTAAAATCACAAGTTTGTAATTTTTCATCAACAGAACCAGATACTTCTTGATATTTGATCTCAATTATAAATAAAGTATCTCTTATTATAACAAGAAGAGCATCATCAGGTAATAGTTTTTTTGAAATAATTTTTTTCCAATTAATTCCTTTCTCATCTAAAAATTTGTAAAAATTATATTTTCTGAAACAATGTGCAACCAATTTTTCTTCGAAAAAAATATCAATACCGGCTTTCCCTTTAGGCTTTTTTATAGTGTATCCTGGTATTTTTGAAAGTAATTTATGTAAATCAACTTTTTTTTCAAAGTTCAATCCAGTTATGGTTTTTGAACCACCTGAACCTCCTTTAATCATACCATACTCCCAAAAAGTTGGAGGTTTTTCTTTTTGAAAGAAATAGAATCTTGTATTCTTTTTATTGATAAAGATATATATTCACTTTCTAACTCACATCCAACAAATAACCTATTTAATTTAATTGCAGCTAAAGCTGTTGTTGAACTCCCTGAAAAAGGATCAAATACTAAGTCACCTTCATTAGTACTGGCTAAAAGTATTCTTTCTAAAAGCTGTATTGGTTTTTGTGTTGGATGCTTACCAAATTTTTTTTCTTCTCCATTTGAAGCAGGTATAGACCAAACTGTTTTCATTTGTTTACCATTATTTAATTTTCGCATAATTTTGTAATTAAAACAATGTTTTGATGAAGAATTTTTAGCAGCCCATATCAATGTTTCAGTAGAATGAGTAAAATATCTGCAAGAAAGATTAGGTGGTGGATTTGGCTTTTCCCAAGCAATATCATTCAATATTTTCATTCCTATTTGTTGCATAGCAAATCCAACAGAAAAAATAACATGATGAGTGCCAGAAACCCAAATTGTACCATCTTTTTTTAATAATTTCTGACATTTTGAAAGCCATTCCAAATTAAATTCATGGTTTTGATTAACGCCTTTTGATTTATCCCATTTACCCTTATCTACTTTAGTTATCTTACCTGCATGACAAGTAATACCCCCATTAGATAAAAAATATGGAGGATCTGCAAAAATCATATCAAATAAACCATCTGGATATTTTTTAATTAAAATATCCATAAACTCAATACAATTAATTTGATAAAGCCATACACCTAATTCATTATCTTCAAAACTACAATTTGTATGTGGTAAAAAATTTAAAAACTCAGTCTTTAATTTTGATTTACTCATAATTAATTCTATTACCTTCTAAAATAACAATTTAACTAATACAAAAATAATTTTCGATAACTATATTCTTAATTTTATATTATATTAAAATAAAAAAATATCGATAAAAATCAAGCTTAAAAAAAGCTATTAATTCTTCTTATAATAAACCTTTTATTAAATACAATAGGATATTTATTTAATATCAAAAAAAGTATTTTTTTTTAATTAAAGTTTATTATATTTAAGAAAGGAATATTAATAAGAAATTATTATTCCTTTAAATAAAAAAGATATTTTTAATCATTCTAAAAAAACTTTAAAAACAAGGAAAGGAATTATTATGGGTGAAGAAGCAATTAAAGTATCATCAATTGATGTAAAAAAACTTTTAGAGATGTTAAATGCAGCTCTATCAGAAGAATGGCTTGCATATTACCAGTATTGGATTGGTGCAAGGCTTATGGAAGGTCCTATGAGAAGTGAAATAGAGCCCGAACTACTATTACATGCAGATCAAGAATTAGGCCATGCAGTACTAATTGTAAACAGAATAATTCAATTAGGAGGCACCCCAGTTATTAATCCCAAAGATTGGACAAAATATGCTCGCTGCCCTTACGATGAACCTTCTGATCCATATATTGAAGTAATATTAGAACAAAATTTAAGAGGCGAACGATGTGCAATTGAGCGTTATCAAGAAATTGCTGACTTTACAGTTGGTAAAGATCATGCAACATACCAAATAGCTGTTCAAATACTAAACGAAGAACTGGAACACGAACATGACATAGAAGATTGGATCAAAGATATTGCAAGAATGAAAGAAGAATGGAAAAAGATAAGGTTCTAATTTAAATTTTATTTTCATTTTGAGACACAACAAAAAAGTTGTGTCTCAAAATTTTCTAGTTCAGAGTATATTTTTCAAAAATGTTAATGCTTTGTAAATAATATTTAATCTCATTAAAATCTAATATAAGTCCTTTTTGTACAATTCTATTGATTTTATTAATTATTACTATTATATTTTAAGTAGATCTTCAACAATTATTTAATTCTAAAACATCTCGAATATTCAATTAAAGTTAGAATTTTGTTTAATAAATAGTTATTAGTTTTAAGTACGATCTCCATTAAGTGATTATAAGGAGAAATTCTATGGAAGAATCTGAACTAAAAACAAAATATGCTCCTGCAGAAAGAGCAAGCACCGAATCAATTTATAAAAGCTTTAATTTATTAAAAGAAATGAATTTGCTTGAACGATTATTTGCAGTCGTTCCAAATGTTGTTTTAATATTAAATAAAGAAAGACAAACAGTATTTTGTAATCAGACATTATTAGAATTACTTTCACTTAACAGTTACGATGAAGTATTAGGTAAAAGTCCAGGAGAAATATTAAATTGTATACATTCTTCTGAAATGCCTTATGGATGTGGTACAACCGAATTCTGCAGTACATGTGGTGCAGTAAATGCAATACTTAACACACAGAAAACATTGAAAAGAACAGTTAATGAATGTAGGGTTTTAGTTAAAAGAAATGATGCAATCGAAGCACTAGATCTTCAGGTAGTAACAAATGTGATAGATATTGATGGGGAAACATACATATCATTTTACATAACAGATATAAGTGATGAGAAAAGAAGAAAAGTATTAGAAAAAATATTCTTTCACGATGTCCTAAATACCGCTGGCATTATCAGTGGAATTTCAGAAGTAATTGATCAAATTGAAGATAAAAATTTATTTAAAGAATTTATGACTCAATTAAACCTTACCTCACATAGGTTAATTGAAGAAATACAAGCACAAAGACTATTGCTACAAGCAGAAAATAATGAATTACAATTAAACAAAAAAATAATAAATTCCATTTCATTTTTGAAAGAATTAATATCTGAATATAGTTACCATGAGACCGCAAAGAATAAATCACTAGTATTAAACAAAGAATCAGAAGATTTCATTTTTATTACAGATTCTACAATTCTCGGAAGAGTATTGGGTAACTTGATAAAAAATGCTCTTGAAGCATCTAAAAGTAAAGAAATTGTAACAATTAGTTGTAAAAACACATTAACAGGTCATGAGTTTTCAGTCCATAATTTATCTTTTATTCCAAAAGAAATACAATTACAAATTTTTCAACGATCTTTTTCGACTAAAGGTAGTAATAGAGGTATTGGCACTTATAGTATAAAATTATTAACAGAAAAATATTTAAATGGCAAAGTATGGTTTAAGAGTAATGAAGAAACCGGTACTACTTTTTACATTTCTTTACCAAAATAAAAATATAAACTATTTTTCGGGGAATAATCTTAATAATAAATTATTTAAATCTTTTTCTAAAAATGGCTTACTTACACTTGCAGAAAACCCAAATTCTTTAGGATTAGAAATTACTGGATCTTCAGAATATCCACTACAAGCAATAAATTTAATATCAGGATATTTGGGTTGAACTTTATTAATTACCTCTTTCCCTCCTATTCCACCTGGAATAGTTAAATCTAAAAAAACCAATTTTAATGGTTCACTTTCTTTCATCAATTCATCAATTTTTTCAATTGCTTCTTGACCATTTGATGCTTCAAAAACAGTATAACCCATTTCTACCATAATTTCTTTAAAAATATTCCTTATAAATATCTCGTCATCCATAATCAATACTTTTCCTGAACCTTTATGTTTGTTTTGATACTCTAATAATTCAATTGTATCGTTTTCATATGAAGCTGGTAAAAATATTGTAAAAGTAGTACCTTTCCCTACTTCAGATTTCACATCAATATAGCCATCATGTTTTTGAATAATTGAATATACAATCGATAAACCTAAACCATTACCTTGTTGCTTCGTTGTGAAGAATGGATCAAATATTTTTTTCATAATTTCTGGGGGTATTCCTATTCCAGTATCAGAAAAGGAAATTTTGACATAAGGTCCCTCTTTAATTATTGGATTAATATTTTTATCAATAAATACATTTTCGGCAATAATAGTAATATTACCACCATCAGGCATAGCTTGCTGAGCATTAATTATTAAATTATCGATTACCTGAGCAATCTGATTTTCATCGAAATCACAAAGCCATAAATCATCCTGAATTTTTATATCTTTACCAATTTTTGAACCAGAAAGAGCAAAATTAATATTATCAATTAATACATTTTTCAAAGAACTTGTCTTTCTTCGAGGAGCACCTCCTTTTGAAAAAGTAAGTAATTGTTGAGTAAGATTCTTAGCTCTCGAAAATACTTTTAAAGCACCATTTAAATATGAATCTATTTTAGGATCTTTGTTTTTTAATCTAGCTATATCAACAAAACCAAAAATACCTGTAAGCATATTATTAAAATCATGAGCAATGCCACCAGCCAGAACACCTAAAGAATTAAGTTTATCAGTTCTTTGAGCATTTTCTATTAACTTTTGTTTTTCGGTCATATCACGAAATACAAGTACAACACCTATTATATTGCTTTCCCTATTCATTATTGGTGCACCGCTATCAGCAATAATGCGTTCCTGTCCATTACGAGAAACTAAAAGAGTGTGATTTTCTAACTCAACAATACTTTTAGTTTGTAATACTCTTGTTACTGGATTTTCACACTTTTTCCGAGTTAATTCATTAATAATATTAAAAACTTCTTCTAGAGGTTTACCAAAAGCTTCATCAAGGGTCCATCCTGTTAGTTCCTCAGCAACTCTATTCATTATTACTATATTACCTCTAATATCTGTTGTTATAACACCATCACCAATACTACGTAAAGTAACAAGCAATTGTTCTTTTTCAGAAATAATTAAGTCCTCCAACTCTTTTCTTTCTGTAATATCCTGAATAACTCCTAAAACATGAGTTGGGTTACCATTACTATCGAGTATTCTTTCAGCTTTCGAATAAATAAATCTTATACTATTATCAGGTCTTCTTATTTTGAATTCCACATTATATTCTCTTCCATTAACCACCAATTCATAAAGAGCATCATCAAGCATTTTTCGGTATTCAGGTAATGCAGATTTTTGAACCAATTCTAAAGGCAGCTCTCCTTCAATATTACTAAATCCATATATCATTTGAGCTTGTTTGCTACCCCAAATTTTTTTAGTTTGTAAATCAAGCTCCCAATTACCAATCAACCCAATTTCCTGAGCTTTTTCTAAACGATATTTATTTTTTATAATTAAATCATAATTTCTTTTTCTTTCTATAACAAGAGCCACTTGGTTAGCTATTAGACTCATTAAATTTTTATCTTTTTCTTCATATCTAATATTTTGATTATAACTCTGAATTACAAGAACCCCAATTGTTTTTAATTGAATCTGAAGGGGTACACCCAACCAAGAAACTGGCGGAGTACCAATTATTTCAATTTCTCCATCTTTAAGTAAATTATCCAATATTTCTTCTGTTAATAGTAGAGGTTTTGATGTATTAATTACATATTCAGTTAAGCCCTTTCTTTTTTTTCTTGGTTCTGGTTTTGGGTCAAATAAATCCATAAAGAAAGGGAAAGATACAATATCACTATCTTCATCATAAAGAGCAACATAGCAATTTTTTGCATAGATTACTTTATTAATATTTTCATATATTTTCGTTAATAAATCATCAAAGTTAATATCTGCAAGAGAAAGTTCACCAATTTTGTAAATAACTTCCCTTTCTAATTCTTCACGTTTCTTTTGTGTTAAATCCCTTAAACTTTCTATTACACCAATAATATTACCATTTTTATCAAATAAAGGGGTAGATTTTGCAGCTAACCAAGCTCCTCTATTGTTATAAAGTGCATTGCAAAATACTTCAGTAATCAAAGTATTACCTTCCCTTTTAACAAAAGGATATTTTTCTTCAATTTCTATACTATCTTCAAAAAATAAGTCCATAAGTTGTGGCCTTGGATATCCATAAAAAGGAACAGTATAGGCGTAATCACCTTTACCAATCATATCTTTAGCTGGTATTCCAGTCATTCTTTCAATTTCTTTATTCCAAATTATTACCCGCTTGTTGTTATCAATACCAAGTACAGCATCCGGGAAAAAATCAATGATATCTTGCAATCTTCTTTGATCCTCAATGATTTTATTTTCATAAAATTTTCTATCAGAAACATCTCTAAAATTAACTAATAAACCATCAATTAATTCATTATCGATAAAATTTGTAGCAGTAACTTCAATATATTTGTAGTTATTATCTTTACATCTAAATTGTAATTCGAGAGTAATAGAATTATGTAATTTTTCAAAAGCTGAAGAAAAATAATTCTTCACATAATCTAAATCGCTTCTATGAATGAAATTCCAAATTTTCTTATTCATTAAATCTTCAGGGGACCAACCAAACCATTTTTCGATATTTGTAGTTGTATATGTAACTATTCCGTCTTTATTCAAAATCATAATAACATCAGAAATATTATTAGTCATCAAACGGTATTTTTCTTCATTCTTAATCAAAATTTCTTCCGTTTTCTTTGTAAATTCTATTGAAATGATTCTTTCAACCAAAGCAGATAGAGTTGAAAGTAATGTTACCTCTTCGTATTCCCAACTTCTAATTTCACCAATGTGTTCAAGACTAAAAACTCCTATCATATTATCAATTCCAAAAATTACAGAATCAAGCATCGAAGTAATTCCATTGGGAATGAGATAATCATCCCTAAATTCAATTGTTATATTGTCGGTTTGTGCATTATTTGTTATAACTTTAGAATTTTTTCTTATAGCATTGAAATATTTAGGATATTTACTTGCAAGAAGCTCCTGACCAGAAGAATGCTTATTTTTACTCTTTTCGTATAAATCTATACATATTAATTTTTTGTTATCATCACTTAAAAGCCAAATACTTGCTCTTTCAACGTTAAATAATTCTGTAGCTTTTTCAGTTAAAGTTTGTTTTGCCTTTTGAAGATTACCAGAGTTTATTTCTTTATCTAATAATAAACTAGAAATAATTTCACTTTTTCTTTTAGCTAATTTTTCTTTATTAATGAGAATTTCTTCTGTATTTTTTCGATTAGATATATCTTTTAAAGTAATAATTCCAATATCATTATTAAGCATTCTTGTATACTTTATTGATACTTCAGCCCAAAAACTTTCTCCGTTTTTCTTTTTCAGTAAATCATCATATTTCCTAATAAATTTGCTTTTAGTAACTAAGGCATCATATTTAGCTTTTTCATCAAATAGTTTTAGGTCATATATTGTTTTATTAATAAGCTCAGTTTTATTATATCCCAATAAATTCAATAAAGAATCATTATACTGTATAATTTTTTTTGAATTAATATCAATTACTAATATTGCATCTGTAATTAAATTAAATATTTCTTTAAATCTTTTTTCCTCAATTGTTAATTGTAGTTCAGATAATTTCTTACTAATAGCATTAGATGTGATAGAAGAAAACGCTAACAAAAAACTTTTCGGTGGTAAGATTGAATTTGAATCTCCTATTAAAACAATTGTACCATATAATTTTTCTGATACAATAATTGAAAGGCTAACAATCCACTTAATATCCAAAATTTTCTTAATAGAATCACTTTGTTCTTTAGATATTAAACCAAAAGTTAATGAATTAAAGGATGAATATTTTTTATATCTTTCATTAACTAATAGGTTATATTCTTTTTGTGATAATTTTATTCTTAAATCATTAACCCTAATTTTTAGCTTATTTTTTAAATTTAATATCTCTTTATTATTGAGATTTGTTTTTTTTATGAATAGTTGTGAGTTCTCTGCATCAAATTCAATTAAAATTATAGTCTTTATATTAAAAATGTTTTTAATTCCATTTATTATATAATTTGGAACTTCATCTAAAGTGATATTTGCTAGATTGTAAGAATATTCATTTATCAAAATTAATTTTTTATCCTGTTCTTTATCTGTTATATACTCAATTTTTTCTTCATCAATTTCAAAAAAATTTGTTATAAAAAAATATTTTTTGGGAGAATAAACGTACACTCTATAATACTTCTGAAGAGCACTGGAGTATTGAACAAATTCTTTTTCACCGCCGTTTATCGCAATATCACCATAAAAACCAATCCAATCAAATTCATCTTTAACAATATCAGGGATAACTTGAGTAATTTTTTTATTAATAATCTCTTTAGCCTTTAATCCAGTAAAATTTTCAAATGCTTTATTAACCTCAATAAACTTATAATCTATAGGTTTCCCTTTTTTATCTAAAATTATTTTATGATATGCATAACCAAAAGGAGATAATAACACTATTTTTTGATAGGGATTTACAGACATATTAGCCTCATAATTTCAATTTATAATTAAAGCCCTATTAAATATAACACCTTTATACTAAAAGTATCAAGAAAAAAATTACTTTGAATTGAAGATATTATAATTTGTTGTTTAAACAAAAAAATAATTTTAATGCTTAAAACGAAAATTTTAAACTGATCAGGAATGAAGAACCATATTCACCATATTCAGTGTGTGCATCTCCATAACATAATAAAAAAATTGAAACAATATCTAAATTTTCTTGTAAAGACCAATGAAAAGAAGGCACTACAATCCCTGATTTATCAATAAGATTAATAATATTAAAAATTGAAGCTCTTAAAAGGGGATGGAATTCATAAGATATTTCTTGATACAGTGACCATTTAGCTGGATTAATAAGATTTAAATATTTCATATATAAATCTGCTAAATAATAATTATTTACTAAACCTCTATCATTAAATAAAAGTTCGGAATGTATATACAGAGTATTCGAAAAAGTATAATCGGCAGATAATGCCAATGAAGCTTGATATTTATTTGAAATATTTAAAGAAGATGTTAAATTATTATTAAGAATCTTGCTATATAAAACCTCACCTCTAAAACCAGCACCAAAAATATCACCTGCCCACTCAAAACCTAAAAAAGGCTTATTAAATTTAAACCCAAAAATGAAATGAAAATCATAATTCCAATTATTAAGTAAAACTTTAGAAGCTATAATAGTTTTTTCTTTGGTTTTACCAGGTTTAAATACTATTTCTCCTTTTGATACTTCTGAAAAAAAAATTTGTGCCCTAAATGCGTCTACTGAGGGTCTTTCTTCATAATCGAAATCTAATATTGATAAAGGATTAAAAATATCTGTTGGATTCCATATTAATGCAGTACCCCAGGCAATCCTTTGTCTACCAATAGTAAATTGTAGGTTATTAAAAGTATAATCAAAATAAAATCTATCAATTTCAGAATATCCAATTGAGTTTTTATTTTTCCACCATTCAAAATCTGCATTTCCAAGATCATGTTTTGATTTTTTTGTTTCTAGAAAATTTTCATTTTGTTCAATACTTTGGCCGAAAAATATTCTATTACGAAATTCACTAGTTAAGATAAGATTTTCAGAAAAATATAATTTTGTGTTTAATCTAAAGTGTAACAGATGATCATTTAATCTTTTATTGTCTATGGCTTTAGTATTTGAAAACAAATACTTTATATAACCACCAACTTCATAAAAATCATTTTGTGAATATAATTTAATACAAAAGAATAAAAAAAATATTACAAAATACTTTTTCATTCAAATATTATTTTGATCGTTAATAATTAAGCCATCTTCAAGAGTTACTATTCTTTGAGCTCTTTTTATTACCCTTGGATCATGTGTAGAAAAAATAAAAGTAGTGTTATATTCTTTATTTAAATTTTGCATCAAATCTAATAAGTTTTCTGCTGAACGAAAATCGAGATTAGCTGTTGGTTCATCTGCCAATACGAATGCAGGATTAGAAGCTAAAGCTCTTGCAACAGCTACTCTCTGCTGTTCACCTCCTGAAAGCTGTGCTGGTTTGGAATCCTTTTTATACTCAAGTCCAACTTTTTTTAATAATTCAAGAGCTTTATTGTACCTTTCCTTTCTATTTATTTTCTGGAGAAATAAAATAAACTCAACATTTTCTAAAGCAGTTAATACAGGAATTAAATTATAAGACTGAAATACAAAACCGATATTGAATAATCTAAATTTAATTAATTGATTTTCCTTCATTTCAGATATTTTTTTGTTATTTAAAATCACTTCACCACTTGTAACTGAATCTAAACTTCCCAAAATATTTAATAAAGTTGTCTTGCCTGACCCTGAGGGACCCACAATAGCAGTAAACTCTCCTGAATTAATTTTCAAATTGATATTTTTTAATGCTTGCACAGGTATAGATTTTGAGTTATAAATTTTATCAACGTTTTTAAGTTCTATTATAGCCATACTTCCTCCTTTTATGCTATTGTGCGAATAGCATCTACTGGTTTTAATCTAATAGCTTTTAATGCTGGATATAATGCTGCAATAATTGAAGTAAAAATAATCATTATTGTTAATACAAAATATGTAGCTATTCTAATATTTGGGTATAAAACTGAAGGTATACCATAAGAAGATAATCCTTCTGAAAACGAATATAGATTAATTCCTCTCGAATTAAAATATTGTGTTACAATGTAGCCAATTATTATACCAAAGAAACCTCCAATAAATGAAAGTGAAATAGATTCTAATATAATCATTAGAAATAATCTTGATCTAGATAACCCTATAGCTAATAGCACTCCAAAATCTTTTATCCGATCGAGTACAGACATTAGTAGTGTATTAACCAATCCAAAAAGTAAAGCAAAAAGAATTAAACCTAAAAAGATTGTATTAATAAGATCTGTTGATTCAGCAGTTATTTTTAAATCAGGAGCAAGTTCTTTCCAGGATTCGACTAATAAATTATCAGGAAGTATTTTTTGGATTTCATTTTTTGTTTTATCAATCTCATCAGTATTATTAATCTTTATTAAAATTTCATGTATTGGAGAAGTAGTATTCAATAAATTAGAAATATCCTCATTATTAACAAAAACATTAGAAATATCAAAATTTGTAGCTTCTGTATTAAACAATCCTGAAATTCTAAAAGCAGCATAAATAATATTTCCATCAGCTCCAGTAAAACTTAAAACGATTTTTGAATTTATTTTAAGTTTTAGTTTTTCTGCTAATTTTTTTCCTATAATAACAGTATTCTTTTTATCAAGATAGTTACCTCCTACTATACTTTTTGATATACCGGTAACATTTCTTTCTTGTAATGGATTGATCCCTATAATCTTAACCCCTAATGAATTAGTTGAAGAAGAAGCTAATCCCTCAATGATAGTATGACAGGAATAATTTTTAATATTTGAAATTGATGAAATTTTCTTAATTATATTATTAATATCATTTATTGACTGATTAAAAAGTTCATCTCTTTTAAAGTCTTTTGTATGTATTTGTATGTGAGCATATTCTCGATTTATTGCATAATCAATTAAAGAATCATACATACCAGTCATTAAACCTACTGAAAACAAACCACAAGATAGACCAATAATAGTAGCAAATATTATTATAATACTTCTCCTCTTATTTCTCCAAATATTTTTCCATGCTAGAGTAAGCATTATCATTTCATACCTCCTCTGCCCTGTAATGCAGAAACAGGTTTTATTTTTCTTATAAAAGAAATTGGATAAATTGAAGTCAATAAACCTATTATGAAAACAATCAACATTTGAGAAATAAAAATACTAGGATCTAAACTAAAAGGAATAATAGGTTCCATCCCATAAGAAAGATAAATATCTGCAAGCTCACCTTTTACTGGTATAGGGTGGTAATAAAAATAAAGTAAAATAGGAAACGTGATTATTAATCCAAGTAAAGCACCAAAAAAAGAAATCATAATTGATTCAATAGTAGTTACTAAATATATTTTATCTCTCTCCATTCCAAATGCAATAAGCAAACCAAACTCTCTTGTTCTTTCTAAAGTCATCATAACAATAGTACCAAAAACTCCAAAACCAATAACTATATACAGTATTAATAACATAATAAAACCACTCGCATTATCAACTGCTATAGCTTGCACAATTTCAGGAGACATTTCTTCCCATGTCATAATAACGAGATTTGTATCAATTTTCGAAGATAATTCATTTCTTAATTCATATAACTTCGAAGGATTATTTATCATAATTGGAATTGAAGTTATTCTTTTACTCAGATTGAATAATTCTTGTGCGTTTTTTATTGTCATATATACAAATGCATTGTTCATTTTTGGTATAGGGTATTTTATTATACCTTCAATTTGAAAAACTTGAGCTGCAATAACTCCTTGATAGCCCTGACCAAAAATTACTATTGAATCACCTACATCTACATTTAAACGATCAGCTAAACCTTCAGCGATTAAAATTCCTTTTGATTCTTCAGTTAGGTAATTTCCTTTAGATAATCTTTTTTTTAAACCCGTCATTTTATCTTCAGAATAAGGATCTATTCCAATAACAGGAGATATTCTTGTTTCAGTAGCATGTGATATTAAAGCAGCAGTTTCTATTCTTGGGTTTAAAGTTGTAACTTCAAGATGATTTTTTATCTTTCTATATAATGTATCTGTAAGTTCAAAACTTTCATCAAAAGAATGATTATCCCAAAAACCTTTAGCTTGAAGTTGTAAATAACCAGTATACATTGAAACAGTAGAATTTACCATATAATCATATTGGCCAAATTGAAGAGATCTCATTATCAAAGCTAAAAAAACAGCAAAAAAAATTGAAGATGTAGCCAAAATTGATCTCTTTTTATTTCTCCAAATATTTCTCCACGCAAAAGAAATGTAATATTTCATAAAATTATCTTACACGACTCATATTTTGAATAGAAAAGAATTCAGGTGTAATATTTATATTAAAATCCAATTCATTATATTCAAAAGAAGTTTTATTACCAGATTTATCATTAGGTATCATTTCCCAATAAGAAGGTATTAAATGACCTGAGAAATTTTTTGGTTTAGAACCAATCATAGTTCTGATAAGGTTACCATCTTCATTATAAAACTCAGATTTTAATTGCATATATTCCTTTTTACTGATCCACAATATTACTTTGCTCCAAACAATACCTGCATCTGATTTTGGAATAAGCATTATTTTATAGCAATCATAATCTAAAAATTTCTCTTCAGATATAAGTTTATGCTCATAATCATCAACTACTGAAGACTGCCTAACTAGATCATCATTTGTAAAATCTGAACCCATCCAAGAAGCGAGCATCATTGAAGGAGGAATTTTTATAGTTTTTTGAATATTTGGTAACCAATTCCATACTTCATTTTTTCTTTTTAATGTCACAGTACCTTTATCTCTAGCTGGTTCAGTAATATATACTAACGAGTAATCAGGCTCATACGACCAGGCTTTCATAGTAATAGTTCTGGACCAGGTAGGTTTAATTATTTTCATAGTAATAACTGAAAAAGTTTTTTTACCATACAGAATATCTACTGATTTCTTTACAATTTCTTTTGGATTTTGACTATAAGTTATTGAATTAAAAAGAAAAAATAAAAAGATAATTTTTTTCATATTTTATTTGCCTTTTTAGTTACCTAGGTGAAACCCCATATACGAAAAACATTGTAATTTCCATAATAAATTCATTAGGGGATGTATATATTTTTGAAAGTTCATCATCAAAAAATATTTCACTCATTTTCTTATACATGTACAAATAAAATTCTGGTTTAATTTCTTTTCTAAATAATCCCTCTTCCTGACCCTTTTTAAAAAGTTTTAATGATTCATTTTGAATTTCATTTGTTTTTTTCTCTATGAAATCTTTTAAACCTAATTTTGTATCTTTATAAAAATCCATAATAAAATCTTCACTAATATTTTTTGTAACCTCATTTTTTAGAACGATCATTTTTCCAATTTTTTGTTCAATATTTAGATTACTGTTCATTAATTCATTATATTGTTTTAATCCATCTTCCACAAGATCTTCAAATATTTTTTTCGCCAATTCAATCTTATTAGGGAAAAATTTATAGAACGTCATTTTACTTAATTTTGCTTCTTTACATATCTCGTCAACAGATACTTTTCTAAAACCATACTTCCAGAATAAATTTTTTGCTGCAAAAATAATTTTTTGTTTGTTTTTTTCAGATTTTGTAGTATGCATAATTACTTTTTCTAAATAAATATACTATTATGATTTATATTTACTATTTTTGTAATATAATATTAATTTCGTAATTAATCAACTTTAAAATAATTTTTTTTAAAAATTAATAAAATTTTTCTTGCACATCAAAAAAAAAATTATTAACTTTGAGAAATTTTATAGGAATATTTTTTTTATGAAAAAACTTATTAAAATTTTATCCTATCATATATTCATAACCCTTTTAATTTTTAATTCATCTGTAGTTTTTTCTCAAACTCTACTTAAGAATATTTTCGATCAAGCTAAACCGAAATCATATATTTGTTATAAAACAAATGAAAAAATTAACATAGATGGTAAAATAAATGAATTAAGCTGGGAAAAAGCAAAGTGGACTGATAGCTTTATAGATATTGAAGGTAATATAAAACCAAATCCTCGATTTGATACAAAAGTTAAAATGTTATGGGATGATAACTATTTGTATATTTCAGCCTATCTTGAAGAACCAGATATTTGGGCTTACTTAAAAGAAAGAGATACAATAATATTTTATGATAATGATTTCGAGGTGTTTTTAGATCCAGATGGTGACACACATCAATACCTTGAATTTGAAATGAATGCTTTAAATACTATATGGGATTTATTATTAATTAAACCTTATAGAGATGGCGGTTCAGCAATTAATAATTGGGACTATAAAAATATTAAAACAGCAGTATATATTGATGGCACTATTAACAATCCTGGTGATAAAGATAAAGGTTGGTCTTTAGAAATTGCATTACCTATGAAAGATATTGCAGATGGCACAGGAATTGTTGTTCCACCTAAAAATGGAGACCAATGGAGAATAAACTTTTCAAGGGTTGAATGGAAAACCGAATCAAAAGATGGATTATATAAAAAATTAATCAATCCACAAACTAACAAACCATTTCCAGAAGACAATTGGGTATGGAGCCCACAATGTGCAATAAATATGCATATGCCTGAGATGTGGGGATTCTTGCAATTTTCAGATAAAATAGTAGGTTCAGGTGAAGAAAAATTCATATATAATATTGATGAAGATGCTAAATGGGCTTTGAGACAAGTATATTACGAAGAAATGAGATTTTTCGAAAAAAACAAAAAATTTTGTTCTTCAATAGAAAAATTAGGCCTTTCAAATATAAAAATAAAGGGTTTTAAAATTAATCCTATAATTAAATGTACAGAAAACACATTCGAAGCAAAAATAACGAATGAAAAAGAAAAATACTCTTTTTATATTTTTCAAGATGGTAGAATAATAAAAAAATAATTATATGAAAAAATTTATCTTAATTTTAATATTACTTTTTATTTGTCCAATTTTATACGGACAAAATGTTGATAAAAATATTGTTAACCCTGTAAGAATCCCTTATGGTTTATCAGAAGATGAAATTATAAAAATTGCATCAAAAGTAAAACCAACGAAAAGACAAATAAATTGGCAAGAAAATGAGCTTACCTTTTTTATACATTTTGGAGTTAATACTTTTACTGATAGAGAATGGGGACGAAAACAAGATGATAGCAAAGAATTTAATCCAACCAATCTTAATGTTGAACAATGGGTAAAAACAATTAAAGAAGTTGGTGGTAAAATGATGATTGTGCTTGCAAAACACCACGATGGATTCTGCTATTATCCTTCAAAATATAATGATTACTCTGTTAAGAAATCTCCATGGAAAAACGGCAAAGGAGATCTGATAAAAGAAGCAGCCAAAGCTTGCAAAAAATATGGAATTAAATTAGGTATATATTTATCTCCCTGGGATATTTATTCTCCCATATATGGAACAGATGAATATAATGAATTATTTAGGAATCAATTACGTGAATTACTAACTAATTATGGTGAAATAAGTGAAGTATGGTTTGATGGAGCTTGCGGAGAAGGTCCGAATGGAAAGAAACAAGTATATGATTGGAATAGTTATTATAGAATAATCCGAGAATTGCAACCAGATGCTGTAATTGCTGTATCAGGTCCTGATGTTAGATGGGTAGGAACTGAATCTGGAATTGGAAGAGAGACTGAATGGAGTGTATTACCTTATGATGTATTTAACCAAGAAAAAATTGCTGATAATTCACAAAAAGAAGATATCGGTCAAGCATTTATTCCAAAAGACTTAATGGAAAATGATCTTGGCAGCAGAGAAAAAATTAAAAATGCTAAAAGCTTAATCTGGTATCCTTCTGAAGTTGATGTATCCATAAGACCTGGCTGGTTTTATCATCAAAAAGAAGATAGTTTAGTTAAGACACCAGAACAATTATTTGATATATATTTTACATCTATTGGAAGAAATTCTGTTTTATTATTAAATGTACCTCCTGATAAAAGAGGATTGTTTCATGAAAATGATATAAAAAGTCTAAAAGGTTTTAAAAAATTACTTGATGAGACTTTTAAAAATAATCTTGCTTATAATTCTTCTTTAAAATCAAATAATGGGAAAAAGGGATTCAATATTAAGTCATTGGTTGATAATGACAATAAAACTTATTGGACTACAAAAGAAAATGAATATACAACTGAAATCGAAATTACTCTAAAAAAAATATCACATTTTGATATCTTTATGATTCAAGAAAACATTAGGAATGGTCAAAGAATAGAAGAATTTTCTTTAGAGATTTTACAAAATAATCAATGGAAAGAAATTGCTAAAGGTACAACAGTTGGTTATAAACGACTATTACGCTTTCCTGAAGTAAGTACTGATAAAATAAAATTGAAAATATTAAAATCACGTGAATGCCCTGAAATTTCAAATATTGGAATATATAAAACAGCAAAACTAAATTAATATGAATGAATTATTAAACAATATAGAAAATCAAAATCAATTCCCAAAAACTACAGATGAAGAGGGATATATTTACCCTGAGGATCCTCTTGTAAAACAAAATTTACTATCATGGCAAAATGATAAATTCGGTGTTTTAATTCATATGGGTTTATACTCAACTTTAGGAATATGTGAATCATGGGGTTTGTGTCCTGAAGATGAAGAATGGATACCACGTGAAGGATTTAGCAACTATTATGATTATTACAATTACTATAACAACACAATTAACTTATTTAATCCAATAAAATTTGATAGCGGAAAATTAGCAAAAATTATTAAAAAGTCTGGTGCTAAATATGTAATATTTTCATCAAAACATCATGATGGATTTTGTCTATTCAATTCAAAATATACTGATTTTAAAGTTACAGCAAATAACTGCCCATATCATAGCTCTAAAAAACCTGATCTTTTAAAAGATGTTCTAGATGCTTGTAGAAATGAAGGTTTAAAAGTTGGTATTTATTTTTCAAAACCAGATTGGCATTCAGATTATTTCTGGTGGAAATATTTTCCGCCTAAAGATAGAAACCCTAACTATAACATAACAAAACATAAAGAGAGATGGCAAAAATTTATAGAATTTACACATAATCAGATAAAAGAATTAACATCTAATTATGGTCATATAGATATATTATGGCTCGACGGCTGTTGGATAAGACCTTTGAACACAATAAACGAGAGAGTTAAAGAATTTTGTAATTATCCTTATGATTTAGACATCAACATTGATAAAATTGCAGAGGAAGCTAGAAAAAACCAACCAGGGCTTATAATTGTGGATAGATGGGTTCAAGGTAAATATGAAAATTATTTAACACCTGAAAGAAAAATTCCTGATAGACCTTTATCTGTTCCTTGGGAAAGTTGTATAACAATGGGAAATGCATGGGGATATGTACCAAATGATATATATAAATCATCTGAAGAAATCATCTCATTACTTATTGATATTATTGTAAAAGGTGGTAATTTATTATTAGGTTTTGGACCAAATGGTAATGGAGAATTAAATTTAAAAATATATGAAAATTTGGAAGAAATAGGTAGTTGGATTGAAAAGAATTCAGAAGCAATTTATGGTTCTACTCCCTACCCTCCCTTTAAAGAAGATAATATGGCATATGTAACAAATAATAATTCTATATATATTTTTTATTTAAATGATAAAAATTCTAATCAAAATATAGATCAGATAACAATAAAATTAAATACAAGTAAGCTTTATAAAGTAAGAATATTAAATTATCAATCTGAAATTAATTATAAACATTACGGTAATTCTTATAATATTTTTGTTGATAATAATTTAAGAGAATTCATTAATAAAAATAAAATTATAACATTCAAATTTTTCTGATGATTTTAATAAATTTTTTTAATATATTGTATTTTTGTTTATTTTTTGTCAATAAAAACATTTTATTTTGTAAATGAAACTTATAATATTTAAAAATAAGAAATATCTTATAATTTTCAGGAGGTTATTTTGAATTTAGCAATTTTGGATTATATAATTATCCTGGGTATTTTTGTTGTTTTAATTGGTGCCCTTTTTTATAGCAAAAGCTTTATGCAAAGTGTTGCTGACTTTTTAGTCGCTGGTAGAACAGGCGGAAGATATTTAGTTACTCTCTCATCTGAAGCTGCTGGTTTAGGAGCTATTACAATAATTGGAAATTTTGAAATGAACTATATTGCAGGTTTTAATCTTCAGTGGTGGGGTTTTACTACTGCAATTGTAGTAATGATTTTAACAGTATCTGGCTGGGTTTTATACAGATTTCGTCAGACAAGGTGTTTGACAATGGCTCAATTTTTTGAAGTAAGATATAGTAGACGATTTAGAATATTTGCTGGTATATTAGCATATATTGCAGGTATTTTAAATTTTGGAATATTCCCTGCTGTTACTGCTAGGTTCTTTTTATATTTTTGTGGTTTTCCTGAATACATTAATATTTTTGGAATTAACATCTCTACATATGTCATAACAATGTTAATTGTCATTTTTGTTCCTCTTTATTTAGTTACAAGTGGTGGACAAATTTCAATTATGATAACTGACTTTTTTCAAGGTTTATTTGTAAACATAGTTTTAGTAGCCATTGTTGTATACTTTTTATTCCAAATAGATTGGTCTCAGATTTTAGTTGCAGCATCAAATGCACCGGCTAATGAATCAATAATAAATCCATTCAAATCAAGTAAGATAAAAGATTACAATTTCTGGTATTTTCTTATTGGAACAATTGGAATATTCTATGCGAAACTTTCATGGCAAGGCACTCAGGCATACAATGCATCATCAAAAAGTGCTCATGAAGCTAAAATGGGAGATGTATTATACAATTGGAGAAATGTAATTCAATCAACAGCATTACTATTTATTCCTATCGTAGCATATACAATAATGCATAACCCTGAGTTTATTGGAATAAAGAGTACTGTTGAGTCAAGTATAAGTCATATTGAAAATAAAGCTTTACAAAGTCAACTTATTGTACCATTAGTATTGCAACAATTATTACCTCATGGTTTAATTGGAGCTTTTGTAGCCATAATGTTTGCTGCTTCAATTACCTGTCATGCTCCCTATTTACATTCATGGGGTAGTATATTTATACAAGATGTCATAATTCCCTTCAGAAACAAGCCGCTGGAACCAGAAGAACATATAAAATATTTGAAACTATCGATTCTTGGAGTTGCAATTTTTATTTTCTTCTTTAGCCTCTTCTTCCAACAATCAGAGTATATTTTCTTATTCTTCTCTATTACAGCGGCTATTTTTACGGGCGGTTCTGGTGCTGTTATTATCGGTGGATTATATTGGAAAAAAGGTACTACAGCAGCTGCATGGTCTGCAATGATTACCGGAGCAACTATTTCAGTTGGTGGTATAATAATACAACAGATAATACCCGATTTTCCAATAAATGGACAAATGTTTTGGGGTTTAGCAATGTTGTTTTCAGTAATTGTTTATGTTTTAGTATCACTACTTGGGAAACAGAAAGAAGTAAATTTAGATAAAATATTACATCGTGGAGAGTATGCAATAAAAGAAGAAGTCCAAATTGTAAATGAAGTTCCTGTAAAGGGTTGGAAAATTTTAGGTATAGGTAAAGAATTTACAAAATTTGATAAAATCATTTATATTCTAACATACATTTATACCTTAGGATGGGGTTTAGTATTTATTATTGGAACAGTAATAAATCTCTCACATGATGTTCCAGATTCTGCATGGCTTGACTTCTGGAAAACTTATATATTAATAAATACTGTAATTTCTGTAGGTGTACTAATATGGTTTTCAATAGGAGGCTTAAATAATCTAAAAGAAATGGTTAGTAAATTAAGATCAATGAAAAGAGATGCAAGTGATTCTGGTTTTGTTCAACATAACAATAATGATTAAAATATTAATAACAATATAGATAAAATATTATGAAATACGGATATTTTTCAGAAAACGGTAAAGAGTTTATAATTACAAATGTAGCTACTCCCAGTCCATGGATAAATTACATATATAATGGGAGATATTTTTCAACAATTTCTAATAATGGTGGTGGAATAAGTTATTATAAAAATCCTCTTCATGGAAGAATAACAAGATATAGAATAAATGACGTACCCCATGATAGACCTGGAAAATATATCTACATCCGAGATAATGATACGAATGAAATTTGGAGTTTAACCTGGCAACCTGTTGGTAAAAAAGTGGAGTGTTATAAAATTATTCACGGTTTCGGTTATACAATTTCACTGTCAGAAATTGAAGAAATATTATCTGTTGTAAGATTTTTTGTACCCTTAGATGATGATCGCGAAATCTGGCATGCTAAAATCACAAATAAATCAAGTAGAATTCGTAATCTCTCGATATTTGGATACGTAGAATTTGCATTAGGACATGCACTAATTGATATTATTAACCAATGTGATGATCAGCATTTTAATCGTGTATATTTTGATAAAGAACTTAATTCTTTATTTGCAACCAAAACTTATTGGGTTACAGAAACAAATGGTACACAACAGCAAGAAAATAAAGAATGGGATAGATGGGCTTTCTTTACCTCAAATTATAAAATATCAAAATATGAAACATTAAGAGAAAGATTTATTGGCTTATATAGAAATGAGAATAATCCAATATCAATAGAAAAAGATTCTTTAAGTTCAAAAGATACCGATTTCGGTAATGCAGTAGGTGCCTTACAGATTGATATTGTACTAGAACCAAATGAAGCAAAAGATATTATTTTTTCTTTGGGTGTAATTCCTAAAGATCAGTTTGAAAGTTTAAAAGAAAATACTTTAAAAAAATATAACACTTTATCTGAAATTGAAAACGCATTTAATAAAATTAAAGAAAAATGGGACGAATATTTTAGTTATACTAAGATTGAAACACCAGATAATGATACAAACATCTTTATGAATTATTGGATACCCTATCAAGCAAAAGTTGCCTTTGATATCGGTAGAGTTGCAAGTTTTTATTATTGGGGATTAGGTAGGGGTTTTGGATTTAGAGATACTTCTCAGGATACAATTGCAATTACAATATCAGATAAAGCAAAAGCAAAAGAGAGAATAATTCTTTTATCAAAACAAATGAGAAGCGATGGCAAAGTTTATCACCACTTTTTTAATGATGGTCAGGGTGAATTTACTAAACATTGTGATGATCCTTTATGGTTTATTCTTGCGGTAAGCGATTATATAAAAGAAACAGGCGATATTCATATTCTTGAAGAAAAGACTCAGTTCTTAGATGGTAAAGAGGGTTCAATTCTTGATCATCTTATTGCTATAATCACTTTTGTCAAAAATAATCTTACAAAAAGAAATTTACCGATTTTTGGTAGAGGTGATTGGAATGATACTCTTGATTATATTGGTGGTAAAAATGGAGGTGAAAGCGTTTGGGGAGCGATGTTTTATGTCGCAATGATTAATGAGTTAATAGATTTATTAAATTTTGCTAATAAATCTGAGTATATTCCAGAAATTACTAATTTAAAAAACAAAATAAATAAGTCATTAGAAGAACTTTGTTGGGATGGTAAATGGTTTGTTAGAGCATTTGGTGAAAACCATACTAAAATTGGTTC
The DNA here is from genome assembly GCA_036567745.1 of Ignavibacteria bacterium. GTDB lineage: Bacteria > Bacteroidota > Ignavibacteria > DATCTW01 > DATCTW01 > DATCTW01. Next base: position 6,024 of record DATCTW010000029.1, on the reverse strand, counting down.
TAAAGATAATAAATATGGAAAGATTTTTATTAATTCCCAAAGTTGGTCAGTTATTTCTCAATGTTCAGATAAAGAAAAGTTGATTACTGCTATGAATAGCGTCGCTGAACACTTAGATACCGAATTTGGACCTAAAATATGTGCTCCTGCTTTTAGAGAAATTGATCCAAAAATTGGTTTAATAACCAGATGTGTAAGAGGTAAAAAAGAAAACGGTGCTATTTTCTGTCATCCTGTACCATGGGTTATTATGGCTGAATGTCTTTTAAAAAGAGGTAATAAAGCTTATAATTACTTTAAAAAGATTTTACCAAATAATATCGATTCAGATATTTTTGTTGCAGAACCTTATGTTTTTTCACAATATATTACCAGCAATGAACATGATTCACCAGGAAGAGCAAGTCATTCATGGCAAACTGGTACTGCTGCATGGATGTACAGAGTAAGTTACGATTATATTGCTGGAATAAGATCTACATACGAAGGCTTAATGATAGACCCAGTTATTCCATCATCATGGAAACAGATTAAAATTTATAGAAAATTCAGAAATACACTATATGTAATTAATGTTGAAAATCCTGAAGGCAAGGAAAGTGGAATAAAATCAATTGAAGTTAATGGTAAACCAATTAGTGGAAATATTTTACCATTAACTAATGAAGAAAAGTGTAATGTAAGAGTAATAATGGGTTAGATAAATTATCATTGATACTTTTTAGCTTTATAATGTTCTTTATAAATAATCTCTCTCTCTCCTCTTATCCCCTTTTCCGCTTTATGCGGTAAGGGGATAATTTGGAGTTTAATATTTTATTATTTTTTAGGTTTATAATATGATTAGATTTTCAAAAAACCCAATATTAACAAGATTAGATATACCTGAAATTCATCCTCATCTTATTGATGTAACATCTGTATTCAATCCTGGAGCTATTAAATATAAAGATAAATATATATTAATTCTTCGAGTTCAAAGTAGATCCAGAGAAACGTTTATGATTGTTGCTGAAAGCAATGATGGTATTAAATTTCAGGTGCGAAAAGAAATAATACATTTTCAGGGAATTGAAAAAGTTAAAGATAGAATATACCATTTATATGATGCAAGGATAACAAATATTGGGTCAGAATATTATATCATGTTTGCTATGGATATGGATAGCGGTTGCCAACTTGGTCTTGCAAAAACAGATAACTTTGAAGATTTTATTTTTTTAGGAATTACTTCAAATGAGGATATACGAAATGGTGTTTTATTTCCTGAAATAATTAATGGTAAATTTTTAAGATTAGATAGACCAAATAAAGCAAAACATGTTGGAGGACCAACTTCAGGAAGTCAGATTTGGTTATCTGAATCAGATAATTTAATAAATTGGACACCAAAATCTTTAGTCATGAGTGGTAGATTTCATTATTGGGATGAATATATTGGATCAGGCCCACCTCCAGTAAAAACAAAAGAAGGTTGGCTCCACGTTTATCATGGTGTGGCTGGTCATTTTGGTAGTTCTAATATTTATCAAGCTGGTGTGTGTTTATTAGATTTAAATGAGCCTTCTAAATTAATTGGAAGATGTAGATGTAATATACTTGAACCACGTGAATTGTATGAGCTTGTGGGTCAGGTACCAAATGTAGTTTTTCCAAGTGGAATGATTGTTGAAGAATTTGATAACGATGGATATGCAAAGTTTAATAGTGAAGTTAAAATTTATTATGGTGCTGCTGATACTGTGGTTGGTTTAGCTATAACCTCAATTGAGGAATTATTACTGGCTACTAAAGAACCCTCTTTATAGATTTAATTAAAATTAAGTTATAAGGTAAATTAATATGAATAATTCAAATAAACCAGAATTATATATAGTATTCTATAGCCATTTAGATACGCAATGGAGATGGGATTACCCTCATACAATTAAAGAATATATAAAAAATACATTAAAAGATAATTTTGCTTTGCTTGATAAATATGACAATTACATATTTAATTTTTCAGGTGCAAATAGATATAGATTTATGAAAGAATACTATCCTGAAGATTATGATAAATTAAAAAAATATATTGCTTCAGGAAAGTGGTTCCCTTGTGGTTCTTCATTTGAAGAAGGTGATGTTTTAACTCCTAATATTGAATCGATTATTCGTCAAATTTTATATGGTAATAAATACTTTAAAGATGAATTTGGAATAGAAAGTCTTGAGTATATGTTACCTGATTGTTTTGGTTTCCCAAATACCCTACCCTCAATATTAGCTCATTGTGGAATAATTGGTTTCTCAACTCAAAAATTATCATGGGGTTCAGCTAATGGCATTCCTTTTAATGTTGGGAAATGGGTTGGGCTGGATGATAATTCAGTAATTGTATCTTTCAATCCGGGAGATTATATCACACAGGTTAAAGAAAATTTATCTGAAAATGATAAATGGTTTGAGAGAATTACAAAACAAGGAAATGAAACAGGTATCTATAAAGAATATATGTATGTGGGCACTGGTGATTGGGGTGGCGCACCAGATGAAGATTCTATAAAAAATATAAATGAAAGCATACAAAAAGAAGGAAAAATTAAGTTAATTCCTTCTAAAGCTGACAAATTTTTTAATGATATAATTACAAATGATACTTCTAAACTTCCAGTTTATAAAGGTGAACTACTTTTAACAAACCATTCTGCTGGTTCACTTACATCTCAAGCTTATGTTAAAAGATGGAATAGAAAAAATGAATTTTTAGCCTATAGTGCTGAGGTTTCATCTGTAATGAATTATTGTATAACAGGTAAAGAATATCCACAGAGTAAAATAAATAGAGCCTGGGAGCTTTTTTTATCTGCTCAATTTCATGATATTCTACCAGGAACTTCAATTCCAAAAGCTTATGAATATTCATGGAACGATCAAATTACTGCAATGAATATCTTTGCTAATATAATTAAAAATAATATTAGAGATATTTCATACCACCTAGATACAAATGTTGAAGGAACTCCAATTGCAATTTATAATCCTTTGCCCTATGAACGAGAAGAAATTATTGAGGTTATATTTAAAAACCAGGATAAAGAATTACAATTTATAAGTGTATATGATTCTGAGCAAAATGAAATACCATCTCAAATAAAAAAACTTAGCAGCGATACTTTTTTAGTAATTTTTTATGCAAAAGTACCTTCTATGGGGTTCACTGTTTATGAAATTAAAAAATCAAAACATAATCATCCTTTCTCATCTAATTTAAATGCAAAAGAATTCAAATTAGAAAATGAATATTTATTAATAGAATTAAACAAAAATGGCGATATAAATAGAATTTTTGATAAATATAATAACAAAGAAATTTTAAAAAATCCTATTAGATATATATTCTTGCATGAAAAACCAAAAGAATTCCCAGCATGGAATATGGACTGGAAGGATAGAGAAAAAGAACCCTATGATTATGTACACTCTGAACCCAAAATAAGAATCACCGAATTTGGACCAGTAAGAATAACAATTCAAGTAGAACGTGAAACAAATGGTTCTTTATTTAAACAAGAAATTTCACTTGGTGCAAAATCAAATTTCTTAACAATAAACAATGAAGTTGAATGGTATACTAAAGAATCATCACTAAAAACAGAATTCCCTTTAGCAATTTCTAACGAAAAAGCTATATATAATACTGGTTTAGGTATAATAGAAAGAGGTAATAATGATCCAAAAAAATTTGAAGTACCATCACACTATTGTTTTGGTATATACGATGAAAAAGAAAAATATGGTATAACAATCTTTGAAGATTCAAAATATGGATCAGATAAACCTAATGATAATACTTTAAGATTAACTCTTTTATATACACCAGGGGTTACAAATGATTTCAAAGATCAAGCTTATCAAGATTTCGGTATTCATAATTTTAAATTTGCAATATACCCTTATAAAAGTTCAAAAAAATTCGCTGATAGCATTAAGAAGGCAGAAGAATTTAATCAACCTATGTTAGCATTTATTACAGACAAAAATTTTGGAAAGTTAGGAAAATCTTTCTCATTTTTATCATTTGAAGAAAAAGGAATAAAAATATCAGCATTAAAAAAATCAGAATATACTAATGATATTATATTAAGAATAATTGAAAATTATGGAGAAAACCATAAAGATGTAAAGTTAAATTTTTTAAATAAAATAGATTCTTTTGCTGATGTAACTGGTCAAGAAAAACAATTATCAGTCACAAAAATAAATAGCAAAACAATTAAACTCAACATTAATCATAATAGCATAAAAACATTATCTTTAAAAACTGAAAACTTACACTTAAATAACAACAACCATAATTATCGAATTATTGATATACCCTTCGATACAAAAGCTTTTACGAAAGAATGTGAAAAAACTGATATTTATTTTAATAATATAAAAAGATTCTTCCCGGAAGAATTGCTAAAAGAAAGTTTTATTGATAATGGAATACCTTTTAAATTAAAACTAAACTCTAAATTTAATGCTTTAAGATGTAATGGTGAAGAAATATATTTACCAGGAGAAAATTATAATTATTTATATTTACTTGCCGCCTCAGCTAATTATGATGATATTTTAAACTTAAAAATAAATGGAGAAGATATATTCCTAAATGTTCCCTATTGGAATAGTTATATCGGTCAATGGGATACAAGATTATGGGATGGTGAGATTATTTCAGATAAACCAGATTATTATTGGGGCAATATCGATTACATTGGTGTAAAACCTGGCTATATTAAAAAAGAAGATATTGCAATTTTTACTACTCATACTCATACTTCAGAAGGAAAAAATATTCCATATTCTTATGGATATATTTTCAAGTATAGAATTCCAATTACAAAGGAAACAAAAAAAATTGTTTTACCAAGAAATAATAATATTTTAATTTTTGCAGTAACACTATCAACTGAAAAAGCATTTGATATCATTCCAGGTTGTGATTTAATAGAGAATCTTGATAGAAAAAATTACAATTATTCTCGTTTTCAAAAATGTAAAAAACCCAAAATATTATCAGATAAATTTTTATTAGAACCTGGTGAAAAATTATTTATTTCTCTAAAAACTGAAGAAGAAGATGGAGAAATAAGATTCACTACAGATGGAAGTGAACCAAACCAGTTTTCACAAAAATATGAGTCACCAATTGAAATTAAAGACAAGATTACACTAAAAGCAGCAACATTTAAAAACAATAAATCTAAAAGTGATACAATAACTATACCAATATTAAAAGGGTATAAAATAAAAGATATTAAATATCTCACTGAATTCTCATCAAAATACCCCGGTAGTGGTAATAATACATTAATAGATACAAAAAGAGCATCAATATCCCTTTTAGACAAAGGTTGGATAGGGTATGAAGTAAATAATCTTGACGTTATAATAGAATTATTTACCCCAAAAGAAATTAACAAAATTACAATTGGTTTTCTCTTAAACCATTCAAGTTGGATATTTCTTCCTGAAAAAGTAGAAATACTTTTTTCTATTGATGGTAATTCGTACACAAAAATAAATGAACACATTATTAAGCAACAAAAAACTGAAGAACCTCAAATAATAGATATTGTAATTGATGGATTTTCTAAAAAAGCAAAATACATTCATATAATCGCACATAATATTAAAAAAGCTCCTGATTGGCATCATGGTGCTGGCGGTAATGCATGGTTATTCGCTGATGAAATTATTGTTGAATGATAATTTTATTTAATTACAATTATTCTAAAAAAATAAATATAATCTTAAGCTATTTATTTATGTTTGTTTTACAACACTTATATTAAATTTATTAAGGAGTAATAATGACATTTAAAAAAATCTTTAATATTTTGTTATTAATATTTTTTTCTTATACAGTTGGTTATTCAATTACACCTGGAATCATAGAGGGCTATGTTAGAGATGCAGCTACAAAAGAACCTCTACCCTATGCTAATGTCAGAATTTTAGGCACCAGTATGGGAGCTGCAGCTGACCTAAATGGTA
>DATCTW010000028.1:0-71563 GCA_036567745.1 Ignavibacteria bacterium | reverse complement strand
TTATTTGATCTTAATTATTGGAAAAATTTAAAAAAATAATTTTTAAATAATTGTGTTTGATTTAAGTTTGTTTATATCAGGGTTATAATAATAAACACCTAAAGAAGAATTAGGATAGAACTGCTAAAAGAATAATTTATTTGTTTAAACAACGTTATAAGAATTGCGATTTGAATTTGTTTGACAATTGACATCTTTTTTTCTATATTTAAAACAAGTTAATATATTGTAACTTCCATTCTAAATATTATTCAGGAGTTATTGCTATGAAAAAGTATTATTTAATAATACTATTTATCTTGTTGGGTAATAGTAGTTATACACAGGTTAAAACCTCTGATGAAGCACTGGGCACAAGAAAATATGATGATTTTCAGAAACCTGCTTTTTGTGGAACCTCTTGTCATAATGATTTTTACCAACAATGGAAACAAGCTATGATGTCACAAGCTTATACTCATCATTGGGATGAAATTGAATATTTTAATTTAGCTGTACCTCATGCTGAAAAAGATAAAGTAGTTGAAGGGGTAAAAGCTGGATGTAATGGGTGTCATTCACCGATCGCATTTCTTGCTGGAGATGTTCCGCCTCCAAGACCAGAGAAAAATAGTAGGGCGAATGAATCTGTATCATGTGATGTATGCCATACAATTAACGGATTTGCTGGAGATACTCCTCATAATTTTAATTATATCAGTAATCCTGGAAAGACTAAATATGCAAATAGAGTAGGTAATAACTCTCCTGAACATAATCTTGAAAAAAATGATTTTCTAGGTACTGCAGAATTTTGTGGAACCTGTCATAATGAAAAAAGCCCATATGGTATCTGGGTGAAATCAACACATTTAGAATGGAAAGAAGGTCCTTACTCTAAAGAAGGGGTAAAATGTCATAATTGCCATATGACTTATGCTGAAGGTAAAAGTGCAGCAATGGGTAATACATATAAAGATGTAAGACAACATTTATTTCATGGAGCCCACGATCCCGGAAAAGTTAAAGGAACAATTGAATTAAGAATTCATCCAGATATTAGAGAAGTTGAACCGGGAGAAAAAGTAAAATTTACAGTTGCTTTGTTTAATCAAAAGACAGGACACAAATTCCCAACTGGATCTGTTGAAGATAGAATCGTATGGATGCATGTTGAAGCTGTTGATTCTAAAGGCAACGTATATCATTTACCAGTAGATAAAAAAGGTTTTGAGGGAGAGCAATATACAATTAGTTCAGATGTATTAGCTTATCAGGATATGGGTATTGCTTTAAATGATCCAAATTTTAAAGGTGTTCAAAGAGATGGAGTGCCTTTTGGTGATAGAATTTTCAGAATGCCATATTTTGACCCACAAGGAAGAATGACTATCCAACAATGGAATACAAAATCTTTAGGAGTAGATTATAGAATTGGACCAAGAGAGACAAAATTAGAAACATTTACTTTTACAATTCCAAACAACTGTCCGCCAGGTGAAATGAAAGTGACTGCAGTTCTTAATTATCAAAAATTGGTGAAACCAGTAGCTGATTTTTTAAATGTACCTGAAGATGAATCTGAAATTATAAAAGTAAACGAACATTCAACTAAAATTACAATTTTACCATAGGTGTTTTATGAAAAAAGTTATATTTTTTAGTATAATTTTAACTTTCGTTATCTCTAATAATTTATTTTCCTTTCCTGCTTTTGCAAGAAAGTATTCATTAACCTGTAAAACTTGTCATTCTCCCTTTCCTAAACTAAAACCTTACGGAGATGAGTTTGCAGGTAATGGTTTTACAATACCAGATAAAGATGCTCCAAGATATTATACTGATACTGGTGATGATGAATTAAGCTTGTTGCGTGAAGTGCCTATTGGAATTAGATTTGAAGGATATTTAAATTACAATAATTCAAAATCTAATTATTTAGATTTTTCCGCACCTTATATTATAAAATTAATTTCTGGGGGTGAGCTTACAAAAAATATTTCATATTATTTTTATTTTTTCTTTAACGAACGTGGTGATGTAGCTGGTGTTGAGGATGCTTTTGTGATGTTTAATGATCTTTTTGGCGTAAATCTAGATCTTTATGTTGGTCAATTTCAAGTTTCAGACCCTCTCTTTAAAAGAGAATTAAGATTGCCATTTGAAGATTATCAGGTTTATAAAATTAAACCCGGCTTTTCACAAATTGACTTAACTTATGATAGAGGGATTATGCTTACTTATGGCTTACCAACAGGAACCGATTTTACACTTGAGATAATAAACGGTAATGGAATTTCTGCTGCTAATTCAAGTAAGCTTTTTGATAATGATAAAAATAAAAACTTTATGGGTAGAGTTTCTCAGGATATAGGTGAACATTTTAGGTTAGGTGGATTAATTTATACTGGTAAAGAAAATTTATATAATGAAGATAATAAGGTTCAAATGTATGGAGGAGATTTTACGTTTGGATTAGAAAACTTAGAGTTAAATTTTCAGTATGTTCACAGAAAAGATAATAATCCAATTTTTACCACATTTAATGCAGAAGAAATAAAATCTGATGGTATAATGGGTGAATTATTATTCTTACCTAAAGGTGATGATAGCAAATGGTATGGTCTGGCTTTATATAATTACGTTAAATCTGATCAAAAAGATCTTGAGTACAATTCCTATACTTTAAGTTTTGGTTACTTGCTAAGAAGAAATATCAGAATAGTAGGGGAGTATACTTATTATAACAATAATGACAAAAAATATGGCAGAATTGGAATAGGTTTTGTTTCAGCCTTTTAAATTTTATTTTGTGAAAAAAATAATGCTTCAGAATTTTATTCTGAAGCATTTTTATTTTATTAATTCTTTAAATTATTTATAATGCCATATTATTGATACTTCTCCGTCATTTATTACAAAAATATACTGATGTTATTTTGATTTTATCGATAAAAAATTATAATAATTTTTATATTGTTAAAATATTATGAATAAACTTTTATTTGATAGTTTTGAAACCATTGAAAAGAAAATCTAATGTATATTTTGAGTTAAAAATTTATTTGCTTTTGGAATCTTAATTTGTTAATTTTTGAAAAAATTAGGAGAAGATATGAAAAATATACCTGTAATCTTTGTTTGTGAGAAGTCATTAGCAGCTGCTTATGAAAAGGCTTTATTAGAATTATATAAAAATGGCATACCTTTTAAAACTCAATATGATAAACCTGGTGATCCTCTTAGTTTAGATTGTACAATGAATATAACAATCCTTGACCCTCTTTCAGAACCAATGATTCATAAAGCTTTTCCTGGAGGTATAGAAGATTTAAGAGAATATGTTTTGGAGGTGCAAGGTGTTAAAGATCATTGGGTAAAAAATATTAATGATCCAGAAGATACTCGTTGGGAGTATACTTATCATGGCCGTTTGGCAAATTATGGTGCATGGAAAGAATTAAGAAATGGTAAGTCAGAAGTTGCGGGTTATTTCAATATTAATCAAATTGAAAATGTAATTCAAAAATTAGTAAAACAACCTTTCACAAGGCAAGCTCAAATGATAACATGGATGCCAAATTTAGATTTAGATTGTTATGACCCACCTTGTTTACAATCTTTATGGTACCGAATTATTGAGGATGAAGATGGCGTTGGTTGGTTGAATTGCAATGTAAGATTCCGTAGCAATGATGCTTGGGGTGCAAATTTCATGAATATGTTTGGTTTTATAATGTTCAATAAAGAAATAATTGCTGATGAAATAGCAAGAAGAACAGGCAAAAAAATTTTACTTGGCAGATTAAACTGGCATGCAGACTCATATCATATCTATGGTAAGGATATCGAAGCAGCTAAAAATCGTCTATTTGATAGAATAGAAAAAACTGATTTTTCTGAAAGAGTTTATGAGTTTTCAAATGAAGATATAAAATCTATCTATGACGAAGCCACTGAGAGCATTATGAAAAAGATTAAAGAGTATGATGAGTTACATAATAAAGTATAAGTATATCTTTTTCACTTGTGTTTTAAAAATATTATGAGTATGTTATTAATAGTTAATTGAATTTCACCATTCTAATAGTCTCTTCCTGGCATTGTGATAGTGAATAATTTCATAAATATCCTCAGGATTTGATGTTAAATTAGAGAGATGAAATGTTTTTTCAAATTTTTTAAAAGAGGTATTTATGAATATCTATGTAGGAAATCTTGCAACTGATGTATCAGAAGCTGAATTAAGAGAGGTTTTTATGCCTTATTCACCATCAACCGTGTCAATTATTAAAGATAAGTTTACTGGTGAATCAAGAGGTTTTGGCTTTGTAGAAATAAAGAGCAAAGATAGTGCTCTTAAAGCTATTGTTGAGCTAACCGGAAAAGAAATTAAAGGTAAATGTATCATTACAAACGAAGCCAAGCCAAGAGAAAATAATAGAAATCGAAGTGGTTTTGGTAATAGATCGTTTAGAAGATATTAATTTTTGATTTATTCTTAATTAAAGGAGCCGTATGGCTCCTTTTTTTATATTAGTATTAAAAATTATCAATTTATATCATTATTATCTTCATATAGATTATCTTTTCTTAAATTTTTCATTTCTCTTTTTGTGCTTTAACATTTTTTTTGAGCATATTCGAATTAATTGAATTTGTTTAATTTTTTAACATTTGCTCATAGGAACTTAATTTCTTTAGATATAAGTTCTTGAGATCTATAAAACAAATATCAATTTCTTTACTATTATTTTATACTAATTATATATTATGGTAGAATTTATGTATTGCCAAAAAAAATAACCAAATTTATATTAAAGTATAATAAATTGAGCTCTCAAGATGATCGAAGTAACAAGAACAAACCATCGCAAAATAACTATCAATGCAGATATGATAGTTTTCGTAGAAGAGACACCCGATGTTGTAATAACACTCTCAAATGGAGCAAAAGTATTAGTTAAAGAAAGTGCTAGAGAGATTGTGGATAAAGTGATTGATTATAAAAGAAAAATACATCAAGATCCAGTATTTTATCATAGGACTAATGTATAATATTAGCCACGTTGTTATTTTTCGATAATAATTAGTATACTTTAAATTAAATATTTTAACTAATACTATAAAAATCAATAATTTATTTTTATTTTACAATTGGCATAAGATTTGTAATTAAATAGAATAGAAATTATTTATAGGGATAAAAATGGCAAAAACAAAAGATGCACCTAAGGATCCTTCTCAAGAAGGAAAAACTGCAGAACCAAAAAAAGGTGATGGTGGAAGCAGCAAAACCTTTATGTTGCTATTTTCCGTTGCTATGATTGTGCAGTTAATAATAATAGTAATTTTAGTATATTTTGTTTTAAATCAAAATAAGTCTTCTCAACCCGTAGCTGATACACAAAAAATTGAGAAAAGTTCTAACTCATCTGAATCAACTGAATCAGAGGGTGGAACTGCTACAGATGAACATAAAGAGACTAAGAAAGAGGAGGGCCCTGTAATAATTTATCAAACTGATGATTTAATTATTAACCCAAAGGGTTCTGGTGGTAGAAGATACCTTATGACACAAATAGGTATTGCTGTTCCATCCGAAGAAGTTAAAAAGGAATTTGAGGAAGGAAGAAAAGCTCAATTAAATGATATATTAAGTCAATATCTTGCAAGTAAAACAATTGATGAATTAGTAGATATAGATAGAAGAGATTCTATTAAACTTGATTTGAAAAAAATATTAAATAAAGAAATTGGCGGTAAAAAGGTGAAGAATATATTTTTCAGTAAATTTGTTGTTCAATAAGGAGGGGGTTGTATGGCTGAAATACTTTCTCAACAAGAGATAGATAGCCTACTATCCAACATAGGTAATCAGGAAGCAGTAGAGGAGATTTTAACCGGTAAACGAGATGCTCAGAAAGAGATTACTGGTTATGATTTTAGAAGACCTAATAGGTTATCTAAAAATCAATTAAGGACAATGCAAAATATACACGAAAGTTTTGCAGAGTCTTTAAGTTATTATTTGGTATCAAGATTGCAAACTATAGTAACAGTACACGTTACATCAGTTGATCAACTTTTTTATTCTGAGTTTATACTTTCTGTTTCAAATCCTGGTTGTTTATATGTTTTTGAATTAGGTATAAATGATGGTAGTGCTATTCTTGAGCTGAGCCCCCAATTAGCATTTGTAATTATGGAAAGGCTGTTAGGAGGTAATGGGGAATCAGTTAAGAAAGTACGTGCTCTAACTCAGATTGAACAAAGTGTTTTAAAAGGAATAGTTGAAAGAGCTCTCACAGATTTACAAGGAGCATGGAAAAGTGTTGGTAACTTAAATTTTAAATTAGAAAGATTTGAATCTGAAGCCGACTTTGTTCAAATTGCGCCACCAAGTGAAATTGTACTTGTTGTTACTTTTGAAGTAATGGTAGCAAATAGGCCATATCTAATGAATTTATGTTTTCCAACTTTTGCGTTAGAAGAAGTTATTTCAAAGCTTAACTTTCAACATCTTTCACCCGTGGGTCATTCCGGTAAAACTGGAATCAGGCAAGAAGTTTTATCTAAACAAATATTGAATACCAGAGTGCCTGTAGTTGCGATGTTGGGGAAAACTCAAATTACAATAGGTGAGTTGCTTAATCTTGAAGTTGGAGATGTGTTAAGATTAAATAAAAAAGTTGATCAGGATTTAGAAATTATTGTTAACAATAGAAAAAAATTTTACGGTAAACCCGGTAAGTTTGATGGTCATAAAGCAGTAATAATAAACCGTTTTGCAACCGAAGATGATATAGGAGATTAAATTATGACACAGGATGAAATAGATCAATTTTTAGGCCTAGCAGGTTCAGGTGGAGGAGGAGAAGAACAATCTTCCGATAAAAAAGTAGAAGTACAGCCTGCTGAGTTTGAGGAGTTTAATAAGACTGATTCTTTTTCAGAAAAGAAAGAACACAAAATTGATATGCTCCTTGATCTTTCTCTACCGGTTTCTATTGAATTAGGAAAAACCTCTATGATGATTAAAGATATATTGGAGCTCGAAAGAGGTTCAATAATTGAGTTTGATAAAATGGCAAGTGAGCCGGTGGATATTTTGATTAATGGGAAAAAAATGGCTGAAGGCGAAGTTGTTGTAATTGATAAGCATTTTGGTATAAGAATTACTAGCCTTACAGAACCAACAGAAAGATTACGTTCCATAAGAAGATAATGAATAGTATGTTTTTACAGGCTTTTGGTTCTCTTGTTTTAGTAATTGTTCTAATTTTTGTTGTTCTTTTCTTTTTAAAAAAGTTTGTTTATAAAGATCAGAATTTTACTGGAGGGTTGAAAAGTTCAAGTGAATTCAAGATAATTGGTCATATAATGCTACAACCCAAAAAGTATATTTATATAATAAAGTTTTTTGATAGGCTATTAGTAGTTGGGTTAACTGATAATCAAATAAATGTTCTTTCCGAAATTACTGATAAAGAGACTTTACTGAAAATAGAATCTTCATTATCAACTCCTAAAAATGTAAATAAAAGTTTTTTAAGTCACCTAAAAGATAATCTTGGATTAAAATGATTTCTTATTTGTAAAGATTAATATGATAAAAAGGATATTTTTTGTTTTTTTGTTAGGATTTTTTGTTACAAATTATGCTTTTAGTCAAGCTGCACCTACACCTCTGCCATTACCAAAGGTTACTATAGGTATTGATAAAGCACAAAAACCTGAAGATGTATCTCTTACTTTGCAAATATTGCTTATAATGACAATTCTTTCGCTTGCCCCTGCTTTAATGATTTTAATGACTTCGTTTACAAGAATAATAATTGTTTTTCATTTTTTAAAACAAGCAATGGGTACTCAGCAAGTGCCTCCATCTCAGGTAATTGTAGGTTTGGCAATATTTATGACTTTTGTTATAATGGCTCCAGTTTTTAAAGATGCTAATGATAATGCTCTTCAACCTTATCTAAAAAATCAAATAACGCAGGATTCAGCTTATAATCGTGCAATTAAACCTTTTAGAGATTTCATGTTTAAGCAAACAAAGGAAGAAGATTTAGCGTTATTTATCAAATATTCTGGTGGTGAAAAACCTGAAAACCGAGAAAATATTTCTACACTTACATTAATTCCTGCTTTTGCTTTGAGTGAACTACGGACAGGTTTTCAAATGGGATTTTTATTATTTATACCCTTTTTGATGATTGATATGATTGTTGCGAGTATTTTAATGTCTATGGGTATGATGATGTTACCACCTGTGTTTGTATCTTTACCTTTCAAAATACTTCTTTTTGTACTTGTTGATGGTTGGTATTTAATAGTAGAAACATTAATTAAAAGTTTTATGTAAGGATTTATTATGACAGAAGAATTTGCTATAACTTTACTAAGAGAAGCTACTTATACAATTTTTCTTGTTTCCGCACCTATTCTTGGTGTTACTTTAATAGTTGGTTTAATTATTTCAATTTTTCAAGCTGCAACATCTGTAAATGAAATGACGATGACTTATGTTCCGAAAATTATTGTAGTAGCAATTGTAGGAATTATTACTTTACCCTGGATGCTTGATATTTTAATTGGATTTACTAAAAACATTTTTAATATTTTACCAACAATTGTAAAGTAAAATGGAATATTATATTTTACAGTTTATATTGTTGATTGTAATTTTTATTAGGGTAATTACTTTATTTTCAGTTGCTCCAATATTTAATAGTGAAGTGATTCCTATACAGATAAGAATTGCTATTTCTCTTTTTTTTGCATTAACTTTATTCCCACTTTTAAAGGATACAATGCCTAAAATAAATCTTGATCTATTATCTTTTGTATTACTGGTGGTTATTGAAGTTGTTGTTGGTTTAATAATAGGTTTTATGATAAGCTTGATTTTTATGGGTATGCAAATTGCAGGTGAAATAATGGGTTTTGATTTAGGGTTTAACATTGCAACTATTTATGATCCTGAAACAGGTAACAACCCTGTTTTATCAAGGTTTTTATATTATACTGCTGCACTTATTTTTTTATTATTAAATGGTCATCATTTTATTTTGGAGTCTATAAAATTAAGCTATGAATCTGTACCTATAGGTGGATTTAGTTTAAATAATCAACTTGTTGAAAAATTGATAAAAACCTCATCAATAATATTTATTATTGCAATTAAAATAGCCGCACCTGTCATAATTTCTTTATTCCTTACAAATATTGCTTTAGGAATATTAGCAAGAATAGTACCTCAAATGAATATATTTATTATCGGGTTCCCTTTAAAAATAGGTGTTGGCCTTTTAATAATATCATTTATGATGCCTTTTATTTTTGTAATTTTTAAAAAATTATTAACTGCATTTGAGTTTAATGTTGTTGAATTAATTCGTGTAATGTAAGATGGCTGATGAGTCGTATCTAGAAAAAACTGAACAAGCTACGCCCAAGCGGCGTGAAGAAGCTAGAAAAAAAGGACAAGTAGCAAAAAGTATCGAGGTAAACTCTGCTTTTGTATTATTGTTTAGCTTGATAATTTTATATTTTAGTGGAAACTTTTTATTTTATAGGCTTACAGCTTTTTTTAGAGATATTTTTCTGAGCTTGAATAGTATTGTAATTTCACCTGATGGAATTAAATCATTTTTCTTTAATATTTTTGTTTATATAGGATTAATTATTTTCCCTATAATGATAGTTTTAATGTTTATAGGTATGATAGGGAGCTATAGCCAAGTTGGATTTCTTTTTACTACAGATCCTTTAGTACCAAAATTTGATAGATTAAATCCTTTTACTGGAATAAAGAGGGTAATATTTTCAAAAAGATCGCTAATTGAATTAATAAAAGGATTATTGAAAGTTGCAATAATAGGTTTAATTGGGTGGTATTCAATTGAAGCTTATATTGAAGAAAGTGCTTTGATAATGGATAGTGATGTCTTAACTATCTTTTTCTTTTTATGTAAAGCAGCTATGTCTATCTCTTTTAAAATTATTTTAGTGTTTGTTGTGATAGCAGCATTAGATTATATTGTTCAAAGAAGATTATTTGAGAATGAAATTAAGATGACAAAAGAAGAAGTAAAAGAAGAGAATAAACAACTAGAAGGTGATCCTTTAATTAAAAGTAGAATTCGTAGCATTCAAAGGCAGTTAGCTAGAAGAAGAATGATGCAGGAAGTACCAAAAGCAGATGTTGTAATAACCAACCCGACCCACCTTGCTGTTGCACTAAAATATGAATTTGGGAAAATGGATGCACCTAAGGTTATTGCTAAGGGAGCAAATCTTATAGCTGAAAAGATAAAACAAATTGCAATAGAGCATAATATTCCAATAATTGAAGATAAACCCCTTGCACAATTGATTTATAAGTCTGTTGATATTGATGAATCTATACCTCAAGAGATGTATCAAGCTGTAGCGCAAATTTTAGCATATATTTATAAAATTAAAAACAAAAAGATATCTGTTAACTAATGGCAAAAACAACATTAATACCTGATTCTGTTTTTGATACTCCAGCAAGATCTAGACTTATGTCGGTTTTTCAAAATACCGATATAATGCTTGCAGTAGCTATGATGGTTGTACTTGTTGTTATGATTATTCCTTTACCCCCATTAGCATTAGATATTTTAATTACTACAAATATTGCGCTTTCTATTGTCGTATTGATGGTTGCTATTTATCTTATCAATCCTTTGGATATTTCTGTTTTCCCTGGTCTATTATTAGTTTTAACGTTGTTTAGATTATCATTGAACGTAGCTTCAACAAGATTAATTTTAGGAGAAGGTTTTGCTGGTGATGTAATATACTCTTTTGGTAATTTTGTTGTTAAAGGCAATTATGTTGTAGGTTTTATAATTTTCATAATTCTGATAATTATTCAATTTGTTGTAATTGTAAAAGGTGCGGGAAGAATTGCTGAGGTTGCTGCAAGATTTACACTGGATGCAATGCCTGGAAAACAAATGAGTATAGATGCTGATCTAAATGCAGGATTAATAACTGAAGCTGAAGCTAGGAGAAGAAGAGAACAAATTTCTCGCGAAGCTGAGTTTTATGGTGCTATGGATGGTGCCAGTAAATTTGTAAGAGGAGATGCAATTGCTGGTTTGGTTATTGTTGGAGTAAATATTATCGGAGGCTTTATAATTGGTATCCTACAAAAGAATATGGATTTTGCAACAGCTATCAGAACTTATACACTTTTAACTGTTGGAGATGGCCTTGTTACTCAAATACCTGCATTAATAGTATCTACGAGCGCCGGTTTAGTTATTACTAGATCATCTTCAGGTGATGATTTAAATGTTGAATTAAAAAATCAATTATTAAAGAACTCTAAAGCTTTATACATTACAAGTGGTGCTTTATTTCTGTTTTCTATTGTTCCCGGTATGCCAACATTATCTTTTATGTTTTTATCTTTTGTATTTGCTGGTCTAGGTTATCTAGCGTCAAGAAAATCATTGGAAGAAGAAGAAATTAAGAAAGAAGAAATTGAAACGAAACCTCGAGAGGTTGAAGAACCATTGGAGAATTATTTACAGGTAGATCCTCTTGAATTAGAAATAGGTTATGGGTTGATATCTCTTGTAGATGAAGAGCAAGGAGGTGATCTTTTTAGTAGAATAGGAAATATTAGAAAACAAATAGCTTTAGAGTTAGGATTTATTGTACCCCCAATAAGAATTAGAGATAATTTACAATTAGAGCCAAATAATTATATTATTAAAATTAGAGGTAATACAATTGCAAAAGGTGAATTAATGATGGATAGACTGCTGGCTATAAATCCAGGAACAGTAACGGAAGAGGTAGAGGGTATAACAACTTTAGATCCAGCATTTAATTTACCTTCTGTATGGATAACTTCAGATTTAAGAGAAAGGGCTGAATATGTTGGTTATACGGTTGTAGAACCTATCTCGGTTTTAATTACTCATCTTTCTGAGATAATTAAAGCAAATGCAGATAAATTAATTGGTAAGCAAGAAACAAAGAATATGATAGAAAACCTTAAGAAGGAATACTCAGCTGTAGTAGAGGATATTGATTATAATGTACTTCCACTTAGTACAATTCAAAAAGTGCTTCAAAATCTACTTAAAGAGTCTATTCCAATTAAGGATCTGGTTACTATCATTGAAGCATTAACAGATTATTCTAAAGTAACAAAAAATGTTGATGTTTTGACGGAATATGTAAGGCATTCGCTATCTGAAACATTGGGTTCATTATATGCTGATGAAAATAAAACTATACATGCAATTGCTATAGACCCCAAAATTGAACAGATGATAACAAATTCATTACAAAGCCAAAATCAAACTACCCCAACCTTAGGGTTGCCACCTGAAATTTTAAAAAGAATTTTTGATTCATTGAGTAAATGTATTGATAATTCTAAAGCATTGGGTTATAGACCAATAATAATAACTGCAGCAACAATTCGTCTGTACTTTTATAGAATGATAATGAATACTTTTCCTAATGTAGCAGTTCTTTCATTTACTGAATTACCTAGTTATATTGAAATAGAATTTATCGATAAAATATCGTTAGAAAATGAAAATTAAAAAATTTACTGGTATTAGCCTTAAAGAAGCTACTGAGCTAATGAAAACAGAACTCGGCGAAAGTGCAATTATTCTTAATACTAAGAATATTGTTGAAGATGAAACTGGAAATACTCTTTATGAAATTACAGCTGCAATTGATGAAGAACCTATTATAACGAATAATAATTCTAACAAAGCAGTTATTCCTGAACTGAATACTTTAGAAAATTTAAGAAGAATAGCTGAAAAATTCCAAAATATAAGGGATAATAATCTAGATAATTCGAAAGCAGAAAAAGGTATTGAAATCATTGATTTGAAAAGTGATATTGATTCAGTAAAGGATACGTTAGTTGAGATTGCTGATCGCTTGAAGTATGATAAAATACCTGAACTACCAGCAAAATTAAAACAATATTATGATATATTAATTTCCAATGAAATAGAAGATAAATTTGCAAGAGAAATCGTTTTTAATGTCTATGAAAATATATCTTTAAAAGATACTAATGATGATAATTATATTAGAAATTTATTAATAAAAGAAATATCAGATAAGATTGTTCTTGCTCCTAATTTAAAGATAAGCAAAAATACTTCTAAAGTAATTGCTTTTATTGGTCCTACTGGTGTTGGAAAAACCACAACATTATGTAAGATTGCAGCTATATGTAAATTTTTTAATCATTATAATATTGCAATTGTATCAATAGATACTTATAGACTGGCAGCAATAGATCAATTAAAAACATTTACAGATATAGCTAATATTTCTTTAGATATTGCTTATGATTCAACAGAATTAAAGAATATGATTGAAAAACATAGAGATAAGGATATTATTTTTATTGATACAGTTGGGAGAAGTCCTAACAATCAAGACCATTTAAGTGAGTTGAAAAGATTACTTGAATCTATTTCTGCAGATGAAGTACATTTAATTATTTCAGCAAACACTTCGCTATCATCAATGAAAGAAATAGTGAAAAACTTTGGTATATTAATGCCTAATCGCTTAATTTTTTCTAAAGTTGATGAAGCTATAAATTATGGTAATATAATTAATTTAATTAATTTTTCTCATCTTCCGATCTCATATTTAACAACTGGTCAAGTTATTCCTGATGATATTGAAGTGGCTGATAAAAATAAATTAGCGGGATTAGTCATAAAATCAAAAAATAAAGATGAATGGACAAATTAATCGTCTAAAAACTTTAATATCTAATAATAACTTTTCATTTGATAACGTTTATACATTTTTGAGTGGATCAAAATCAAATGGTAAAAGTTACATTTTATATAGATATGCAAATTCTCTCTCAAAATTGAAAAATGTTTTGATTGTCGAAACAAATAATAATAAATTGAATTATATTACTGATATAGAAATAATTGACTCATTTAATAAATTTGATCGGTTCCGATACCCCAAAAAAGGAAATGCTTTTCTTTTTAATGTTTCAGAAGATAATTTGAATAATTTGGAATATTTCGAAAACATTTTGCTCAAAATAAATAATGAATTTGCAGGTTTTTTTGACCTTATTTTAATTAATACTATTTCAGGAGTTGATAAAATTTTTTCTCCTTACTTTAGAAAATCACAAAGATGCTTTTTAATATCAAAAACTGATCCTATTTCAATAGTTGATACCTATGCTGTAATAAAAATTCTAATAAATAATAATTACTTAAATGATATTCAAGTAATTTTTAATAAAGTTGATTCAGAGGTTGAGTTTATTGAAGCCTCAGATAATTTAAGGAAAGCTGTGAATCATTTCTTAAAACGAGAAATAAATATTGTTTGCAGTATTCCAACCCATCAAATTGGAGAAGAAATAGTTACTAATTTTGTTGAAGATTTTTCTTTATTACCTTCTTACTAAAAAAATATTCTTTTGCATAATATTAGCCAAAAGAATTACTTTTCTTTTTGAAGTTCAAAAAGAAAAAATTAGCTTTTATTTAAACAATTGATAATATTTAATATAGTTTTATTATTTTTGCACTATTGATTGATATTTAATTATATTTTTGGTATAAAAATTGATTTAATATTTAATAAAAACAAGAGAGAATATGAGTCAAAGAAGTATTATTTTACAGATTGGTGCACTAGGGTTTTGTATATCCTTAGTTGCTCTATCTTTAACCGGATATCCTATTCTGAAAATAGTCATTATTTCTTTTATTATTTTTGTGATTGTAACAACTGCAGCTTTAATTATTGTATCGATTTTATTTCCACCAACCGAAGATGATGATAAGTTAAATGGTAATCCAAAGAAAGTTAAAAACATTTTAGAAAAAATAGATAATGAAAAAGAGGTTATTGAATCTGATAATCCTGAGGCAAATACTTCAAGATTAGCAGAACAAAATGAAAAAAATGAAAAGGAATAAAGTAAATCATGGATGATCCTAATTTAATTTGGAAGCAATACTCTAAAAAAAGAACTACCGAAATTAAAAGAAAAATCATGGAAAAATATATTGGTTTAGTTCGGTATGTTATTAAAAGATTAAACATGATTGCTCCTGATCTGCTTGATGAACGTGATTTAATGAATATTGGAATGTTAGGTTTAAGTGAAGCAATTGATAGATTTGATTACAAAAAGGGGGTAAAATTTGAAACCTATGCCATTCCAAGAGTTAAAGGTATGATACTTGATGAATTAAGAAAGATTGATTGGGCTCCTAGATCCTTGAGAGAAAAATCAAAACAATTACGTGAAGTTATTCATCAGCTTGAAAATGAATTAGGTCGAGAAGCTTCCTCAACAGAAATTTTGAAAAATATTTCTCTTTCAGAGAAAGAATATGGGGAAATTAGTAACGCAATTAATAATTCAGTTATAGTATCTCTTGATAAACCTTTAAATGGAGAATCAAATGGTAATTTATACGATATGATATCTTCTGAAGAAGTTGATGATCCTTTAGAACAAACAAATACAACACAAATGAAAGAAATTTTAATAGAAGCTATTGAAAAGCTACCAGAAAAACAAAGATTAGTTATTGCATTATATTATTATGAAGAATTGACATTTAAAGAAATAGGTAATTTACTTAAGGTTTCTGAATCGAGAGTATCTCAAATTCATTCTGAAGTATTACAAAAACTTAGACAGGAAATTAGGATTTGAAATGTTAATGGAAAAAGAACTTTTAAAAAAGAAAATACAGAGTATAATTCAATTACCTGCTTTACCAGCAATAGCTATTGAAATTATAAATATGGTTGAAGATCCAAGAACAAGTGCTTCAATGCTTGGCAGAGTGATTTCTAAAGATCAGGTTTTAACTGCAAAGGTACTTAAAATTGCTAATTCACCTTTTTATGGTTTTTCAAGGAAAATTGCTACTATAGATTTTGCAATAATTGTCTTGGGTTTCGATACGTTAAAAGAAGTGGTTATGAGTGTTTCTTTAATATCTTCATTGAGTAAAAAACTAACTAGAGAATTTAATTCGAGACAGTTCTGGGATCATTCAATTGCTTGTGGTGTAATAGCTCGAGCATTAGCTAGAAATCATGGTTATAGAGTGATTGGAGAAGTTTTTATTGCAGGTTTATTACACGATATAGGGATATTAATCATAAACCAATATTTATTTAATGAATATAAAGAAATTGTGAAGTTAATTAAGCAGGAAAAGATATCTCTTGAAGATGCTGAAATGAGAGTACTTGGCGTTACTCATGGAGAAATAGGTAGCTGGCTTGCTGAAAAATGGAATTTCCCAGGTCAATTAGTAGATACTATTGCTTTTCATCATCATCCTATTCAAAGTGAACAATATAGGGAGATCGTCTCCATTATTCATATGGCTGATGTTTTATGTCAAAAATTGGATAATGGATATTTTGAATTAGAGAAAGATATTAATTTAGATACTCAGGGGGAGGGTATGCTTAATTTACAGGATTTCAATTTGACTGAAGATTTTGTCAATAATTACAGACAAATATTTGAAGAGGAAATTGAAAAATCCAGAATTTTTATTCCATAAGGAGATTTTATGGCTTCTGAAATTCAAATAGAAGAAAATATGGAAAAAGAAGTAGGTGCAGTATATCCTCAAATAGAACAATTTATTGAAAGTAGAGAAAACTACATTAAAGCACTAGAAAAAACCATTGAACTGTTAGAGAAAGAAAATAGAAGACAACATAAGGTTCAGAAAGATATTGAACGTTCTATTGATGATCTTCTAACATTTCAAAAAATGGCTAATACTATTAGCTCTGCTCAAAATCCTGATATGATAATGAAAACATTATCAGAGCTTTCTAATCAAGTTATTCATGTAATAGAAAGTAATATTTATTTATTAAAAGAGAAAAATTTACTTCATCCACTTTTAAAAAGTGATAGAAGTAATTACTTAGATGCAGTAGCTCAGAAACAACTTGAGCAGGGAATAATTGATTGGGTAATGGAGGAGAAAAAAACTGTAATTATTCCTGATCTTGATAATATGTTAAATCAGGATGCGGAGAAGAATTTTATTATAGTGCCTATTGTATTGTTAAATCAATCTATAGGTTTTTATATAATACACACAGATAAACAACATAAGAAAATATCTGAGCATGATCTCCAAAGATTATCTATTCTTACTAATAATGCAGCTATTGCTATTCAAAATTATAATATTAATCGAGAGCTTATTATTGCAAATGAAAATTTAAAGATATCACAAGCAAAAATGATTCAAGTAGCAAAGTTAGCTGCTGTTGGTGAGCTTTCAGGTGGGCTTGCTCATGAAATCAATAATCCGTTACAGATTTTATTAGGACATGTTCAATTATTACAGGTAGATCAAGATTTACCAAGAAGAATTGAAATAATAAAAGAACAAATTGAACGAATTTCAAACATTACAAAAAGGCTTTTGAATTTTTCAAGAGTAGTCCCAGGGGAGTTTAAGAGTGAGCCAGTACCTATCCTTGAGGCTCTTGATGAAATACTTTCTTTGGTTGATTTTCAATTAAGAGATGCAGGCATAAATTTACATAAAGATTACAAATGTAAAAATATTTCTGTTATAGGCAATAAAATCTATTTACAACAGGTGTTCTTAAATATAATTCTTAATGCAAAAGATGCTTTGCCTAATGGTGGAA
This sequence comes from Ignavibacteria bacterium, assembly GCA_036567745.1. GTDB lineage: Bacteria > Bacteroidota > Ignavibacteria > DATCTW01 > DATCTW01 > DATCTW01. The sequence continues at coordinate 53,857 of DATCTW010000028.1, read as the reverse complement.
ATATTACAATTTCTTCTGAAATTAAAGATGAATACGTTCTTATCAAATTTACTGACGATGGTGTAGGTATAGCTCCTCAAAATCTTTCAAAAATATTTTCACCGTTCTTTAGCACTAAAGAATCCAAGAAAGGTATGGGGCTTGGTCTATCTAATAGTAGGTGGATTATTTTAAAACATAAAGGCGATATTCAGGTAGAGAGTAAATTAAATGAAGGCACTACATTTTCAGTTTATTTACCATATGTTAATTCATTTAAATTGAAAATATGAAACGTTTTATAAAAATATTTATTCTTATTTTATTTTTTGCAGTTTTAAAAGCTGGTAATAAAATCGAAAATATTGTATTTAAAAATAATGACTTTTTGAAGGTATGTATTTATCTTTCTGAGTATTCAGATTATATTACTAAATCTGAAAATGGAGTATTAAAGTTAAAATTCGATAACATTGGTTTATCTGAAAATTTTCCCGGTTCAGATTTTAGTAGTAATTTGACTTTATTAAATAGAATCTTTCTATCAAAATCAGATTCTAATAGCATTATTATCAATTTTTTATTAAATGAAAATGTAAATTATTTGATACAGAATTTTAATAACTCATCTTCTATTGTAATTTATTTTTATAATTTTGATAAACTTTCAGAAGAGAACAAATTATTTATTAAAGGTTTGGAATATGAAATAAAAGGTGAAAATGAAAAGGCGTTATTAGAATATAGAAGACTTTTAGCTACCTATCCTGAAAACTCTGAAGCTTTATTTCACGCTGGTATTATTAGAAAAAAATTAGGTTTTAATTATCAAGCAAAAGCTAATTTGTCAACAACAAAAAAGTTAGGGAATAATTTTCCTGAGGTATTTTATCAGCTTTATAGTACTCTTGAATCATTGAATGATAATAATGCCAGTATAGAAAAAGAGCATTTTAAAGAGGCTCTTTTAAAAGAAAAAAATATTAAAATTGATACCTCTATAATTACTGTTGCAAATCATGAAATTAAAATTTTTGATTATGATTCATCTTTTATTGCAAGTAATAAAACTCAAAATGATTCATTGACTAATTTGATTGTAAAAAATAAAGCTTATGAAAGAAAAATAATTAAAACTATACCTGTTGATAAATCTTCTTATTATTATTCCTTGCTAAGTACAATATTTGTTATATCAGTAATAGTTATCGGATTGGTGTCATTAATTTACATCTATATGAAAAAAAGAAAATCTAAAAGATCTCCTAAAAAGAAAAAATTTGATTATAAAGAAAAAATTGAAGATGTAAATAATAATGAATTTTTGAAAATGGTAAATGTTTATAAAAACCAATACGATCTAATTAGTAAAAATACTATTGATCTCAATAATACTAAACCTAATAAAATAGTAAATAAAGTTGTTAAGGAGAATGGACAAAATACTACTGGTGTAGAAAAAAATATTACAGCTAAAGAAGAAAGTGATATTGATAAACTTGCTAGAAAGTATCAGGTCGAAAGAGGAAAAATTGAATTAGCACTTAAAATATTATCAAAAAATGATACAGAATCTACAAAGGATAAATATTTATTATTAATGAAAATGTTAAAAGAAAATATGTCACTTGAAGATTTAGCAACTAATTTAAGAATACCTAAAGGTGAGTTAGAATTAGTAATGAATCTAAAAAATTCTTAAATAATTTATGATTTTACTTAATCATAGTATACAGGATCTTCAAGGATTTAATGTTACAACTAAAGAATTACTGAACATTATATCCAGTATTAGATTGGGTCAAGTTCTTCGAGGAAAAATCCTTGATGTTTTACCAACAGGGGAAATACTTGCTCTAATAAATGGATATAAAATAAAAGCCCATTCGGATTTAAAGCTTGAGCCTGGTGATATTTTATTCCTAAAGGTAATGAGTGTGAAACCAAGTATAGTATTGAGATTGTATGGTATAGAATATGCGCAGAATAACGATCCCGTGAATAAAGTAATAAAAATGTTTGGTCTCGAAGAAAATATTCCAAATAGAGAAATTATTTCTTTATTGTTAAAAAATAATCTTTCAATTGATAAATCTGAAATTATAAAATTAGCAAATATATATGATAAAATTTTAACAAATTTCAAAAATTATAATATAGATAAAGAACAAGAAAATGAATTAAAACAATTAATTTATTTAACAAAAAATAATAACATTGCTGTAAATGAGAAAAATATTATCGAATCGATGATTTTTCTTAAATTGAAAAATCTTCCAATTACAGTTAAAACTTCTTTGATAGCTCTTAACTATTTAAAGAGTGATAATGATTTTTCAAAAGATATTACAGACTTTTTTAACCTTTTAAGAAACTATAATGGTAAAATAAATATTTTAAATAATATTGAAAAATTAAACTTTTTACCGAATAGAAAATTTTCAATTGAAGAATTAATAAATGTTTTGGGTTATGATTACGAAAAAAAGATTTCAAACTTAGATCCAAAAAATGTTACTAATATTAATTCTACATTAAAATTTGTTGCTTTAGAGGTTATAAATGGTAATATCCAACTCGGTAAAATGGAGTTGCAAGAAAAGCTAAAACTTGTAGCCCATAGAATATTAAATAATATTGAATTTCACCAATTGTTGAATTCTGAAGAGACTAATGATATAAAGAATTGGTTTTTTCAGATACCCATTAAGATTGATAATGAGTACAAGATGATAGATTTAAAAATTTCTGGTAACAGTAAAAAAAGTAATAAAATAAACAAAATACCTTATACATTTTCTTTTTCAATAGATCTATCAAATCTCGGTAAAATAAAAACCTATGGTTCTTTGTATCAAAAATATCTTTCACTGAATTTTTACTCGGATAATACTCAAAAATCCAGTTATCTTCAGGAAAATATAGCTGAATTAGAAAGTAAAATTAATGATTTAGGAATAACTCTTAATAATATTAGTTTCGAAATACTAGGTACTGAAAATAAAAATACTGTTTTAAGTTCATTTAATGAAAATAATTCTTCGATAAATATTCGAGCATAAAAAATGAGTAAAAATCGAAAAGCTGTTGCACTAAAATACAAGATGTTTACCGATAATGCACCAATCGTAGTTGCTAAAGGAAGGGGTTTTATCGCTGAAAAAATTATTGAAATAGCAAAAGAACATAGAATTCCTATAAGAGAAGATAATGACCTGGTAGCAGTATTATCCAAAGTTGATTTAATGGGTGAAGTGCCCCCAGAATTATATAAAGTTGTAGCTGAAATTCTAGCTTACATTTATACTGTCAATAAAAAAATAAAAATTTCAGGAGCAATATAATGGTAAAAGGGTTACATACAATAGCATTAGGTATGCTACCAAAGACATTAAAGATTGATATTATTGCGAATAATATTGCAAATGTAAATACAACAGGCTTTAAAAAGTCCAATCTTTTTGTTAGAGAATTGATTAAAGCTGATTTAGTTGGAAAAGAAAAAGAATTAAATGATAAGACACATAAAGTGCCTCAGACTTTTAATATTGATTTTTCACAAGGTAGAATAGATGAAACTAAAAACCCATTAGATCTTGCAATTGAAGGTAATGGCTTTTTTGTTGTCGAAAAAGATAATGGTTTAAGATATACCAGAAATGGACATTTTAATTTGTCAGAAGATGGTGCTTTAGTAACTAGTGATGGATATAAAGTAATGGGTCAGGCAGGAGAAGTTTATATTCCTGAGCCCCAAAAAATTGATCAAAGTCAAATAACCATTACAAAAAAAGGCGAGATATATATTGGTAAAAAATTAATTGATAAACTTCAGATTATTGATTTTCCTCAAGAAGAAAATGGAGTAAATAAGTTAAAATACGAAGGAAATAATTTGTTTGTTGCACCAGATAATTACTCTCATGAAATATCAGATGAAAGGGAATATGTAATTCATCAGGGATTTTTAGAGAGTTCCAATGTTAATGCATTAGAAGAAATGGTTCAAATGATGGAATTAAATTCAGCGTTACAAATTGATCAAAAAGTTATCAGATATCAGGATAATTCCTTGCAACAAGCAAATGAAATTGGGAGGATATCTTAACATAAATGAATCTTTTATTAATTATACCGATAATTAATATAGCAATTCATTAAGATGAAATTACAAAATAGGAGATAGATTATGGAACGAGCATTAAGAACTGGTGCAATGGGTATGAATGCACAACAGACTAGAGTTGAATTAATTGCTAATAATTTAGCAAATGTGAATACAACAGCTTTTAAAAAAGGTAGAGCGGAATTTCAAGATTTAATGTATCAAAATATAAAAGTAGCTGGCACTCAACAAGAAAGAAATGTGGAAATTCCAACAGAAGTTCAACTAGGAAGTGGTGTAAGACTTGTTGCAACTACAAAGAATTTTTATCAAGGAGATTTATTACCTACAAATAGTCAACTAGATTTAGCTATTAATGGAGATGGATTTTTCCAGATTAAGAGAACAGATGGTACACTTGCTTATACTAGAGATGGTTCTTTCAAATTATCAAGAGATGGTAAAATCGTTACTTCAGATGGTTATTATTTAGAACCTGATATCACAATTCCAGAAGATGCTGTAGCTATTAATGTTAGTAAAGATGGAATTGTTGAAGCTGTATTGCCAGATCAAACCGAACCATTAACAATTGGGCAAATAGATTTGGTTAAATTTATCAATCCAACAGGTTTGAAAAATATTGGTAATAATCTTTATCTTGCTACACCATCATCAGGTATTCCTATAAATGGTGTACCCGGTAGCGAAGGTTTTGGTGAAATTATGCAAAGTTATCTTGAATCTTCAAATGTTGATATTGTAGAAGAAATGGTGAATATGATATCAGCTCAAAGAGCCTATGAGATTAATTCAAGAACCATAAGAACAGCGGATGATATGGAATCAACGGTTGTAAATATAGCCAGATAATTATGATATTTTTAAATTATATATTGTCTTTTATTTTTTTAATTGAAATTGTATTTCATAGTTCTGATTTTAAGCAAACTATTGAAGAGTATATCTATCGTAAGCTAAATTATAAAAAGGAAAATTTAGTTTTTGAGTATTTAAATGTTCCTGAAAAAATAGTTGTTCAATCTTCTAATGCAAAACTGATAGTATCTGATGTTTCTTCAAATCTTCTTAAAGGTAATGTTACTATACCTGTAAATGTTGTTTCTGAAAATAAAGTATTAAAAAGAGTATTTATTTCTTTAAAAATTAAAGTTTTTGATACTGTCTTTGTTTCAAAAAAACCAATTAATCAATTCCAGAACTTTACTTATGAAAATGTAGAGAAAAAGAGAATCGAAATCACAGGTTATGAAGAACCAGTTAAGAAAGAAACAGAAATAATTGGTATGAGAGCTAATAGGTATATAACTGAAGGAAAAGTAATTACAGCAAATTTGATTGAGAACGTTCCAATTATCAAAAATGGGCAACAAATTCATATTATTTCTAGAGTAAATTCTGTTGTTATAAAGGCTTTAGGCGTTGCAAAAGAAGATGGTAGAAAAGGAGAAATTATTACAGTAGAAAATACTTCGTCAGGAGCAAAGCTTAAAGCAAAAGTTATAGATGAAGAAAATGTTGAGATTATAAGATGAGGATATTATGTATAAATTAATTTTTATTCTATTTTTTATGTCATTTAATTTGTATTCACAGAATATGACAGATAATATTGCCCGTTCATTATTTGCAGATCACAAAGCTACTCAAGTAGGTGATGCAGTTACAATTTTAATAGTTGAACAATCATCAGCAGAAAATGGTGCATCAACAAAAACTTCTCGAGATAGCAAAATTTCTGTAAATGCTTCAGGTGGTATTGATAATAAAAATATTCCAACTGTATCGGGTTCTGCTGCAACCGGGAATGGTTTCCAAGGTTCTGGTTCAACAAGTAATAAAGGTACAGTTAAGGCTAAATTAAGTGCAAAAATAACTGAAATTGATGATAACGGAAATCTTAAAATTGAAGGTACTAGAAATATTATTATTAACAAAGAAGAACAAATTATAAAAATCTCTGGTACAATTAGACCTCAGGATATTGGACCTGATAATACTATTTATTCTTATAACATTTCCGATGCAATAATTATTTTTCAGGGCGATGGTATCGTATCATCTGCACAGGGACCAGGTTGGATAACAAAATTATTACACTGGTTATTTTAAGGTGAAATATGAGTAAGAAAATTATTCTGCTATTTTTAATAATTGTTAGCAATTATTATTCTTTTAGTGGAACAAGAATCAAAGATATTGCTTACATCCAAGGTGTAAGAGGAACTCAAGTTATTGGCTATGGTATAGTGATAGGTTTAAATAATACTGGTGATACAAGAAGAACTATATTTACTACTCAAACTATTGCCAGTATGTTAAAGCGTTTCGGAATTACAGTCCCTCAGAATCAACTACAGTTAAGAAATGTTGCTGCGGTTATGGTTACTGGTACTGTTGACCCTTTTATGAAACAAGGAGCTCCATTTGATGTTACAGTATCTTCTTTAGGAGATGCAACTTCATTACAAGGTGGAACTCTTTTGATGACACCTTTATCAGGTATTGATGGTGTAGTTTATGCTATGGCACAGGGGCCTGTATCAATTGGAGGATATGATTATAGAACATATACAGGTTCAGAGTTAAGAAGAAATCATTCTGCTGCTGGTCGAGTTCCAAATGGTGCAATTTTAGATCAAGGCATACCATTAAATATTAGAAATGGAAATAAAATTAATGTGATTTTACGTGAGCCTGATTTCACTACTGCAAAGAAAATTGCAGATGTAATTAATTCGAAGTATCCTTCAAAGGCTATTGCAATAGATGCTGCAACTGTAAGTGTTGTTTTACCAGAGGAATTTTCAAAAAAAGATCCTACTCTTGGTTCAGATAGAATAATTGATTTTATCTCTGAAATTGAAGTAATGGAAATTGAACCAGATGTAATTGCTAAAGTAGTAATTAATGAAAAAACAGGTACTATTGTGGTTGGAGAAAAAGTATCTATCATGCCAGTTGCAGTTGCACATGGAAATCTTACAATAGAAATTCAAGGTATAAATTCAATTCTTTATCCATCACCTTTATCTCAAGGTCAGAATATTGTAGTTGAACCAGGTAATGAACAAGGTTTGGGTGCTCAAAATGAAGTTATTGCATTACCCTCAGCTTCAACAGTTCAGGATATAGCGACTGCATTAAATTCTCTTAAAGTTTTACCAAGAGATATTATTGCAATATTTCAAGCCCTAAAAGAAGCTGGTGCATTAAAAGCTGAATTAGTTATTTTATGATTGTAAAAAAGACAGATAATCTAAAAAATCAACAATTGAATAACTCTTCAAAGGTAAGAAATTTTACCAAAGAAGAAAAAGAGAAACTTAAAAAAGCAGTATTTGATTTTCAAGCATTGCTAATAAATCAAATGCTACAAAGTATGAGGGAAACTAAATTTAGCGATGAAGAAGATTCTTTAGGTTATGGTAATGAAACTTTTACTGAATTATTTGATATGCAATTTTCTTCAGCCATTTCCGTTAATAGTCGCTTTGGTATAGCTGAATTACTATATGAAAAATTAACTGGAGAAAAACTTATCGATGATAATTCTAAAATAAGTATAAATAATGATTTAAAGAATAAAAAATCTATTAATAACGATAATAAAATTCAAAACCTAGACACTAAAAACAAAAATATTAATATATCAAATAAAAAAATTTCATCAAAATATTCATTTAATGTATTTGACATTTTAGAAAAATATGATGAAATAATAAAAACTTCTGCCGAAACTTTTGATGTTGACCCTAACCTTATCAAAGCGATAATTGCAGCTGAATCCAGTGGAAATCCTAATGCAATTTCTAAAGCTAAAGCTAAAGGATTAATGCAGTTAATGGATGCTACTGCAAAGAGTATGGGGGTTAAGAATGTGTTCAATCCTGTCGACAATATTAATGGAGGTACTAAGTATTTTAAATATCTTTTCGATAAATATAACGGAGATATTAAACTAGCTTTGGCAGCATATAATGCTGGGCCGGGAGCAGTCGATAAATACGATGGCATTCCTCCATTTAAAGAAACAAATAATTATGTAAATAGGGTATTGAACTACTATTCATTATTAAAAGCAGATAGGCAGGAGTTAGCATTAAATGAATGATTATGATAAAGTTATTGAAATAATAACCGCTGAAATAGATCTTTTTGAACAATTAATCAATATAATGCATAAAAAGAAAGAGCAAATTATTAGTATGAATATAGATGATTTGCAAAAGACACTAAATGAAGAAATAAAGCTTTTAGCCAAAACTAGATTGCTTGAAAACAAGAGATTAGATTTAGTTAAATCTTTTTACCCTCAAAAAAACAATATAGAAAAATTACCCTTATCAGAATTAATTAAAGAAGCACCTGCAAAAGAATCAAAAATCCTATCAGAGTTAAAATTTGTTTTAAAATCAAAGCTTGACGAAATAAAAAGGATTAATGATTCAAACAGAATTCTTATTGAAAGAAGCAAAAAATTTATTAAAGAAAATATTTCCATTCTTACCTGTGCAGGTGAGAGACAACTGGTAAATAAGAAGGTGTAATATGTCTGATTTATCAAGAATGTTGAATATTGCTAAAAGTGCTCTTTTGGCAAATAGATATGCTTTAGATGTAACAAGTAATAATATTGCTAATGCACATACAGATGGCTACTCAAGGCAAAGACCAGAACTTGAAACCTCTCCATCAGTACAGACTCCGTTTGGGTATTTAGGTTCTGGTGTTGAAATGAGACGGGTCATTAGAATAAGAGATGCTTTTGTTGATCAAGAAATCAGGTCATCAACCAATTCACTTGGAGAAAACCAGGTATATAACAAAGTACTTGATGAAGTTGAAGCCTATTTCAATGAACCTAATGGAGGTGGTCTTTCAACAGAGTTTGATAATTTTTTCAAGGCCTTTCAAGAATTAGCTAATAACCCAGAAGATATTGGAGTCAGAGAAACCGTTTTACAACAAGGTATTTCTATTTCAAAAGTATTTAATGAAATTGCTTCTGGATTAGATACAATACGATTTGATGCTTTAAAAAAAGTTAACGACACTCTTCAGGATATTAATAATTTAACTTCAGAAATTGCTTCGTTAAACAAACAAATTTTTTCTTTAGGTTCTACTGATGTTAATGAACTGATGGATATTCGTGATAAAAGAATAGACGAACTATCTAAACTAATTGATGTAAAAGTTATTATTGATAGTAATGGGTTAGCAAATGTATCTTCTGGAGGATCTACTCTCGTTTCTGGTGTAAATTCATTAAAGATTGTATCAGATAGCAATTCTAATTATATTCAGCTTCTTTATGAGGGAACAAAAACCGCTTTAGGTTCGATTAGCGGAACTTTAGGTGGTTATGTTAATACATTTAATACTTTAATTCCAAAGTATCAACAGAAGTTTGATACATTGGCATCAACATTTATTAATGAAGTTAATAAATTACATAGTTCCGGATATGGTTTACCTGATTTAACTACTGGAGAAGCATCAACAGGCATTAATTTTTTTGAAGGTACTGATGCGAGAAGTATTAAACTAACGAATGATGTTAAAAATAATGTTAGAAATATTGCTGCATCGGTTGATGGTTCATCAGGTAATAATTTAGTGGCTCAAAAAATTTCCAAGCTACTTGATAAGGGCATTTTTGATAATGGTAATACTACTTTCACACAATTTTATCGGGGTATTATTACGGCTATTGGTTATGAAAATTCTGATTCTTCAAGAAAAGCTACATCTTATGAATCAAGGGTCTCAAGTTTAGAAAATTTAAAAAGCTCGATTTCTGGAGTATCTCTTGATGATGAGATGGTTAACTTGATAAAATATCAACGTTCTTTTGAGGCTGCTGCTAAGGTGGTTCAGTCAGTTGATGAATTATTTGATACACTTTTAAGTTTAAAGAGGTAAGCTATGAGAGTAACAGAGCAAATGGTAATTTCTGATTTTCTCAGAAATATTTCAAAAACTAGACAATCTATAGATATTTTAAATCGTCAAGTAGCTTCAAATAATAAAATTGCTAAACCTTCTGATGATCCTTTTATTGCAGAAGCAATTATGAGGTATCAAAGTGCGATAGAAAAGAATGGAGTTTATCAAAAAAATGTAGCTAACGCAATAACATATCTTGAAACAAGTTTTAATGCTGTAGATGGAGTTATTTCAACATTAACAGATTTAAAAGTTTTAATTACTGCTGCAAGTAATACAGAAGAACCTGGAATGTTACAAACATATAGTAATGAAGCTGAAGGAATTTTACAACGCTTAATAAATTACGGTAATACTAAATTTAATAATAAATATATTTTTGGTGGTTCGAATACTACTACTGTTCCGTATTTATATGATGGAAATAAAGTAACTGTAAGTTCTAAAGGTACTGGAGGGGAAATTTATGTTGATTTAGGTGGACCAGATTTAGAAGTTATTAATACAAATGGCAATGATGTATTTCTTGGAACAGAAATATTTGATTTTGTAACCGAAATAAGAGATAGACTTAAAAATCTTCAATCTCCTACTACTGAACAATTAAATAAAATTGATGATTATATAAATGTAGCCAATGTTCAATTTGGTAAAATAGGTGCAATAGTTGAGAGATTCAAAGATGTTCAAACTCAATTAGAAAGTGAGGAGGTGAGATTAAAGGATTATTTAGGGAATGAAAAAGATATTGACCTTGCAGAAACAATTGTTAAATTAACTCAAGTACAAACGAATTTGGAGGCTGCTTTTAGAGCCTGGAGTGGAGTGTTGCAAAAATCGTTGTTTAATTTCTTACAATAAATTATGAGAAAATTAGGTACTCCTTTAGGTCTTATTTTCGGTCTAGTTTGTATTTTTGGGGCGTTCTTTTTAGAAGGGGGAACAATTGACAAAATCATCCTGGGACCTGCATTAATTATAGTTCTGGGGGGAACATTTGCAGCAACAATGATTGGAGTTCCTTTAAATGATTTTCTCAAAGTATTTACTCTAATAAAAATTGCTTTTTTCCCTAAGAAATTCGATTTCAAAAATACAATCGACAGAATTGTTGATTTTTCAGCTATGGCTAGAAAGGAAGGAATTCTAAGCCTTGAGCGTGAAGTTGGAAAAATCGATAATCCTTTTTTCCAAAAATTTATAAAATATGCCATTGATGGTACTGACCCTGAAACTATAAAAAATATTGGCGAGACTGAAATTCATTATATCTCTCAAAGACATGAAAAATATTCTGATATTTTCAAGAAAATGGGGGGGTATTCTCCTACAATGGGTATTATCGGTACTGTTATGGGGTTAATTACTACCTTAGCTAACGCAGGTAATGAACCCGAGGTATTGGTTCGTCATATTGCTACAGCCTTTATTGCTACACTTTGGGGTATTTTTATGGCCAATATTGTATGGCTGCCAATTGCTGATAAACTAAAGAGTGTTCATGCAGAAGAAGAAATCTTTATGGAAATTGTTGTAGAAGGTACGCTTTCAATTCAAGCAGGGGAAATTCCTTCACTTATAAAAGCAAAACTTTACACAATTTTACCATCTAGTCAGCAACCTGTTGAGAAGAGATATATCTAATGAAAATAATAAAACAAAAAAATAAAAGCGAAGATAATCTTGAAAGGTGGTTACTAACATATTCTGATTTGATTACTCTTTTATTAGGTCTTTTCGTTATTCTTTATGCATCATCTAAAGTTGATATCGAAAAATTTAAACAATTTTCAGCAGCATTAACTCAAAAATTTGGAACAGGAGTTTTACCTTCAAATCAATTGCCTGTTATTACTCCTTTGCCGACTCAAAATACTCCTACGATGAGCAAATTTGATTCTATTAAAATGGAGATTATGTCTTCAATTTCTGATATGCCTGAAAGTGAAGGTTTAAGTTTTGATGAAAATCAATTTGGTTTGGTAATTAGATTCAAAGATAGACTACTTTTTGAAACAGGTAAAGCAGATTTAAAACCGAGTTCTCTGCAAATTTTACGTGCTGTAGCTGAAGAATTGAAAAAGCTTCCAAATGATCTTTTAGTAGAAGGTCATACAGATAATGTACCTATTAATACTCCAAAATTTCCTTCAAATTTACATCTTTCATTATATCGTGCAATAAATGCAAATTATTTTTTGATTCATGATTGTGGCATTCCTCCTGAAAGAATTTCTGTACAAGGTTATGGAGAGTATAGACCCATTAGACCTAATGATACAGAAGAAAATAGAGCTTTAAACAGAAGAGTTGATATAGTAATAGTTAAAGAACATAATAAATAATTTTTAAGAGCTATGGATTTGTTAACAACTCAATTTGGTAAGATTGAAATCGATGAAGAGAATATTTTAGAATTTAGAGATGGATTAGCAGGTTTTGAAGAATATAAAAGATTTATCATTGTTTCTGATAAAGAATTATATCCGATTTTTTGGTTAGTTAGTATCGATGAACCATCTCTTGAGTTCCCAATAGTTAACCCTTTTTTATTTATCCCCGATTATAATCCTGATATTGAACTTAAAGAAGAAGGTGAAACGATATTTACAATTGTTACTTTAAGAAAAGAAATTGATAAAATAACTGTAAATCTTAAGGGTCCTCTTGTAATAGATATAAATTTGAAAAAGGGGAAACAAGTTATTCTAAATGATGAAAAATATTCTCCAAATTACCCTCTTTTATTATCAAAATAAGGATGAAAAATGCTTGTTCTTACAAGACACTTAAATGAAGCAATAAGAATAGGGGATGGGGTTGTAGTAAAAATATTATCAATTGATTCTAACAATGTTAAAATTGGTATAGATGCTCCAAAGGATATACCAGTACTTAGAGAAGAGATTTACTTAAGAATTAAAGAAGAAAATGTAAATGCAAGTAAACCTAATTATGAAAATATTAAGGATGTAGCCCATAAACTTAAGGAAAAAGCTGATAATAAATATATTTTTAGTAAAATTGTATTATATATATTTGATAATAGCAATTATAACGAAAGATTGATTCAAATTACTCAAAAATATAATTCGGTTTTATATTTTTTCGATTTAAATACTAATAAAGATTTAGAATTGCAAAATACTCCAGATGTAATAGTAATTAATATTCAGAACTCTGAAAAACAAAAGGAAATTTTAAAAATAATTAGTAAATATAACATAAAATCATCTTTTTTTATTATAGCTAATAATATTGAAGACGAAAAAAATTTAAGAAAATTAACTGATAATTTAAAATCTTTCATTGTTTGTAATATTCATAAGCTTGAAAAAGAATTAAACGAAAAATTAAGATTAGAAGTTTATAGTTCAGAAAAATTAAACAAGAATACATCATTAATTATTACAAATAATCCTTTTAATATTTCATTTAAATAATATTCTCCAAAAAGAAATTATGTCTTCTAAAACCCATAATAATTCTTCTGATAGAGATAGTCATTTTTCAGAAGAAAAGCGAGCTAATTTATTATTTAAAAAATATAATAAAATTATTGAAGAAAAACGAAGTTTGGAAAAAGAATTAAAGTTAATTGAAAATGAAAAATCTTTTTCTAAACTTTTTATCATTCTTGAAAAACTTTTACTTTTAGATCCATTTAATAAAAATTATTTAGAAAAATTTATTGATTTGCTCAATAGCCATAATTACGAAGTATTAGCTGAGAAATTCAAAATTATTCTTGAAAATATTGATTCTAAGATATCTTCTAATTCTTCAGAAGATATTTTTGATGAAAAGAATAATAGTTATAATTTATATCAGAAAGTAGAAACATTACTTAACGAAAAAAAATATTTAGAAGCTAGAAATCTGATTATTGAAAATTTGTTTGAGAATTCTAATGATGAATTTTTAAATTATCTGCAAGCAAAAACTTATTATTATATGGGGGATTTACTTAAGGCTCAGGTAATATTAGAAGATTTGTTAACAACTAATCCCGATTTCATTATCGCAAAAAATGATCTTTCTGTTATCTACTATCAAAATGGTTTAGTTGATAAAGCAATAGATATATTGAAAACGACAATTGATTCAGGAACCTATAATCTTGATATATTGAAAAACCTTGCAAATATATATAAAGAGATTGAAAAATTTGAAGAAGCAATTAATATTTTTCATGTCATAATTCAGAAATATCCAGATGATACTGAAGCATTGTTAACTATGTCAAAATTATCTTATGAAGCCGGTTATATTGATGATGCTATTCTTTATGCTTCTAAAGCTAGTGAAATTGATAAAAATAATCATGAGATAAAAAATTTTTTACAAGATTTAAAAAATCAAAAAAATATTACTGAAAAAAAAAAGACGATAAATAAAGAATTATCAAAAAGCGTAGAGTACTCCGATTTAGTATCGATTATTATTGTAACTTATAACAATCTTTTTTTCACAAGAGAAACAATAAAAAGTGTAATCAAATATTCAGATATCCCTTACGAAATTATTGTAATAGATAATGCTTCTACAGATGGCTCTCAAGATTATTTAAGAAATAATACAAATCTAAAAGTTATACTTAATGATACAAATATCGGATTTGCCGCAGCCTGTAATCAAGGTATTTCGATAGCAAAAGGAAATTATATTTTGCTACTTAATAATGATGTTATAGTTACTAATTTTTGGCTAAGTAGAATGCTAGCTTATATGTCTATGGATCCGGCAATAGGTATTGTAGCTCCTGTAACAAATTATATTTCGGGTCCACAATTGGATACTAATTTCCTTTCGTTAAAGGTTACCGAAGAAGATATTAAAAATAATGGTGATTCTATTATTCAACAGTATTCTGAGTATCTATTTAATAAAAATCGTCAAAATGGTTTATTTTACCCTAGAGTAACAGGCTTTTGTATGCTTATAAGATCTAACCTAATTAAAAAAATCGGTGGTTTTGATGAAAGGTTTTATATAGGTAATTATGAAGATGATGATTTTTGTTTAAGAACTAGAATAGCAGGATTTAAAATAGTGATAGCAAGTGATGTTTTTATCTACCATTTTGGTTCTAAAAGCTTTCAACTTATGGAAAAGGAAAAATATATTGAATTACTTCAGGAAAATAAAAAGAAATTCATAGAAAAATATGGGGTACCGCCTGAAGATACTTATAAAAATGAAGATTTGAGAAATTTTAATAAGATTGATTATAAAATAAATATTCCTCAATTCGATACATCTTTAGTTATACATTCTTCTAATACAATATCTCTATGTATGATTGCTAAAAATGAAGAGAGGAACCTTCAAAAATGTATTGATAGTGTAATTGATTTTGTGAATGAAATTATTATTGTTGATACTGGTTCAGAAGATAGTACCGTTGAAATAGCAAAAAAGAATAAAGCTAAAGTAATAAATACAGTATGGAATAATGATTTTTCAGAAAGTAGAAATCTTGCTTTGAATAATGCTACTTCAAAGTGGATTTTGGTTTTAGATGCAGACGAAGTTCTAGAATTTGATTCAACTTTAGAATTGCTTAATTTAATCAATAAAAACAATTTTGATGCATTAACAGTTAAAATTCATAATATTTTAGATGATGAATCCCTTTGCAAATATGAGATATTACCTTTAACAAGAGTTTTTAAGAATGATGAAAAATATCGTTATGAAGGAATAGTACATGAACAGATAAAATTTTCAATTTTAAGAAATAATGGTAAAATAAAAGATTCAAATATAAAAATATTACATAGTGGTTATAAAACTTCAAATGACACAAAAATTAAAAGAAATATTGATTTATTAAAAAAAGCTTTAGAATCAGCTCCTGATAACCCTTATTATATTTATCAATTAGGCATTACTCTTTTTTCACAAGATAATAACGATGAATCAATTAATTATTTATTACAAGCTTATGAATTTTCAAAAAATAATCCAGATTTTTTTGGGGAATATTCTTTTGAAAAATTATTGTTAAAAATTTCTCAATACTATTTACAACATAATAATATTGAAAAAGCAGAGGAATTTAATAATATATTAATATCAAGAAATAACAAAAACTATATTGCTATTTATATTAAAGCTGCAATTTTATTTGAAAAAAAGGAATATCAAAAATCATTAGAACTTCTAAACGAATTAAAAAATAGCTTGATTGAAAATAGAATTGAAGAGTTGGATATTCATCAAATTTACATTGATTTAGGAAATAATTATTATATTTTAGAAGATTATGAATCGGCTTTTAATTGTTTCCAAAAAGCTTTAGAAATTAATAATAATTCATATATTGCTTGTTATAATATCGCTAATTTATTATATAGAATTGGACATTATGAAGATGCCCAAACAATGTTTGAATGGTCTTTAAAATTAAATCCTTCTTTAGATAAAGCTAAAGAAATGATAACTAAAATAAAAGAATTACTCACAAAAAAGAATGAATGAATTAAATAACTTTGGAGTGGGGAGAATATCTGATTTTTCAAAAAAGTTTTCAGCAATTTCTACATATCTTGGGTATAAAAAATTTGTAGGGGGAAAGTATCGGGTTTTACTTTTTGATAGTTCAAGTTGGATTATTCCTGAAATAAAATCAGTTTTAAAAAAAGATCAGTATGAATATGATTCTATTGCCGTACATCATTTAAATCCTGAAAATAAAAAGTTGACCTTGGAGGATTATTTACAATTTCATAAAATTTTAATAAAAAAATTAATTGAGTTTAAACCAGATTGTATTTTGACAGTTAATCATGCTGCTTTTGATAGCATAGGATTACTTACAAAAATTCTAGACCAATTTAAAATTCCATTTATTAGTTGGTTTGTTGATAGTCCCCTGTATATTTTTAAAAATCCAGAACCTCAAAAATCAAACTTGCTTTTTTTATTTACATGGGAAGAGGCTTATGTTAAAAGATTGTATGATTTAGATTTTAAAAACGTTTATTATCTTCCCCTTGCTTGTGGCCATGAAAAATATAATGATGTTACCCCAAATGAAGAAGATATTAATCGATTTTCATCAGATGTTGTTTATGTAGGTAACTCAAATATGCAGAATGTTAACGATTGGTCGAATGAATATTATAATACTCCTGAACTACTGAAATTATCTGATGATGCAATTGATATTCAGATCAATAATCCTGAAAAACAGATGTATATCATTTTGAATGAATTGGATAAAACAAAAATCTTATCCAAATTTGAAGAAGAAGAGAAATTAAGATTTGAAGCTTATTGCATTCTGAAAGCTACTGCAATCTATCGAGATCATATAGTAAGTTTACTATCAGAGAATTATAATTTCAAGATTTTTGGAGATGAAAAATGGAAAGAAAAATATGAAAAATACTATTATGGATCAGTTGATTATTATAAAGATCTTCCCAAATTATACAAATGTGCTAAAATAGTAATTAATACAACAAGCTTTCAAATGAATACTGCTATTAATCAAAGGGTTTATGATGTCTTTTTTGATAATGGCTTTTTAATTTCTGATTATAGAAAAGACTATGATACATTGTTCGGGAAAAATGTAATACCTACTTTTAAATCCAAGGATGAGTTAATTTCTTTAATTAATTATTACTTATCAAAAGAAGACGAAAGAAAGTTGCTTTCTCAAAAAATTAGTGATATTATTAAAGAAAAGCATTTATATTCAAATCGTTTACTGGAAATGTTTACCAAAGTAAAAAATAATTATCATGAATAATAACCGAATAGCATTAAATATAATAGTAAAAAATGAAGAAAAGTTTCTAAAAGGATGCCTCGAAAGTGTAAAAAATTTAGTCGATGAAATTGTTATTGCTGATACTGGTTCAACTGATAATACAATTGAAATTGCATCAAAATATACAGATAAAATACTTTATTTTAACTGGACAGGTGACTTTTCAGAAGCTCGCAATTTTGTGTTAAATAATACAGATTCAGAATGGATTTTATACTTAGATGCTGATGAAAGAATAGATTCAAAATATCACAATAAAATTAAAGAGCTTGTTAAAAGAACAGATGTAGATGCATATCAGTTAAGGATTAGAAGTTTAATAAAAGATGGCAATAATACTCAAGTACATATAGTGCCATATCCACGTCTTTTTAGAAGAATGGAAAATGTGAAATTTGAAGGGAAAATACACGAACAAATTACACCCTCACTTTTAAGAGCAGGTGCAAAATTTGAAAGTACAGATATTATTATTGAGCATATGGGTTATTCTCAAAGTGATGAGATCATTGAAGCAAAGAAAAAAAGAAATTTAGAAGCACTTATCGAACAAGTAAAAAATGAACCCAAAAATGCTTATGCATTGTTTCAATTAGGGCAGAACTACATTACTCTCGGTTATACTGATGATGGTGTAAGATGTTTGACTAATGCTCTAAAACTTAACACTTTAACAAATCCTGTAAAAGCCACTATTCTTTCTACACTTGCAAAATATCAATATGACAAAAGAAATATTGATAGTGCTATAGAATTGTGTAAACTTTCTTTGCAAATTGCTCCTTCTCAACTATTCGCTAAATTATTGTTATCTGAAATTTTATTTTCAATAAAAAAGGTTGAAGAAAGTATCGAATTACTCAAAGATGCATTAGTATTAGCTAAAATACCTGAAAATACTCGTAAAATCGATGTTGCTACTGATATTTCTTATGACCCTTCATTTATAAATTACTTGCTGGGTCAAAGGTTTCAAGTTTTAGGTTTGCTTGATGAAGCTATACAATCGTATAAAGAAGCTTTGGAATTTAAAAAAGATTTTAATGAAGTTATGCTCGAATTAGCTGGTATTTATTTTTATAGACAAAACTATGATAAAACTTATTATTATTTAAGTAAGATTAATATTGATAAAATTAAAAGTATTGATACTCTGATGAATATCGCCGGTTTATTAGATGAGTTAAAAAAATATAGAGAATGTAAAAACGTGCTTAAAAAAGTAATTGAAATGAACCCTGAGAATGCCAAAGCACATTTCTTTATTGGAAATTGTTATTTATATGAATCGAATCTAGAAAAAGCAGAAGAATATTTTTTAAATGCATTTAAGTTACAACCCCAAGTACCTGAAACAATAATGAATTTAGCTTATGTAAACATTAAGAAAAAAAATTATATTGGTGCTTATGAGTATTATAAAATTTTAGAAACTATGAATCCGGATGATCAGGATATTAAACAAAAGATAAAAGCTCTTGAAATGAAAATATACTTTGAAAACAATGATTTTCAGAGAGTTTCTAGTGATGATAAAAAATAGTATTTTTTAAGTATTGAAACTTTTATGTATTGTTCAAAACATAAAAAAGAATCATATTTAACAATCAAAATATTTAAATATGAATAGAAGAGAATTTATAAAAAAAGTTTGGCCTGCTTCTATCCTTAGCTTATCAGCAGTTGGCATTGGATTGGTTTTTCACAATAGAACGAAAAACTCTGATATTGTAGTTCAAAAACCTGTGATAATTGATAGAAGAATTGCAGATGATAATAACTATCCCAAAATGGTTATTATTCAGGGTTCAGATTATTCTCGTTTAGTAAATGAAGCAATAAATGCTCTTGGTGGTATTAAAAGGTTTATTAATTCTAATGATGTAGTTTTAATAAAACCTAATATTGGTTGGGATAGATTACCTGAACAAGCTGCAAATACAAATCCAGAACTTGTCAAGGAAGTAGTACGTTTATGTTTATCAGCGGGTGCAAAAAAAGTAATAGTAACAGATATTTCTTGTAATGAATACAATAGATGTTTTAATAGAAGTGGTATAAAAGATGCTGTAGAAAGTGTAGGGGGAATAATTGAACTCCCTTCAGAAAGAAAATTTTCTGAGATAAATATGGGAGGTGATGTATTAGGAGTTAGAAAAGTATATTCTCTTTATTTTGAAGCAACCAAAATTATTAATATGCCAATTGCGAAACATCATAGTTTAACAGGTGCTACATTAGGTATGAAAAATTGGTATGGTATTCTTGGTGGTAGAAGAAACCAACTCCATCAAAATATTAATGAAAGTATAGCTGATCTTGCAAACTTCGTTCGCCCTACTTTAGTAATAATGGATGCAACTAGAGTCTTAATGAGAAATGGACCACAAGGGGGAAACATATCTGATGTTTTAAAAGCTGATACTATTATTGCAGGAACAGATCAAGTAGCGATTGATGCTTACACTGGTGAAAGGTTTTTTAATCTTAATTCACAACAATTAGGTTTTCTAGAAATTGCTCATAGAAAGGGTATAGGAAATAAAAATTATTCTGAACTTAATCCTAAAGAAATTGTTTTATAGGTGCATTTGTATGAAAAAAATTCTTTTGTTATTTGTAATATTTTCAATTAATGCTTTTTCTCAAAGTTTTGTAAAATATGGTAATGAATTCCTAAAAATTGGAATTGGTGGAAGACAGCTTGGAATGGGTAATTCAGGTGTTGCTATATCAAAAGATGTTACAGGTGGTTTTTTAAATCCTTCTAACCTTGCGAATTTGTCTGAAGCAGAAATTATTCTCCAACATGATGAACGCTTTGGCGAATTAATAAATTTTGATTATTTTGCTTTGGCTTACCCATATAAAAATGATTTTACTTTAGGCCTAAGTGTAATTAGATTAGGTATAGATGGCATTCCTGATACACGAAATGCACTTGTAGATTCTGATGGAAATGGGGTTTTAGATAACTATGATCGAATTGACTATGATAAAGTAACCTATCATAATGCTTCAGATTGGGCTTTTATCCTTTCTTATGCAAAAAAATATTCTGAAAATATTTTTTATGGGTCAAATATTAAAATTATTTATCGAGATTTAATGTCTAATAATGCTTTTGGAATAGGTTTCGATTTTGGTATAAAATATTTACCCTTCAATAATTTTTATACAGGTGCTTGTTTAAATGATGTAACAACTACTTATCTTGCATGGAATACAGGTACCAAAGAGTTAATACCACCAATGCTGAAATTGGGTGCTGGTTATTCATTGGATATTTTTAATGGAATCTTGACTCCAGCTATTGATTTTGATTTTCATTTTGATGGTAGAAAATATGCTTCAATGACCTCAATTGGTTCAATTGGTATGGATATTCATTCTGGTTTAGAGTTTTTATATAAAGATATTATTGCTTTAAGATTAGGATATAGTGAAGTAAAACAGCTTACTTTAGGTGCTGGAATAAAAATATATCGTTTAAATATTGATTATGCGTTTGCAAAATTTAATTCTGAAAATGATTTGGGAAATACGCACAGAATTTCGCTTAAGCTCAATCTGGGCAATATTTCCCTTTAGATTTGTTATTTTCTATTAAATAAATAAGCCATATTAACTAATTTGTTTTCTTTTCCATCGTGAACTGCCATTCTTGCACCACTAAAGAAACTTGCACCTCCAAATTCACCTTTTTTGTTAAGTGCATAGAATTGAAGGTCAAATTTTGGTCTTCCTTCATCGTCAAGTAAGCGTTTTTCTTTTATGTTTTTAAGAACTCGTTTTAACATCATTAAACATGCTTCTTCAGGTGATTTACCTTGTCTCATATATTCGACGATTAGAACACTACTGCAATTTGTTAGGTTACTTTCACCCCTACCAGTTGAACCAGCAGCACCTACTTCGTTATCTACAAAAAGACCAGCCCCAATAATAGGTGAATCACCAACACGACCAGGTATTTTAAAAGCTAAACCACTTGTTGTTGTTACTCCAGATATATTGCCTTTTAAATCTATTGCATCACAATTTATTGTGCCCCATGTTCTTGAGTATTCTCGTAATGCCATACCAATAGTTTTATCCTCAATTGAATGAGGAGGTAACCAATCATCAACATTACTCATTGTTTCTTTCCATTTTAACCAAGCTTCACGACTCTTATCGGTTAGTAAGTCCATTTCTTTGAAACCGTGAGCTTTTGCAAACTTTAAGGCACCTTCTCCGACAATTAGAACGTGATCTGTTCGTTCCATTACAAGCTTAGCGACTAATGAAGGATTTTTAATATTTCTGAGTGAAGCTACTGCACCACATCTATTACTTGGTCCATGCATTACCGATGAATCTAATTCTACTACACCTTCTTCGTTTGGTAAACCACCATAACCAACTGTCATATCGTTAGGATCATCTTCTACAATATTTACTCCTGCAATCACGGCGTCTAAAGCATCAGCTCCATTTTTAATTAATTCCATAGCTTTTTCTGTAGCTTTTAGACCATTTCCACTTGCTATTACTAGAGGACCACTTGTATTATTACGTGTATTAAGAGTTTCACTACTTAATACTTTTGGTGATAGAGCGCTAACTGCTCCAATCGTTGCAATGTTTTGTAAAAAATTTCTTCTTTTCATAAAGATTCTTAAATTAGTTAATAATTGTTCCTATTCTTTTAAATTTTATAGAAGAGAGTTTTTTAAATATATCAAATAAAGGGATATTAGGATCCCATGACCAATATACTATCATAGGAGTGCCAACAATATTTTCTTTAGGAATGAAACCCCAAAATCTACTATCAAGACTATTATCACGGTTATCACCCATACCAAAATAGTAATCATGTTCTACTATATATTTTGAAGTTGGTTTCCCATCTACTAATACAAAAGAACCACTGGTAGAGGTGCTATGTCCTTCTCTTTCGATAAAGATTTTCCAATCAGGATAGTTCTCAATTGATAAATTAATAGTATCACCTTTTTTAGGAATTCTTATTGGGCCATAATTATCTTCATTGAAATTTGAAAGAGGAGGGAATATGTTTTCGTTTTTAATACCCTTAGGTTGTATATAAGGATTTTCAAATTTCATATGTTTTGGTGTGGGCTGTAATTCGTTATTTACATAAACAACTTTATTCCTAATTTCTAAAGTATCTCCTGGTAAGGCAATACATCTTTTTAAATAATAAACGAATTCAGGTTTAACTTCATCTCTATTACCAGGGAATTCAAAAACAATCACATCTTGCCTTTTCACTTCTCTGAAACCTGGTATTCTGAACCAAGGTATTCTATAACTTGTAAAAGGGATAGTTCTTGGAGAAGTGCCTCCATATATGAATTTGTTTACAAATAAAAAATCACCAGTCATAACAGTGTTTTCCATTGAGCCGGTAGGTACTTCAAAACTTGCTAAAACAAAACTGTTTAGAATAAGAAAAATAATTAATACAATACTGATTTCTTTTACAAAGTCTTTAAATGAGGTTTTGTTTTGTTCTACAGCTTTTTTCCCAAAAAACAACCTCTTTAGAAAATCCATAAAAGTTTTTTGGTTTTTTTTCTGACCTAAAGGAGGAAGATTAGATTTTTTATTAATGTTTTTTGTTTTTTGTTTTTTTTGCATATTATTCCTCTATATTATTCTTCCATTTGTAAAACCGCAAGAAAGGCTTCCTGAGGCACTTCCACTTTTCCAACTTGCTTCATTCTTTTTTTACCTTCTTTTTGTTTTTCAAGTAATTTTCTTTTTCTTGTTATATCACCGCCATAACATTTTGCAAGAACATTCTTTCTTAATGGTTTTACAACATCTCTAGCTATTACTTTACTTCCAATTGCTGCTTGTATTACTACCTCAAACATTTGTTTAGGTATTAACTCTTTTAATTTAGAGCATAATTTTCGGCCATAGTGATATGATTTAGATCTATGAACAATTGTGGAAAGAGCATCAACTGGTTCACCGTTTAATAAAATATCAAGTTTTACTAAATCAGATTCTCTATATTCAATATATTCATAATCAAAAGAAGCATAACCGCGTGATATTGATTTTAATTTATCGTAAAAATCAAAAATTATCTCAGATAATGGAAATTCATAAGTTATATCAGCTCGAGTAGGATCTAAATATGTTGTGGTTTTATATATACCTCTTCTTTCCATGCAAAGTTTCATTATGTTACCAATGTATTCAGAAGGAGTTATTATTTGGGCTTTGATGTATGGTTCTTCAATTTTGTCAATTTCTCCTAATTCTGGCATTTTTGCTGGATTATCAACATAAATTACTTCTTTATTAGTTTTTGTAATTCTATATTCTACGTTTGGTACAGTAGTAATAATTGATTGATTATATTCTCTTTCCAGACGTTCTTGTATTATTTCCATGTGTAGTAAGCCTAAAAAACCGCAACGGAAACCAAAACCTAATGCTGTTGATGATTCAGGAGTAAATACTAAAGATGAGTCATTTAATTTTAATTTTTCGAGAGAGTCTCTTAAGCTATCAAATTCTTCACTTATTGAAGGATATAAGCCACTATAAACCATAGGTTTTACTTCTTTGTACCCTGGTAATGGAGTATCATAAGGATTTTTTGCATCCATTACAGTATCGCCAACTTTGGTATCATGCACATCTTTTATTCCAGCAATTAGGTACCCAACTTCACCAGCTGATAATGTTTTAGTCCTGACTCTATTCATTTTTAATATACCTACTTCCTCAGCTTCGAATTCTTTACCATTTGAGAAAAATAAGACCTTAGAACCTTCGTTTAATGTACCTTCAAAAATTCTAAGATATACAATAACACCTCTGTAAGAGTCAAATACTGAGTCAAATATTAGAGCCTTCAATGGGTTTTGTGGAGAACCTTTTGGAGGAGGAATTCTTTTTACAATAGCTTCAAGAATTTCTGTTATACCTATTTTTGTTTTTGCACTGGCTAAAATAATTTCTTCTTCTTTACAACCTATAAGTTCAATTATTTGGTGTTTAACAGAATCAATCATTGTAGCTGCACTTGGCAAATCAACTTTGTTAATAACCGGTATTATTTCTAATCCGGCATCGATGGCGAAGTAAAGATTGCTTATCGTTTGTGCTTCAACACCTTGTGAGGCATCAACAACCAATATTGCACCTTCACAAGCAGCTAAGGACCTAGATACTTCATAAGAAAAATCAACATGTCCAGGTGTGTCAATCAAGTTTAAACTATATTCATTTCCATCAGGTGATTTATAAATCATATTTATAGCATGAAGCTTAATGGTTATCCCTCGTTCTTGTTCTAAATCCATATTATCAAGAACTTGATTGGTCACCATTTCACGTGCAGTTATAGTGCCGGTTTCCTCGAGAAGCCTATCTGCTATAGTTGATTTGCCATGATCTATATGTGCAATAATACAAAAATTTCTAATTTTATCCATAACTTACCATTTTAAATATTTTACAATTTAGTAATCTTTATATTTATTTTCAATGTATTAAATTATTCTTAACCTATTAAATTTTGAAATTAATATTTAATTTGATATGAAGAAATAAATTATACATTTACATATCAATAAATCTAAATTTTTTTTAATTGATTTTAAACGCTATAATCAAAAATTTAGAAACTTTTTGGAAACAAATTAGTCTTGCTAATATCTTGTATCTTTTATAAATTACACAAAATATTATAGGAAATATGAGTTTACCGAATCAATTAACAATTTTAAGAATAATACTTTCACCGGTATTTTTATATTTTTTTTATTCAACTAATAAAGATTTAAAGTTTCTTTCTTTTATTATTTTTACTATAGCAGCAATTACTGATTGGTACGATGGAATAATAGCAAGAAAATATGGTTTTGAAACAAGATGGGGTAAATTTTTAGATCCTCTAGCTGATAAAATTTTAACTTCATTTGCATTTATTGGTTTTCTTACTATAGGGTTTATTGAATTCTGGATGTTTTTAATTATTGTCATAAGGGATATTGGCATAACTTTATTACGTTCTTTTTCTGAATTAAAAGGAAAAACTGTAATTACAACTTATTCTGCTAAAGTTAAAACTTTTATACAAATGACAGCAATATTTTATATTCTATTTTTTTATTGTATAAAGGATTATGATTTTGTAAATAATCATTTTGGAGTAATAATTAATGATTATATTTTGAATCCAATTTTTATTAACATATTAATGATTGTTATTACCTCTCTCACATTATATACTGGAATAATGTATTTGATTGATAATAGAAAAACTATTCGTGATATATATGCT
Source organism: Ignavibacteria bacterium (assembly GCA_036567745.1). Taxonomy (GTDB): domain Bacteria; phylum Bacteroidota; class Ignavibacteria; order DATCTW01; family DATCTW01; genus DATCTW01. The sequence continues at coordinate 27,700 of DATCTW010000028.1, read as the reverse complement.
AGTTCATCTCAAACCTCGTAGTAAAAATATACCCCATATACCTTTCTTTATTAATTTATTTGGAACAGGTTTCTTTAGTGGTTATTTCCCATTTGCTTCTGGTACTTTTGGAAGTATGGTGGCATTATTAATATTTTTGTTTGACTGTTTTAAAGAATGGTATTTTTTAATTATACTTATTCTTGTTTTTTTTATTATTGGTATATTTGTATCTGAAAAAATTGAAAACATGGTTGGGCATGATCCCTCAATAGTTGTAATTGATGAATTTGTTGGTATGTGGATTTCTCTATTATTTGTTACAATAAATATATATACCATCATTTTAGCTTTTATATTATTCAGGTTTTTTGATATAATAAAACCATACCCTGCTAATTATTATAATAAAAAAAGGGGAGGAATGGCTATAATGATTGATGATGTTATAGCTGGTTTGTATGTAAATATTTTTCTTCAAATAGTTATTATTTTTATCAAATTTTAATCAATGGAAGAAGATGAAATATTAGGTAAAGCTTATGATAGCAGGCTAATGAAAAGATTGCTGCTTTACCTTAAACCTTATCGATGGCATGTAGTATTAGCAATTATTTTAGCAATTTTGGTTTCTTCTATAGGTCCCCTTCGTCCATATATTACAAAAATTATAATCGATGATTATATTGTAGTAAAAAATTATGAAGGTATGTTACCTTTCATAATCCTATTATTTGTAACAATTTTTTTACAAGCTATTCTACAATATATTCTAAATTACTTTACACAATGGATTGGTCAAAAAACAATTTACAATATGAGAATGCAGGTCTTTGCTCATTTGCAAAATCTTGCACTCAGATTTTTTGATAATAATCCTGTCGGAAGGTTAGTTACAAGAGTAACAAGCGATGTAGAAGTCCTAAATGAAATGTTTTCATCTGGTGTTGTAATGGTTTTCAGTGATGTTTTTACAATAATCTTTATTGTCTCTTATATGTTTATTATGGATGTAGAGTTATCACTGGTAACTTTATGTGTAATCCCAATTCTTGTGTATAGTACTTTTATTTTTAGAAAGAAAGTTCGTGAAGCATATAGAGAAGTTCGAAAATATGTCGCAAACATGAATTCTTATTTAAATGAAAATATTACAGGAATGAATACTGTTCAATTATTTAATAGAGAAGAAAAATCCTTAAGTGATTTTAAAAAAATAAATGCACTTCATAGAGATGCAAATATTAAGTCAATTTTCTATTATGCAGTTTATTTTCCATTAGTAGATTTTACAAGTGCTTTAGCTATAGCTTTAATCATCTGGTATGGAGGGGGAAATGTAATAAGTGGTTATCTCACTTTTGGGGTCCTCATTTCTTTTATTCAGTATACTGAAATGTTTTTTAGACCAATTCGTGACCTTTCCGAGAAATACAATATTTTACAAACAGCGATGGCTTCATCCGAACGTGTTTTTAAGCTTTTAGATGATAAAACGATTATTTCAGTAAAAGAAAATCCGATACCCATAACAAATGTTAAAGGAGATATCGATTTTAAAAATGTTTGGTTTGCTTATAATGGTGAAGATTATATATTGAAAAATGTTTCTTTTAAAATAAAACAGGGTGAAACTATTGCTTTTGTAGGTGCTACAGGTGCTGGAAAAACATCAATTATTAATTTGCTTACAAGATTTTATGATATTGAGAAAGGAGAAATTCTTATTGATGGTATAAATATTAAAGATTATGATCCAAAAGAATTACGAAAACACATGGCAGTTGTATTACAGGATGTATTTATTTTTTCTGGTGATATAAAATTTAATATTGATTTAGGAGATGAAAGTATTTCTCTGAATAAAATTAATGAAGCTATTAGTATTGTGGGTTTAGATGATTTTATTAATTCATTACCAGAAGGATTATTTTCAGAAGTTAAAGAAAGAGGAGCTACTTTATCCGTTGGACAAAAGCAGTTAATTTCTTTTGCAAGAGCTTTAGTTCGTGATCCCAAAATATTAATTTTAGATGAAGCAACTTCTAATGTTGATACTGAATCTGAAAGATTAATTCAAAATGCTATTAACAAACTTTTAAAAAATCGAACATCTATTGTTATTGCTCATAGACTTTCTACAATTCAAAATGCTGATAAAATTATTGTACTTCATCATGGAGAAATAAGAGAAACAGGTACTCATCAAGAATTATTATCTAAAGGCGGAATATATTACAAACTTTACCAATTGCAGTATAAACAGCAGGAGAGTGTAAAGTAAAATCGTTTTATTAGAGAAACAACGTTTTTTACTTGATTTTTTAATAATTTTTGATTAAAATATATAGAAATTTTTTTAGGGTTCGTCTTTGTTTTTAGAAAAGGTTCGAGAAAAGGTTTTGCTTTTTGATGGCGCAATGGGTACATTGTTGCAGGCAAAAGGATTATCCCTTGGAGAATGCCCTGAACAGTGGAATTTAACAAAACCTGAAATAATAAAAGAAATTCACAAAAGTTATTTTGATGCAGGTGCTGATTGTGTAGAAACAAACTCTTTTGGTGGTACAAAAGCAAAGCTTAATAAATTTGGTTTAGCCAACAAATGCTATGAGTTTAATAAAGCAGCTGCTGAATTAGCAAGAGAAGTAACCCCTTCAGGTAAATTTGTTGCAGCATCAATAGGTTCGACTGGAGAAATGTTAGAACCTTATGGAGATTTTTCAATACAAGAGTGTTATGATAATTATGCAGAGCAAATGGTTGCATTAAAAGATGGTGGGGTTGATGTATTATGTATTGAAACTATGATGGATCTTGAAGAAGCTAAAATTGCATTAAAAGCTGCTAAAGAAAATACAAATTTACCAGTAATCGTATCAATGACTTATAATCAAAGCCCTAAGGGTTATAAAACTTTAATGGGTAATTCTATATCACAGGTTTTAACTGAATTAATTAATTCAGGTGCAGGTATAATTGGTTCAAACTGTGGTAATGGTGTTGAGAATATGATTGAAATTCTTAGAGAGTATAAACATACTTCTCCTGATACTTACTTTTTAATACAACCAAATGCTGGTTTACCTGATATCGTTGATGGTAAAACAATTTATAAAGAAACTCCTGAAATAATGAAAAATAAAATTATTGATTTGTTAAAAATTGGTGTGAATATTATTGGGGGATGTTGTGGAACAACACCAGATCATATAAGAGCTTTTAGAGAAATATTAGATAATAATTAACCATAAAAATCGAGGTCATAAATGGTAAATTTACAGGAAATTGCTGACAACTTAATAAAAGGTCAGGCTAAAAAAGTAGTAGAGTTAACAACTAATGCTTTAAACGAAGGTATTAAACCTGAAGCTATTCTGAATGAAGGTCTAATTGCAGGTATGAATGTTGTAGGTCAGAAATTCAAAGCTTGCGAATTTTATGTTCCAGAAGTTCTTGTTGCAGCTAGAGCGATGAAAGGAGCTATGGAGGTATTAAAACCAAAATTATTAGAAAGTGGTGTTCAACCTATTGCAAAAATTGCAATTGGAACAGTAAAAGGGGATCTGCATGATATAGGCAAAAATTTAGTTAGTATGATGTTACAAGGAGCAGGTTTTGAAATTATCGATTTAGGTGTTGATGTTACTCCAGAAAAGTTTATTGAAACAGTAAAAAATCAGGAAGTAAAATTAGTTGGTATGTCTGCTTTATTAACAACAACAATGCCTTCAATGAAATCAACTATCGAAGCTATGAAAGAAGCTGGTGTAAGAGATAAAGTAAAAGTTATTATTGGTGGTGCACCTGTAAGTCAGGCTTATGCTGATGAAATTGGAGCAGATGGATATTCACCTGATGCAGCTTCAGCAGTTGAAAAAGCAAAAGAGTTACTTAACATTGCGTAGAGTTTATTGTTAAATATTTATTTGTTTGAGGGGCATAAATATGCCCCTTATTTTTTGTAATTAAAGAAAGGTGAGATATTGAATAAGTATAAAATTAAATTTCAACCTTATGATAAAACTTTTGAAATTGAAGAAGGTAGGGATATTTTAAGTTTTGCAATTGAAAACGGGATCAATATTCCCTCAATATGTAATGGTGAAAAGTTATGTGGAAAATGTATTATAAAAATCCTTGAAGGCAATGTTCCACCAACTCATATTGAGACTAAGTTTTTTTCTGATATTGAAATAAAAGATGGTTTAAGGTTAGCTTGTAAAACAAAGGTAAGAGATAATATATCAATTTTAGTTTTAAATGAGGAAGAAGTAGAATCTATTAAAATTCTTACAACTGGGCTTGAAACACCTGTAACACCAAAAAATGAAATAAAGAAAATTCAAATAAAATTTAACAAACCTTCTTTGGATAATTTAAAACCATATTCCGAATGTCTCTTGCAATCCTTACCAGAAGAATACAATAATCTTTCTATTTCTTTTAATTTATTGAAAGATATGTCTTCTATTCTTGATAAAGATAATGAAAATTATTTTTTAGTTATCAAGGATGGCGAGATACTAAATATTGAAACTCAAGAGCAAAAAAATTATGGTTTGGCTTTTGATATAGGTACTACTACTATTGTGGGATTGTTAGTTGATCTTGATACTGGAAAAACTGTTAAAGTTGCTTCAAGAACAAATCCACAGGTTGTTGCTGGTGCAGATGTAATAACAAGAATAAATTATTCAATAAATGAAAATGATGGATTAACAAAGCTTCAAAAATTAGTAATTTCAGCTATTAATGAAATTATTAATGAGCTTTGTATTAACATGAATTATGATAGTAATAATATTTATTCTATAGCTTTAGCTGGAAATGCAGTTATGAATCATCTTTTATTGGGTGTAAATCCTAAGAGCATGGCTTTTGCTCCGTATGTGCCAGTTTATCATTTTATAAGTGATATTAAAGCTAAAAATTTATCTTTGAATATTAATCCCTCGGCTTCAGTATATATCCTTCCTAATATTTCAGGTTTTGTTGGTGGAGATATTGTTGCGCTTATACTTGCACATAAATTATTAGAAACAGAAAAAATAACCTTAGGAATTGATATTGGCACTAATGGTGAAATTGTTGTTGGTTCGAAAAAAAGATTATTATGTTGTGCAACAGCTGCAGGTCCTGCTTTTGAGGGAGGTCATATTACTTTTGGTATGAGGGCAGCAAATGGTGCTATTGATAGTGTTTCAATTGAGGGTGATAAAATTCTTTATCATGTTATTGGTAATGTAAACCCAAAAGGTATATGTGGTACTGGTCTTATTGATTTAATTGCTGCTTTACTTGAAGTAGGAATTATTGATGAAACTGGACGCATAGTTTCCCCAGATGAAATTGATTCTGTTGCTTTACCTTTTAAAAATAGGATTAGGGAAAATGGTTCTCAATATGAATTTGTATTAGTTTTTAAAGAAGAAATTAAAAATGGTAATGATATTGTATTAAAACAGCAAGATGTTAGAGAATTGCAATTAGCTAAAGGTGCTATTTCAGCAGGGTATTCTGTTTTATTATCTGAATTAGGACTTGAAGAAAAAGATATTGATGAGGTGTTAATTGCAGGTGCTTTTGGAAGTTATATTAAAAAAGAAAGTGCTATGCGTATTGGTTTATTACCAAAGATCTCGTTAGATAAAGTAAAATCAATTGGTAATTCATCCAGTATTGGAGCTAAACAATATTTAGTTTCTGATATAAAAAGAAAAGAATCAATCGAAATAGTGAAGAATACCGAATATATTGAATTATGTCTACGTCCTGATTTTCAGGAGAAATTTATGGATTCTATGATATTTTGACTTTAATGCGGGATGAGTTAATCCCGCAATTATATTAACCATTTCAATTTATTACATCAGATTTATATTTAATTCATTTCTAAAAATTAAATAAATTATTCAACTTTATATTGCATTTATCAAAAATTTTTTTATAATATTAAAATCAATATAATGGAGAATAAAATGAAGGTATTAAAGTTTGGTGGAACTTCAGTAGGTAGTAAAGAAGGAATAGATAAAATAGTCCAAATTGTAAGAAAAGAAAAAAGAGATGATAATAATTTTTTACTTGTTGTAGTATCTGCTTTTTCTGGAGTTACTAATCAGCTAATAAAATTAGGGCAAGATGCAGAAAAAGATTGTGAAGATTTTATTTCTACATATGAAAAGATTAAAAAAAGGCATCTTGAAATGATTGATATCCTCTTTCCCGATAATTTAGGAAATGAAGTAACATTAGTGGTTAATAATTTATTAGAAGAATGTAAAAAAGTAGCTCTTGGTATAAACTTAATTCATGATTTATCTAAGAAAACTCTTGATTATTTAATGAGTTTTGGTGAAAGGCTTTCAGCTTTAATAATCACTAAATATTTTCAGTCTATAGGTATTCAAGCAGAATATTTAGATGCGAGAAATATAATAAAAACAGATAAGAATTTTGGTTCAGCAAATGTGCTCAAAGATATTACACAAAAGGAAGTAGAAGAGTATTTTAAAGATAAAAAGTCTATCATAATAATGACTGGCTTTATTGGTTCTACATTAGATAATGAAACCACTACCTTTGGAAGAGGTGCTTCAGATTTTACAGCATCTTTAATGGGTAATCTATTGAATGCTGAAGAGATTCAAATATGGAGTGATGTTGATGGTGTTATGACAGCTAATCCTAAAAAAGTACCTAATGCATTTACTATTGAAGAATTAACTTATGAAGAAGCAATGGAACTCTCTCATTTTGGAACAAAAGTATTATATCCACCAACAGTAAAACCAGCAAAAGAAAAGAATATCCCAATAAGATTGTTGAATACTTTTAATCCAGAAAACAAAGGTACAATTGTAAAAAATATTGCAAATTGTTCAAAATACAAAATTCGTGGAATCACTTCTATTGATGATGTTGCATTGATACGAGTTGAAGGTAGTGGAATGGTAGGAGTTACTGGTATTTCATCGAGGCTTTTTAAATCACTAGCTTTAGCAAAAATTAATGTTATCATGATTATACAAGCTTCAAGCGAACACTCAATATGTATAGCAATAAATCCTGATAAAGCAAATCTGGCTAAGGAATCAATAGACGAAGAATTCAAATTTGAGATTCAAGCTGGTTTAATTGATCAAACAATTATTGAAAAGGGATACTCTATTATTGCTGTTGTTGGTGAAAATATGAGAAAAACTCTTGGTATTGCTGGGTCTTTGTTCTCTTCTCTAGGCAGAAATGGTGTAAATGTCGTTACTATTGCTCAAGGATCTTCTGAACTTAATATATCGCTGGTTGTTTCTCAAAAAGATGAAACAAAAGCCCTGAATGCTATACACGAAGCCTTTTTTAGAGCTGATGAAAAATGTGTGAATTTATTTATAATGGGAGTTGGAAATATTGGATCAGTATTACTAAAAATGATAAATGATTTAAATAAAAGAAAGGATGTCAATCCGAGATTGAATGTTATTGGTATTGCTCGTAGAAATAAAATGCTTTTCAATATAAATGGAATAGATCTTGATAATTGGGAAAAAGAACTTGAGAAATCGAACATTGAAAGCTCGATAGATGATTTCTTAAATACAATGTACTCTTATGATTTACCATATTCAATATTTGTAGATAATACAGCAAGCAAAGAGGTTTCAAATAAATACAAAGAAATAGTGACAAAAAGTATATCCATTGTTACACCTAATAAAATTTTTAATGTTGGCAATTATTCGGATTATATTGAATTAAGGCAACTATTACGAAAATATAAGAACTATTTCTTTTATGAAACTACTGTTGGCGCAGGATTGCCAGTAATAAATACTCTTAATGATTTATTGATAAGTGGTGATGTTATAATAAAAATTGAAGGGGTATTATCTGGTACTATTAGTTACATTTTTAATACTTTTAATGAGAGTAAAAGGTTTAGTGATATTGTTATTGAAGCTATGAAAAAAGGATATACTGAGCCAGATCCAAGACTTGATCTTAATGGACTTGATATTGCAAGAAAATTGCTTACACTTGTACGAGAATTAGGGGTTAAAATGGAATTAGATGATATAAAAATAAATAAATTATTACCTGATGAGTATTATAATACACCATCGATCTATTCATTTCTAGAAAAGTTAAAGGAGTATGATTCCTATTTTCATTCTTTATTTGTAAAAGCAAAACATGATGGTAAAGCATTACGATATATAGCTAGTTATGAAAATGGGAAAGCGTACGTTGACCTTAAATTTGTTGATAAAAATTCTCCATTCTATTCTATCAATGGAAGTGAGAATATTATTTCATTTACGACTAATAGATATTTTTATACTCCATTAGTAGTTCGAGGTCCCGGTGCAGGTTCAGAAGTTACATCTGCAGGTGTTTTGGCTGATATTATAAAAACTTCAAAGTTAATTTTAAAGGATTAGACATGTTAAAAATAGTTAAAGCTTTTGCTCCTGCTTCAATTGGTAATTTATCTGTTGGTTTTGATATTTTGGGTTTATCAATTGATTGTATAGGAGATGAAGTAAAAGTTACCCTTTCCAATAAACCGGGTGTAAGATTAAATAAAATATATGGAAATTCTAATTCACTATCTTTAGATCCAGAAAAGAATTGTGTAACTGTACCAATTATTGAATATTTATCATATTTAAACTTATTAGATAAAATCGGCATTGAAGTTGAATTATACAAAAATTTACCTTTAAAAAGCGGAATGGGTTCTAGTGCATCAAGCTCGGTTGCAGGAGTTTTTGCAACTAATTATCTATTAGGTAATAAATTAAGCAGAATAGATTTATTAAATTTTATTTTAAAAGGTGAGGAACTAGCATCAGGTGCTAAACATGCTGATAATGTTGCACCTTCTTTACTTGGAGGTATAACATTAATTCGAAATAATGAACCTATTGATATCATTAAAATAAACTATCCAGAAAATTTAGTTTGTGTTCTTGCTCATCCAGATTTATATGTTGATACTTATACAGCAAGAAAAATATTACCTGAAAAGATTTATCTAAAAGATTTTGTCAAACAATCTGCAAATCTTTCGGGTTTTATTATTGGTATGATGACAAATGATTTTAATCTTATTTCAAGATCTTTTTCAGATATAATTGTTGAACCAGTTAGAAAGAATCTATTACCCTTCTTTGACGATTTAAAAAAAGCTATTTTAGAAACTGATGCATTAGGAATGGGTATATCAGGTTCAGGACCTTCGGTTTTTGCACTTGCTCAAAGTCAAAAGGATGCTGAAAAAATCAAAAGCTCAATGATAAAGGTTTTTGAAAGATTTAATTTAAAAAATGAGATTTATATTTCAAAAATTTCCAAAGAAGGGGCAAAGATTATTACGGAGGAATAATGTTTTATTATAGTACGAAAAATTCAAATTATAAAGTATCATTAGAAGAAGCTGTTCTTAAAGGTATGCCCGATGATGGAGGCCTTTTTATGCCTGAAAAGATACCAATCATACCAGATGAAGAATTTGAAAAATTGAAAGATTTAAACTACAAAGATTTATCGTTTTATTTAACTAAATTATTTATTGATGATATACCAGAAAATGAATTAAGAAAAATAATTGATGATGCTTATTATTTTGAGCCACCATTAATTTATTTGAGTGATAAAATTGGTGTGCTAGAGCTTTTTCATGGTCCAACTTTAGCTTTCAAAGATTTTGGGGCCAGATTTATGTCTCGTTTAATGTCTTTTTTTGTTAAGAAAAATGATACAAAACTTCATATTCTTATTGCTACTTCAGGTGATACCGGAAGTGCCATTGGAAATGCATTTCAAAATGTCGAGAACATTAATGTTACAATTCTATATCCTTCAGGAAAAATTAGTGAGATTCAAGAAAAGCAAATTGCATCACTTGAAGGGAATATTGAATCATTAGAAATTGATGGGACATTTGATGATTGCCAAAATTTAGTAAAGAGAGCTTTCATCGATAAAGAGTTGAACTCTGTAATAAAATTATCTTCTGCTAACTCAATAAATATATCAAGATTGATTCCTCAGATATTCTATTATTTTTATGGTTATTTTCAGGCTAAATTTAGAGGAGAAAAAATTGTTTTTTCTGTACCTAGCGGAAATTTCGGGAACTTAACTGCAGGCCTTATTGCTTTTAAGATGGGGTTACCGGTTGAACTTTTTATTGCTGCTACAAATATTAATCACGTGGTTCCTGATTATCTTAAAACAGGGGTTTTTATCCCAATGAAATCAATTTCAACAATTTCTAATGCAATGGATGTTGGAAATCCAAATAATTTTGATAGAATGTTAAATCTTTTTTCTTATGATGAAATGAAAAGTATTATAAAAGGTTTCTGGCTTAATGATGAATTAACTAAACAAGCGATAATTGATACTTTCAATAAATATAAATATGTAATTGATCCCCATGGTGCAATTGGTATAAAAGCTTGTGAGGATAGCATATCTAATTTTGATAATAATGTTTTCTTTGTTTCATTAGAAACCGCACATTATTCAAAGTTTATGGATATTGTTTCTCCTCTTTTAAATAAAAATCTTACTATGCCTGATAGACTTAAGAAATATTTAAACTTACCAAAAAAGTCCATCAAGTTATCTAAAGATTATGATGAGTTAAAGAATCATTTATTGAAAAAATATTCTTAGTATTCACAATATTTACTTTTAAAACACATTGGAAAGAATATCTAATTACAATTTATCATCATGATTGCTTTTTAAACACTTGTAATTTAATGATATTTGATGAAACTTTATTTTCAAAGATACGTAAATATTAGAGTATACCATATTCTAATAATAATTATCATGGAGGATCTATGTCCATATCCAGAAGGTCATTTCTTAAAACAACAGCAACAGCAATGGCTGGTTCTGCTGCTATTCCAATAATCAATAATAGATTTTTCAAATTAAGAGGAGCCGATATGCAGAATTATTTCGAAAGAGAGTTTGGGATATCAGAAGCTTTATGTCAGAAAGCTCTTCAGGTTGCATTATCCAGAGGAGGTGATTTTGCTGATCTCTACTTTGAGCACACTATTAGTAATTATGTTATTCTTGAAGATGGTAAAGTAAATAGGGCGTATTCAGAGGTTTCATTAGGAGTTGGCATTCGCACAGTAAAAGGTGATCAAGTTGGTTATGGTTTTACTCAGGAGTTAGAAAAAGAATCGATTTTAGCAGCAGCATCAACTTCTGCGACAATTGCAAATGCTTCTAATAATAATCCTAATAAAGAAATAATCAAATTAAAGTTAGAAAATTACTATCCTTTGAAGAGATTATTGACAGAAATTCCATTAGAGTCAAAGCTTCCATTAGTACAGGGTGTAAATGATAAATGTTTTTCTTTATCACCCTTAGTTAAAAAGGTAAATGCTGGTTTTGCCGATGAGCAGAAAAGAATAATGATTGTTACAAGTGATGGAGTTTTGGTTGAAGATTTATTACCAAGATCGTATTTATATGTTACCGTACTTGCGGAAAAAAATGGAAGACGTGAAAGATCTGGATGGAATATTGGAGGTAGAAGAGATTTTTCATTTTATACAGGAAATATTATCAATGAAATTTCACAAAAAGCTGTTGATAGGGTTCTTGTTCTTTTCGAGGCTGTTCAGCCACCTGCTGGCGAAATACCCGTTGTTTTAGGCCCTGGAGTTACAGGCATTTTATTGCATGAAGCTGTTGGACATGGCCTGGAAGCAGATTTTAATAGGAAGAAGATTTCTACTTATTCTGATATGATTGGCAAAAAAGTTGCAGAACCCGAGGTTACAATTATTGATGATGGAACCAATCCAGAATTACTAGGATCAATTAATGTTGATGACGAAGGAACACCTGGACAAAAAACAATTTTGGTCGATAAGGGCATACTTTCTAGTTATATGCACGATAAAATTTCAGCTAGATTTTATAAGGTAAAACCTACTGGTAATGGGAGGAGAGAAAGTTATCAACATTATGTTCAACCAAGAATGAGAAACACCTATATGTTGGGTGGTTCTGCTTCACCTGAAGAAGTGATTAAATCAGTAGAAAAGGGAATTTACGTCGAAGATGTAAGTAATGGGCAGGTAAAGATTGGTGAAGGTGATTTTGCTTTTTATGTTTCTCAAGGAAAAATGATAGAAAATGGAAAATTGACAGCTCCTATTAAAGATATAAACATTATGGGTAATGGTCCAAAGATGCTTGCTAATATAACTATGGTTGGGAATGATCTTCAAATGTATCAAGGTGGAGGTGGAGCCTGTGGTAAAGGTGGTCAATCAGTCCCTGTCGGTTTTGGTTTGCCAACTGTATTGGTGAAATCTATGACAGTTGGTGGAGTTAAATAATTATATCTTGATAAATGAAAATAAGGAATTTTAAAATGAATAATAAATTATTAGAATTAGCAGAATGGACAATTAAAACTGCAAAAAATGCAGGTGCAGATGATTGTAGAGTTACAATAAATGGTGAAAGGTTTGTAGAAATTTCTTATAGGGAAAGAAAACCTGAAAATATTAAAGAAGCTTCAACTAAAAGTTTATATATTGAAATTTTTAAAAACGGGAAATATTCCGGTCAAACTACATCTGATTTGAGAAAAGAAGCTCTATCAAATTTTATTAGTAATGCTGTAAGAATGACGGATTTATTAGCTAAAGATCCTTACAGAAGTTTACCAGATAAAAAATATTATGGGAGTATAGAAAATATTGATTTGGAGCTATACGATGAAAAAATAAAAAGCATTAACCCAGAAGATCGTCATAAATTAGTTCAAACAATTGAGGATGCTTGTCTAAGTGTTGGTGGTAGTAAAGTTATTTCAGTAGAAGCAGGTACTTATGATAGTTCTTTTGAAATGGTTATGATGACAAGTAATGGTTTCTCTGGTTATCAGAATGGTACGGTTTTATATGCTTATGCTGGAATGACTGCCAGAGATGAAGGCGATAGAAGGCCAAATGGCTATGACTATGCATTAGTTATGAAAAAGAGTGAATTACCTAATCCTATCGATATTGGTCGCAATGCTGGTAAAAGAACACTTGATTTATTTGGTGGGAAAAAGATTAGCTCTCAAAAGCTACCAATAATTATTGAGAATAGAGTTGTACCGAGGATATTGAATGGATTTATTTCTGCGATGTATGGTAGAAGTATCCAGCAGAAACAATCATTTTTAGTTGATAAAAAGAATCAAAGAATAGGGAGTGAAAAATTTACTTTAATTGATGATCCTTTTATTAAAGGCTCTCAGGGTAGTAAATTATTTGATAATGATGGTTTCGCTTCTAAAAAGAGAATTATGATTGAAAATGGTATTTTGAAAGAATATTATATTGATTGGTACTATAGTAGAAAGATGAATTGTGAACCAACTACCGGATCTCCGTCTAATATAATCATTCCTAAAGGTAATAGATCCATTGAAGAAATTATGAGAGATTTAGGAAAAGGGATTTTAATTACTGATTTTATTGGTGGAAACTCTAATTCGACAACTGGTGATTTTTCTGTTGGGATTATTGGAAAATTATTTGAAAAAGGAGAGCTTACTCAATCAATATCAGAAATGAATATTGCAGGTAATTATTTAGAATTTTGTCAGAAATTGATTGAGGTAGGAAACGATCCGTTCATCTACTCTTCTCAAAAAACACCAAGTTTAGTATTTAATGATGTTATGATTTCAGGGGTATAATAGAAATATTCAATTTTTATTAAAAAACCTGCAAAAACATTTGCAGGTTTTTTTTTAGGGTAAAAATATTTGCACAATTTAGAGAATTAAGTTAAGTAATAATAATAGAATAATCATTTCAATTTCTTTTCAAAAAATTTTAAATATGTAACTTTTTCTATAGGTAATCGTATTTAATTATGAATTTTGTATAAAAGGTAATAAAATGATTTTAAATAATTATAAATGGGGAGAGACTAAAATGAAAAAGAAAATAACGATATTTGCATTCATTATTATGTTATTAGGAAATTTTACACTTACTCAAGCAAATAGTAATAAAACTAAAAACAATAATCAATATTTTGGGCAAGAAACACCTAATAATTTACCAATTCAATTTACAACTAATTACATTCATACGGATCTAAATTGCTCACCTTCTTTTTCACCAGATGGTAAAGAAGTATTCTGGAAAACTAAAGAACATAATGGTCTATTTATGTCTAAGTTGGTAGGAGATAACTGGACTGAACCTGTTGAAATTAAATTTTGTTCAGATTTAGTAGATTATAGGGCAGCTTTTTATTCACCTGATGGTAATAGATTGTTCTTTTTAGCAAAAGGAAAATGTTCTGAGCATAATAATTCAAAGTTGAATCTTTATTATGTTAATCGTATAGAAAATGGATGGAGCCAGCCAATAGCTTTATGTGAAGAAATAAATTGCAATTTTATAGATTGGCAAATTTCAATTGCTAATAATGGAAATTTATACTTTGCAATTAAAGATCCAGATTTTGGGATTTATGATATTTATTATTCAAAATTTATAAATGGGAAATATGAATTACCTGAAAAATTACCTTCCGAAATCAACACTGGAATGTTTGAAACAACTCCATATGTTTCACCTGATGAGAGCTATTTAATTTTTAGTAGATTTAATATTGAAAAAGATGACTATGCAGATCTATATATGAGTTTTAGAAATGAAGATGGTTCCTGGAGTAAAGCAGTAAATATGGGAGAAAATATCAATAAAGAATATAATAATTTAAGCCCTCAAGTAACTTCAGACGGTAAATATCTATTTTACTTACAAACAATAAATGGTAAAACTTCACCTGTATGGGTAAGTTCTGATGTAATAAAAGAGATTAAAAATAAAGTTCAGAAAAAAGTACTTTCAAATAACTGAATTTCTTCTATTCCGTAATAAAAAATCCCGATACTCTCTATCGGGATTTTTTTTATACCAATTATTTACCCTTGAAATGATATTTATTGTTTAATATATTAAGTGAGTAAGTTCGGAAGTGTTAGGGGTGGGTCTTTGACCCTGAGATTATACCCTTTGAACCTGATATGGATAATACCAGCGTAGGGAAACAGCAAACTGGCGCCAGATTCATTCAGGGGCCTTTTTTTTTGCCCACCACGAAGCTTCTTCAATTATTAACTATTAAAAGGATAAAAAATGAAGAAGTTAATTATTTATTATTCAGTTTTTATTTTAATTAGTTTATTAAAACTTTATGGTCAAGATTCTTATAAATTCATTGGCCAAGTAGTTGATGTAAATAACAAACTCTCGCTTTCTAATGTTAGTGTTTTTTGTCATGAATTGAACAAAACCTTATTTACTGATGATAATGGTAATTTTGAAATTAACTTTTCTAAAAAAGGTATTTATACATTCACTTTGTCCAGAATAGGATACAAAAAGGTTTCTCATACTATTAATATTGAGAAATCTTTGACTGAATTTAGATTTGAACTGAAGGAGAATCCTTTGCCAGGTCAATCAGTAATTGTAACAGCAATGAGAAGTGAAAAAAGAACGACACCTTTAACTTTTAGTGATATTGAGTCAGAAGAACTTGAAAAAAGGTATACAGTGCAAGACCTTCCTTTGATTTTGTCTGAATTGCCTTCTTCTACATTTTATTCGGAGAGTGGTAATGGTATTGGTTATAATTATGTGAATATTAGAGGTTTTGATCAAAGAAGAATATCAGTAATGATTAATGGAGTACCTCAGAATGATCCAGAGGATCACAATATTTATTGGATTGATTTCCCTGATCTTGTAGCAAATTTAGATAATATTCAAGTTCAAAGAGCAGCAGGAAGTGCTTTTTATGGTCCTGCTTCAATTGGAGGTTCAATAAATCTTATTACTTCAAATTTTGCTAAAACTAAAGGAATTTCTTTATTTGCTGGTTATGGTAGCTATAACACAAAAAAATATTCATTTCTTGTAAATTCTGGTATCATAGCAGATAAATATTCTTTTTATGGGAGATTGTCTAGAATTACTACAAGTGGTTATAGAGATAATTCATGGTCTCAGTTGAATAGCTATTTTTTAGGAGCGATAAGATATGATCAGAATTTAACAACACAAATTCATATTTATGGAGGACCTATTTCTGATCATTTAGCTTATTATGGTATAGAAAAAGCTTATATTAAAGACAAAGATAAGAGAAAAACAAATTACATTGCTCGACCTGAAGAAACAGAAAGTTTTTCTCAACCACATTATGAATTTCTTCAAGAATGGAAAATAAATGATAATATAACCTTTAATCATACAATATTCTTCATTGAGGGAGAAGGCTATTTTATTTATGATGCTTCTTGGGCTGATACTTCTTATTTTCGATTAACTTCAGAGTATGGATTTAAACCAGCTAGAAATGTTGCAAATTCATTAATTAAAGCTAATGTTCATAATAAACAATATGGATGGATGCCAAGAGTAAATTATGTTCATAAGAATGGTGAATTAACATTCGGTTTGGAATTAAGAAATCACAGATCTTTACATTGGGGTGGATTGAATTGGGCAGAAAATTTACCTGAGGGCTTAAATCCAGATTATAGGTTTTATGAATATAAAGGTGGGAAAGATATTTTTTCAGTTTATGCTCATGAACTTTACAATATTAACTCCAAAACAAATTTACTACTAAACATTCAATATTGTTATAATAGATACAAAATATTTGATGAAAAATTTGTTGGTACAGATTTTTCAGTTCCTTATCATTTTGTAAATCCATTAATTGGTATTAATTATAATTTGAATGAATACTTCAATAGTTATTTTACTGTATCGTATGTATCTCGTGAACCAAGATTAAAAAATCTTTATGATGCCGGAGCAGAAAGAGATGGAGCAACACCTCAATTTGAATTAAAATCAAATGGTTCCTATAATTTCGATAAACCATTAGTTAAACCTGAAAGATTGTTAGATGTTGAGTTAGGTGTTGGTTTTAATCGTGAAAATATTAATACTACCTGTAATTTATATTGGATGGAGTTTAAAGATGAAATTGTAAAATCAGGTCAATTAGATAGATTTGGTCAACCAATCACGGGTAATGCTGAAAGAACAAGGCATATTGGTTGTGAAGTTACTTTTTTGTACAATTTTTTTGAGTATTTTAGTATATCAGGTAATTTCACTATTTCAAAGAATGAGATAATTAAAAATAAAGTGTATAAAAAATTACTTAATCCATTAACTAATAAAAAAGAAATGATGGAAATTATTCTTGATGGTAATAGAATATCAGGTTTCCCAGATTTTCTTTCTAACTTAAAGCTAATCTATTCAAAAGATAACCTTTCTGCAACTTTACTTATGCAATATAGTGGTGATAAGTACACTGATAATTTTGGTGATCTTGCTATAAAACCTTATAAAGATAATAAAGTTGATGATTATGTAGTTTTCAATTTTGATGTTTCGTATAAATTAAGTGATATGCTCGGAATAAGAGGTGTAATCGCTAAATTACAAATAAATAATATATTTAATAAATTATATGCAACTCATGGAGAAGGGAATGAATTCTTTCCAGCTGCAGAGAGGAATACATTTTTTAGTTTAAATTTGGATTTATAATTCAGATAATTAAAAAGCCCCTAAATGGGGCTTTTTTTTATTTATAACATACATTTATCTGCCTGGAGGCAAGAGCATCATCTAATTTTTTGATAGAAGTATTATGAGGAGCTTCAATCACTACTTTGGGGTTTTCTTTTGCTTCATTTGAAATTTTTATTAAAGTTTCTGCAAAACTATCAAGCATTTCTTTGGTTTCAGTTTCTGTAGGTTCAATCATTAATGCTTCATGTACAATAAGTGGGAAATAAATGGTTGGTGCATGAAAATTATAATCAAGTAATCTTTTTGCGATATTAAGAGCAGAAACCCCATTTTTCTTTTGCCTATCAGCACTTAAAACAAATTCGTGTAAGGGTTGATTTTTATAGGCTAATTCATATTCATCTTTTAGTAAAGAAAGAAGATAATTTGCATTGATAATTGCATTTTTACTAACTTCTTTCAATCCATCTTTACCATTGATTAAGATATATGTTAATGCTCTAATAAAAATTCCAAAATTCCCATAAAAAGAATGAACCTTTCCAATTGATTCTGGTCTATTATAATTTAGAAAATATTTTCCATCTTTATTTTCAATTGTAGGAATAGGTAAATAGGGAAGTAATTTATCATTAACAGCAACAGGTCCAGAACCTGGTCCACCACCGCCATGAGGTGTAGAGAAAGTTTTGTGTAAATTAATATGAACAGCATCAAAACCCATATCGCCTGGTCTTACTATTCCTAAAAGAGCATTGAAATTAGCTCCATCCATATAAAGTAAACCACCTGCATCGTGAATCATTGAGGAAATCTTTAGGATATCAGACTCAAATATACCCAAGGTATTAGGATTAGTGAGCATCATTCCTGCAATGTTTTCATCAATTTTTTTATTCAAATCTTCTAAATCTACTGTTCCTTTTTCATTGGATTTTACTGAAACAATTTCAAAACCAGCTATAGCAGCACTTGCAGGATTTGTTCCATGGGCTGAATCTGGAACTAAAATTTTCTTTCTATTACCTTTGCTGTTTAGTTTATGGTATTTTTTGAATAATAAAAGTGCTGTTAATTCTCCTTGAGCTCCTGCTGCAGGCTGTAAAGTAATTCCGGTCATTCCAGTTAATTCTTTCAACACTTCTGATAAAAGGTACATTATTTTCAGAGAACCCTGAGAAAATTCTTCGGGTGTCTTAGGGTGAGAATTCTGAAATTGAGGAAGTGATGCTGTTACTTCGTTAACCTTTGGATTGTATTTCATTGTGCAGGAACCTAATGGGTAGAAACCTTTATCAATGTGATAATTTAAGGTTGATAAGCCTATATAATGCCTAACTACTTCGTTCTCACTTATTTCAGGCAATTCCGCTAAAATTTTACGTTGATACTTTTGAGGAAGAATGTCATTCAAGTTTTTATAAGGTACATCAAGTTTCGGTAAAGTATACCCTTTTCTTCCTGATACAGACTTTTCAAAAATTAATTTTTGTCTCATAAAAAAACTCTTATATAATAGATAATTTTATTAATGCTTGCTTTGCTGCTTCTTGTTCAGCTTCTTTTTTATTACTACCAGTTCCAGTACCTAATTGAGTTTTTCCTATGGAAACAGAAACAGTAAAAGTTGGATTGTGATTAGGTCCACTTTCATTTAAGGTTTGATATTTTGGTATACCCAAACCAAATGCTTGAGAATACTCAAGTAGAGCACTTTTGTAATTATTGTCGGTTAAAGCTTTCGATAAAATCTCTTTATTCGAAAGAATTATCCCTAAAACGAAGTCTTTTGCTGCATTATATCCACTATCAAGATATATAGCAGCAACTAATGCTTCAAAGGCATCAGCAAGTATACTCTCAATTCCTTTAGGGAATGAAATTACAGCATTTTGACTCAAAAGCAAAAACTCGAATAAATTTATTTTTTTAGAATATTCATAAAGAGATTTTTTATTTACTAACCTGGATCTGATTTTAGTTAAGTTACCTTCTTCTGCGTCAGGAAACTTATTAAAAAGAAATTCAGCTACAATTAAGTTCAGGACAGAATCCCCAAGGAATTCCATTCTTTCATTTGATTTTATTTGGTCTTCCTCTTTTTCCTGAGCAAAAGATCTATGAGTTAATGCTTCATAAAAAATGTTTGTGTTTTTGATTTTGTATTTTAATTTTTTTTCAAGTTTTTTATAGTCAGGAGGGTTGATTTGCAACACAGAATATTCTTCCATTCTGTGTTGCAGATTTTCTTTTAAAATTTTTTTTTTAAAAAGTAATGAGATTATACTATCTAATCTCTTGAAAAAATTCATTACTCAATATATTTTTTTATTAATAATGTACCGTTATGGCCACCGAAACCAAAATTGTTTGAAATTGCTACATTAACTTGTTTTTTAACAGCTACATTTGGGGTATAGTTAAGGTCACAATTCGGATCTGGAAATTCATAATTTATTGTAGGATGAATAGTATCATACATAACAGTTTGAACTGTAGTAATAGCTTCAACTGCACCAGAAGCACCTAATAAATGGCCTACCATAGATTTAGTAGAACTTATGTTAATTTTATAAGCTCTTTCACCAAATAGATTTTTTATTGCTTCTGTTTCGTTTTTGTCATTAAGCTCCGTAGAAGTGCCGTGAGCATTAATATAATCAACATCATTAATTGTAAGTCCTGCTTCTTCAATAGCCATCTTCATACATCTTACTGCACCTTCACCACCGGGAGCAGGAGCTGTGATATGATAAGCATCTGCAGTTAATCCTATACCACCAAGCTCTGCATATATTTTCGCACCTCTATTTAATGCATGTTGTAATTCTTCTAGTACGAGGATTCCTGCACCTTCACCCATAACAAATCCATCTCTTTTTGCATCAAATGGTCTACTGGCTTTTGTCGGTTCATCATTTCTTGTAGAAAGAGCTTTCATAGCATTAAAACCACCAACTGCCATTGGACACAGAACAGCTTCAGAACCACCAGCCAACATTACATCACTATAACCTAATTGAAGAGTCATATAAGCATCAGCTATACAGTTTAATGAAGTTGTACATGCTGAAATAGTTGCCCAGTTAGGTCCTTTAAAACCATATCTTATTGAAACAATTCCAGCAGCAATGTTGGATATCATCATTGGGACGAATAAAGGGCTTATATGTTCAGGTCCACCTTCCTTGAATAATATTTCTTGTTGAGTATGGTAAGTTTGCATTCCACCAATACCAGAACCAACGATAACACCTACTCTTTCTTTATTAATTTTTTCAAGGTTTAGTTCAGAATCTTTTACAGCCATTTCTGCTGCAGCAATAGCATAATGAACGAACGGATCATTTCTTTGTTTTGTTTTTCGATCCATATAATTTAAGGGATCAAAGCCCTTAAGTTGGTGTGCTATTTTTGTATCAAATCTTGAGGTGTCAAAATATGTTATTAAACCGGCACCACTTTTACCTTCAACTAATGAGTTCCAGTGCTCTTCCAATGTTAGTCCAACAGGAGATATAACTCCCATTCCGGTAATAACTACTCTTTTCTTTTGCATTGGAATATCCTTTTCTTTTAAAAGTTAATATAAAAAAACTAAATAAAAAAAATAGACGAAACAAAATTTGTTTCGTCTAAAAAATTAGCTGATTTTACTTTCAATATATTTAATTGCATCACCAACTGTAGAAATTTTTTCTGCATCTTCATCAGGAATTTGGAGATTAAATGCTTTTTCAAATTCCATTACCATTTCTACAGTATCCAACGAGTCTGCTCCAAGATCATTTGTAAATGATGCTTCTGGAACAACTGCTGATTCTTCGACTCCTAATTTGTTAACAATGATTTCTTTTACTTTTGAAGTAATATCAGACATTGTTTGATCTCCTATTTAGTTTTTATGATTTAATAAATTAAAAAGCCATTCCACCATCAACCGAAATAACCTGTCCGGTGATATAATCTGCGTCAGGTGAAACAAGAAACTTAACTACATTTGCGATTTCTTCAGGTTGAGCAGTTCTCTTTAATGGTATTTGATCAGTTAATTTTTTTCTTTGCTCTTCATTTAATTTTGCGGTCATATCACTTTCTACAAAGCCTGGAGCTATAGCATTAACTGTTATATTTCTGCTAGCCAATTCACGAGCTAGAGAACGAGTTAAACCTATAACACCTGCTTTTGATGAAGAGTAGTTTACCTGTCCTGCGTTTCCCATTAAACCAACAACTGAAGAAATATTGACTATTTTTCCACTTTTTTGAGTCATCATAATTTTTGCTGCTGCTCGACTACAATAAAAAGTGCCAGTTAAATTAATAGAAATTACTTTATCCCAATCCTCGTCTTTCATTCTTACTATTAAGGTATCCCTTGTTATACCAGCATTATTAACAAGAATATCTAACTTTCCAAAAGTATCTACAGTATTCTTAACCATTTTATCAACTTCATCGGATTTGCTAATATCACAATGAATAAATATTGCATCTGAACCTAATTCTTTAATCTCATTTACTACATTATTGCCATCTGTTTCATTAACATCAACTACAGTTATTTTGGCACCTTCTTTAGCAAGAGCAAGAGCAATTGATTTGCCAATATTTCTTCCAGCTCCTGTGACTATCGCAACTTTGTTTTCTAATATTTTCATAATAAAGTCTAATTTATAATATTATTTATTTATTATCAATAGCTGAACTTAGTAACATATTTTTATTTTGCTCATAATAGTTTTTTAAAAGTTCATAATTATATTCACCAAAGAGGTAAACAATTTCTTCCTTACATGCTTCAAAAAGAGGTGTTTCAAAATCATTTGAAATAGTACAGCATTTATGAACCCCTTGTTGATAATCATCGAATGTGAGTACTTTATCAACTATAACAAGAGGGAATAATATACAATAAAAAGGTTTTAAGTGCCATTTATGTTTACCCATCTTTACTGAGGTAACCTGCAAAATACATAATTTTTCTTTATTCTGAAAAACACAGGAATTGTTATTCAAGTTTGTAGCTGTACATTTTCCAGTATAAAAATCATCATCATCGTAAATAGTTTTTTCAAACCAATTTTCAATATTTTTATCCTGTGTTTCGTCCATATTGGCAATTATGATATCTTTGTGCTTAAGTATCTTTTCTTTATCATCAAAACCAATATAAACCCCTGAACAGCAACAATCACCTTTACAGGTAAAAGGTCCTTCGCCTTTTTTGTAGCCTTGAGAAAAAATAATATTATCTACTTCGTAATTTGAAACTTTTAATATATCCATAAAAATTATAACGATTTAAAAATATTTTCAATATCTATAAACTTATCAACACCGAAGATTTTTAAGTTTGGATTAATTTTTTTAACTAATCCTTGCAATACTTTTCCAGGGCCTGTCTCAATTGCTATCTCTAAACCATCATTACTCATGTTATTAATGGTATCTAACCATAATACTGGTGAGGTCAATTGTTTTGAAAGATTGTTTTTAATTTCTTCTCCGGATTTTGTAGGTTTAGCTGAAACGTTTGCATATATTGGAAATTCAGCTTCATTAAATTTAATTTCATTTAATTTTTGATTTAATTTTTCTTTTGCTGGTTCCATAAGAGGGGAGTGAAAAGCACCGCTAACTACCAATTCTTTTACAATTTTTGCACCAAACTCTTTTGCTATTTGCATAGCTTTCTTTACTGCATTGATTGAACCTGAAATAACAATTTGATCTTTTGAGTTAAAGTTTGCTAATTGTACAACACCTTCATCAGAAGCTAATTTACAAGCTTCCTCGATTTTTATTATTTCTAAACCAACAATAGCTGCCATAGTCCCTTTATTCATTTCTCCTGCCATTTGCATTAGTTCTCCTCTTAGAGAAACTAATTTAAGACCATCTTCAAATGAGATTGATTTAGCTGCAGCAACTGCAGAATACTCACCTAATGAATGTCCAGCAGTCATTGATGGTTTAATATCTTTTAATAAATTTGCGATAATTGAAGAATGTATGTAAATAGCAGGTTGAGTAATTTTTGTTTGTTTTAAATTTTCTTCAGGACCTTCAAAACATACTTTTTTAATATCAAATCCTAAAATGTCACAAGCTTTGTCAAAGTATTCTCTGGCAATTGTACTATTTTCGTACAGATCTTTTCCCATACCTACATATTGTGAGGCTTGTCCAGGGAATAAAAAAGCTATTTTTGGTTCCATATAATTCTCTTAATTAAATTTAATAAGCCCATTTTAAGTAAACTGAACCCCATGTCCAACCGGCACCGAAAGCAGCTAAAATAAGGTTATCGCCTTTTTTGATTTTCCCTTCACGATAGTATTCAGATAAACACATTGGAATTGTAGCTGCTGTCGTATTGCCATATTTATGAATATTAATCATTACTTTTTCTGGTGATAAACCTATTCTTCTTGCTGTTGCATCAATAATTCGTAAGTTCGCTTGATGAGGAACTAGATAAGCAATATCATCTGAAGTTAGGTTATTTCTTTTTACAATTTCTTCTGAAACATCTGCCATGCCAACTACTGCAACTTTGAATACAGATTTACCATCTTGATAAATGTAGTGCCATTTTTTTTGTATAGTTTCGATTGAGGCAGGATTCCTTGAACCACCACCTTTCATATTTAGAAGGTCTTCTCCAGAGCCATCTATTTTAAGAATGTGATCTATTATTCCAATATTTTCACTTACTTCTACAGGTTCAATAAGGGTAGCAGTACCAGCATCTCCAAATAGAACACAGGTGTTTCTATCAGTGTAATCTGTAATACTACTCATTTTATCAGCACCAATCAAAAGAACTTTTTTACAGGTTCCATTTTCAACGAATTGGGCAGCAGTTACTAAAGAAAATATATAACCTGAACATGCTGCATTAAGATCAAAGCCCCAACATCTGGAGGCACCAATTTTTCTTTGAATAATTGCTGCAGTAGAAGGGAAAAACATGTCTGGTGTTACGGTTGCTACTATAATTAAATCTATTTCATCTGGATTAATGTTTTTTTCTTCTAATAGCTTTTTTGCTGCATTTGCACCCAAATCTGAAGTAGCACCATTTTCTAAAATTCTTCTTTCTTTAATACCTGTTCTTTCGGTAATCCACTCATCTGAAGTATCAACCATTCTTTCTAAATCCTGGTTTGATAAAATCTTATCAGGAACCCAATGAGCAACACCAGTGATAGCTGCTCTTATGTTTTTTTGAATATTCATTTTAATTTTTGATTTTGATTTTCGATTATTTTATCTTCAATTTTTTTATTAATATCCTTTTTATACATTTCTACTCCAGCAAAAATCATATTCTTTATTGCTTTTGGAGTAGATTTACCGTGTCCTATAATAACTGTACCATTGACTCCTAAAAGAGGGACTCCACCATGTTCTTGGTAATCGTACTTTTTTAATAATTTTTTTAATGTAATTGCAATCAATCCACTCCATAATTTATGAAATATACTCTTAGAAGAATAATTTCTAATTGTATTTTTTAGAAGTGGAAGAAATCCTTCAGCAAATTTTAGTAAAATATTGCCTGTATAACCATCGCAAATAACAACATCACATTTACCACCAAAAATATCACTACCCTCTACATTACCCACAAAATTTAGATTGCTATTTCTCATCAATGCATTTGTTTCCAGAATAAGGTTATTTCCTTTAGATTTTTCTTCACCTATGCTTAATAATCCGATTGATGGATTTTTTATATTTTGTGTGTTCTCAACAAAGATTGAAGACATTATAGCAAATTCATAAAGGAAATTGGGTTTGCATTCAACATTTGCTCCTGCATCAACTAATAGTACAGAACCTTTTTGACTTGGCAAAGTTGCTCCTATCGTAGGTCTGGAGATTCCTTTTAATCTTCCGAGTATTAGAGTTGCAGCGGTCATTACTGCACCAGTATTACCAGCACTAATAAAAGCATCAGCTTTTTTTTCTTTAAGTAAATTGATGCCTACAACAATAGATGAATTTTGTTTTGATTTAATTGCAGAAGTTGCTGAATCATGCATTGTAATTGTATCAGGTGCATCAATTATTGAAAATAAATTTTTATCAATATTATTTCTTTTTAACTCTTCAATTATTTTATTTTCATTACCAACAAGAATTAATTCAAGTTGTTTGCTTTTTAATTTTAGAGCTTCGAAAGCACCTTTTATTACATTGAGTGGAGCATAATCTCCACCCATTGCATCAACAACTACTTTTACTTTTGAGCTATCCACTTTAATTGCTTCAGTTAATTTTTAATCTAAACCTAACCACTTTTTGAGGGGTAGATTACTTAGAAGCGACATTTAGAATATATCTTCCATTATAATAACCACAATTTGGACAAGCTCTGTGGTTTAATTTCATTTCGCCACAATTAGGGCAATTTGAAATGGATGGTTTTACAGCTTTATAATGTGTTCTTCTTTTTGCACCTCTTGATTTTGAGTGCCTTCTCGGAGGATTTGGCATTTTCTTATTCCTATATTTATTTTAAAATTTTAGTTTTTTTAATTCATTAAATATTGAGTTAAAACTTTCTTTGTCACAATTGCAATCTGATTCATTTAAATTATGTCCACATCTTGGACATAAACCTTTGCAATTTTCAGAACATAATAATTTCATTGGTATATTCAAAAGTATCATTTGTCTAACATCATCACTAATATCAATCTCAGTTTCATGTAATTTTAGAAATTTAACTTCATCAAAATCTGGAATTGAAAAACTTTCATCATATGAATATACCATTTTAAAAGAACAATCTATATGTAAATCAAAATTTTCTAAACATCTATCACAAGAAGAAATTTTAGTAGTATGACATTCAATGTTTAGAAAATATTGTCTAACATTTTTCTGAAGAGTTACATTTGTAAAAATGCTTGTATTGAAATCTGAGCCTAAACCAATTTCAAAAGCATTATTTTCGAAATCATAATTATGCTCTCCATCACTCAAACCAGCTAACTTAATCTTCATACAAGCACCCAAACTTTTCAGAACGCAATAATTAGTTAATATAAAATTTTCTATTTTTATAATCAAGGTAAATTTTACAAAAAATAGTTTTAAATATTATTGACATAAAATTAAGAGAAAAATATATCAATATTTTACTATATATTACTTCATTTCAAATATTTTGCTTTATGTTCAGTTTTTTATTGCATTTAAAATTATTAAATGATAATTTTATAAAAAGGGAGTAATGATAAACAACATGAAAAAATTATTCTTTTTTCTTTTTTTATTAACAATATATCAAAATAATTCATTCTCATTCATTAATAATCCTGATTTTACTCAGAATTATTTTCATAATGATGATTATTTTTTAAATATTGATAAATTATATTATAATTCAGAATTCAGTGATATTCAACGTATTGATTCCTTAGAATATTCAATTTCTGATGATAGCATAAAAGAAGAAATTAAAATTGACAATCCTAATGAATCAAGAATGTTTGTAATGCCAACAGCAAAACCAGTAAGATCTGGTCAAGGTTACTGGGCATTAAATGAATTTGTATTTCCAACTATTACTTTTGGAATTGAAAATGTATTATCTTTTACTGCAGGTGTATCAATATTATTTGGATCGGAGAATCAATTAATTCATTTAGCCCCCAAAATTACTGTTTACAATTCTAGGCAAATTTCTATAGCTACAGGTTTATTTTATGTAAAACCTCTTTCTGGAACAAGAAATAGCTTGGGAATTATCTATGGTATGGGTACCTTTGACTATGAATTTATTTCTCTTACATTTGGTGGAGGTTATGGATTTGAAGAAGATAGATTTTCAAAGACGGGTCTAATAATTATTGGAGGAGAAATAAAAATTTTTGATGGCTTTAGCATTTTATCTGAGAATTGGTACCCCTTTAAAACAGATGAAGCTATCAATTCTTATGGTATTAGATTTTATGGGGGTACTCTTGCTTTCGATATTGGTTTTGTTGTTCCCCAAAAAAAAGTTAAGGCTGGTATACCAAAAATTCCATGGGTAGCATTAGTTTATAATTTTTAATTTTTTTTAATTATTT
>DATCTW010000027.1:0-6110 GCA_036567745.1 Ignavibacteria bacterium | reverse complement strand
CCACTTACAGGAAATGCATTAACTCCATCTTTCTCGTATTCTTTTACCCATTCATTTAATGTAGAGTAATGCAAACCAAGTTCCTGAGCTAAATCGCTTTTTTTCCTACCATCTTCAATTACTAATTTCACAGCACGTTCTTTAAAATTTTTATCAAATCTCTTATGTGACATTTTTTTGACCTCCTATTGACTTTATTATACAGTCATTTTGGATGTCTATCAATTCGGGATAAGGTCATCAAAGTCTTTCTGCCCTTGATAGACAGTTTCCTCGTCAATTCCATTTTGTTGCTTTGAGCACGCATACACCAAACTTGCAGTAGCAAGACTGTTAATTATTCTGGGAACTCCTTTTGAAATGGAGTATACCTGCATTAGCACCATTGTTACACTATATACAACACATACCATTTCTACCATTTAAAATTATCAGGTTTTTCAATAGAAGGATGATCTTCTTCGTATTGCCCTAGCTTTATTATTTTTTCAATTTTTGCCTGCTCCAGGTTATAAACACATAAACCTTTTTGTCCAACTCTATTATCGTCTGTAAAGGAATATGACAACAAAACCTTTCTCATATCCGGACTCCATTCAATAAAACTAGTATTTGGATCAGGACGTCCCCATTTACCAATCATATACCCTAATTTCTTTTGGTTTTTATTTATATAGTTATGAACATCAGGAGTGAAAGTTTTGCTGTTTTTCATGTCAATAAAGCTAATACTGCTCCATAATCTTCCCCCATGGGAAATACATAATATATTGCCATCTGGTGACCAGCGAAGACCGCCTATACTTACATACGAATTGTCAAAACCATTTATGAAATCCTTTTCTACAATATAAATATAGCATATGCCATCATTGTATATTGTCTCTCCAAAACCATGGAAAGCGATATATTTCCCATTTGGTGATTTAGAAAAACCTTCTCCATTAAATGATTTTTCAAATATTGATAATACAAATTTAGCTGAGTCTGTTATACTTTTATTACTATCATTTAATAAAGCCTTTAATGCATTCTTAATCTCATCGTGCTTTTCTGTATTGCTGTAATAGTTAATCATTTTGTAGCATGAGTACCATTTTATTTTGGGGTCACTATTCTTCAACCCTTCAAGATAGAGAGGTAACAAATTAATATCTAGAGGGCTATGTAACATTAGGTTCATAGTATTATTATCATCTACTCCTGGTGTAGTTTTCATTATCTTTCCTGTAGCTACAGGTTTAGAGTCTTTTTGATTAACATTGTTTACTTTTTTATAATTATCACAACCTTGTAAAATTAACATTGATAGAAATAGTATAAAAACTATTAACCTGCATTTTTTCATAAAAACATATTCTCCTTAAATGGCTTTCGTTGGACTAAGCTGCAACCACGCATTACAAATTTGAGTTTTGACTATTTTGCTGTTTTCTACATTAGTTAAAGATGTATTTTCATTTATCTGATTAATTTCCGTCTACAACTACAATTTTATTATTTTATGAATAATTTTCAATATTGCACCAGTTAAACACCCTTGATGTTTATTGGACTTTATTATTACTAGGACAGTGATTGATAGTATGTATTTCAATTCAATATGAAGGCAGCTGTTAAAAAGCTCACAATTAGGGAAAAGTAAAATACATTTTTAATTTCTCATAAGTACTGGTAGCGGTTCAGTACAACAAGAGATGAATGCCATGGATGGCATTCCCTATTAATTACATTATTCATGTTTATAGCTTCTTAAAAAGTCTTCTTTAAACATTTCATATTTTTTAGAATCATAATATTTGTTATCATGTAACTTAATCGATTCCTTTGTAACGCCTATTATCCGTCCTCCATACTTTTCTGTATATTTATCAAACATTTTTTCAATTGGGTTTCCAACATTTACTGTATACTCAATCTTTCTAATGTTATATTTAGTAAATAGATCAATTAAAAATTTATACAAATCCTTTGAAAAAGTATAATTACCTTTTTTAGAAAAATTCAAAACTGCAATACAACTTATTTTATCATTACCTCTTGAAATTTCAGCACTCATAAAACCAAGTACATTATTGCTCTCATCTACACTTACAAAATCAATACTATCCCACGTATCTTCGCTTAACTCAATTTCATTTTCCCACCAACTACAATTATTATAATATTTATAGTCATCATCCAATATAATTTCACAATATTTTTCTTGCAATTCTTCTTTATAGATATGTGCATATTTTAGCATACTTATTATTCCCCCTAAGATTTCTAAATTAAATCCCACCAAGGATGGCAGGTGTCTTTATCCATATATGGTCGGTGTATCTGACAGCCATGAATCGGACCCGTAAGCATGACCTCTACTCAAATGGACTTGTTCTCTAATGTGCGGTGGGCCCACGAAGCTGAGCAGCATGGATGCTATGTCCAAAAATACTTATTAAATCTTAATCAAAAAATCATCAATACTATCGATTTCTTTCTGCAGCTTTTCTTTATGCCTAGTCAAATTCTTTCTAATTTCAACATTATATTTTGAATCAAATTTTTTTAATAAAGATGCAACTTCTAGCTTAAAACCTAAAAACCATGCTTTTTCTTTAAATAGCTCAAATATATCATCTTCAAGCTGGATAACTGTTTCTTTCGCAAAATTACCGATTATATCCAGTACATTAAATATATCTAAATTAGAAACATCATTCTTTAATACAAACTTGAGCGGATTGATAAATAAGACCTGATTTTCTACAATAAACTTGAATGTCTTTCTTATTTCATCATTATCACATTTATCTAGAGTGCAATCATAATATTGTAAAAGCAGTACGCCCATCTCAATCTGTATACTTAATAATTCTATATCAAAATATTTATGTATTTGACTCTTTTTTGTCCAGTAATCAGTTCCTATTATACTATATAGGTCAATAAAATTTTCCATTCAACTTACCTCATAAAAATACTTTTATATTAATAAAAACTCTATATGATGTTTCTTTCAAATCGTGCTCATGAATGGGCACGTCGTTTTCGCCGCATTTTAGAGAACGTTTGCATACAAGAAGCCTTTGAGGGTTACATAGCTCTTATGTCCCCGAAAAGGTTTGTTGAGCGGCCCCGTAATTCATCATTCTCCTTGTATGCGTTGTTGAATGAAGTGCCCCTTAAATAAAGAAATCCCTATATTCATTACCCTATTCAATTTCCTTCCTTATAATTTATCCACTTGTACAACACCTTCAAAATTATTTGTATGCCTTGATACAATTCCATAGGATATCCAGTTAGTGTTTTCTATGCCTAGTAGCTCTGTAAATGCACAGTGTGGATTACTCTCAATAGTTTCCTGCATACTCTTTGGATACAGAATTTCTTTCATCTTATTTACTTTAGAAAAATCGTTTTCAATTAATCCTAATAACTCATTTACATTTAAGTTACTATCATCTATAGTTATATCTTCTAGTTCCAACAATTCTCCGTTTTCATCAATAATTACCTCACCGTCTTCGTCAAATATAGGTCCACCCCATAAACAATCATAACTACAAATTTTCTTATTATCTTTAAAAATGGAAAATCCCCAACCATATTCCTCTGCAAAAGTATAATAAACCAACAATCCACTATTTGCATTTATAAGCTTGTCATTTTTTTCAATATCTTCTTCCTCACAAACAAACGTTGTCCAATTGTTAGTACTTGGAAAAACATACCCATTCAACCCACAACCTTTAAGCAAATTAACAACTTCCTGAGAGTTATTTGTTCTTAAGTGAAAACTAAAACTAAACTCACTCATGCTTTCAACACCATCCTATTACTTATTATTCAATTAGTTCTCCAAAGGCTCTCCTCGCTCAGAGGCATTTCGTTTAATGCCTTGAAGCCATGGCAATGCTGAACCGAAAAACATGCTCTCCATTCCTATTGCCCAATGTCGTTATGGCTTTCGTTGGACTAAGCTGTAGCCATAAATTCTTTTAAGTATAATTTTTTTCTATATATTAATAAGGTAGTATATTCTTTTTTCTTTCAGTATTTCTCAAAATCTACTTTAATGTACTTCAAAAAAGATAGGCACCAGCTGCCGCTGTACGGCTTAGTCCAACATCTTGATTCACGACATTCCTGAACTAGACCCCCAGAGCATTTCTTCAGCGGCCATTAGCCCGGTGAAGAAATGTCGTGAGCCCTTCATCATGATCACGCCCAAGAGAACTGCTTCAAGCTCTTTCTCACGAGCCTTTGTATAAATCTGTTGATATATGACGGATAGTACCCCGCGAAGCCATTCTTAATCAAAATTATTGCTAGATTCTTCATTTTTACATATTTTCCTCAAAACTATTTCTTTATGACGACTAGCTTCTTTATTAGTTCTATCAATCTCCAAAATTCTGTTAAGCCAACTTAAACAGCTATAATAATTTCGAATATAATAAAATGAATTTGCAATCTCATTCATAACATCAATGGCATTTGGCTCTATTTCAATAACCTCTAATAAGACTTTCAATGCCTCCTCATATTTCTTTTGTATATATAATACAAAACCAATATTAGCTTTTGCATCAACATAATTTATGTCAATCTCTAAAACTTTCTTTGATTCCTCAACTGAAAGTTCAAATTCATTCAAATGAAAGTAAACTAATCCTAAATTAAGGTGGGGTTCAGCTTGCGTATCATCAATTTCTATTGATTTTAAATAATATTCCTTAGCCTTTATGTAATCTTTAATCTTCTCATAATAAACGCCAAGATAATAGTAAACATCAGCATTTTCTTGATTTATCATAAGAGCACGGTTAAAGCAAGCAAATGCTTCAGTATAATTCTCTAATTTCAAGTATGCACGACCTTTATTAAACATAGGTCTTTCCCACAGTATATTCTTTAATATACTATCAAAAATATTAATTGCCTTTTCATACTTACCTAAACCTATTAGGCAACACCCCATGTAATTTTTAGATGAGTTTATTTCTTCATTATTATCAAGAGCCTTTTTAAAATAATCATAAGCTTCTTGATATTTAACTTCGATGTAAAGATCTTCTCCAATATTATAATATGTACTCATATTTCACCAATTTCAATATCAATTATTAATACAAACAATGCCATCTCCAAAAGTCAGTTATACCTGTGTAGTTTTTCCCAAACGCATTATCTGTCATATATCGTTTAGCATGGCTGATGCCGTTCGAGCCGGACCTTAAAGGGTAACCCGTAAGAGCCACTTCCCCGCCGGCGAGACGATGTGGTGCGGCTTGCTACATGCTTCTTCTCTAGAGAATCTACTCCATGACCTTCTATCCCGCACCTTTACAGGTATGTGTTGTTCTCCGATGCCACACGCCCTGTGACTCAGAGTGCAACAGGACGGTCACAACCCTTATATAAATTTTCCTCTGCGGGCATATTTAAAAATGTTGACATACACACTTCTATATTTGCTTAACATAAAATCATTCAATTA
The DNA here is from genome assembly GCA_036567745.1 of Ignavibacteria bacterium. GTDB lineage: Bacteria > Bacteroidota > Ignavibacteria > DATCTW01 > DATCTW01 > DATCTW01. The sequence goes on along the minus strand of DATCTW010000027.1, from coordinate 622 downwards.
TAACAACTTCAAATTCAAATGGAAATTCCTCTGCTTTCTTAGTAATGAAATCTACTTTATAGCCTATGCCGGCCTTATAAAAAAAACCATTTGTTAATTCCACTTTTATATAACACATATTCTCATCATTTTCATTGTTGTGCTTAAAATACCATGGTTCAAAAGCACTTACTAGTTTTTCTCTAATCTCACTATTTTGAGGTTTTAATGGATGACCTATGTTATAAGCAACACCAATAAAATTATATAGCTTATTGCAAAGGGATACATTTTTATTAATCTCTAATTCTTTCACTTTTTTTGATTTTGCATATGTAACAATATAGAAACAACCATTATCATAATATGTATCTACAAATCTGATTGAAGGCATATTATTATTTATAGTTGCTAATGCAAATTGATAATCTCTTGCAAATAATTCGTTAATAACCTTCAAACTCTTTTCAAAAACTTCCATTTAAACACCTCCATTTAATTGTCTGTATGCTCTCGGAAACTCCGAGGGCTTTATTTATCTGACTTTTGAGAGTTAAATTTTCTTTTTCACCCCCACAAATCAGTTAAAATTTTATTAAAATTTCCAGCTATAATTTCCACAATTATACTAATGTGGTATTGT
>DATCTW010000026.1:0-66996 GCA_036567745.1 Ignavibacteria bacterium | reverse complement strand
AATGAAACAGAATTAATTTTTGATATGGATAGTAATGTTTTATCTAAAATCAATAATTATTTTGTGCCTCTTAATCAAAATATTACTGAAGATATAATAAAATTAAACTTTATAACACCATTAAGATTGCAACAAGAAGGAGAGCTTGTTAATATGGATTTCAAAATATTAATAAAGTAATAGGATTGCGACATGATACTATATATAATGATATCATTATTAGTAATTATAATAATATTTAATATTATTATTGTAAGTACAGATAGAAATTTAGTAAAATTTAAGGACTGGTTTTTCAATCGATCAAAGATTCCAGAATATTTTATTATTGAACTTGAGGGAAACGATAAAATTTTCGTATATAAAATATACGAAAAAGGCCCTAATCGTGGGCTCATTGAATTAATAGAAACAAAGGAGAAAAAAAATGATAATAATAAGGATAATATTAACACCGATATTTAAATTTATATCGCTAATATTAAATATAATAGTAGCGATTCTAATCAGAATAAACAATTCTAAGCCCATTTTAATAAAAGATAGTGTAGAGGCTTTATATAATTCACATTTCTTAAATGATTACAGTACATTAGAAACAGACAAATTCCTCTACAGAATTTATAATAAGGGCGAAAAGAAAGGTATGATAGAGAGGGAGGTACTACAATAGTACCTCTTTTTTATTGTCTCATTTTTCTAATTGGATAAAGGATCATTTTAGCTAAATTGTTTAATACAAATTGATCAAATTTTGTAGTTCCATACAATTCTGGTTTATATGCATAATGCTGCATTCGCTGTGCAAAATAATCAACTCAACCTGGAGAAATCTGTACTTCCGCAGGAACTCCTAACTTATCTACTACTTTAATATTTATTCCATAATAAGTCGGTTTCTTAAATTTTTTCTAACTAGTAGTAGGATTGCGACTATATGTGTTGTCTTCGAGAACCTCAGACAACACTATAAGAACCTCAGACAACACTATGAGAACCTATTTGAATTATTCTTAGGTGATAGTAGGATTGCGACTATATGTGTTGTCTTCGAGAACCTCAGACAACACTATAAGAACCTATTTGAATTATTCTTAGCTGGTAGTAAGTCTAAACCGATTCAAATATTATAGTTTTTAAAAAGAATAATCGGGTATGGTAGGGTTGTCACAATTAAAATATAAACGGATTGTACATATTTGTGATATGTATAGGATAATTTTATTTTATAAATATTATAGAAAGAATTATAGAATGAGATGAACAATTTGTAGTATAGAATCATAGGATGAAATCAGCAAGAAGTGCATTGAACCATCTATGGGAGAAAATGTGCATCCCCTTGTATGTTATACCTGTCATAAGGTTTGTTCTTTAATAACGTTATTACCATTTTCAGATGGTGTACATAAAGATATTAGACAAACAAAACTTTTATTTACAATGGTGTGTAAGAATTATAATAACAATTTCGAGAAGTATGATTTTTTTGTTTAGTAGTGAGTAAGCAGTAAAAGAATACTTAAAAGACAAATTTGGAGAATTACAATGAGCACAGTAATAAAGAAAGCATCAATATAATTTTTTTAGAAGTTTTTGATAATATAGGTTGATATTATTAAAAAAAATACATACTTTAAACTCCAATAAATAATTTTGAGGAGAGTTATGAAGATAACATTTATTGGAGCCGGAAGCCTTGGTTTTTTCAGAAGATTGACCTGTGATATTCTTTCATTCCCTGCTTTAAATGGATGCACTTTATCACTAATGGATATTGACGAAAAGAGACTTGAGTATTCTGTTGAAATTGCGAAACGTATATTACATGAGGGTAATTATACTGCAAAAATTGAGTACACCACTGATAGAAAAAAAGCATTAGAAGGCGCTGATTTTGTAATAGTTGCAATATTACACGGAGGAATTGAAGTAATATCAAAAGATATTAATATTCCACTTAAATATGGCGTTGATCAATGTATTGGTGATACATTAGGTCCTGGTGGTGTTTTTAGAGCATTAAGAACCATTCCTGTAATGCTGGATATTTGTAAGGATATGGAGGAAATATGCCCAGATGCTTTATTATTGAATTATACAAATCCAATGGCAATGCTCTGTTGGGCAATGAATAAATATTCAAAAATAAAAGTAATTGGGTTGTGCCATAGCGTTCAGGGTACATCGGAGCAATTGGCTAAGTACATTGGAGCTGATTATAAAGATATTACTTATAAGGTTGCAGGAATTAATCATCAAGCATGGTTTCTTGAATTTAAATGGAAAGGTAAAGATGCCTACCCGATTTTACGAGAGAAAATTAAAGATAAATCTATTTATGAAAAAGATACTACAAGATGTGAAATGTTCAAGCATCTTGGCTATTTTGTAACAGAATCAAGTGGCCATAACTCAGAATATAATCCATGGTTCAGGAAACGAAAAGATCTTTTATTAAAATATACTAATAAGCTTGACATGTGGAATGGAGAAACAGGGTTTATTTTAAAACTATATGGCACGGATCGAGAGAACTATGAAGAACAACTTAAAGATATGGTTTCTGGCAAAGAACCGATAGATTTTACTAGAACTCATGAGTATGGTTCATATATTATTAATTCAATAGTAACTGGAAATTTAACTGTCTTTAATGGTAATGTTGAAAACAGAGGTTTAATCGAAAATTTGCCTTATGGCTCTATTGTAGAAGTGCCTTGCCTTGTAGATAAAAATGGCATACAACCAACATATATTGGTAAACTGCCAACCCATCTTGCCGCAATAAATAGATCTAACATAGCTGTTCAGGAGCTTGCTGTTGAGGCGGCAATTACAGGTGATAAGCAAAAAGTATTTTACGCTATTGCATTAGATCCTCTTACCTCAGCTGTTTTATCCTTAGAGGAAATTAATTCAATGGTTAATGAAATGTTTGAATTGGAGAAAGAGTGGCTACCGCAGTTTAAATTTTAATTATAATTTTATTAGATAAGCCTGATATATTTCTTTAATATTGAAATGTATCGGGCTTTTTTGTTTAAAACAAGTAAAACACTTTTAACTTTATTATAAATACGGAAAGGCTTAAATCAGTTTGTTTTATTAATTTGTTTAGTCTGATGTTATAATTTGGATTTATTTCTATACCATAATTGGAAAAAATAAAAGGCATTCTATATGCAAAGCCAATTAGCAAACTAAAATCATTCAATGCGTTATCAAGATTTTTATCTGTAAATTTTTTCTCTTTTAGATTGCCTTCGTAAATTATCTCATCTGATTTTAGTTTAACAATATGATTATATGTTGATTTGTTTAGAATACCGTAAGAAAATCCGGTTAATATTTTAAAATCGTTTATAATTTCATATTTAAGAAATGATTGCAATGCAAAGTAATTTAAGTTTAGTTCTGCTTTGTGTTCGGTTGTTGCATAATTATTATTTATAATAGGAATATTGTAATTAGTTAAATCATATAAGTAATATTTCTCATAAGATAGCCCCAGACTATAAGAAAAATCATTTGAAAGATAATTTTCGTATCCAATAGAGAATGAGAAAGATGATCCTTTTAGATTCTCGAACAACAAAACAGGTTCATTGTTTTCAAAAATATTAAACCTTCCATTAGTTATGAAGTAATTTATATCGAAAGAAAAATTAATTTCAGAAACTTTTTCGATAATTATATCTTCTAATGTGCTCTGATATATTAAGTTAAACGATGTGTCAATATTTGCTCTGGATTGTAATTTTGGGATAGAGTCATTAATTGACTTATTTATGAATAATAATGGTAATTTTTCTTCGGTTTTTGATTTCTTTTTTTGGCTTATGTTTTGTTGTGTATAAACAAGGTTAAACAAAATTATGAGTAAAAAAAGAATTTTAAATATTTTGCAAAATTTATTCATTTTTTTTATTTTAATAAAACCATTTTTATTATCTGTGTATATACATCTGTTTTCATTTTGCAATAGTAAACACCGCTAGGTAAATTATTTGAATTAAAAACAATATAATGTTCTCCGGCATCAATAACATCGTCAACCAATTTAGAGATTTCTCTTCCTAAGATATCGTAAATTATGATTTGAGTTTTAACTTTATCACTAATAGAAAATTTAATCATTGTACTTGAATTGTATGGGTTCGGATGATTTTGATACAAATAGTTTTTGTTGTATTTTAATCCTTTTTGCCACTCATATCTATTTGATATCGCAAATAAACCATCGCTGAATGATATTACAGGTTGAGAAATGTTATTAGAGTAATTGTATTTAAAGGAATCAATTTTTATAATTGTGGAATCGCAATCACCGAGTAAACTTTTTGCTGCAAAAATTGTAAGTGGCAAATTTTCTTTTAGTTTACCGTTACCGGAAAAAACAAGGGTTAGTTTGCCATTTAGCTCATAATGAATACTATTATTGAAATCTTCTAATGCTGTTCCTTTTGATATTATACCAAGTGGTTTTATAAGTGTTGGGTTGAATGATAGTAAAAGTTTTATATTGGTAAAGTTGTATTCTTTATAATCACCATTGATGTAAATAGGTATGATGGCATCACTACCTATTTTAGCTCTCGTTTCAGGTTGTAAAGAAATATATATTTGATTTAATTTATTGCGGTATAATAAGCCATTAGTTGAAAAGCTGCAAATAGTATCATTATTTATTGATAGATTAGAAATAGAAATAAAGTCTGATAAGGTATCACCGGGCAAACCAATAAAATTTAAATAAAGGAGTGGTATTGAATCATTTAGAATATTTTCTGAAGCAGTAATAGAAATTGTGTTACTTGATAAAGATTTGTACTCAATTTTTGAGTTAGCCAAAATTGTATTTTTAGAAAATATGAAATTTGTATCTTGTCTTACAAGGTTGTTATTAAAATTAATTTTAAAAGTAATATTATTAATTTTATTGTGATTATGGTTAGTAATTAGAATAGGCAATAAATTTTTATCGTTTTCTTGAATTTTAGTTTTTTCGGGTAGTGATAGTTTAATTGGAAACATTTCGCAAAGTAAAGATGATTCGTTTTCAAGTGAATCCTGAGCATAAATTTTAAAACGAGAGTTTAATTTATAGTTGATAGGAATTATTTTAATAATTAATGATGTATCATTTTGTTTATCACTTAAGTAAATAAGTGAATCCTTAATATTCATAAGGCTATCGAGCCAAACTTTTTTTATACCTCCACTATCAAATACGTTTATGTAATACTCGCAAGCAAACTTGTTAATTTTTATTTGGGGTTTTGTTGAATCAGTTACTCTTTTTGTAACTATAAGTTTATTGCTGAAGGCAAAAAGAGAATCATTATTTAAAACTATATCGTATAAAAATATACTTGTTGAAATTTTGTTATTCCTTTGTAAAGGTATATTGATTTTTAGGAGAGATACCCCACTAGTATCAATAATGCTATTGCCGTAAAAATTTAGATAGATTGAAGAGATATCTTTATTATAAAAGTAATTTGCATTAAATAATTGAGAGGTGGTAATTTTTAACGAGTCAGGTTTGTTAAAGAAGTTTGTGTCAATTTTTATTTTAAAAGAAAGAGAGTTTAATTTAAAATCATTTGAAGGTTTTAGGAAAATCGAAAAGGATAGAGTATCTTTTTCAGAATGAATTGAATCTGGTAAAATAATTTTTATTGGGTTGTAGTATAAGTCCTTTGTTGATGTATTACCGAGCAAATCTACGGCCTTTATGGTACAGAAAGAAACTTTAGATGAATCTATAGGCTTGAAATTATATTGAACAACTTTTTCAGTTTTATTAAGTAACGTAAAAGAAAAATTTTCCTTTTTTTCTAATTTTATAGAGTCTATACCAAGATCTGCTAATGATGTATCGGAAATTTCTACAAAGAAATTATTTCTCAGCTGATAATATTTAATTTGTGGTGGAGTAGTATCTATGTTTTTTCTAATAACAACTCCATCGGTAGTATGAACGCCCTTTTGGCCCTGTTTAAGATAAAAATACTCGAATTGAATTTTTGAAGTAGTATCTTTGCCGATTTTAAAGATGAAATAAAGATTTATCACTTTACCCAAAGTTAAAAATGAATTTCCTGAAGCATTAATTTTTATCAATCCTTTTTGAGATGAATCAATATTTACTGTGTAATCAATACTTGAACATCCGGACATATCGTAAAAAGGATTGTTTGGGTATAAAAGATTTGTATCATACCTGATTGCAAAAGAGTATTCTTTTAAATCAAGATCTGGTAACTCCCCATATATGTATGGACTAACAGATATTTTGTTTTTTGATGGTGCTATAGTTGTATCAATTTTTATTAGTACTGGGTCAATTTGATAGTAGAATATAGAAATATTACCACTTCCATCTACAGCACAGAGGTTGCCTTTCATTGTCTTTGAGCTATCAATAGCTGAAACAATAAATTCGATATTTTTATCACCAGGTTGCTTGAAGTTAGAAAATAATATTGAGTTTGTATTATCCGAAAGGTAAAGGTAATATATGCCTTTATCGTCAGGGTTGTTTTCAGTAGCCTTACCATAAAATCTGCAACCAAATTGTTGCATAGTTATTTTTGGGGAGTTGTTATCTCTGGAATCAAATTTAATAGTTGCATTATTTTTAAAAACACACAAATTGGAGTTAGAGCTTAAAACAAGATCTTTAATTATAACTTTTGTAGAGTCATTAAATACTGATGAAGAGTTGAATACAAGATAGCCAATAGTACCTTCATTAAAACCGTTTTTACAATTTAAATTAAAAACGATCTGGTTATTTTTTTGGTAAATGTTAGTTATATTAATTTTTTCATCTAGTATAATTAAAGGGTTTTCGTGAGGTTTTAAAGTATTCTTATCGTACTCAATTATGCAATATAAAGAAGTATCTCTTCTGCTTAAATCTTTCTTCTTGATCTTAAAAGGTAAATAAATTAGATTGTTTGGGTTAAAGCTCTCATTATCAAAACCGATTATGTCTGGCTCAATTTTAACTGATACATCTGAAACGTTACCTGCCATATCAAAAATTCTATAATAAATTTCACCATCTAGATCTGGTTTTATCAATGAACCGTAGATTTCTAAAGCAGTATCACCCTTGTTAGGCTTTTCAAAATTATAAATTATATTTTCAACTAACAGAATCAAAACAGAATCAATACCTTTATCGTTTTCTCTCTTTTCGGTAACATTGATTCTAAAAGAACAATTATTTTTTTCTATACTAATTAAAGGATCAAGTGTATCTGCATCTGGAGCAGCTGGAATATATACAATAGATGAAGATGATGCTGAATATTCATTGGATGATACATTTACTTTAATAGTAGATGTTCTTTTTTCAGCACTCATTTTCGCATGCAAATTATAGTGTATATTCTTGCTTTGAAGAGGAAAAAGATATTTTGGTGAAGGGCTCTTGGAAAGACTATCGGCAAAAACTCCCCATGGCAAAGATAATTTTGAGTTTAAATTATTTATGGTTTTGTTGCTATTGTTATAGATAGTAACATTATAATCAAATGGGTCTGGGGTGTATTTTTTGCCATTATAAATTATTTCTTGAGGGTTGTAACAATTTATTATTATATTCCCATCAGAAATTGTACCTTTTGATACACCAATTATTGCTGAAAATGTGATTGTAGAATCTGGTGGTAATTCTTTTTCATCCCATTTTAGTAAGATTGCACCATCTGAAAAATTTGGAGATAATGTCTCATAATCCCACAATATCCAATATAATTTTTCCCACTCGTCAAAAATAATCTCATCAGGAAGAGATAAGTTTCTAAGTAATGTAGAATTATCTCTTGTTATGAAATTTATTTCACCCTTCAATATGCCCTGAACCATAAAGCCTGTTTCGTCATAATGTTTTTCATAAGCACGCCAGATATAGGGTAATGAGTCTTTTGTAAATTTAATAGGGTTAGGAATATCTTTATTGTTTGTTTTAAAATAAACGGCATCATTTCTATTAACTTGTAAATCAAGCAAGTTTAAGGACCCAACATTATGAGGAATAATATCAAAATTTTTTATTTTAATTTCTATATAAAGTGCGCCTAATCCATTATAGTTTATGGGATATAAGTTTTGAGTTATATGAATTTTGTTATTGTGTACCACGTAATCAGTTGAAGCCTTGTTAGTATCAATGGATACTGTGCCAATAAGAGTTTTAGCATTTACAAGTTTTGATTCATTTGAGTATAAAGAGTCATCAATCTTAATATTTAAATGGCTTGTAAAGAAATCAGTTCTGGTAGAATCTATATAAAGCAAATTCTTATTATCTATCGTTTTTAAATAATATTTTCCTGAATAATCTTCAATTATTAGTTTTATTTGCTCGTTGCTTAATTCGTAAATAGGATTTCGATTCTGGTTATTTATGGATAGTCTTTTTAGATTTTGATTAAAAAGATTGTTGGTTGAAAAAATTAGTAGAATAAAAACAGCTATCTTTATTTTTGATATCATCTTTTAAGTTCAAATTTTGACACATAAATTAATATTTATTTATTTATTATGAAATAGAAATAAATATAACTTAAATTTTAATAAAATGTTGTAGAGAGGAAACGATGGCTTTATAAAAGCCATCGTTTTATAAATTAATACCAGAATACAATGTTTTCTTTTTCTGTTAATAATTTTTCTTTTTCATCTAATACTTGTAATTTAATTACATATCTTCCCGGAGGAATGTTTTGTGGTTTACAAGTTATTTCTTTTGATTTGAAATCACTAAAATTATTTATTTTTTCAGTGTAAAACTCATTTATCAATCTTGATTCGTTATCAATTAATAATAATTTTAATGTAATTGTTCTCTTGAAATTCAAAGGTAAGCTAGATTCAGTTTTAATGTTGGTAATAAATTTGGGTATGTCATCTGTTTTATCGTAAATTGTGTAGATGTTCAAAGAAGAAAAAATTGATTTGAATATTTCTTCATCTGAAAAATTATTAGGTAATTTAATTTTTATATTTTTCAATGATTGGTTATAATTTGATAGTATTTTTAGACAAAATTCAAAACCCCCTTCGCCATTATTGACTTTTACTAACAAAGTGTTTAATCCTTTGTTAAGGTTAGCTTTTATGACATCTTCGTCAGGTGTAACTCCTCTCCAGATGTTATTGTTATGAATCATTTTACCATTTAGAAATATTTTAATTCCATCATCGCTACCACACTTTATTATAACAGGTTGGGTTTCCTGAGATTCTATGAAAGTTAAAGCATAACATACTTTATTTGGAGATTTACCAAAAAATTCTTGAAAATTGATGATATAGCTGTTAGGTGTGATAGGTAACCAGCTGTTTTTATCTAAACCTTCCGAAATTATTTCTTTTATATTAAATTTTTTGGTTTCTCCACCTAAAGAGGAAAGAAAATCAAAATCACGAGTATTGTTGGTGCTAATACTATAGGTTCCACGCAATAACCATGCTGTGATAAAACCATCTGAATTAGGTATGTAGTCATTAAGGTTTTGACCCAATAAAATAGAACTGATTAGTATTAAAAGAAAAATGATCTTTTTCATATTAATATTCCGCTTTTATAGTTTTAGTTTCAAAAGGTTTAAATTTTAATAAGAGTGTATTACTCGTTGTTTCAAGTTTTGTCTTGTTGTTTTCGAGTAAATCTGTTTCATAAACAGATTTTGGTGTAAATGGTAAAGCTAATTCTGTAGCCTGTTCTTTGCCTGTAGATTCATATAATCTGATTATAAGAGAATTACTTGTTTCGGCTTTCTTTATTGCTGAAATTATTATGTTATCATTCTTAACGGACATAAATGAATGACTTAAAGGTAATTTGCCTTGTTGTTTACTGATAAATTTAGTTATTAATGGATTGTTTAATTCAAAGGCCCTATTAGGTGTGCCGGCATTTTCCCATGAACCTTTATGAGGGTATAAAGAATAAATTGTTTTATGTTTACCCCTATCTGCATGTGGATCGGGATATATTGGAGCTCTAAGTAAAGTGAGTCTCATGGTATTGCCTTCTGTATCATGGCCATATTTGTCAATATTTAAAAGACTAACACCATATTCGTTATTAGATAAATCAGCCCATGTTAAAGCAGGTACTTCATATCTTGCTTTTTCCCAACTATTGTTTCTTGTGGTTGGTCTTTTGATAGCACCGTTCGGTATTTCGTATGTAGCATAATTATTATTAATATTGATTGGGAAAGCAACCTTGGCAAGTATTCTTTCTTCCCACCAATCTGCATGTAGTTCAATGTCAATTCTGGGTATATCGTTATATAAAATTATATCCTGAGTAAAGAATGAAGAAGGAAACTTTGTAGTAGGTGTGGATTTTATTTTTGATTCTTCAAGAAATGATTTTTTTACTCTAATATTTGCAAAAATAGGTCCTTTTTCCACTAAAGATACTTCATCGGCTTTGTTAAGATCCCATTTAACACCAGTGTATAATATTTCCCATGCGTCATACATTGTTGGCCTATCTTCGAATAGTTGTAATAAGTTTCCTTCAGATAAAAGGATCTCTTTTTTGTTTACTTTATCGAAGATTGAACTAATATTACCTGTATTAGGATTTATCTTTAGATTAAAATATTTGTTTTCAATGGAATTATTGCTTGCGGCTAAATCTTTATCGGTGATATTGTCATTTGTATTATCTGATATTGAATATATTTTATAACCAAGTGATGGAATATCTTTCGCAATAAAAACTATTGAGTTATTATCGCTTATCTGATAAGGGATAGAATTGTTATTCTCATCAAGAATAGAGAATTTTTTATTCTGATATTTTTCGGGTAATGATATTTTACATACATCTGTTCTCAACCAGTTAGCTTGATTAAATATAATGAATGGGTCTCCCTTTATGTTATTAGAATTAATTAATTTTGCAATATAATCTATTGCGCTAATTTGTTCGTTGTTGTAAATTTTCTTAATAAATTCATAATCCTCTTTAGAATCTTGATAGACTGCATTTATAGATGAGCCCGGTAAAATATCATGAAATTGATTAAATAAGGTTTTTTGCCATGCATCGAAGAAATTATTTTTTGGGTATTCTTTTCCATATAGCGTAGCAATTGATGAAAGCTTTTCAGCAGAAGCTAATTCAAACTCACTTCTTCTATTACCAGCTTTATTTGCTGCTTGAGTAGTATACGTGCCTCTATGATATTCAAGATAAAGCTCATCATTCCATACGGGAATAGTTTTTAAATAATCATCGCTCATTGTTTTAAGGTAATCATAAGGTTTGCAAAACTTGATATTCGGGAAAAATTTGTTTTCTCGGAATTTTAATACTCTTTCAAGCATAAATCTTTCTGGCCCACCACCATGATCACCAAAACCATAAAGTATAAGCACGTCTTTTCTACCTGTATTTGCCTCACTTTGTTTTAGATCGCCAATTAGATTATTTAAATCGAGTGAATTTACGTAACCACTCATAGGGAAGTAGGTCAAGATTTTAGAGCCATCAACACCAGTCCACCAAAAAAGATGATATGGAAATTCGTTTGTATCATTCCAGCTTATTTTTTGAGTGATGAAAGCTTTGATACCTGCAAGATTATAAAATTGGGGTATATTCCAGTTATAACCAAAGGAATCGGGGTTCCAACCTAAAAGTGCAATATCACCAAAATTTTCTAAAAAGTAACTTTGTCCCATAAGAAGCTGTCTAGCCCATGACTCGCCTGATATTAGATTACAATCTGGCTCAAGATAAGAACCGCCCACGATATCCCAATTTCCGGTTTTTACTTTTTCCTTTATTCTTTTAAAAATATCAGGATGAAATTTTTGCATCCATTCATAATAAACAGAAGAACTTTGAGAGAAGATAAATTCTGGGTATTCATCTATTAATTTTAATTGTTGAAGGAAAGTATATTTTGCCACATCAATGGATTCTTTCCATCGCCAAAGCCAGGCAGCATCTATATGAGCATTACCAGATACATATATAGTATATTCTTTTGCAAATTTAGAGATAGGATTCATTATTTCATAAGCTTTTTGAACAGATTGGTTGAACGCATTATATTTTTTTTGTTTCAAGCTTTGAATATCAATTTCTGAACAAGCTTTATCTATTAAGTCACGGAGTTCTTTCAGCCTTTCTTCTGAGACTTTAGATTGATTTATTGAAAATTTCTTGTACTTCAGAAAATCTTTTGGGTTTTGTGTCAAAAGTTTAGTAATTTGAATGCTTAATTTTAAATCATCTATTGTGCTTAGAGTTGTAGATATTAATTCTGGTTCAATTGAGGCACCAAAGAACCTGCTTATGATAGTTGATTGTCTTAATTTAATAAAAATATTGTGATTTGATAAAGGTATAGCTTTTTCAAATGCGATAAATTTCTTTTCACCTTTTAAATTATTAAATGAGGTAATATAGTTCCCATCAATAAATACATCACAAAAACCATCAGCTTCTATTTTAATTATCAATCTTTCATCTTTTGTATTGTGGTTAGCAATAGTTTCTGGAATTATAAAATTAGCTCTGAACCATTTACAGGAGTCATCAGTACTAAAATCTCCTGAAAAGGGTTTCCAGTTATTACTGTCCATTAGGCTATTTTCATTTATTGATTTTGTAGCATATTCCCAACCTTTAATTTTAAATGGCTGATAATTTTCTAGCTCGAATAGAATTTTATCTGTGTTAGGTTGAGATAAAAGAAGAGTTATTGATATAAAATTGAATAAAAAGAGCATAATTACTTTTCGATTCATTTTTTACTCCAGAATTTATTTTTTAACCATTTTAAATAATTGCTTTCGGGTTGAGTGTTAAATAAAAATTCTTTTATAATAATCTCGGGTTTATTATTGATTTCTTCACCTGATTTGAAGTTATAATAAATATTGAATAATTCATCATATAATTCTTTTAGATAAAAAGCAGAATCTTGACTTATCACTTTTTTTAAATTATCCAATCCTTTTTCTAAAATTTGTATTTTATAATTTTTTTGATCATAAGTGTTAAATAATAGAAAATAAGAGATAGATTGAGCAATATTTTTTTCTGTTGAAGATTCAAAATAGTTGTTGTTTTCAGAAATGAGAGAATATAAGAATTTTATTTCATTGTTTGTTGTTTGAAAAAGAGAATCATAATATTGTATGCTTTGAGAGAAGAGATTATGAGTGCCAAATAATATAAATAATAGATAAAATCTAAATTTCATAAATTAGTTTGTTTTTTCGTAAAATAAACTAAATAATCGAGATTTTCAAGATAAATAAATAAGCAAAGTAAAAAATATATAAAAATTGACAAATTAGAGAAATATTCATAAAAATAATAGACCGTCAATAATACTTGATAAATATTATAATATTTTGTAAATTAAAAAATTATGTAAAAAATATTATTTTTTCTAAGAAATTATTGATGAAAAAAATTGTAACAGTAATAGGTGCCAGGCCTCAATTTATTAAAGCTGCTCCACTTTCTAAAGAGTTAAGAAAATATTTTAATGAAATTATTGTTCATACAGGTCAACATTATGATTATGGTATGTCAGAGGTTTTTTTCAAAGAATTAGATATTCCAGAACCAGATCATAATCTTAATATAAATGGTTTTTCACATGGTAGAATGACTGGTGAAATGCTTTCTGCAATAGAGCAAATACTAATTGAAGAAAAACCCGATTTAGTTATTGTATATGGAGATACAAACTCTACTTTAGCCGGTGCATTAGCTGCAGTTAAATTATATATTCCAATTGCTCATATTGAAGCGGGGCTCAGGAGCTATAATAGAAAAATGCCTGAAGAAATTAATAGAGTGTTAACCGATCAGATATCAACATGGCTTTTTGTTCCTTCAGAAGTAGCGAAGATTAATTTAGAAAAAGAAGGTATAAAAAAAGGTATACATGTTGTAGGTGATATAATGTATGATGCTATTTTACATAATAGCAAAAGAGCCAAAGATTATTCTAGAACAAAAAAAGAATTATCTCTTGAAAATATGAATTATTTATTAGCAACAATTCATCGTCAGGAGAATACCGACGATGAAAATAGATTGAGCAATATTTTTAAGATATTTTCATTAGTTAGAGAGAGAGTGATTCTTCCATTACATCCCAGAACAAGAAATAAATTAATTGAATATAATATAAAGGTTCCAGATAATGTGCTATTGATTGATCCCGTTGGTTATCTTGATATGATAGATTTAATGCAAAATTCTTTTGCAATATTAACCGATTCTGGAGGTGTTCAAAAAGAAGCTTATTATTTAAATGTGCCCTGTATAACATTCAGAGATGAATCCGAATGGGTAGAAACAATAGAAGTAGGATGGAATTTTATTGTTGGAGTTGATGAAGGTAAATTTTTGAATGCTTATAAAAAAGTTCATAATATACGAAATCTTGAACATCCCTTACTTTATGGTGATGGAAAAACTGCCGAGAAAATCGTGAATATTTTAAATGAAACATTGTAGTGCTTTTTTATATGAAATTTTTTCAGTTCCATTTTTTTATGTTTGATATTTTTTATTTTTTATAAAAGAATATAATTAGGCTATTAATGGATAATAATATTGATAAATTAAGCAGTAATGAGTTAGTAAAGAGATACAAAAAAAGGACTGTTGTTAATAATGTAAGTATATATGTTAGTAGGGGAGAAGTTGTTGGTTTATTAGGTCCAAATGGAGCAGGTAAAACTACTACATTCTATATGATTACGGGAATGATTAAGCCTGATGGTGGCACCGTTTTTTATAATGAAAATGATATAACCAAGATGCCAATGTATCAAAGAGCCAGACTTGGCATTGGTTACCTTCCACAAGAGTCCTCAATTTTTCGTAAACTTACCGTTGAAGAAAATATAATGGCTATATTGCAAACTCTTAAGATGTCTAATAAGGAAAGAAAAGAAAAATGTGAAAAGTTGCTTAATGATTTTGGTATTACTGCGATAGCAAAAAATAAAGGATATAATCTATCTGGTGGTGAAAGGCGTAGAACAGAAATAGCAAGAGCTCTTGCAATTGATCCGAAGTTTATACTATTAGATGAACCATTTGCTGGTATAGACCCCATTGCCGTAGAGGATATTATGAGAATAGTTAGATCACTTAAGGCAAAAGGTATTGGAGTTTTAATTACAGATCATAATGTTCATGAAACACTTTCAATTACAGACAGAGCTTACATATTAATTGATGGCAAAATATTTCGATCTGGCACTGCTGAAGAATTGGCGGTAGATGAAATGGTTAAAAAATTGTATTTAGGTGAAAAATTTAAATTGGAAAGATATAGTTAAAAATAGGAGGAGTAAAAACATGGCAACATGCAATAAATCACAAAATTTATCTCACTGCAACTGTACTTATGAACCCTGTAGTAGAAAAGGGTTGTGTTGTGAATGTATTGCATATCATAGGAGAAATGGGGAGTTACCTGCTTGTTATTTTACTAAAGAACAAGAGAAAACATATAATAGATCTATCAGGTATTTTATTTCTGTAAACAAATAAATTAATATAAAATTCATCTTTACAGGAGAGGTATATGAAAAAGATTATATTTATTTCACTGATTTTTTCTTTATTCTTTTTTATCGGATGTTCTAAGAGTACTGATAGTGGTAAAAAGAGAATAGGGGTGGTATTACAAACAAGAGCACATCAATTTTATAAAGATTTAGAAGAGGGATTAAAGAAAGAAGCCGCTAAATTAGGTTATGAGCTAGTAGTGGTATCTGCAGAATTTGATATTAATAAACAGATTTCTCAAATAGAAGATATGATTACTCAAAAAGTGAATGCCATAGTAGTATGCCCAGCTGATTCAAAAGGTATTGGAATTGGGGTAAAAAAGGCAAATGAGGCTGGAATACCTGTATTTACTGCAGATATTGCTTCTGATGAGGGTGATGTGGTTTGTCACATTGCTAGTGATAATAAAGCAGGAGGAAGAAAAGCAGGTGAATATCTTGCAAAATTATTAAATGGCAAAGGTAAGATAGCAATAATCAATAGACCAACTGTAACTTCTGTATTAGATAGAGTTGCGGGTTTTAGAGAAGAGATAGCAAAATATCCTGATATAAAAATTATTGCTGATGTAGATGGTGGCGGTGAAAGAGATAAATCATTAAAAGCCACTTCAGATGTTTTACAGGCTCATCCAGATCTTGATGGAATCTTTGGAATAAATGACGATAGTGCATTAGGTGCTTTATCTGCAGTGAAAGAGTTTAAAAGAGATAAGGTTGTAATCGTGGGATATGATGCAACTCCTGAAGCTAACAACGCCATTTTAGCGGGAACAAATTTAAAGGCTGATGTAGTTCAATACCCTGAAAAAATTGGAATAAAAACCATTCAGGTTGTTAATGACTATTTAAACGGAAAAACAGTTGAAAAAGTAATTCCAGTTGAAATAGGAATTGTTGATAAAGAATCAATAGAAAAATCAGAAAAAGTTAATTAGAGGTTTTTAAGATGTTACTTTTACGCATGTCTCAAATCACAAAGAAGTACCCTGGGGTTACTGCACTTGATAATGTTGATTTTGAGCTTGAAAGGGGTGAGGTACATGTTTTGATTGGAGAAAATGGTGCTGGAAAGTCTACGTTAATGAAAGTATTATCTGGAGCAGAAGTTAAAAACTCTGGTAAAATATTTCTTGAGGATAAAGAAGTCTCGATATCTAACCCTATTGATGCTCAAAAGCTGGGCATTGTAATGATATATCAAGAGTTAAATTTAGTGCCTCAATTAAGCGTTGGAGAAAATATTTTTCTTGGAAGAGAGCCAAAGAAAAAGAATGGGTTAATTGATTGGAATAAACTCTATGATGAGTCTATAAAATATTTATCAAAATTAAGTTCGGATATTAACCCTAAAAAGAAAGTAGAAACTTTAAGCGTGGCAGAACAGCAAATTGTAGAAGTTGCAAAGGCACTATCTTATAACGCAAAAATAATTATTATGGATGAACCAACAGCAGCATTAACCACAAAAGAGGTTGCCGAGTTATTTAAAGTAATCAAGTGGTTAAAATCTCAGAATATTGGAATTATCTATATTTCTCACCGAATGGAAGAAATATATGAAGTTGGAGATAGAATTACAATTCTTAGAGATGGTAAATTTGTTCATTGTTGCAAATTAAATGAAATTACCAGAGAAGAAATTATTCATAAAATGGTTGGAAGGGAATTAGATAAAGAATTTCCTAAAAAGTTTTTCCAGAAAGGTAGAGAAATTTTACGAGTTGAGAACTTATCACGAAAAGGAGTAATAGAAAATATAAGTTTTTCTTTGTATCAAGGTGAACTTTTAGGTTTCAGCGGACTTGTAGGAGCTGGTAGGACTGAGTTAGCAAGATTGATTTTTGGTGCTGATAAAAAATCGAGTGGTAAAATATATCTTGAAGGAAAGGAAGTAGAAATTAATAGTCCGGCAGATGCAATAAAAAATGGAATTGCTCTTTTGACGGAAGATAGAAATAAGCAAGGTTTAATTTTAGATATGTCTATAGCTCAGAATGTCACCTTATCAAATTTAGCTGGTATTATGAAAGGTCTTTTTATTGATAAGAAAAAGGAAAAAGATGTTGTAACAGAATACTCAAATGATTTAAATATTCGTACGCCTTCAATATATCAAATAACAAGAAACTTAAGTGGTGGAAATAGACAAAAGGTGGTTCTTGCGAGGTGGTTATTCACTAATTCAAAAGTAGTAATTTTTGACGAGCCAACCAGAGGTATTGATGTTGGTGCAAAGTATGAAATATACAACTTGATTAATAATTTATTAGAAAAAGGTATTGCCGTTATAATGATTTCATCTGAATTACCTGAATTATTAGGTATGTGTGATAAAATTGCAGTAATGCATCAGGGTAAAATAAAAGGATTTTTAGATCATAAAGATGCTACTCAAGAAAAAATAATGATATTAGCTACAGGAGGAACAATTTGAAAAGTATAAGCGAATTATTCCAGAGATTTCGCCAATATGTAATGGCTTTTTTATTGTTGGTTGAAATTTTATTTTTTGCTGTTTTATCTGAATATTTTTTAACTCCAGAAAATCTTTTAAATATAACTTTACAAACTTCTCTTATCGCTATAGTTTCGGTTGGTATGACTATGGTAATAATAACTGCTGGTATTGATATTTCTGTAGGTTCAGTTATTGCATTTGTAGGTGTTATAACAGCCGGGTTTTTAAAATTTAATATGCCTGTATATTTTTCTATTTTTTTAGCAATAGTAGCAGGGTTATTTGTTGGTTTATTGCTTGGGTATTTTAATGGTTTTTTCATAACAAAATTTAAAATGGCACCATTTATTATAACCCTTGTTGCTATGTCAATATTGCGTGGTCTAGCTTATATAATGCCAAAGTTTTTTGGATTTGAAGAAGGCAGACCAATTTGGGGTTTACCAGATGAGTTTTTGTGGTTAGGTAGTGGAAGAATTTTAATGATACCATTCCCTACAATACTTATGTTCTTGATTTTCATTGTAGCTTATATTGTTTTGAACCACACTAAGTTTGGTAGATATATTTATGCGATAGGAGGTAATCTTGAGGCCTCGAGATTAGCTGGAATAAAGACTGATAGAATTTTAATATATGTTTATATGATAAATGGTTTACTAACAGCTTTAAGTGGTATTCTTTTAGCCTCAAGATTAAGTTCCGGACAACCAAACGCCGGATTAGCTTACGAGTTACAAGTTATTGCTGCAGTAGCTATTGGTGGAGCAAGTTTATTAGGTGGTAAAGGTTCTATTGTTGGTACTTTTATCGGTGCTATGTTTATTGGTGTTTTAAGAAACGGATTAAACCTTGTGGGCGTAAGCTCGTATTACCAGGAAGTTATTCTTGGTTTGGTAATCTTAGCAGCAGTACTATTAGATCAAATAAAAGTCAAAGATTGAAAATAGATAGTCATGACAATTACTTAAAATAAAGTTAGCTGGATGCAATTCTTTTTGTTCAAGAATGTACCGATTTCGTTCAAACTTTTAATAATGTGCAATTTTATGGGAAGGGGAGTCTCTTCTACTTTTTTCTTTTCATTATGGCTGCTGAGCTCTTCCCATACTTCTTCAGTACTGAGGTTAAAGTTTAAATCTGCTAAGAACTTCATTTTAAATCTCTCTTGTTTTTTTTGTTTTTTCATTTTTTCCCCTATCTTCTTACTTAATATACAACATTTTTGTTAAAAATGTTGCATTATTAAAAAGAATTAATAATTATTTAAAGTAATACTTTAGAGAACTATATATTCCCCCCATATACTTTTAATACAGCAATATTTATGCCAAAAATATAAATATTGTAAAATAAGAGTTTATATAAATTGTGAAAGAAATTTTTGTCGTACTTTTGACTTATTGTCGAAAAAAATATACTATATAATAATATTTAGATATTTTTAAAATTAAAATGGTAGGGTTTATTATCAAATAAGAGACAACATCATAATAATCATTTATATTATTTAATTTCAAGTTAAAGGTTATACTTTTTTCTTTTTCTCCATAATGTAGTAGTATCAATTTGAAGAATATTTGCTGCCTCTTCAAAATCCGATGTTTCACTTAGTACTTTTGCAATATGCTCTTTTTCAACCTCTTCTAATGATTTTAAACGTGTATCATGGCTTTTCTTTTCAATTAGTTCTTCGGGTAAATGTGAAACTTCGATTCTCTTACCTTGAGAAACAATTACAGCTCTTTCAATTACATTTTCCAATTCTCTGATGTTACCAGGCCATCTATAGTTTTTAAATATTTTTAGCACTTCTGGTTCAATTTCAATAG
Organism: Ignavibacteria bacterium; assembly: GCA_036567745.1. GTDB lineage: Bacteria > Bacteroidota > Ignavibacteria > DATCTW01 > DATCTW01 > DATCTW01. The sequence continues at coordinate 47,103 of DATCTW010000026.1, read as the reverse complement.
GTGTATTGTTATTAAATTTTTTTACAAAATAATCAACTAAGAAAAGAATATCATCGGGTCTCTCTCTTAATGGACTTAGCTTTATTCTAACAGGGTTTAATCTAAAAAACAAATCTTCTCTGAATTCTCCAGCTTTTAATGCATCATCTAGTTTAACGTTGGTAGCAGCTATTATTCTAACGTCTACTTTTAGTGTTTTACTATCTCCAACTCTTTCAAATTCACGATCTTGAATAAATCTTAATAATTTGACCTGTACATTTTTAGGTACTTCTGCTATTTCATCCAAGAAGATTGTTCCAGTATTAGCTATTTGGAAACGTCCTTCTCTATCTTTTATTGCTCCTGTAAATGCTCCTTTTGTGTGTCCAAATAGTTCGCTCTCCAGTAAATTTTCTGGAAGAGCAGCACAATTAACTTTTACAAAAGGATTATCTTTTCTTGGGCTTAAACTATGAATATAATGAGCTAGTAATTCTTTCCCTGTACCACTTTCACCCTCAATTAAAACGGTTAAGTTACTATCAGCAATTTGTTTTGCAAGGTCAAGAACTTTAAGCATTTTAGGATCTCTTGTAATAAAGGGTGCTGGTTCTTTTGTTTCTTCTAATTCTCGTTTTAATTCTTTAACTTGATTTTGTAAGGAGTGATATTCATATACCTTTTGAACAAAATGCTGTAGCTCCTGGAAGCCAAAGGGTTTTAGTAAATAATCATAAGCACCTTTTTTTATAGCTTCTACAGCTGATTCTATTGATCCGTGTGCTGTAATTATTACAACGGTTGTTTCGGGATGTTCTTTCTTTATTTCTGTAAGTAAATGAATACCATCATAGGGATACATTTTTAAATCAAAGAACGCAAAATCATATTGGTTAATTTTTATGTTTTCCAATGCTAGAGCAGGGTCGTTAAAAGCTGTTACTTCAAATTCTAAAGACTCAAAACATATTGTTAATGTTTTTAATATATTTGGTTCATCATCTACTAAAAGAACTTTTCCTTTCATTATTTCTCCAAAGAGTTAAGATTTAATTGGAATAGTAAACATAAAAGAACTACCTTTTCCAAGTTTACTTTCTACCCATATTTTGCCACTATAACTTTCTACAATTTCTTTTGAAATTGCTAAACCAAGACCTACACTTCCAGGTGAAGTTTCGACAGACTCTTTAAATTGAAAAAATTTATCGAATATCATGCTTTGATGTTCTTCTGGTATTCCTCTACCTGTATCGGTTATTTTAAATAATATATTTTCATCAATTTTTTTTACTTCCAGGAAAACTGAACCACCTGGGTTAGTATATTTTAATGCGTTATTAAGTATGTTTGTTAGAACAGTAGAAATTTGAGATTTATCAACAAAAATATTGGGTAAATCATTTTCAAGATCTATGTTAAGGGATACATTTTTATCTTTAAAAGGTAACCAAAGAGGTTTTAATGTAAACTCTACTATTTCGTTTATTGATACTAATTCTTTTTTTACGATTTCGCGTCCCGCTTCTAATCTTGATAGTTCAAGAAGTTCTTTTGCCATTTTTCTCAATCTTTTTAGATCATCGTTAGTTGATTCTAAAAGTTCTTTTTGTTTTTGACTTAATGGGCCAAGTATTTCTTGATTTAAAATATCAATACTCATACTAATTGATGTAAGTGGCGTTCTGAACTCATGAGATATTGTTGCCATAAAATCTGATTTTAGTCTATCAAGTTCTTTAAATCTTGTAACATCCTGTAATATAGTTACTACTCCTAAAATATCACCTGTAGCACTTAACATAGGGGTAAGTTTTGGACGGTAATATTTTTTATCATCTTCTTTACCTAATGCAAGATAAGGTGTTGTATCAACGCTTAATGGTTTTTTTGTCTCGATAACTTTTTGTATCCAATCAAAAATTTTGTTATTTGAAATAACCTCTTTAATATTTTTATTTAAGGCTGATTCTATTGTTACATCGAAAATTTCTTCTGCTATTTTGTTTATCAATATAATGTTGTTATTTTTATCGGTTACAATAATCGCTTCAGAAATACTTTCAACAATGCTTTCAGATTTCTTTTTTTCTGCGATTATCAAATCAATATTCATAGATTCATATCTTTGCAATCTATTCATCATCATTTTCAATTCTTCGGTAAGTTCCCCTATTTCATCCCCGGAAGGGGGTTCTAATTTAAAATCAAGTTTGCCTCCTCGAATTTGTTGAATAGTATTTATTAGTTTTAGAAGAGGTTGAATTAGATATTGAGAAAATAGCCATACTGCAAAAGTAGCAAAGGCAACAGAAAGTATCGAAGCAATTAATACAATTAATATTGAGCCAGTAGTGATTTCTTTCGCTAACGAGAAGGTTTGTTCCATGTCTTCTTGATTCTTTTCAAGAAGTATAAAGCATTTTTCTCTTAAGACTTGAAATACGGGTTCTAATGTATTAAAATAAAAAGCCTGTGCAAGATCTTTTTTGCCTGTTTTTACAATTTTTGTTAAAGAGTCTGTTGCAAAAATATAGAATTCAAAATAAAGATTCATAGTATCGATAATATTTCGTCTATCTTGATTCTTTACATAAGAGTTCCTAAGGTTACCCATTATCGCAGAAAAAGTATTTTTATACTCTTTAAATATTCTTTCACCGGTTGGTGTTTCGTTACTTAAAATATATAATTGTGCGTTATTTTGACGTTCAATTGATTCAAGCAATCCTTCTACCCATACAACATTTCTGTAATTTCTTTTTAAAACGATATCAATTGTTCGGTCAATATTTGAAAACTGGAATATTGCAATAATCGCAACAATTAATGTTAGTATAACTAATACAGAATAACTTAAAACTATTTTTGATTTAATAGTTTGAAACATTTTATGATTTATTCTTTTTTTCTAAGTATTTATAACCTGCTACTATTGCCTGACCAAGAGCGATTCCCCCATCATTAGGGGGCACCAAACGATGAGTATAGACTACAAAATTATTTTGAGTTAATTTATTATACAGATTTTTTAACAAAAAGCTATTCTGAAAACAACCACCACTTAATACAACATCATTTATTCCTCTTTCATCTCGTATTTTTGTTGCAATGCTATTCAATAGTTCAATAATGGTTATATGGAATTTTCGGCTAATAATATTTCTATCTGTTTTTTTATGTATATCTTCAACTATATTTTTAATAATATTTTCAGTAGAAATATTATTGTTTTCATCAAATGAGTAATAATAGAATGAGTTTGAAGTTTCATCAGTACCTTGCAATAGTGCTTCTAATTCAATTGCTGCTTGACCTTCATAACTAACAAAAGATTTTACATCCAGTAAAGCAGAAACAGCATCAAATAAACGACCAAGGCTTGAGGTCATCTGAGTGTTAATATTTCTTTCTATCATTCTAATGATGGTATAAATCTTATTCTCATCAAGATTTTTAAGTAGTGGTATTTTAAGCTTGAAAATGTCATCTTTATATGTTTGATATAAATAAGCAATTGCTATACGCCACGGTTCTCTTATAGCCAAATCACCACCAGGTAAAGGCATGTATGAAAAATGAGAATATCTCTCATAGTAAGTTAAATCAGATATTAATACTTCTCCACCCCAAATAGCGTTATCGGTGCCATAGCCCAAACCATCCATTGCGAAACCAATTACTTTGCTATCAATGCAGTTTTCGGTCATACAGCTAACAATATGAGCATGATGATGTTGAACACCAAAAAGATCTAAATTGTTATATTCTTCGTTTTCTAAAACCCATTTTGTGTTCATATATTCTGGGTGTAAATCATAGGCAATTGCTACAGGATCAATTTGTAATATATTTTTTAAATGATTAATTGTATTCTGAAAATAATCAAATGTTTCGAGATTTTCTAAATCACCAATATGCTGACTAAGAAAAACACTTTTTTTCTTAATAAGTGCTATTGTGTTTTTTAATTCTGCACCAATTGCGAGTATGGGTGGCAATTCTTTGTTTATGAAAATTGGGGTAGGAACGTACCCTCTTGATCTTCGTATGTATATTCTTTTTATTGAACTGCCTGTTATAATTTTAACATCTTGATTTGAGTTATATCCAGAATTTAAATTTATGTTTTTTACTACAGCATCATCACAACGAAAATAAATATCTCTGTTGTGTAATAAAAATAGATCAGCTATTGAACTCAGCTTTTCAAGAGCTTCATCGTTAGTAATACATATTGGCTCATCACTAATGTTGCCGCTTGTCATTACTAAAGCTAGAAAATCTTTTTCTAATAACAACTCATGTAAAGGTGTATAAGGAAGCATTACTCCAAAAGTATCTGAAAATGGTGCAATAGACTTTGATAAAGTGTTTTTTGGTCTTTTTTTTAAAAGCGTAATAGGTTTTTGAACTGAATCGAGTAAGAGTTTATCAAAAGTATCTATTTGTGCATATTTTTGAATCTTATCGAAATTATAAGACATAACAGCAAGTGGCTTTTCGTATCTTAATTTTCTTTCTCTCAATAACGAAACAGCTTTTTCATTTTCAGCATCAACTGCTAAATGAAATCCACCTAAACCTTTAATTGCTACAATTTCACCATTTTTTAATGATGAGATAACCCTCGATATAATTTTTTGAGTAATTTTTCTTCTCTCATTTATAATCTGTTTATCGGTTCCAATTGACTTAGGCCTTGCATCTAAAATAATGTTACCTTTATTATCAGTTAAAAATAATTGTGGGCCGCAAAGAAAACATGCGTTTGGTTGAGCATGAAATCTTCTGTTGGAAGGATTTTCATATTCTTTTTTGCATTCATCACACATCTCAAAGTTATTCATGGAGGTGTTTTTTCTATCATAGGGAATATCTTTGATGATTGTATATCTAGGTCCGCAATTTGTACAATTAATAAAAGGATAATAATACCTTCTGTTATTTTTATCTAAAAGTTCAGACTTACACTCTTCGCACAGAGCAATATCAGGTGAAATAAGAGCTTTTTTATTATCAAGGGTTACACTATCTTTTATAGTAAATTTTTCTGGAGTCTCTTTTCTATCTGTAATTTCTTTAAGTTTAAATGAAGTAATAACAGAGAGAGGAGGTGGATTGTTTCTTACATTAAAAATAAACTCCTGTATATCGGATTCATTCCCAAGTACTTCTATATGCACGCCTTCGGAATTATTGCATACAAAGCCTTTTAAACCATGTTTAACTGCAAGGTTATGTATGAATGGCCTAAAGCCTACTCCTTGAACAATTCCTTCGATAATAATTTCTATATGTTTAGTTTTTCCCATTAATTAAAGTTTATATTAAGATAGTTTACTTTTTAACCAATTGCACCATTTATCAATGCCTTCGCCAGTAATACAAGATGTTTCAAAAATTAGTAGATCTGGGTTAATAGATAATGCGTTTTTCTTTACATTATCCATATTAAATGGTACATATGGTAGTAAATCGATTTTATTGATTATCATAACACTTGCTTTTCTAAACATAGCAGGGTATTTCAAAGGTTTATCGTCACCTTCAGTAGTGCTAATTACGACCACTTTTAGATTTTCACCTAAATCATAACTACTTGGGCAAACCAGGTTACCCACATTTTCAATTATTAACAAGTTTAAGTTATTTAGATCAATTTTTTCCAGTGAATCTTTAATTAAATTTGCTTCAAGGTGACAGCTCCCATGAGTTACAATTTGTATAGCAGGAACTTCGTGTTTGGCAATTCTTTGTGCATCAAGGTCAGTTTGAACATCACCAACAACAACCACTATTTTGTAGTCTTTATAAAGATTATCTATAGTTTTTTCGAGAATGCTAGTTTTGCCTGAACCTGGAGAGCTAAGAATGTTTATTGAGAAAATGTTTTTCTCATTCAGTATTTTCCTGATTTCTGCTGCTATCTCATCATTTTTTTTTAAAATTTTTCTTTCTAATGTTATTACGCTCATAAAATATACTCTTTATATTATTCAATATTAATTTCACTTAAAATCAATTCTTCTCCTGAGGTAATAGTAACATCAGAAGAACCGCAGTTAGTACAAATAAATAAGAAATTATCAATATTTATCGATTTTTTGCAGTTATTACAAAAACCTTCTAAAGGGACCTCTTCGATTATTAATGGTACATTTTCATATTTTGTCCCTTTTGTTATAGTTTCGTAACAAAATTGAAGTGAGGAAGAATCTAAAGCAGTAAGTTCACCAACTTTTATTTTAATATTAATTATTTTATTATAGGCTACTTTTTTTAAGTGTTCTTCGACCTCTTCCAGAATATTTTGTGTTATAGACATTTCATGCATACCTAAATATATCTAAATATAAAATCATATTCAAAATAATTTTTAAGTATGTAAATATTTTTATACTTTTCAAAATTTATCAAATTTTAATATTTTAAATAAACTAATTTTTATGTTTGATTGTCTAATATTTATTTTGTAAAATTGAAAGTAAATTATTTTAAAGAGAAAAACATGGTTTTTGATAAGAAAAAAAAATTATTTTTGGTTGTTATAGTTTCAATAATTCTTTTAATAATTGTTGCTTACAAAATTAATGATTATGTTGAAAGCTCTACAACAAGACCAAAAGCTTTAACAGCAGTTTTAATCTCAAATCCTGAAAGGAAACAGGTTAACAATACTATTGACCTAACAGGGGACATTTTACCATATCAGCAAGCCACAATATATTCACGTGTTAGTGGTAACATTGAAAAAATTTTTGTTGATATAGGTTCTCTTGTTAAAAAAGGTGATATTTTAGCTGTTATTGATTCAACTATATATTCACAGAATGCCAGGCAGGCTTATGGATTATATCTTCAAGCTGAAGCAAACTATCAAAATGCTAAAATGAATTATGAAAGAAATTTAAAACTTTTTGAGCAAAACCTTATTGCTAAACAAGAAGTTGATAATGCATATACAGCTTATGAAGTAGCTAAAGGTCAAAAAGAATCTCAACAGGCTAATTATAAAAATGCACTAACTCAACTTAATTATTGTAAAATCATTGCCCCTTTTGCTGGGTATATTACGAAAAGATTTCTTGATCCGGGAGCTTATGTAACTTCTTCAGCAAATAGCCCGAGCTCTTCTTTATTTACATTAATGGATATAAGTAAAGTTAAAATACTTGTTAACTTACCAGAAAAAAATATTACAATACTGGAAAAGGTAAAAGAAGCAGATATTTGTGTTGATGCATATAAAGATAAAATATTTAAAGGTAAAGTAGAGCGAATTAGCGATGCTCTTGATCCTAATACAAGAACTTTGCAGGTGGAGATTGATATTGACAATAAAGATAGAATATTGAAGCCAGGAATGTTTGGCACAGTATCTTTTTTGATTGAGAAAAAAGATAACGCTATGGTCTTACCTTTAGATGCTGTTTTAAAAGATGATTATGGTAAATTTGTCTATGTTTTCAAAAACGATTCTACTGTATCTAAAACTTATATAAATACAGGATTACAAAAAGAAACGTTTATTGAAATATTGGGAGGAATAAGCGATAAAGATAAAATTGTTGTAGTTGGCCAAACTTTAATAAAAGATAAAATGAAGGTGAGAGTAGCGAGGTAAAATATGTGGCTTACTAGATTAGCTTTAAAATACCCCATAACAACATTTATGTTTGCTTTAGCAGTATTTGTTTTGGGTTTGGTTTCATTTCTTCAATTGCCAATAGATATGTTACCCGATATACAGGTTCCTACAGTTACTGTGGTTACCTATTATAAAGGTGCAGGTCCACAAGATATGGAGCAATCTATCACTTTCCCAATTGAAAGAACGGTCAGTTCTACAACAGATATTGATTATATCCAATCCTCAACACGAGAAGGAGTATCTCAGGTAAGAGTTTATTTTAATTGGGGTGCGAATACTGATGTTGGTATGGTTGATATAATTCAAAAAATTAATAGGGCAATGAATTTATTACCTGTGGGCACATCACAACCAATGGTACTGAAATTTGATATAACTAGTATGCCAGTGTGTCAGGTGGCTATTAGTGGGGATTTAGATCAAAGAGATCTTTATGACTTAGCTTTGAATGTTATTGAGCCACAGTTAGAACATATACCCGGTGTAGCGAGTGCATCTGTTAGGGGTGGTAAAGTAAGAGAGATTCAAATAAGAGTTGATAGAAATAGAATAGAAGCTTTAAATATTCCTATCACTAGTATTACACAAGCAGTCGCGAATTCTAATTTAATTATTCCATCAGGTGAATTAAAAGCAGGAATATATGACTATTCACTGAAAACAGAAAGTCAGTTTAATGTAGTTGAACCAATGGGAAATATAGTTGTAAAAACAGTAAATGGTGTTCCTATAAGAATAAAGGATATTGGTTCAGTTGAGGATTCTTATGAAGAGCAGAGTCAAATGATAAGGACAAATGGTCAACCAGGAGTAATTCTCAGAGTTCAAAAAACCCCAGGAGCAAATACGGTTGATGTTGTTAATCAGGTAGTCAAAACTATAGCAAATTTAAGAGATGTTCCTCCTAGTGTAAAAGCAACTTTAGCTTCCGATCAGAGTCTTTACATTAAGCAATCAATAGAAGGTTTGTTAAGGGAGGGGATGCTCGGAGCAATTTTAGCAATGGCAGTTATATTAATTTTTTTGAGAAATCTTAGAGGTGCTGGTATAATTTTTCTTGCTATTCCTTTATCAATATTTGTTACTTTAATATTTTTCAGATTTTCTGGTACAACACTTAATATAATGACTCTCGGAGGATTAGCTTTAGGTATTGGTAGATTGGTTGATGACTCAATTGTTGAGCTTGAGGTTATTACAAGACACTATAAAGATTATAAGGATAAAAAAACAACTAAGCTACAGGCTACTTTAGATGCCGCTTTAGAGGTAGCTTCTCCTATATTTATTTCAACTTTAACAACTGTAATAGTTTTTTTACCAGTTGTATTTCTTGAAGGTATTACAAAAATGTTGTTTATTCCCCTGGTCTTGACAATCTCTATTTCCCTTTTTGCTTCCTTTTTTGTGTCAAGAACGGTTACTCCATTACTTTGTTATAGATATCTTAAACCAGAAGATGAAGATAATAACAAATCGAATAGAATTATTAATACTTTAAAACTAAAATCCAAAATATTTTTTGATAATATTGATGAATTTTACTCTCGAGCGATAAAATATGCTTTAAGTCATAGAAAATTAATAGTGTTTTCTGTTTTAGGTTTTTCTTTAATTTCTCTTTTACTTTTCAAATTTATTGGGACAGAATTTTTCCCTGATCAAGATGAATCTCAGTTTTCAGTATCAATAAGATTGCCTGTTGGAACGAGAATAGAAGAAACAGAAAAATTTGTAAAAAAAGTTGAGAATATAATACAAAAGAATATACCTGAAGTGAGAACTATAATTTCAGATTTAGGAGCACCATCTGGGAGTAGAAGTGGGAGTGCTTTTGGAGGTAATTCTGGTTCTCATGCTGCATCGGTTTCAGTAATTCTGATTTCACCTGAAGAAAGAAAAAGATCCGTTTTTGAAATTATTAAAGATATAAGGCCAAAGTTAACAAGTTTACCAGGTGCTCAGGTAATTATTAATACAGGGGGATTCTTAAAATTTTTGTTTAATTTTGGTTCATCAGCACCTATTGATGTAACTGTTTATGGGCATGATTTTGAAACCGCTAATAAACTATCTCAAACAATTTATGAAATTGTTAAATCTACACCAGGCGCAACTGATGTTTTAATTAGCAGAGAGTTGAACTTACCTGAAATTCGTGTAAAGATTAATCGTGAAAAAGCCGGAGCTCTTGGAGTTAACGTTGCTCAAATATCTAATACAATATCTACGGCAATAAGTGGAACAATTGCTTCTGCTTTTACTGATCCTAAAACAGGGAATATATATAATGTATTGGTTCGTATGTCAGAAGATTACAGAAATAAAATTGATGATATAAAAAAGTTAACTGTTCAGAGTAATGTTACTGGTGAGTTCATTCAAGTTGGTAATTTGGCTGATATTGAAATAACAAAAGCACCTATACAGATTGATCGAAGATACCAAAAAAGAATAGTAAGTATTACTGCAAATACTCAAGGAAGAGACCTTGGTAGCGTTGCTAATGAAATAAAAAGTAAGTTGGCTAACATAGAAATCCCTTCAGGCTTTGAAGTAAAAATATCCGGTAATGTAGAACAACAACAAAAAGCATTTGGTGGTTTATTATTAGCGTTTATCTTAGCAATTATATTAGTATATATGGTTATGGCTTCTCAATTTCAATCTCTTATAGACCCATTCATAATTATGTTTACGGTACCACTTGGCATTGTAGGAGTGTTATGGGCTTTATTTTTAACAGGTACTACTTTATCCGTTACTTCTTCAGAAGGTGTAATAGTAATGGTTGGCATAGTTGTTTCCAATGGAATTTTATTGGTTGATCATACAAACAGGTTGCGAAAAAGAGGTATGCAACTATATGAAGCTGTAGTTTTAGCTGGTAGAACAAGACTAAGACCAATACTAATGACAACATTAGCAACTGTTCTTGGTTTAATTCCACTTGCTTTAGGTATAGGAGGTGAATCTTCTCAGTCACCTCTAGCTATAGCAGTTATTGGTGGTTTATCAGTATCTACAGTTCTGACTTTGCTATTTGTTCCAACAATTTATACAATCTTCGAAGAAAGAGTAAAAAAAGAAAATAAAAATATAGAGGAATAAAATGGATATTAACACGAGAGTAACGCTAAATAATGGTGTAAAAATGCCAATATTTGGTTTGGGTGTTTATCAAACAAAAAAGGGATCGGAAACTCAAAATGCGGTAATTACTGCACTAAATTATGGTTATAGACTTATCGATACTGCGAGAATATATGATAACGAAGAAGATGTTGGAATTGGAATAAAAGAAAGCAGTGTACCAAGAGATGAAATATTTATAACAACAAAATTATGGAATAGTGATCATGGGTATGATAAAGCTTTAAAAGCATTTGAAAAAAGTTTAAGATCTTTACAGATTGATTATCTAGATTTATATTTAATTCATTGGCCTCAAGAAGAATTAAGAAATGAAACATGGAAAGCATTTGAAAGGTTATATGAAGAAAAATTAGTAAAAGCAATAGGAGTAAGTAATTATACAATTTCACATCTCAAAGAATTGTTATCAAAATGCAATGTTCCACCTGCAGTAAATCAGGTTGAATTTCATCCATATCTTTACCAAAAAGAATTGTTAGAGTATTGTAAAAAGAATAATATCTGGCTCGAGGCTTATAGCCCAATTGCTCGTGGTAAAAAATTTAGCGATAAAAGATTAATAGAATTAGCAGAAAAGTACAAAAAGTCTCCTGCGCAAATTTTGTTGCGTTGGTCCTTACAGCACGATGTAATTGTAATTCCAAAATCTTCACATAATGAAAGAATATTAGAAAACTCAAAGATTTTTGATTTTGAACTATCCCTTGAGGATATGCAATTATTAGATAGCTTTAATGAAAATTTCAGAACTTGTTGGGATCCTACAAATGTTAAATAAGTATAAACTATTTCTTATTTTTTTATTTTTTCCTATTAGTTTATTTTCTCAGGGTGATACACTGGATTTAGCAGAATGTATTAATATCGCAATAAAAAATAACCCTCAAATTGGCATTTATGAAGGTAATTATGAAGGCTCTAGAGCTAATGTTACTCTTGCACGTTCAGTTTTTTTTCCGCAAATTTCAGTTACATCAAGCGGGGTAAGGAATGGTGGTACTTTTTTTATGGGTCCTACTTCAAGAGAAGGAAATTATAACAATTTTGCTTTAGGTTTTCAGGGTCAATTGCTTTTATTCGATTTTGGTAAAAGCATTTTCAAATTAAGTTCAAGTTCGTATCAATCTGAAGCAAGTGAGTATGATCTCAAAAGCACAAAGCAAAATATAGAGCTCAACACAGTAATTGCTTATTATAATTATCTTCAATCGAAAAAAATTAATGAGGTAAACAAAGAAATTTGTAATCAGGCTGAAGAACATTTGAAACAATCGAAATCTTTTTTTGAGGTTGGGAAAAAACCTCAATTTGATGTATTAAAAGCAGAAACAGATTTAGCTAATGCTAAATTGAACTATATTAGATCAAATAACAATGTTAAACTCTCAAGAATTCAACTTGCAAATGTTTTAGGTATTGAGTTAAAAGATAATATAGAATTTAAAGACGATCTATCATATACTAAGGATACTATTGTTGTTTTGAGGGATGCAATTGAAATTGCTTTAAATAATCGTCCAGATTTGTTAGCTCAAAAATTTAGAAAAGAAGCAATGAGTTTATTGGTAAAATCAAATTGGTTATCCAATCTCCCTTCTATAAGTGTTTCTGGAGGTTATAATTTTCGTGGATATGAATTAGATAAAAATTTTAAAAACAGTTGGAGTCTGGGATTAAGCCTGTCATTACCTTTATTTCAAGGTTGGGCTATTGATGCAACAGTTGAATCTGCAAAGGCATCTTTGAAATCTTCTGAACATCAGTATGACAATTTGAAACAACAAGTTATTCTTGATGTAGAACAGCAATTTTTAAATTATGAAGAGGCTAAAGAAAGAATTGATGTAAGTGAAAAATTAGTAAAACAAGCCGAAGAAACATTCAAATTAGCTAAAGGTAGATATAATTCTGAAGTAGGGAGTGCTATAGAGATTACTGATGCACAGATAACACTTCTTAATGCACAAATTTCATATATTCAGGCATTATATGATGTGAAGATAGCTTTAGCAAAATTGAAGAAAGCGATAGGATATTAATTATAATTTTAAAATAATTGAATCAGATGAATTCCAACTACTCTATCAGCAATTTTTTTGTCAATTGTATTCTTTAAAAGGTCTTTTACTGACAAGCTTAATGTAACCCCATTGCCTACATACCAATTCAAACCTAAATTCAGAAAGCCTTTGCCCTGCCCGAATTTTTTGTTATCATCATTACGAGCAAAATCATACTCTACAAGAAAAGAAATATAATCTCCGATTGTTTTTTCTATTCCTCCAAAAAGGTTTAAATCCTTATCTCCGTCATCAGTTTCTAATGAATAATTTAAACCTATATGGTAGCTGATGAACCCAAGCCATTTATAGTTTTTGCTTGCTACCAGATAAAATCCAGGAGATTTGAATAAGTAACGTTTGTAATTTTTTATATAGATTTCTTTACCCTGAGATTCAAATCCAAATACAATTGCCGGGAAATTAACTTTTTCTTCAAATGGTCTAATCTTTATTTTTATACCAGGTAAATCGTTCCATTTAATATCATCAGATCCTATTAAGTTTGTTCCACCAAAGGATAATCCAATATCTGCGAAATTAAAGACACCAAAGGTTGTTTGAACTAAAATACCACCTGAACGGTAAAACTCAAAATCTACGCCAAGGTTATGTCTGCCAACTAATCCAGAAGTAGGTTTATCGACCAAATATTGTGGCTCTATTGAACTTGTATAGCCTGCAAAACTCTGTGCAAAAGTTCTATTAAATGAAAAGATTAAAAATAAAAATATTATTTTTTTCATGTAAATTTAAAATTTTAATTTTTAAATATAATGTAAAATCTAAAATAAATCAATTCAAAATATTTTTTATTATCACTACTATGAAAAATATATTATACTATTAAAAATTTTGTGAGATTTGTATTTGAAATATATTAATCGGTAAATATATATATTGTTTGATAAATGGTTTTATTTACAAAAAATAATATCTGTACATTTATGTACAGATATTATTTTATAAAAGATAATAATTTTGCTTCAAGATTCTTAAAAATGTATTTTAAGATTATATTGCTTTTTGAACAGTTTTTTTTGATTCATTTAAATCCATTAGATTTGTAAAAAGATCAAGTAGTTCCTGTGGAACAGCCGGCGGTTCAAAAGCCTTTTTTAATTCATCTAATTTTGATCGTAAATCATTAATTTCATTTTTGTTTAAATAAACAGGTGTTTGGGTTGTATCGTTTTTCAGTATATTGATTTTATCGATTATTTCTTGTTTGTACTGGTTAATTATAGATTTAATAGAGTTATTAAATTTTTCTTGAAAATTTTTTATTCTTGTTCTGATATCATTTTCTAGTTTTTCAAGTTCTAGGGTTTTTTCTCCAATAAAATTTTGAGAATCAAATTCCTTGATTAATTCAAAAGCTTTAAAGTAATGTTCTTTTTGATCTAATAAATTTGATAAATTGTTTGATTCACCATCAAAAAAAGGTATTTCTTTTAGTTTTTGATACCATAAGTTGCAAAACTTTTCGTCATCATAAACTTTGTTTTTCTCTTTGATTTTTTCGCCCTTTTCAAATAACGTGCTTTCTTTTAGGTCTTTTTCAATTTTATCGATCTGAATCTGAATTTCTTTTATTTCGGGAATAGTTGGCAAAATTCCGGGGAATTTAGATAAAAAAGATTTTAGTTCAGATTTGGCTTGATCAAGTAAATGTGGTTGTTGCGTTGCAAAAGCAAGTAAATTTTTAATATTACTTATCCATGATTGGGCTTCAAATGGCAGATTATATGATATGCTTTCATTAAAAATAATACCTTTTCTTTCAAGATCTTTTTTTAATTTTTCGATTTTTTGAAATAAAGATTTTACACCAGGGTCAGAAGGTATCGATTGAAAAATCTCTTTTCCTAATTCTTCGGCTTTTTTAATTAGTTCAACAGCAACGCTGTTTTTTCCGTTTAATATGGTGTTTTCAGCTGAAGTAATAACATTGTTTGCTTCCTGCAACATTTTTTTTAAGTCACCCATATCTGCCTCACGATTTAATTTTAAAGTTGGTTTATACTGAACTTATTTTATTTAGTTATATTTTAGTATAATTTACTTTATTATATTTTATTACAGGAAATTATTTTTTAAATATCATCAGAAAACATTACATAACCGAACAATAAAAATAAAGCAGAAGTATGGATTTATATATTATACAAAATTTTAGAAAATTAAAGAATAATTATTATGATCATTTAGATTTCTTTTGTAATAGAGCTACACCTATTAAACCTCCAATAAGACCAAAAATTACATCTTTCATTGTATTAAAAGCCAGCATAAGTATTGTTAAAACAAGACTGAACCCTTTTTCACCAATTTCTTGAGTTAAGTTAACAATTACATTTTGTATTTCATTAAGTAATTGTGGTACATCCTGACCTTGTGATTCTAAATCTGAGATATTCTTTTCAATTTCAATATAGATTTGATCAAAATAACCTTTAGAAAGAAATTTTATGATAAGTACTGTTATTAGAGTTTCAAAAATTGCACCAAAAATACCCGCAAAGGCACCAAGTATTAACCCGTGTTTTGATTCCAGAGGCGGTTCATCTGGTGGTAATTGTTGTAAGTAGAAGTATACAGAAGCTAATCCACCGAGCATTATACCAGCACAACAGGCACAGTTTATCAAACTTAAATATGGTATAGTGCTGGTAATAGTCATTATAATTCCGCCAATTATAGCAGGTTTTACTTTGCCAGGGGATTGATAATAATTATCTTCCAATTTTTTTAGCCTCCAAATTTTGATTAGATTTGTTAAAAGAGTTGATTATACCATAGACTACAAAATAAGAAGAACATAAACCCAACGCTGAACCACTGATAATGATTGAATATATATTTTGAAAATAAATATAACCAAATAAAAAATCAATTACAATAAAAAATATTGAAATATATAAGCAGATTTTAAGATATTCAGTTTTAATTTTTCTTATTAACGGGAAAAATACTGTTCCAACAAAAAAAGAAAAATAAATTGAAGTACATCTTTCACATGCAGCAAATTTTTCTCCAAATATATAAAAAGATCTTTCGGGTAATTGATGACAGATTCTAGAGAAAAAAAAATATATAAATATATTATAACCTGATTTGGTAGCTTTTAGATATGGTGCCAAAATCATCGAAAAGCACCAAATAAAACTTAGTAAAAGAATCGAAAAATATATTATTTTTTTACTCATTAAAAAGGTAAAATATTTTTATTATTAATATAATAAAAATTATGATTTTTACAAATAAAATCATTATTTGTGTTTGAAGATAAATTATAAGTATCTTAAAAAGAAAAATAGTTGTTTATATTATCCCGTAATAAAAAATTAATTGTTATGAGTTGGTAACAAAGAATAAAATCGGGAGATATAGATATTACTTTTTTATGTTAGAAACCAAATTTTGTAATTGAATATAAAGCATAACTAAATTGAAAAATCTTTGTTTGGAAAAATAAAAAAAAATTGCTAAATTATAACCTTTATTATGGAGAGAGGTAATGATTTCTATTCAGGCAAGTGTTTCCAAAGGTTGGCTGCATAAATTTGGTGGATTTAATTTTGATGAATCGTACTATATGGATCCAATGTATAGGTTCAAAATTGACCAGAAAATTAATTCTTTCTTAAAAGAACGTTTTCCAGAATATCCTATATATAATATGGAAGATAATCTTGTTCAGGCAGAATTCGTTAAGGAAAACCAAATTTTGGTAGGTGGGTTACAACCAAATTTATTGCTTGGAGTTATTTTAGGTTCTCATTTTGTATTTTATAGTGATAAGGATAGTGATATTTCATCAAAACCATTAGAGAATGTAAAAAACATATCTGAATTACCGCCAGTAATTTCTCTAATTTCTTCTCCAATTATTAAAAAATTTACTGAACAGATTATTGAGCTGAAGAACAAATATCCACAATATGAAATTATTCCACCTTTTTTCTGGGATTCTTCTGGGAGGGCAACAATACATGGAATAATAACAACTTCTCATAAGCTAATCGGAGAAGAAATTTTTATGCTTATGGTTTTAGATCCTGATTATGTACATTTTATTCATAAGTGGATTACAGATGCTTATATTGTGTTAATTAATCATTTCGCAAAAATATCCGGATTGAATGTTACAAGTATACATATAGGGGAGTGTTCATCAACAATGCTTTCACCGGAGTACTGGGATACTTTTGTTTTACCTTACATAAATATTTTAGGTGAGGAATATAAAAAAATCAGATTACATTCTTGTGGTAAATCAGATTTTTTAATAAATTCTTTCATGAAGGTTACACGTTTATACTCAATTGACGTAGGTTCTGGAACTTCAATAAAAACTATTAGAAGTAATTTTAGTAATGGAATAAGTACTTTCCCATCACCTGAATTGCTGGTAAAGAATGACAAGAAAAGAGTTTTATCTTGGGTTGATGAAATAATTAACGAAAATAATAGAGGTGATTTAAGAATTTCTTATCATGTAGAGCCAGATTATATTCTAGATAATTGTTTAGCTATTAATGATTACTTAAAAGAAAAATACAATATTAATCAAAAAAGGTTATATTAAATAAAGAGAGAAAAGTTTAATGGAATTAAAATATAAACCAGATTTTTCTGAAGCAAAAAAATACTGGGCTGCGTATTGGAATAAAGAAATAATTGATAGGCCTGTTGTATACATTACAGCACCTAAAGATCCTCAAAATTTGGTTCCAAAAGTTCCTTATATGGCTGGTATTAACAATGATGAAATCATCGCCCTCAAAAGGTTTGAAGAGTGGGCAGATAGTACTTATTTTTTAGCTGAGGCAATACCTTCTTTCGATATATCTTATGGACCAGATGAATTTGCGGCTTTTATTGGTGCAAAGCTGCATTTTGCCAAAGATGAATCTACTTCATGGGTAACTCCATTTGTCACAGATTGGAAGACAGTTAATATTGAACTTGATGAAAGTTCTGATTCAATCTGGAGTAAAATCAAGAATTATTATAAAAAAGCAACTGATTATAGTGAAAACAAATTTTTAATTAACACAATTGATTTTCATACAAACCTTGATTTGCTTAGTGCCATTAGAGGGGCACAAAATTTATGTATGGATTTGATTGATTGCCCAGAAGATGTTGAGGCTGCTTTATTAAAAGCTAGAAAACTTTTTCCGAAGGTATATAATGAACTGTACGAAATAGGCAAGATGAAAGATCGTGGTACTATGTCATGGTTACCGTTTTATTGTGAAAAAAAATTTGCAGTGATTGAATGTGATTTCGTCTGTTTGATTAGTCCAGAAGATTCTAGAAAATTGTTAATACCTGCTCTTACAGAAGAAGCAGAATTTTTGGATCACTCAATATTCCATTTAGATGGTGTTGGAGCTTTAGTACATCTTGATGATATTTTAAAAATTGAAGCAATAGATGGTATACAATGGGTACCAGGAGATGGTAAACCCCCAATGATAGAATGGATTGATTTATTGAAAAAAATACAATCACACAATAAAGGGTTATTTATTCAAGCTAAACCAGAAGAGGTTAAACTTTTTCATAAAGAATTAAAACCTGAGGGTGTATTTTATATGGTAGAGGCTAATAATGTTAAAGAAGCTGAAGAACTTTTAAGTTGGTTAAAAAATAATACATAGAGAGGGATAAGATGAAAGACAGAGAGAGATTTAAAAAAGTAATGAATTTTGAAAAACCGGACAGATTGCCAGTTGTTGAATGGGCAGGTTGGTGGGATAAAACAATAGAACGATGGTATAATGAAGGATTGCCCAGACATTTAAAAGAGGATGGAGAAATTCGAGCTTATTTTAATTTTGATACATGGAGGCAATGCTGGATAGAACCCCGTAAAAAATCTTTACCTGATAATCATCAAAATTATAAACCGCTTGTAACTAATATTGATGAGTATCTAAAAATAAAAGAGCATTTATATCCGGAAGAGGCGTTTGATAAAAAGCCAATTATTGAATGGGCTGAAATGCAAAGAAATAATGATATGGTTGTTTGGATTACTCTTGAAGGATTTTATTGGATGCCTAGAACGCTATTGGGTATGGAAGAGATTAACTATATGTTTTATGATGATCCTGAATTACTGCATTTAATAAATAAAGATACTTTAGATTTTAATTTAAGAGTTTTAAAACAATTTTGTTCTATTTGCAAACCTGATTTTATGACTTTTGCTGAAGATATGTCTTATAATCATGGACCTCTTGTTTCTAAATCATTATTTGATGAGTTTATGAAACCCTACTATCTTCAGATAATACCTGTTGTGAAAGAAAATGGTATAATACCTTTTGTAGATACTGATGGTAATCCAGAAGAACTTATTCCTTGGTTCTTGGATATAGGTATAGAAGGCTTTCTTCCAATGGAAAGGCAGGCAGGTAGTGATGTAGTAAAGTTTCGCCAGAAGCATCCAAAACTAAAAATTATTGGGGCTTTCGATAAAACGTTAATGAATAAGGGAGAAGAAATTATGCGATATGAGTTTGAAAGGCTTCTTCCTGTAATGAAACAAGGTGGTTATATTTTAGGAGTAGATCATCAAACCCCTCCGGGTGTTTCTTTAAATGATTACTATTTGTTTGTAAGGTTATTCAGAGAGTACGCTGAAAAAGCTGTTCAATAATTTTTACTATCACTCAAAGGATTGAGAAAATCCTTTGAGTGTTTTAATAACCACACCATAAAAATTTTTTCTTCGTAATAATTTAGTATAAAACATATACTTTCCAAAGAAAGATATATTTTATTATATTTTTTTCTAATTTAGGAAAGAGATTTTTGTTTTTACCTTAAAAATATTAAAAATAAATTTAATTTTTAAATTTGCCTTTGTTCAATCTTGTTATCATATTTGTTTATAAAGGATATGGAGGGCAAATTTTATGCATAATAAATATTTTCGGCTGGAAAATCCTCTCATTATGAGTCTGGATAAACCTAAAGAAGATTTTACAAGAAAAGATTTAATTAAAGCAGTAAAAATACATGATATTGAAAGAATTACTTTCCATTACACAGGGTTAGATAGTAAATTTAAAGAGTTAAAAATCCCAATTACAAATGAATATCAACTGGAACGAATACTTGCTGATGGTGAACGTGTAGATGGTTCATCGCTTTTTAAAGGCATGGTTGATGCATCTCTTTCTGATCTTTATGTTGTACCATTATATAAAAGTGCCTTTATAAATCCATTTGATAATCATAGTCTTGATTTGACTTGCAGATATTTTGATAAAAACGGAGATTTAGCCTCTTTTTCATTAGATAATATTCTCGGTAATGCTTATAAATTATTCAAAGAGAAAACGGGGTTTGAATTATTTGCTTTAGGAGAACTTGAGTTTTTTTTAATTGGTGAGTATAAAAATAATTTATTTCCGGCAAATAAGCAAAAATCCTATCATCTTTCATCTCCATTTCTTAAAAACAGTGAAATATTAGATGAAATGGTAAGAACTATATCACAAATAACAGGGTGTGTAAAATATGCACATAGCGAAGTGGGTTTTATTGATAGTATAAGAAGTAATATAGAAGAAATAAAAGGGAAATTCGCAGAACAAATGGAAATAGAATTTTTACCAGCACCAATTGATGATGCTGGTGATTATCTAATGCTTTCGAGATGGCTAATTCGAAATATTGCTTATAGACATAATTGTATTGCTACATTTACTCCAAAACTTGAAGAGGGTGTAGCTGGTAATGGATTCCACATCCATATGGCTTTGATGAAAAACAACAAAAATATGATGACTAATGAAGAAAATAAATTATCTAAAGAAGCAAAAAAAATTATTGGCGGTTTATGTAAATATGCTGAGTCATTAACTGCATTTGGTAATACTGTATCATCAGCTTATCTTAGGTTAGTACCAAACCAGGAGGCTCCAACAAAAATTTGCTGGAGTGATTTGAATCGAAGTGCTATGATTAGGGTGCCTTTGGGTTGGACAGGATTAAATAATCTTTCAAACAAAATTAATCCTGAAAATGATTATTTTGTTGATAAAGAAGGAAGACAAACAGTTGAATTGAGAAGTCCTGATGGAAGTGCTATTGTATATTTACTTTTAGCAGGTATTACTCTTGCTGCTGAGTGGGGTTTGAGTTATGAGGATAGTTTATCTTTGGCAGATAAGTATTATGTGAAAGGCAATATTTTTAATGATAAAGATTTACTTAATAGATTACCTTCTCTTCCAAAAAGTTGCGTTGAATCTTCAAAGATTCTTTTATCATCAAGAGATTTATATGAAAGGGATAATATTTTCCCAAAAAGTGTAATTGATTATACTTCTAAAATGCTCTATAGTGAAAATGATGAAAATATGAATGAGATATTAGTAGATTTACCTGCTGATGATAGGTTATTTGAAACAAGAAAAATTATGCACAAGGATTTGCATAAACATTAATTACCATTTATTTCAAAAATTGTTACCAGTTCGATTTTATCAGGGGGTAAAAATTCTTTAAGTTTGTTTTTTACCTCTTCTTCAGAGTTACCGCTGGTAATTATTATGCCATCTAAAATGGCAAACCAGCCTTTTTTGAGTCCAAGGGCTTTAAATATTATTGAGTAAATTTCCGAATTAGGTTTAACAACACCATCATAATATTTTCTTAATAAGCGAAAATTTTGTTTAATAAGATTTAAAATTTCTTCAGCATAAGTCTTGCCATCTTTGTTTTTAGCAAGGTAGTAATTTAGTATTTCTATATCATTGTTTTTTTTATTCTTAATTACAGGGGGCAGAGTAGTAATCAAACCTTTGTTAGCTTTTGAATCACGATAGCTATTGATTAAGATTTTGTTTAGTGCTCCTTTGATTTTTAAATCATAAGGTGAAATTATACCATCTATTACAATTTTATTTTTAAAGGGTAATAATATCGCATCTGCCATAACAGGGAACTTGTTATCTATTAAATCTCTAATTTCTTTAAATAAACCGAATACACCATAAGATAATGACTCCTGTGTATCGACAAAAATCGTGTATTTTTTTAAATCTTTGTAAATAATGAAGGTTTTTTTAACAAAAAATTTCCACTTTTTTATTATCTCAAGATGTTCATCGAGTAGTTTGTTTTTAAATAATTCACAAAATGTGTTTAGGTAATTAACATTATCAAACAAAGAATTTCTTATTTGAGAAATCTCATCTATGGTTAAATCATCAAAGCTTTTACTTCGATTTTTTGATTCATGATAGTTTCTTAATACAGTAAAATATAGGTTATAAAATAATTGGGCATCTTCTTTTTTTAAAATCATTATTATTAGTCCAAATTAAAGTATAAAAAAAATATATATTGAAATTTTATTTTTAATTGTTTAAATTAAAAATCGAAGTATAATATAACAAGGTAAAAAATTTTTGTAATTTTTACCTGTGTTGTAAAATAGAAAATGTTCTTTTTACAAAATATTGATATATTTTTTTTAATATACTATATCTATTTCTGAAAATCAAGCTGATACTTTTGAAATTTTTTTATGGCATTATTTTTGTGGTATGATATTATTTATTTAAATCGGGATATATTTTATAGGAGATGAAATATTATGTTTTTAGGGAAAGCAAAATTATCTGTTAAACTTATTGCTGGGTTTACTCTGGTAGCTCTTCTTTGTTTGGTTGTGGGTATTTTAGCTTTAACAACAGAATCACGTTTGCAACATGCAATTATCAACATTGGAAATACTCAACTACCCGGTGTTGAATATGTGCTTACAATTAATGAAGCATTTTCAACAATAAAAGCTGGAGAAAGGTCACTTGCAAACTATAGCATTACAGCTGACATTAAAGAACAAGAATTAAATAGAATAAAAGAAGCTATAAAGACAATAGAGAAAGTATCTTCCGAATATGAAAAAATTGAGAAAACCAAAGAAGCAGAAGAAATATGGAATAAAATCAAACAGGTTAAGAAGGTATGGGAATCCCAACATCAAGAGTTATTAAATGATATTGATGCTTTTCAAAAAGCACTTGCTGCACAGGACCCTTCAACAAGTGCAAAATACTTAAAAATGTATAATCAAGCTTTTACAACCAATCAACAATCTTTTTCTGTTTTAACAAAACTGCTTACTGATTTATCGAATTTACATAGAAATTTATCACAATCAGAAATTGAAAGCTCTTTAGCTTCCTTAAATACTTCTAGAATTATAATGATTATAGTTACTATTGTATCATTTGTTTTAGCAGTAATATTAGGTATGGTTATTTCGGTTAGAGTAATTCAAAAACCATTAAAAGAATTTATTAAAGTATTTAAGAAAGTATCGAGCGGTGATTTAACTGTAAAAGCTGAAGTAGTATCAAAAGACGAGATTGGAGAGTTAAGCAACTATCTTAATGAGCTTGTAAGTACAATGAGAGAGCAAATAAAAAGTATATACGAAAGCACAAACGTAATTAATTCAGCTTCTAAAGAACTTCTTGAAATTAGCGATGAATCACTTAAAGCTTCTAATGATTTGCTTGAGAAAACACATAGTGCAGCTACTTCTTCAGAACAAATTTCTGCTAATATCAGCACTGTTTCATCAGCTTCAGAACAGATGGTTTCTTCAGTAAAAGAGATAGCTAAAAATACTAATACTGCTGCTAAAATTACAAAGGAAGCTACTGATAAAGCAAATTCTGCTAGTATAGTTATGAATAGATTAGGAACAAGCTCTACTGAAATTGGAAATATTGTAAAAGTGATTACAACAATTGCAGAACAAACAAACCTTTTAGCATTAAATGCTACAATTGAAGCTGCTAGAGCTGGTGAAAGTGGTAAAGGTTTTGCCGTTGTTGCAAATGAAGTTAAGGATTTAGCTAAGGAAACAGCAAAAGCAACTGAGGATATTACAAATAAGATTAAAATGATTCAAGATGATAGTGCTAATGCTATAAATGTTATTAAAGAGATTATGCAAATCACTTCAGAAGTTAGCGATATTTCTAATTCAATTGCTTCCGCAATTGAAGAGCAATCTGTTACAACAAGTGAGATAAATAGAAATCTTAATGAGGCATCCCAGGAAACAACATCAGTTGCTGAATCAAATATTGCAATTTCAAAG
Source organism: Ignavibacteria bacterium (assembly GCA_036567745.1). Lineage (GTDB taxonomy): Bacteria > Bacteroidota > Ignavibacteria > DATCTW01 > DATCTW01 > DATCTW01. Next base: position 23,102 of record DATCTW010000026.1, on the reverse strand, counting down.
ACTGTAAACGATTATGTAAAGCTATCTACAAATATTAAAGAATCTGCGACACAATTACAAGATCTCGCAAATAAATTAGAATCTAAACTTAAAAGCAACTTTATAGTATAAAGTAACTTTGTTTATTTAAAGTAACCCGCTAATACAATATTTTATTAGCGGGTTTTTTTATTTTTATTAGCTACTATACTTACCATACTTTATTTTTTATATCAGATATATTTCTTATAACCGATAGTATTTAAATAAAATTGTTAGAAGGTCTTTTTTTTAGCATTTTTTGAATTATAAAGATAAATAAAGTTTAAAGGGATTTTTATCGAATCAGAAACATTTTAGTGTTTTGACTTGCAAAATTTTTTTTGATTTATTAGTATAAGTATTATAGAAAAATGAAAAAATGTATTTACATATTGTTTTTTTTAGTCGTTTATAATGCTTACTCTCAATACTATTATTTTGGGAGAAATAAAGTACAATATACAGATTTTAAATGGCAAGTTCTACAGACAGAGCATTTCGAGATATTTTTTTATCCTGAAATGAAAACAATTGCAGAAATCGGAGCCACTTTTGCAGAAGAAAGTTACTCAATCCTTCAAGTTAAATTTAATCATAATGTTCAAAGAAAGATCCCTTTGGTCTTTTATAGTACTCATCAGCATTTTGAACAAACAAATATAACTTCGGGTTTTATTCCTGAAGGTGTTGGTGGTTTTTTTGAATTTATGAAAGGTAGAGTTGTTATACCATTTATGGGATCAATTAGTCAATTTAAACATGTTATAAGGCATGAGCTTGTTCATGTTTTTATGCATTCCAAAATAACAAGAGTATTGAAAGATCATAGAATACCATTAGAAAGATATCCACCGTTATGGTTTGTTGAAGGTTTGGCAGAATATTGGTCAACAGAATGGGATGATCAGGCAGAGATGGTTTTGCGAGATGCTGTATTGCAGGATTATATGGTTGGGCTTGATAATATTGAACAGATATCAGGCAGTTTTGCGATGTATAAGATAGGTCAACATGTACTTGGTTACATCGCTCAAAAATTTGGAGATGAACAAATATTACTTCTAATGGAGAATTTATGGAAAGGAAAAACTTTTAAAGAAGTTTTTAAAATTACTATCGGAAAAGATTTTGAAGAATTTGATAAGATGTATTTAATGGATTTAAAGAAGAAGTATTTTCCTTTTCTAACGTTAAAAGAACAAAGTGGAATAGTGGCAAAAACTATTCAGGCAGAAGGATACAATTTAAATCCGATTATATACAAACATGGTGATACTACTGAAACAATATTTATTGGGAATCTAACTGGTTATACTTCAATATATATTAAAGAGCTTTATAATAATGGGAATTTAGAGAAATTAATTCAAGGTGAAAAAAGCAGTGATTTCGAAGCTTTTCATTTACAATCGAGCAAAATTAGTATTAATAATAATGGTGAGCTCGCTTTTGCAACAAAAAGTGGTGAAAACGATGTACTATATATTTTTGATGTAAAAACAGAAAAAATCATAAAATCGGTTAGAGATGATGATCTTGTATTAATAAGTTCTCCATCATGGTCAAATGATGGGAAATATATTGTATTTACTGGTGTGAACAAGGGTGGATTTAGTGATCTATACATATTAAATCTTATGAACGATGAGATTACTAGACTGACAAATGATTTATATGATGATAGAGACCCGGTATTTTCTCCTGATGGAAAAAAGATTTTATTTTCTTCTGATAGATCATCAACAAAAAAATATAATTTATTCTTATATGATATTGAATCAAAAGTAATTTCTTATCTAACTTTTGGAAATGAAAATTATTATTCTCCAAATTGGCCTGTTGATGGTGGTAAAATATTTTTTACAACTGATATTGATGGTGTGCTAAATGTTTGGGCTATGGATTCAACCCAATATAATGAAAAAAAGATTTTCCAAAATTCGTTTTTCAAGAGAGAGATAAGAAAAATTACAGATTTTACAACTTCTGTTTATGATCCTTTTTTCTTTGATAGTGATAAAATAATTTTCTCTTCCTTTGAAAAGTTTAAATTTAAAATTTGTCTTTTAGATGGAATTAAAGAAAGGTTTGATACCTCTAAATTTTTGCACACTTGTGATTTATCAAGTATAGGGAATAATTGGGTAATAGATACAAAGGAAATTATCGAAAATTCAAAAATATCATCATATAAAGAAAGTTATAATCTTGATATAGCTGCAAGTCAGGTTTCCACAGATCCTATATTTGGTACAAATGCAGGTGCGGTGTTAGCTTTTAGTGATTTATTAGGGAATGACCAGTATTATTTTCTTTTATATAACAACGCACAAACTAAAGATGAAATACTCGAGAGTTTTAATATCGCAATATCAAGAATTTCTTTACACAAACGAATGAATTATGCTTATGGTATTTTCAATTTTTCTGGTAGAAGATATGATTTAATGGATGTTGATGAGTTTTATTGGGAGAGAGTTTTTGGAGGGTACTTTGTTTTATCTTACCCACTTTCTGTATTCCAAAGGATAGAAGCATCAACTCAAATTAGTAATTCAGATAAAGATAATTATTATAAAGAGAGAAAAGCACTTATGGTATCTAATTCGATTTCTTTCATTTCTGATAATTCTATGTGGAGTTCAACAGGACCTATTGATGGGCATAGAGCTTTTGTCTCTCTTTCCTTTACTTCAGATATAAAACATTCAAATGTAAATTATTATACAATTATGGCAGATTACAGGCATTATTTTAGGTTGTCTACAAGATCTGCATTCGCATCTAGAATTCAGCTATATTGGAATGAGGGTAAAGAAGCAAGAAGATATTTAATGGGTGGTTCTTGGGATTTGAGAGGTTATCCGAGATGGTCTCTTAGGGGTCAAAAGTTATGGTTAACGAGTCACGAGTTAAGATTTCCATTGATTGACGCAATTGGTGTTAAGTTTCCTTTTGGAGGAATTGGATTTGGTGCTTTTCGTGGTGCTCTTTTTTTTGATGCTGGGTCAGTTTGGGATTCAAAATATAAAGATACTAAAGGAAGTTTTGGTCTGGGTCTTCGTTTTAATTTTCTTGGTGCTATAGTTTTTAGGTATGATATGGGATATAAAATTATTGATAATTTTAAAAGAGTAGATAATAGATTATTTTATCAATTCTTCTTTGGGTGGGATTTTTAACATAGTTTCAAAACAATTCTTATTTTTAAATACATAACTCCATTATTGCTATTTGAATATATAATTAGTTCCCTTATAATTTAAAATCTTGACTCTTATAACCAAAATCAATATATTTAATCACTATGTTTAATAATAATTGGTAGGAAATATTGAAAAAACAAACAGTTAATGACCACAACAATTACAATAAAACAGTATTAAATAATGGTATTAGAGTAATATCTGAAGAAATACCCTATGTTCGATCTGTATCAATAGGTGTTTGGATTTCTGTTGGTTCAAGAGATGAAAATGAAAAAAATAATGGAGTAACACATCTCATCGAACATATGGTTTTTAAAGGCACAAAGAAAAGAACTGCAAGAATGATAGCTCAAAGTTTAGAGTCTGTTGGTGGTTATTTGAATGCTTTTACAAGTAAAGAGCATACCTGTTATTATGCAAGAGTACTTGATGAACACATTGAAAAAGCGGTTGACGTGCTTTCCGATTTAATTCTTCATCCAGAATTCGATAAATATGAATTAGAAAAAGAGAAAGCTATAATTTTAGAAGAAATTAAGAATTATGAAGATGAACCTGATGAAATAATACATGACGAATTTGAAAAATTACTATTTAATCCTCATCCACTTGGTTATAATATATTAGGAACGCGGGAATCATTAGAAAATTTAGATAGAAAAGAAATTGAAAATTATAAGAGAAAACATTACTCCAGTGATAATATTATAATTTGTGCAGCTGGCAACATTCCACATCAAAAGCTTGTTGATTTATCATATAAATATTTTGGAGAATTGAAAAAAACAAGAAATGGTTATAAAAGAATACCACCAAAAATAAGAAAGAAAGCTGAGGTACATAAAATTGAAAAACCAATTCAACAGGCACACTTATGTTATGGTACTTATGCCTTTAATGTATGTGATGAAAGGCGGTTCCCGCTTTTAATCTTGAATACATTGTTAGGTGATGGAATGAGTTCAAGATTATATCAAAGTATTAGAGAAAAGAAAGGGTTAGCTTATTCAGTTTATTCTTTTGCTAATTTGTTAACAGATATTGGTTCATTTGGTGTGTATGCCGGTATTGATAAGTGTAAAATAGATTTATCTCTTTTACTTATTGAGAAGGAATTGGAAAAAATTAAGAAAGTGCCTATAACAGAAAGCGAGCTCAAAAGAACAAAGGCTCAGGTAAAAGGTAATATGGTTTTAGGTTTAGAAAGTATGTCAAATAGAATGATGAGATTGGCTAAATCTGAAATTTACTATCGTAAATATCAGTCTGTTGATTCTTTAATTGAAAAAATTAATAAAGTAAGTATTGAATCAATCCAAAAGGTAGCAAATGAGCTTTTCGATTTAGATAAATTTAAATTAATAGCTTATATTCCAATAAATAATAATACAAATTAAAAAAAATTTTTGAGTATAAATATGAAACCAATTAAACCAGCAGAAAGAACAAATAATATTGAATATGCTATCAGAGATATTGTAGTGGTAGCAGACAGAGTTAAAGCAACAGGTAAAAAAATTTTACCATTAAATATAGGTGATCCTTGTAAATTTGATTTTCATACTCCAGATGAACTAATTGAAATTGTTACAAAAGCTATGCATGATAATTATAATGGTTATAGCCCCAGTTCAGGTATAGAAGAAGCTGTTGAAGCAATAAAAAAGGAAGCTATTGAACTAAAAGGTATTAAGAATATTCAGAATATTTTTGTGACTACGGGTGCTAGTGAAGCTATAGAAATATGTATGACTGCTCTTGTAAATAGAGGAGAGAATATTCTTATACCATCACCTGGATACCCACTTTATTCTGCTATTGTTCCAAAAATCGAATCAGTATTTAATACTTATTATTTAAATGAAGAAAACAACTGGTATCCGGATATTGATGATATCGTATCAAAGATTAACGATAAAACACGAGGTATTGTTATTATTAATCCAAATAATCCGACAGGAGCGGTTTATTCCAAAGAAATTCTTCTTGAATTAATTGAAGTAGCAAAAAAATATAATTTGGTGATTTTTGCTGATGAGATTTATGATAAGCTAATATTAGATGGTAAAAAGAATATTTCAATTGCATCATTAACTGACGAAGTTCCTGTTGTTACATTCAATGGTCTTTCGAAATCTTTTCTTGCTCCAGGTTGGAGAATAGGCTGGGCGATTATTAGTGGTCCAAAAGAGTTATTGGAAGATTACATTGAAGGCGCTCAAAAAATAGTAAGGGCAAGGTTGAGTGCGAACCATCCTTTACAATTTGCAATAAAGCCAGCTCTTGAAGGAGTATGTAAACATTTACCAGAAACTTTGAAAAAACTTTCTGAACGTGGAGAGATCACTTACAGAAGGCTTAATTCGATAAAAAATATTTCCTGTGTAAAACCTGAAGGTGCGTTTTATGCTTTTCCTAAATTAAATATTCCTATAGATGATAAGGAGTGGGTTATAAAATTACTTGAGGAGACTGGTGTATTATGTGTTCATGGAAGTGGCTTTGGGCAAAGAGAGGGTACAAAACATTTTAGAGTTGTATTTTTACCTCAAAATGATGTTTTAAATCAAGCTTATGATAAAATTGAAGAATTTATGAATAAATACTTTTAATTAATTTTGAAAGGCTATAAATGCCGAAGATTACAATTGATGGTAAGGTATTTGAGGTAGAGGAAGGATTAACAATTCTTGAGGCTGCGAGACGAAACGGAATAGAAATTCCTCACTTCTGTTGGCATCCTGCTTTATCAATTTCAGGTAATTGTAGAATGTGTTTAGTAGAAATTGAGAAGATGCCTAAACTAATGATATCCTGTCAAATGCTTGTTTCTGATAATATGGTTATTCACACGAACTCTGAGAGGGTTATAAAAGCTCGCCAGGCGGTTATGGAGTTTTTACTAATTAATCACCCGCTTGACTGCCCTATTTGTGATGAAGCAGGACAGTGTAAATTACAGGAATATACTTTCAAGTATAGTGTTGGGCAGAGTAGATTTAATGAGGATAAGAATGAAAAGCAAAAGCGTGTAAAAATTGGCCCTTATGTAATCTTTGATGCTGAGCGTTGTATTTCTTGCTCAAGATGTATTCGATTCTGTAATGAAATAGCAAAAAAACCTCAACTAACTTTTGTTAATAGAGGTGATAGAGTAACCATTGAGACATTTCCTGGTGAAGAGTTAGATAATCCTTATTCAATGAACACAATAGATATTTGTCCTGTAGGAGCTCTTACTAGTGCTGATTTCAGATTTAAAGCAAGGGTCTGGGAAATGTCTTTTACTGATAGCATTTGTATTGGTTGTAGTAGAGGATGTAATATTAAAATCGGTGTAAGGAATAATGAGATCTTACGTTTAGAGCCCCGAGAAAATCTTGATGTAAATAAATACTGGATGTGTGATAAAGGTCGGTTAGAAACTTATCAACATGTAAATAGTAATACACGTATAAAATCCCCACTCATTAAAAGAGATGGTAAATTCCAGGAAGTTGGATGGGATGAAGCAATAGCACAAGTTGCATCTGATATAAAAAATTATAAACCAGAAGAAATATATGGTATTGGTTCGGCTTATAGTTCATTAGAAGATAATTTTTTATTCTATAAATTTCTTTCGCAAATAGTTAAAACATCAGGGATAGATTATATTCCACATATTTTACCTGATGATGAAGATGATATACTTATTAGGGCAGATAAAACCCCGAATTCAAGAGGTGTAAAAGAATTGGGTATTACTCCAATCAATATTGGTCAAAATATTTCGTATTTACGAAATGCTATTAGAGAAAAAAAGATCAAATTATTATATGTAATGAACGATGATATTTTTACAATTTCAGAACTGGCTGAAGTAGCACATTATCTAGATGTTTTAATAGTTCATGCAACAAATAGAAATAGAACCACAGAAATTGCTAAGATAGTGTTACCATGTTCAACATTTGCTGAGATAAATGGCACTTTTGTAAATTTTGAAGGGAGGGTTCAGAGAGCATTTCCTGCAGTTTCAACACTTGAGCGAGAAAGAACAATGGATTTTTACCAATTAAGTAGATTGGATAAATTTGGGACTCAGTTCGATAGATGGAATAGAGCAAATAAACGTGATTGTAGACCTTCGTGGAAAATTTTAACAAGACTTGCTAGATTGTTTGGGGTTGTTTGGGATTATAATATTGCAGAAGATGTTTTTAATGAGATAGCTAATACAATTCCTGCATTTGAAGGATTAAGTTATGAGATCATTTCAAATAAGGGTGCATGGTTAAAGAAAAAATATAAAGAGTAGAATAATGATAGTAGATTTGTTAGTAATACCTCTAATCAAAATTCTGATTATCATTGGCATAATACTTACTACTGTTATAATGCTTGTATATGCTGAAAGAAGAATAAGTGCTTTTATTCAGGGAAGATATGGTCCAAATCGAGTTGGTCCATTTGGATTGTTTCAAGCCGTTGCTGATGTTTTAAAGCTTATTTTGAAAGAAGATGTTGTGCCAAAAGCTGCTTCAAAATTTTTTCATTCTTTGGCACCAATAATATCACTTACAGTAGCTCTTGTTACATTAGCTGTAGTACCCTTTGGGAGTAGGATATTTATTTTTGGGAAGGAAATAGATTTAATGGTTGCTCCTGGAGTAAATATTGGAGTTCTATATATTCTGGCTATGTCATCTCTTGGAGTATATGGAATTACACTGAGTGGTTGGGCTTCAAATAATAAATACTCTTTGCTTGGTGGATTAAGGTCAACAGCACAGATGATTAGCTATGAAATTTCTATGGGGCTGGCTATTATTGGTGTAATAATGATGACGGGTTCATTACAGCTTGATGAAATTGTAAAGATGCAAGAAGGTTGGAAGTGGAACTTTATTTTTCAACCGATTGGTTTTATCACTTTTGTTATAGCAGCATTCGCAGAGACAAACCGTTTACCTTTTGATCTTCCAGAAGCTGAAGCCGAATTAGTAGGAGGTTTTCATACAGAGTATAGTGGTTTAAAATTTGGTATGTTTTTTCTTGCTGAATATGCTAATATGATAACAGCTTCTGCTCTAATTACAACCCTGTACCTTGGTGGTTATAGGTTGCCATTTATAGAATATTTTGGTTTTTCTCAAAATACATTAGCAATTATTCATGTCGTTACTTTCTTTGTTAAAATTTCTTTGATTATGTTTTTTATGATTTGGGTTAGGTGGACTTTACCAAGATTCAGATATGATCAACTTATGAATATTGGTTGGAAGGTAATGATTCCTCTAGGTTTGTTAAATATTTTTATAACTGGTATTGGATTGATTATTTTTTAGAAAGGCTTATATATGAGCTTAAGGAAAATAAAACCGTTGAACTTTTGGGAAAAGATATATCTTCCTGAAATATTTAAAGGATTGGTAATAACATTCAAAGAGATGTTCAAGCCAAAGTTTACACGCCAATATCCAGAAGAGAAATGGAACCCACCTGCATCTTTTAGAGGTAGACCTGTATTGGTACTTGAAGAAAACGGGGTTGAGAGGTGCGTTGCTTGTGGATTATGTGCTAGAGTGTGTCCAGCATTAGCTATAGAAGTGCAAGCTTCTGAAACCGAACTTGAGAAGGAAAGATATCCTGTAAAATTTGAAATAAATATGTTGAGGTGTATTTATTGTGGTTTTTGTGAAGAAGCCTGTCCGGAAGAAGCTATTGTTATGAGTCAGGAGTACGAGGAAACTTTTTATAATTATGAAGATGCAATATATGGGAAAGATAAACTGCTTATACCTGCAGAAAAATTAAAAACGAGATTGGAATTTTTAAGGAAAATGAGATAATTTTATTATCACAAAATATCTTCCCTTTTTTTAATTATAAAAGTATTTTTGAGTAGTTAAGTTAGAGAGGTTTTTATGAGGTATTTTCGATTATTTTTTTTATTCTTTTTATTTTTTTGTCAATTTGCGTTTAGTCAGGTTGATTCAAAAGTTAATGAAATAATACAATCAATTCAGAAAGATTTTGTTCCCGATAAAAGAACTGGTGTATATGAAATAAAAGCTGAAATATCAGGAAATAAGATAATATTAAATGGTGAAACTGATAATAAAAATGCAATAAATAAACTGGTTGATAGAATTAGTAGTGAGTTGAATCTTGAGATTGAAAACAATATACTTCTTTTACCCGATACAACACTTAAAGGAAAAACTTATGCAATAGTATCAGTAAGCGTTGCAAATATGAGAAAAGATAATGACCATGATGCAGAAATGGTTAGTCAGGTTATTTTAGGCACGGTTGTAAAAGTATTAAAGAAAAAAGGAGGCTTTTATTTAATACAATCTCCTGATGATTATCTTGGTTGGGTAGAAAGTGGTTCTCTTGTTTTATGTGATGAAAATGGAATGATTGAATGGAAAAAAGCAAAAAAGATTTTTTATAATGAACTTTTTGGTATAATATATTCAAAGAAATCAAAACAGAGCGATCCTGTTGGAGATATTGTTGTTGGGGCAGAGTTAAAGTATATATCAAAAGATGGTAAATGGTGGGAAGTAATAACACCACGAGGTGAAATTGGTTATATACCAGCAAAAGAAGCTCTTGATAAAGAGTATTGGGAAAAAACGAGAAAATTAAATTTTGATAATATTTTCAAAACAGCAAAAAGATTTTTAGGATTTCCATATCTTTGGGGAGGTACTTCATCTAAGGGTTTGGATTGTTCGGGTTTTGTTAAAACAGTTTTTTACATAAATGGGTATATGTTACCAAGAGATGCAAGTCAACAAGCTTTTGTAGGAGAAGAGATTGTTCCTGAAGAGAATTATCGTAATGTTAAACCTGGTGATTTACTTTTCTTTGGGGGTAAAAATAAAGAAGGTAAGGTAAGGGTAACACATGTTGCTATTTATATTAAGGATTATACTTTTATTCATTGTTCAAGTTATGTACAATTTAGCAGTCTAAAAAAAGATGCGCCAAATTTTGACCCATATCATAGTGATAGATTAGTAAAGATTACAAGAATTCTTAAATAAAGAGACACATTTTTTATGAAAAAAAAAATTATAATATATTTCCTTTTTATTTTTCTTTTTGTTTTATTTGCTTGTAATAAGGATAAAAAGCAAGAAATGGAATCGGATACAAAATTAGGTTTTACTCCAAAAGAACCCCCAATTTTTAATAGCGAAAGAGCTTGGCAATTTTTGTTAGATCAGGTCGGCTTTGGACCAAGAAACCCAAATTCGATTGCACACGAAAAGTGTTTACAATATTTTCATAAATTGTTATCAGAATGTGCAGGTTCAGTCACTTTGCAAAAATGGGTGGATGATGGATATGATGGAGAAAAATTAAATCTAACTAATGTAATAGCTTCTTTTAACACACAATCAACTACGAGGATTTTATTATGTGCTCATTGGGATTCAAGGCCAAGAGCAGATAGGGAAAAAGACCCTAAAAAACAAAAGATGCCAATTTTAGGTGCAAATGATGGTGCTAGTGGGGTTGCGGTTTTATTAGAACTTGCAAAACTTATGAAGGATAATCCTCCACCAATTGGAGTTGATATTTTATTAGTTGATGGTGAAGATTACGGGAAGGAAGGTGATTTAAGCAAGTACTTCTTAGGCTCAAGGTATTTTGGAAAAAATAAACCTGCAAATTACTATCCTGTTTATGGTATACTTTTAGATATGATTGGGGATAAGAACCTTCGTTTACCGAAAGAAGGATATTCTGCTAGAAGATTTCATCCTATGTTAGTTGATCATATATGGAATATTGGAAGATCTAAGGGCTATTACCAATTTGATTACTCTATTGGGGGAGCTGTTGAGGATGATCATGTAATACTGAATGAATATGGGATTCAATGTATAGATATCATAGATATGGATCTTATAGGTAATGATAGTAAAGATGAAAATAGAAATTATTGGCATACTTTGAGGGATACTCCCGAAAGATGTTCTAAAGAAAGTTTGAAAATAGTAGGCGATGTATTGCTGGAATTAATTTATAAAAAACCATTAATTTAATTATGAATCAGAATTATAAAGTAATAACTATTTTTATTGATGAAAAAGCAAATGAACTAATAATTGGATTCATTTCAAATATAATTCCTACAGCTGGGTTTTTAGAGGAAGAAGGTAAACTCATCTGTTATTTACAAGAAAGTGATTTTAATGAAGATTTTTTAACAGATTTGAATTTATTCTTGGAGAGTTTAAAAGAAACTTACGATGTAAAAGAATTTAATCTTAAAATCGAAACAATACAAAATCAAAATTGGAATCAAGAATGGGAAGAGAGTATTCAACCTATTAAGATTACAGACAGAATAGTAATTAAACCTACATGGAAAGAATATAAACCTGAGCCAGAACAAATTGTAATACAGATTGATCCCAAAATGTCTTTTGGAACCGGTCACCATGAAACTACACGGTTAATGGTTTGGGGTTTGGAAAAATATCTAAAAAAAGGAGCCAAGGTTCTTGATATTGGGACTGGGACAGGAGTGCTTTGTATAGCGGCAATTTTTATGGGTGCTTTAAGTGCTGTTGGGATTGATAATGACGAATGGGCGTATCAAAATGCAGTTGAAAATATTAAATTAAATAATGTCGAAAGTAAAGTCAGGATTATTAAAGGAGATATCAATTCTGTACCAGATGAAACCTTTGATATAATTACTTCTAACATTGATTTTCGTACTAATAATGAATACATAAGAAAATATGGGAAATATTTAAATCAAAATGGAGTAATAATTTTATCTGGTATTTTAATTTCTGATGAACCTAAAATGGAAGCTGTGATAGAAGCCCATTCTCTAAAAGTTATTGATAGAAAATATGAGAATGAGTGGTGTTGTTTAATAGTTACAAGATAATCCACTAAAAAATGAAAAGACTGGCAACTATTGATTTAGGTACAAATACATTTCTTTTATTGATATCAGAATATAATGATAAATTAATTCCAATTTTAGATGAACAAAGAATACCAAGAATTGGTAAAGATATTGATTCTAAAAAAAATATTCATAATGATGCATTTTATCGAGCTCTTGAAGTTTTAGATGAATATAAAAATATTTGTAAGAAATACGAAGTTGATAAGATAGTTGCTGTTGGCACTTCTGCCATACGTGATGCAAAGAATAAAAGTGAGTTTATAGAATTTATTAAAACACATACTAATATTGAAGTAGAAGTATTATTGGGAGAAGAGGAGGCTTTATTTACTTATATTGGTGGAATAAGTTCTTTGGGATTAGATATAAACAATAAATTTTCTGTGATAGATATTGGAGGAGGCAGTACAGAGATTGTAATTGGAGAAGGCAGGAATATATATCAAAAGGTTAGTTTGAATATTGGTTCTGTAAGAATGAGAGAAAGATATTTATTAAATGATCCCCCATTAGAATCTGAAGTTAAAAAAATGGATGAATATATTAATGAAGAGATTAGTAAATTACAAAATATTGATTTAAATAATTCCTGTTTGATTGGTGTTGCAGGTACAGTAACAACTTTGGCAATGATTGACTTAGGAGAAAAAATTATCAAACCTGAGAAAGTTAATGGATATAAATTATCGCTTTCGAAAATAAAAAGTATTTTAAATAAACTAAAACAATCTACTCATGAAGAAATTAAGAGTGTTTTTCATATTCCTGAAGGTAGAGCAGATGTTATTTTTGCAGGAGTATCAATTCTTGTAAACTTTATGAATAAATTTAAAATCAATTCAATAACTACCAGTGTTGGTGGTTTAAGGTATGGTATTGCTATAAGAGAATTTGAAAAAGTAAATCTATAGAGTTATTAATTTCTCATTATTGATTTTATTGTAATTATTTGTTATTTTAGAGTAAATTAAAATTAAAAATTATTATGTATAAAGAGTTAACAAATAAAGTAGTAGACGAAGTATTTAAGGAAAGAGCTTTATATAAAAAGTTGTGTGGTACAGGTAAAGAATGTACTAATTGCGGTTTATGTTTAGTGAAAAATAGTGAAGGTGTGGATAATATTATTAAAACTGGCGCAGAAAGAATTTCAACTGGTTTAGGGGTAACAGATGAAAAAGATTTCAAGAATTTGAATTTAGCAAAAATGATAGACCATACCCTTTTAAAACAGGATGCTACGTTTGACCAGATAAAGAAATTATGTGAAGAAGCAAGAAAGTATAATTTTGCATCAGTGTGTATAAATCCTTGTTGGGTAAGCACCTGTTATAATCTTCTTGGTGATACAGAAGTAAAAATATGTACTGTTGTAGGTTTCCCATTAGGTGCAACTACTACGCATGCAAAGGTTGAAGAAACAAAACAAGCATTACGTGATGGAGCAAAAGAAATTGATATGGTTATCAATATAGGGAAACTTAAATCAGGTGATAAAGATTATGTGTTTAATGATATAAATCAAGTTTCTTTAACCTGTAAATCTGCTGGTGCTTTACTGAAGGTTATCATTGAAACTTGTTTACTTACTGATGAAGAAAAGGTTATTGCTTGTTTAATTGCAAAAGAAGCTAAAGCAGATTTTGTTAAAACTTCTACAGGGTTTAGTACTTCTGGTGCAACTGTTGGTGATGTTGCTTTAATGCGAAAAGTTGTTGGTTCATCAATGGGTGTAAAGGCTTCTGGGGGTATTAAAACATACGACGATTTACTATCTATGATTGAAAGTGGTGCTGATAGAATAGGAGCCAGTGCCAGCGTAAAAATTATTTCATCAATTAATAACTAACAATTAGGTTTAAATATTATGAGTGATAAAAAAAGTATTTATTTTGTCATTATTTTTGTTTTTAGTTTTTATCTTTTTGGATGTTCAGCTTCATCGGTGGAAGAAAGAAGAGGTGAAATTCCTAAAGAAAAAGAACAAGTTGATACAGTATTAACCAATGTTGGCGAAAATAAAGGAATCGAGAAAGCTGAAGAAAAAGATCAACAGGTAAAAATCGAAAATGTAGAAATAAAAAAAGAAGAGACTAAAATTGAATCTACTATAACTAAAAATGTTTTTTATACTGTTCAGTTAGGGGCTTTCCAGAAAATTTCTAATGTAGAAAAATTTGAAAAAGTAATTAAAGCAAAATTTCCTAATTTACCACTAAAGACTGAACAGGATGCAAATACTGGTTATTACAAGGTTACAGTCGGTAAATTCGAAACAAAGGATGAAGCATACCGTTTAAGGGATTATTGTGTTCAGCAAGGTTATAAAGATGCATGGGTTACTGAATTAAGCAAATAAATTTTTATTATGGATTTAAATAATAAATTTTTTGTTTTTATTTCCATGCTTTTATCTTTGAGTATTCTTTCCTGTTCAGGATCAAAAGAATCTTCAATAACAGATAAAAAAGAAAATGAAAAATATAGTTTAAACGAGTTTGAAAAATCGTTCGATCCTACAAAATATGATTTGAGTTATGAAACAACACCTAAAAAAGATATTTCTGTTAAAAAAAGTAATGTATCAAAAAAAGCTACAAATGGATTTAGAATACAAATAGTAATAACTGATAATCTGAACGAATGCCAGAAGAAGAGAAATGAAATGCAAAAACTCTTTCCCGAATATAATTTTTATCTTATTCACGAATTCCCTTTTTATAAGTTAAGGATGGGAGATTTTGCTACAAGGAAGGAAGCAGAAATTCATTTAAAATATTTAAATGAAAAAAACATAAAAAGCATAATGATTGTTCCAGATAAAATTAATTCTGAATAAAAAAGTGGGGTGAATATGAAATATTTATTAGGTATTGATATTGGAACCAGTGGTACAAAATCTCTGCTAATAGATGAGAAAGGCAAAGTTATAGCATCATATTTATATGAATATCCTTTGTATACGCCACATCCAAATTGGGCTGAACAAAATCCAGAAGATTGGTGGAAAGGTACAGTTGTTTCAATACAAAATATTTTAAAAATCTCAAAAGTGCCACCTGATAGCATAGCTGCAATTGGTTTATCAGGTCAAATGCACAGTTCGGTCTTTCTGGATAAGGATGCAAAAGTTCTACGAAGAGCAATACTTTGGTGTGATACAAGAACCAAATATGAGTGCGAGTGGATAATGAATAAAGTTGGAAGAAAAAAAATTGCAAATCTAGTTGCAAATCCAGCCCTAGAGGGTTTTACAGCACCGAAGATTATTTGGTTAAGGAATAATGAACCAAAACTTTATGATAAAGTTGATAAAGTATTATTACCTAAAGATTACATTAGATTTAGGTTGACAGGGGAAATGTGTACAGAAGTATCGGATGCTGCTGGTACTTTGCTTCTTGATGTAAAAAATAGAATATGGTCAAAGAAAATGATGGATCTTATTGGAGTGCCATATTCATTTTTACCTCCAGTATACGAATCTATAGATATTTGTGGAAATATAACAGAAAAAATATCAAAGCTTACTGGTCTGAAGGCAGGTACTCCCGTAGTTGGTGGTGGAGCCGATAATACCTGTGGTGCTGTTGGTACAGGAGTAGTTAAAGCTGGTAGAGTTCTGGCAAGTCTTGGAACATCTGGTGTGATTTTTGCTCACACAAATCAGGTTAAAATTGATCCAGAAATGAGAGTGCATACTTTCTGTCATAGTGTGCCCGAAAAGTGGTATTTGATGGGAGTTATGCTTTCTGCTGGTGGTTCTTTTAGATGGTTTAGAGATGCTTTCTGTGAATTAGAAAAAAATGAAGCTTTGAAACAAAATATTGATGTTTATGAAATTCTTACTCAAAAAGCGAGTAAAGTTAAAGCTGGTTCAGAAGGATTATTTTTCCTTCCATATTTAATGGGAGAAAGAACTCCACACCAATCTGCTGATGCAAAGGGTGCTTTTGTAGGTATTTCAGCAAGACATAATAAAGAGCATTTTATTCGAGCAGTAATAGAAGGAATTACATTTGGGATGAAAGATTCTCTTGAAATAGTAAAGGAGCAGGGTATAAAAATTGAACAGATAAGGCTTACTGGTGGAGGAGCTAAAAGTAAATTCTGGCGAAAACTTCAAGCTAATATTTATAATTCTGAAGTTGTTACGGTTAATAATACAGAGGGTCCAGCTTTTGGTGCTGCAATAATGGCTGGTGTAGGTGGTTATGTTTTTGGTTCTATAGAAGAGGCGACGGAAAAAATTATTAAAGTGAAAGAGAGGGTTGAACCAGAAAAATCAGAAGCAAAAAAATATAAGGCGTTTTATGATGAGTTTAAATCGCTATATCCTGCCCTCAAGAAAAATTTTGAGAATATATCTTTGCTTCTAAAAAAATAGATTATATTTGATGCTTTTTATTGTCAAAAGAATTAATTTCAATTTCAAGCTCTTTGAGTTCTTGAGTTGAGAATTTGGTTTGAATCTCTTCAAACCAAATTCTCTCTTCCTTCCTTATATGAGATTCTAATATAACACCTAATTTGTTCAAGTTATATGAAATATCTTTATAAATCTTTAAATTGTCAATTATCTTATAAATTTTTTTATGTTCTTCAATAATTTCATTGCTTAAAGAGTCAATTAATGGGTCATTATTTTGAATGAATGGAATTAGTATTGTTTCCTCACATATAAAATGTGGGTATAGTTCTTTATTAAATGTGCTTAATGTGAATTTTAATTTTGAGTAATCATCTTCGGGTAGGTTTTTATATTTTGGTGCATTACTTTTTATTAGCTGAGCTAAAATTAAGCCCGAATGATGTTCTTTTGAAAGCCTGATTAAAGCAGATGATCTTTTCATAAAGTGAATACCTGAAAATACTTTTAGTAAGGTAATATTTTTCTTTAAAAAAGTGTATAAAATAATTCTAAATTTTTTTGATAAAAATTTTTGAAATTTTAAGCTTGTATATTTTTTATTATTACAGTATATTTTGTAAAATTGAAATATAAATATTGAGGAGAATATTTATGGCTGAATATGAAAATCTCACTGATGTAAAGCTACCAGAAAATGCTTACAAAGAATTAAAAGAAGGTGAAATTTATAAACCAATTATGGTTCCCGAGAAGGTTTATCCTGAAGTTAATCTCTGGTCTGTAACCTGGGGGCTGCTTATGGCTATAATTTTTTCTGCTGCTGCAGCATATTTAGGATTAAAAATTGGGCAAGTATTTGAAGCAGCTATTCCCATCGCAATAATAGCTGTGGGACTATCTACATTAACAAAGAGGAAAAATGCTTTAGGTGAAAATGTAATTATTCAATCTATCGGAGCTTGTTCAGGAGTAATTGTTGCGGGTGCGATATTCACTCTTCCTGCTCTTTATATTCTAAATTTAGAGGCTGAGTTTTATCAGATTTTTCTTTCATCTTTACTTGGTGGATTTTTAGGCATACTTTTTTTGATTCCATTTAGAAAATATTTTGTAGCTGAAATGCATGGTAAATTCCCATTTCCAGAAGCTACAGCAACTACAGAGGTTTTAGTATCAGGTGCAAAAGGTGGTAGCCATGCAAAACTACTATTAATAAGCGGTTTGATAGGTGGTATTTATGATTTTGTGATAGCAGCTTTTGGTTGGTGGAGTGAGGTTTTCACAACAAGAGTATTTGAGTGGGGACAAGCCTTAGCTGATAAATCAAAGATTGTATTCAAGATTAATGTTGGTGCAGCAGTTATGGGTTTAGGTTATATAGTAGGGCTTAAATATGCGGCAATAATTTGTGCAGGTTCATTTATAGGATGGTATCTTATTATTCCTGTAATATCATACTTTGCTGATGGTCAAACGATAGCTGTAGGTACAAACGTAACAAAACTTTTAAAAGATATGCAAGCCGAAGAAATTTTTAGAGCATATATCAGGCAAATTGGTATTGGTGGAATTGCAATGGCGGGTATAATTGGAATAATAAGATCATCAAAAATTATTAAAAATGCTGTTACTCTTGCAGGTAAAGAAATATTTGGTAAACATAAGAGCGGTGATAATTCGTTGAGAACTCAAAAAGATTTACCGATGGGTTTTATTGCTGGTGGAATCATTTTTGTTGCATTAGTAATTTTTGTTTTCTTCCTATTTGGGGTTGTACATAATTTATTTCAAACCATAATTGCATTATTGATAATAATGATTATTGCCTTTTTGTTTACAACTGTAGCAGCTAATGCTATAGCAATTGTTGGAACCAACCCTGTTTCCGGTATGACTCTTATGACTTTAATTCTCACTTCGGTTGTTATGGTTTCAGCCGGATTATCAGGTACATCTGGAATGGTTGCTGCTCTTATAATTGGTGGGGTGGTGTGTACAGCTCTATCAATGGCTGGTGGATTCATTACGGATTTGAAAATTGGTTATTGGTTGGGGTCATCTCCATATAAGCAACAAACATGGAAATTTTTAGGCACACTAGTTTCTGCAGCTACAGTAGGTGGTGTTATACTTATTCTAAATAAGATTTATGGTTTTACCGGTGAAGGTGCAATGGTGGCTCCTCAAGCAAACGCAATGGCTGCCGTTATAGAACCACTTATGTCAGGTAAATCAGCCCCGTGGATGCTTTACTTAGGTGGTGCATTTATGTCTTTAATTCTTACAATGATTGGAGTGCCTGCGCTTCCATTTGCTTTAGGAATGTTTATCCCTCTAGAGTTAAATACTCCATTGATAGTTGGTGGTTTGATAGCTCATTATGTATCTACAAGAAGTAAGGATGAAAAATTAAATAATGCAAGGAGAGAAAGAGGTACACTAATTGCATCTGGTTTTATAGCAGGTGGTGCTTTAATGGGTGTATTAAGTGCGATATTAAAGATGATATTGATGGGAATGAATATTGATTTAGTAAATAAAGAGTGGTTTGAATCTCACGGAGCAGAAATACTTGGTATTATAATGTTTGCAGCTTTATGTGCATATATGATTTGGGATTCTATGCGTGCTAAAATAGAAGAATAAATAAGGAAAATAAAAAATGAAAGATAAAGTAGTAGAAAAGTTTTTAAGGTATATAAGTATAGATACTCAGAGTGATGATAGTTCTTCAGCAACACCAAGTACAGCTAAACAGTTAGATCTTGCAAAATTATTATATGAAGAATTAAACTCTTTAGGTTTGAAAGATATATCTCTTGACGATAAAGGGTATGTGATGGCAACATTGCCATCTAACATAGATAAAAAAGTACCTATAATTGGTTTTATCGCTCATATGGATACAAGCCCTGATATGTCTGGTAAAGATATCAAACCCCAAAGAATTGAAAATTATGATGGTGGTGATATTATCCTGAATAAGGAAAAGAATATTATATTATCGCCTACTGAATTCCCTGAGCTTAAAAAATATGTAGGTAATACTTTACTTACAACTGATGGAAACACTTTGCTTGGTGCAGATGATAAGGCTGGTATTGCTGAGATTATGACAGCTATTGAGTATCTTGTGCAAAATCCACAGATAAAACATGGTGAAATAAAGATTGGTTTTACTCCAGATGAAGAGATAGGGCGTGGTGTTGATTATTTTGATGTAAAAAAATTTGGTGCGGAGTATGCTTACACTATCGATGGAGGTGGTATAGGAGAGATAGAATATGAAAACTTCAACGCTGCTTATGCTAAGATAATAATTAATGGAAGAAACATTCATCCAGGTTATGCAAAAGGAAAAATGTATAATTCCCTTTTAATAGCTATGGAACTTAATTCACTCTTACCTGTAAATGAAAGACCGGAGTATACAAGTGGTTATGAAGGATTTTATCATATTATTAAATTCAATGGTAATGTAGAAAAGACCACCATAGAATATATAATAAGGGATCATGATAAAGCAAAATTTGAGCAAAAGAAAGAATTTATAAAGAAGGTATGTGATTTTATCAATACAAAGTATCCTTCCGGCACTGTGATACTTGAGTTAAAAGATCAATACTATAATATGAGAGAAAAAATAGAACCAGTAATACATATTATTGATATTGTTAAGAAAGCAATGGAATTAACAGATGTAAAACCAGTAATTGTTCCAATAAGAGGTGGTACAGATGGCTCAAGACTTTCTTATATGGGATTGCCCTGTCCTAACATTTTTGCCGGTGGTCATAATTTTCATGGAAAGATGGAATACATACCTATAGAATCTATGGAAAAAGCTGTTGAAGTAATTTTGAAAATAATTGAATTGTATTCTGAATAATAATTTTGAGACGCACAATAGTGCGTCTCAAAAATTTAAATTTACTTGATAGAAATTAACTCAATATCAAAAATAAGTGCAGCATTAGGAGGAATAACCTGCCCTGCGCCCTGTTCACCATAAGCGAGTTGAGGTGGTATATAAACTTCCCATTTTGAACCAACAGGCATTAATTGTAGTACTTCTTGCCACCCTTTTATAACCCCTGATACCGGGAATGTTGCTGGTTCATTTCTTTTGAAGGAATTATCGAATTCGGTTCCGTCGATCAATGTGCCTCTGTAATGAGCAACCACAGTATCTTGAGCAGTTGGAATTTTACCATTGCCTTTTGTGATTATTTTATATTGTAAACCGCTTGCAGTAGTAATAATACCTTCTTTCTTCTTGTTTTCTTCAAGAAATTTCTCTGCATCTTTTAAATTTTTATCAGCTAATTCTTTTTGCATTTGTTGTTGTCTCTCCATCATAAATTGTTGAAATCTTTGCATAAGTGAAGCCATTTGCTGATCTGAAAGTAAAATTGTGGAATTGTTGAGTTGATCTTTTATACCTTTGAAAAAAAGATCTAGGGTGATATCTATTTTATCTCTCTGGATACTTTTTCCTATGTTTACACCAAAAGTATAACTAACGGAATCCATCATGGTTTTAAATTCGTATTTTGGAGTCTCGGTAGGTTTAGTTGATTTTGGAGCTTTCTTCTGAGCGTATACTATAGATACTAAAAGAATGCTTATTAGAATTAAAATAGTTTTTTTCATTAACTACTCCTTGTGAAAAAATAAAACGAAAATTATTTAACAAATTAATTTAACTTATTTTTATTTAAAAATAAATGGAATTATTTATATAAAAATAAAAATATTAAAATCTACTTACGTCTCTTCCAAAAGCTCCGGTTTTTATCCAATCAAATAATACTAATATCTTATTCTTTAGACTTACAAGACGGGTCAAATAAGCAGTTCTCCAGAAAATCCATGTTGAAAAGCCACCTGTTTTCGCATAAGATAGGTCAGCTAAAGCTTTATTATTGCCAATGTATGCAAGCATTCCAAGATGTTTGTAGGAAAATTTTTTTGAATCAGTTTTTACATTATCTTTATTGTTGAGTAATTTTGCCAGAAATTTTCCGCTTTGCATGGCTACCTGAGCTGTAGCAGGTAAATCCATACCATCTATAGTTGAACAATCCCCTATAGCAAAAATTGATGTTTCTCCTTTGATTAAAAAATTCTCTTTTGTGATTAGACGACCAAATTTATCTTTCTCGAAATCTAATTCTTTAACAAAATCTGTTGATGTATTACCTGTAGACCAAACAAGCAATCCATAAGGAATTTCTTTTCCATCTTTAAGAATAATTTTATCCTTTTGAACCTCTTGAACTAATGAATTAAGTGAAACGATAACATTAATTCTTTCAAAATGTTTCATGGCGTAATCTGAAAGCTTTTTATCAAAGGTGCTTAAAATTTTGTTTCCAGCTTCAAAAAGTTGTATTGATGCATATTTAGCGATAGAAGGGTATATTTTTGATAAATCTTCTTCTAAAAAATCAGATAGTTCTGCTGCAAATTCTACACCAGTAGGACCACCACCAACAATTATAAAGCTCAGCAATTTTTTTATTTCATCTTCGTTTAAATTTGGTGTAGAAGCTCTTTCGAAGTTATCAATTATTTTTTGTCTTATTTGTCTTGCATCCCACAATTCTTTTAGAAATAGTGCATGTTCTTTTACCCCTTTAATATTGTATGTAGCACTTTGAGCGCCAACTGCAATTATCAATAAATCGTAAGATATAGAAAATTCTTTATTATCGAGTGCATTGGTACAAATTAATTCTTTTTTCTCTTTTATTAGTTTTTTTGCATAAGCCTGAACAAAATTAAAATTTTTTTTAATAATTCTTATGGGTTCTATTATACTTCTTAGCTCAACAGAACCTACAGTTGTGCTAGGTAATAATGGAGTGAATAAAAAATGATTTCTTGGACTTATTACATTTACATTAAATTTCTTATAATCGATCTTTTTAAGTAATGTAAAAGCTGCAAAACCAGTACCTAATAACACCAAATTTATTTTGTTTTTCATCATAATAATTCTTTTTTATATTATAACCTTTTATTTTAAATCAAAGTTCCTTTATTGTTTTTTTTCACATAAACAAGCATATCGGGGCTCTGACCCTTAAGGTATTCGAAGCGTACTCTTTTTGTAAACATAAATTAATTATTATACGTGTCGCACCTACGGTGCTTGAAACCTTTTTTCGTTGCTTTCTACAAACGTATCGGGGCTCTGCCCCTTAAAAATAATTTATGACATAAATAAACAAGATGTTTAGCACCGAAATGTTTGTAGAAAACTAGTGAGAATAAAGAATAAGGAGCGTAGCCCTGATATGTATGTTTACATGTCGCACCTACGGTGCTTGAAACGAAATTGTAGGATATTTCTACAAACATATCGCAGTTAACACTGCTTGAAAAGAAAGGTGCGTAGCACCGAAATGTTTGTAGAAAAAAGTTAGAATAAATATAGAGGGGCGTAGCCCTGACATGTATGTTTACGTGTCGCACCTACGGTGCTTAAAACTAAATTGTAGCATATTTCTACAAACATATCGCAGTTAACACTGCTTAAAAAGAAAGGTGCGTAGCACCGTAA